>BPII01000046.1 GCA_026004035.1 Candidatus Sericytochromatia bacterium | reverse complement strand
TTTCCCTCAAAAAGTTTTATATAAAATAAATTTATATAAAGATACAATTATATTGGTTTAGTATAAAATCACTTTTTGATCATTTGGATGAGTTTTTCTGGATCTTCAATGAACTTATCATATTTTTCTTTTTAGGCCTGAATAAACTGATAATAGCACACCATATTTCAGATTTATTTCTGTAATTATATCTATCAACCTATCAATTTCTTTTCCCGGAACTACTTTAACTTTAAGAACTATGTGCAGATCTATATCTGATTCTTTATAAAAATCACCTCTCGCATATGTTCCATAAAGTATAATTTGCTTTAATCTGTCACCATATAACTTTTCAATTTCTTTTTTAAATTCTTCAAGAAAATCTTTTATTTTCATAATTTCTCTCATATATTGAATTTAAAATAATATAAAATCTTTATTATGATTTCGTCAATTGTTTTGTGATTATATTATGAATAATATCATTTTATTATTATATTTAGAGCTTATATGTGGCTTTCTTGAACAATACTCATGTAATGCATAAATACCTTTATATGTATCAGCAGTATGATTGAAAGATTCTTCATTTTTTATTTCAAATAGTTTCATTTGTACTATTTCCATATTTTTCACTTCCTTAATATGATTTCTCTCATATTTTTAAATATTCCTAAGGCGGCATGAAGAATTTCTGCTAACGTTTGGCGAGTATCTAAAGTCCTAAGCGACAAGGATTTGGGAGAAGGCAACAACCGAAGCCAGATACCCGCTTGTTAAGTGATCGAAGCCCGTTAGGGCTGAGGCAAGGCAACGAAGTTGCCGTAGAGTGTTCACCGTCGCTGTAAATTTCACTCATTTTTTAATTCCTCCGATAAATCATTTAAGAGAGTTTTCAAACCAGCAGTATTCACAAAAAAGTTATTCTTATATGTTTCCAAGGAAGACTCTATATCATTTCTCTGCTGTTGAATTTTATTTTCTTTTTTTCTTCTTGATACTGGAGGACTAATTAAGAGATTGAAATATACACCATCTATAAAACTTACATAATGTATTTTAGGATCATTTTCATTTTGCTGAATAAAATCAATTAATTCACTCATAGATTTGTTTTGTTCTCCACCAGGTTCTTTTAAATGTTTTGCCTCAATAATTAATATATGCTTGCCACATTTTAACAGGAAATCGGGCATTTTATTTTGCTTACCTCTACCATAAGGAAATTTCAGGTTGAAATTATCTAAAAACTTCAAGAATAAGTCTATATCCCCACTATCAGGTAAAAGATAGGTCAAATTTAATCTTTTTATATCATTAATCGAGTTAGCTTTAGGAATATCTCCAAATATACTTTTCATTATTTCTTTTATTTTTTCTATTCCTGATGTACCCTTTTTACGGGATGATCCGCTATCATATAATGCTTGAACAGTTACATTGCTATATACAAGCTTATCGTAGAGCTTACGTCTTCTTTCACAATATTCCTGGAGCAAACCTTCCAAAATGAATTTTTGATTAGGTAATTTCTTAAAAACAGAATAAGACATATCAAATGCTTTCCAAAATGCTATGAATTCTGTATATTGAATTTTGTCTATAGATACAATTATCTTATGTATTTCATCTAAAATTTTGGATGCTGAATTTTTATCCTTTTCTATCATTACGCAATAGCTTATTATCAGTTCTCTCAATCTCTCAATTTTTTGAATTAGATTTTTGTCAGAGACAATTACTTGATCAAATATGTAGTAATCATCTGCTGCAGGCTCAGGGTGATTTAAGGATACTGTCCAATAATATTTATTCTCTTTCAGAACCATAGTTCGAATTTCCTTTTTCCATTTTTCTTTTTTACAAAAGATATTACTTCATCCACATCTTTACTTTCGATTATTTCTTTAAAATATGTTCGTTCACTTTCTGTTAGTTTTAGCCAAGGGAAAGTTTGGATTAATTTCTTTACTTGAGATAAGCCAAGATATTTTCTTGTATATTCACTATTTGAATATTTGTACGTTGTCATAAACTCACTATCTGTTTTTTCTCTAAAATATTCAAGCATCAAATTAAAGTAATTCATAAGTAAAGTTTGTTCTTCGGGTGAAAGTAGAGGTTCTATGAATATTTGAATTGGGTGCGTTCTATATTTTGCTTTGGTTACTAAGATTCCATCCCCTCCAAAGACGTCTTTAAATTTATTAAGCCCTGCTCTCCCATTTAAACTTCCCGTATCAACTGTTCTTACAAATAAAATGTTGGATTTGATTTTATTGTATAGTTCTTTATTCACATATATTTTTAATTTTTCATATTCTTTACCGTTAAAACCATTTGCATCTATCACCTCAATTTCAGAATCACCTTTATTTTTTTCTACTTCATCTATAGTAAGATAATATTTTAATTTTATGGGATTATCCGCTTTAAACTCATTAACAAAATCTTCAAAAACATTTCCTGCACGATAGTGGTTTTTAGGATCAAGAGTATAAACCTTCTTTTGTATTTCTTTGTTTATCTTGATACCCTCAAATGAAAATGTTTCGTTTTTTGGTGTTTTCTTCCTTTCAAAGAAGCAAATAACTACATTTGTTCCTGTGTATTCAAATATTTCCTTTTCAAAAATTATAGCTTTTGTGATTGTATAATACTTCAAAAAGTCATCCCTAATCTTATTTGAAACTGAAAAACCAAACAAGAAGTTAGAAGGTATTATATAAACCAATTTTTTAATTCCATGACGCAAATCATTTATTAACCCAAGCTGATATAAATCTTGGTATCCTTCATTAGTTCCTTTAAAATATTCCATATATTTCTGCGTCTCCTTATGTTTCACAATATAACCAATATATATATATGGTGGATTTGTTATATGATAAACTGGTAAATCCAAATCAAGCAAAAATTTAGGATAGTTTTTAATAGTATCTCTTTGAATGATGTTTTGCTCTGCAATTTCCTTAGGGATTCCATATCCCACTGCATTTTGTATAGCCTGCTCAACCAATTCTTTTTGAATATCAAAAAGAAAAATGTGCTTTTTGAAAAATTCTATTCTTTCGTCCTGGGAAATTAATTCTAAAATTGGAAGAATTAAGTTTCCTTTTCCTGCAAATAAATCAACCCATATATAATTATACAGTTGATCTCGTATCTCAGGTAATATAAATTCTTTAAATATTTGAATTGGAGTTAGATGTTCTCCGTATGTTCTTCTTTTTTTATTTAGTGTTTCCATAGTTTTCCTCTCCATAAGATGATCTTTCTTTTCTTTTTAAATCTTTCCAAGGCGACGGCGGGCATTTCACTTAACTCGTTCATATACGAACTATTCTGATATATTATTAAATCTGGAAAATATATAAACAGTTCATATATACATCCCTCTGGATGATCATTATTTTTTGTTTCTTTGGTCATGTTCCACTCCCTACAAAAAAACTTTGAAGTTTTGCTATTAAATCATCACTATAAAGAACTTCCCAGTATTTTCCTTGTGGATTCCATTTTTTTCCAAAAATTGCTTTTATCTTCTTATTATCATTTAATTGTTCCTGACCATAATAAACACTGATTATAACCTTCCTAACGTTTCCAGATTCTATTTTCATAGTATGTTTTTTACTAAAATTATTTTTATTTTAATTTTTTATATATTCTAATGAATTTAGAAATATTCACTTTAATTCAAATACCAAAATCACTAAATAAAAAAGTAAAACTATTAGTCAAACATTTTTGGTAAAATAAATAAAAAAATAAAATTATTATAAAAAATGTTTCCAGTAAGGGGATTTTATTAGTATATATTTTTTCATTTATGGTTTTTGATAAATGTGATGATTTTATTAATCTCTTTATTGGTAATTAAAAATTTTAAATATGTTTTTTCTTTTTTTGTTAGTTTTAGCCAGGGGAAGGTATATATTAGTTTTTTGGTCTGAGATAAACCTAAATATTTTCTTGTATATTCGCTATTAGAATATTTATAGGTTGTTAAAAATTCACTATCTGTTTTTTTTCTAAAATATTCAAGCAGTAGATTAAAATAATTCATTAAGAGAATTTGTTCTTCGTAAGAGAGTAGGGGTTCTATAAATATCTGAATGGGATGTGTTCTATATTTTGCACGACTTACAAGAATTCCCTCAACCTGGAAAATATCATATATTTTATAAAGTCCAGCTTTTCCATTGGAGCTACCTGTATCTACTGTTCTTATAAATAATATATTGGATTTGATTTTATTATAAAGTTTTTTATTTACGTATATTTGGGATTTTTGATATTCTTTACCATTAAATTTATTAGCATCAATAACGTTGATTTTAAGATTACCTTTATTTTGTTCTACTTCTTCTAAGGTAAGATAAAAGTTGATTTTCAAAGGAGAATTTGCTTTAAATTCATTTATAAAATTTTCAAATATATTTCCAGCACGATAATAGTTTTCTGGAGAAAGCGTATAAATTTTTTTTTGGATATATTTATTTATCTTCGTTCCTTTGAAGGAAAATATTTTATGTTCTGGTTTGTTTTTTCTTTCAAAATAACAGAGCATTACATTTGTGCCAGTATATTCAAATATTTCTTTTTCGAAGATGATAGCTTTTGATATTTTATAATACTTAAAAAAATCATTTCTGATTTTATTAGAAATAGAATAACCGAATAAAAAGTTAGAAGGTACAATATAGATCATTTTATTTATATTAAATCGTAAGTCATTCATTAATCCAAGTTGATATAGATCTTGATATCCTTCATTTTTACCTACAAAGTATTTTAAATATTTTTGCGTTTCTTTATGTTTAACAATATAGCCAATATAAAGATAAGGTGGATTAGTGATATGATACACCGGTAAATCGCTATCCAAAATAAAAGTGGGGTAATTTTTAATAGTGTCTCTTTGGATGATGTTTTGCTCTGCAATTTCCTTAGGAATTCCATATTTTGTTGCATTTTGTATAGCCAGTTTTACTAATTTTTTTTGAATATCAAAAAGATAGATATGTTTTCTAAAAAATTCAATTCTTTTATTCTGAGGAATCAATTCTAAAATAGGAAGAATTAAATTTCCTTTACCAGCGAATAAATCAACCCAAATATAATTATATAATTGATTTTGGATTTCTGGTAATATATATTTTTTAAAGATTTGTATAGGAGTTAGATGTTCCCCGTATGTTCTTCGTTTATTTATGGACATCATAGCTTTTATTTTAGCCTCTTAATATAGCAGTTATTCTTTATTGAATGATTCTATTATAAAGTCTTTGATTTTCCCTTTAAATAATAAAGCTAATTTAGAATTTGTATTTTCAGTTTTTAAAATTTTAACTATGATTTTGTTTTTTATGAATACTGATAAAGGCATTTTCTTTACCTGACTATTATTTAATAATTTAAAATAATATAAAATCTTTATTATAATTTCGTCAATTGTTTTGTGATTATATTATAAGCAAAATCAGTTTTTATCGAAATAAAAAGATAATATATATGGCTTTTTTAAATTTATAGAGTTTAACAGCTATTCAAGGAAATAGAA
>BPII01000045.1 GCA_026004035.1 Candidatus Sericytochromatia bacterium | reverse complement strand
CTTTAAATATCATTGGAAAGATATAGAAATCTAATAATAAGAATTTTAGATTTTGTTTTTATCTTTTTTTAATTCTTGTTGAATTTGTTGATTTTCTTCTAATATTTTTTGTAATATCTCATAATTTTTATTATTAAAATAGGTCATTGTGCTAAATAAAATACTAACTAACACTACTATTAACCATTGGATAAAATTAATTTTTTTATTTATATCTTCGAATCTTTTATCTATGGTTTCGAAGCGTTTATTCTTATATTGTAATTGTTCTTCAAAACGTTTGTTTATGTCTTCGAATCGTTTATTTATATAATGAATAAGATTCTGAAATTGCTTATCCATTGTTTTAAACCTCTCGTACTTCGATGATTAACTCTTGAAATTCCGATTTTTATACAAAATATTGTTGTTCTTCGAAAATTTCATCTAACTCCTGTAATGCAATATCTTCTTTGTTTTCTTTAAGGAAAGTTATAAATTTTTTAATTTTAGCTCTTCTAAATTCAGCTTTTATAGACATATTTGCATTATAAAAAAATCTAAAAAGTAAAGAAAAATTTTATTATAATTTATTTTTATAAATATCCAGTGAATATTGAAAGTGATTTTTTTTGAGATGTAAGTTTTATGTTTGCTTAATTTAAGAAATGGTAACCAGTAATAAAAATAAAAGTTTCAAAAAACTTAAATAAAGAATCAGGGATTTTAATTAAAAACCATTACTTTATCGAAACAACTTAAAAACTTACCTTAAAAAAGCAATAAAAAATCAATAAGAATATATTTTTATATTTCGTGAATATATTCAATAAATAAAAAATGTTTTAAAAAATTCCGTATGTTAGTATATTTTTGTAAAATTTATCATATAAATTGTCCTAAATAGAACAAAATTTGTCTAAAATTGTCCATATATGGACAAAATCAGAAAAAAACATTATTGTTATTATTTTTTATATTGATAACATAGATGGTATATTTATAATATATCCTTATGAAAGGAAAAATAATAATAGTATTGTTGATGTTTATAATGATAACATCAACATGGGGAAGAGCTGCAAGAACAACCTATCCGGTGGTTTTTGCTCATGGTATGGGCGGCTTTGATGATATTTTAGGTTATGATTACTGGGGGGACGATTATGGTACTTTTGTAGGTGATCCATGTGATGCTTTTTTAGAAACTTCTTGTAATTCTTATATAGATTCAGGTCAAAAAACAATGGCTGCTTCTGTTCAACCATTTCATAATTCAGAATATCGAGGATGGCAATTAGCAAATCAAGTAGAAAGCTATATGGCCGCAACAGGTTCCAGCCATATAAATATGATTGGACATTCTCAGGGTGGATTGGATATAAGAAAGGCTGCAAAAGAATTATATGCTCGTAAAGGATATCGTGTTGTAAAAGTATTGATAAGCATATCTTCTCCCCATAGAGGTTCTCCTGTTGCGAAATTTGTTCTGGAGAATTATACACTCGAAAAAATTCTTTCTGCATTATTTAATGTATTTGGAAATATTATTTATGGATCGGGTAATGATGCAATTGAATCTTTAAAACAATTAATGTATAATGATTATGACCCTAATGATGGAAAATTAACAGGTGCAAAGCAATTTAATGAGAAAAATCCTATTAATCTTCTTTATGCAGAACGTTATGTAAGTTTAATGACGCATCAACAGGGATTAAGTTTAAATCCTATTTTATTACTTGTTAAAGCATTTTATGATATTGATGGAAATGGATATTGCCTTGATGATTGTGATAATGATGGTGCAGCAGGTAGAGGAAATGGGAATAAAACAGATACTGATGATGATGGATTAGTAGGGATTAATTCTCAGCAAATGGGTTATCGATTAATATATAAAATAAAATGCTGTGGTATAATGGATATAATAAATACTTATTATAATACTGGTTATGTTTCTGATATTAGTCATCCTTCTGAACAGCAAATGATTTCTAAAGAAGCTATCATTAATCAAGATCATATTGATGTAATTGGCATACCACCAGATACATTCGACGAAATGGAATTCTATGCGGCAATCATAGACTATATTGCTTATTATGATTAAAAAATAATATATTTTTTAAGCGCTCAATCAGGAGCGCTTATTTATTTCTAAGAATAATACGTTTTTTTTCTAATTCCTGATAAGTATTTTCATCAATATTTAGGTCTTTTAAAATTTCTTCTGTGTGTTCACCTAATTTAGGAGGTGGTAATCGATAAGAAATAGCAGTTTTAGAAAATTTAAATGGAGAACCAGGAATTTTAATTAAACCTAATTCTTTATCATTTATATGGATAATTGTACCTCTTTCGAGGAAATGTATTTGATTAAAAACTTCTTCTAATGTTAAAATAGGAAATAAACAGGCATTGGGATTTTTAAAGATAGGTTCTAAATCCTGGTAGGTTTTAGTTTTAAAATAATATTCTAATTCTTTTTTAACTTCTTCGTATTTTCCATCTATGGTTGCTTTTAATAAATCTTCTCTTTGGATTTGTTTTAAAAAAACCTGAAAGAACTGACCTTCTAAAGCAGCCAATACTACAAAACGACCATCTGCACATTGATAGATTTGATAATTAGGAATAAGTCCACTTAAATATGTTTTATTTCTTTTCGGTTGTTGTTTGGTTGCTAAAAAATCTCCTATACTTAATGTAGCAACTTGCATTACGGAATCTGTAATACTTACATCAAGATATTGTCCTTCGCCTGTTTTTTCTCTATAATATAAAGCTGCTAATATAGAAGTTAATGCACTTAATGTTCCACCAAGAATATCTGCAATTTGAATGGCAGGTAAAATAGGTTTTTCATCACCTATTAAATCTAAGATTCCGGATAAAGCTAAATAATTAGCATCATGACCAGCAAAATCTTTATAAGGACTATCTTTGCCAAATCCAGATATAGAGCAATATATAATATCAGGTTTAATTTTTTTTATTTCTTCGTATCCAAGCCCAATTTCGTCCATCATACCTGGTCTAAAACCTTCCACGATAATGTCAAATTTAGGTATAATTCGTTTAAGTATTTCTACACCATCTTTTCGTTTATAATTAATTGCGATAGATTTTTTATTTCTATTCAGAAGATAATAATATGAATTTATATTTTTTTCAGAAAAGTATGGTCCCATTTTTCGAGTATTATCGAATGCAATAGGATGTTCTACTTTAATAACTTCTGCACCCATATCTCCTAAATGCATTGTACATAAAGGACCAGGAAGTAGCATTGTAAAATCTAATACTTTTATACCATTTAATGGACCTTTATTCTCTTGATTAAATTCTATTATTTTATTCATATAAAAACAGAATTTATAGAATTATATTGACAGGGCAATAAAAAAAATATCTTTATATATCTACTATTAATAATTTAATATATTTTATATATGAAAATAAAATTATTACAATTTACAATCATCTTTTATATATTAATAAATTCATTATTTTCGCAAGAAAAAATTATTATTACCTCTAACAAAAAGATATACAATGCTCTTTTTAATTCTTATATTTTTTATGATACGGAAAAAAATTTTCAGTTTGTTCAAATACAGGAATTTCTTTTTAATAAGAGCAAATTTTATCGATATTTTAGTTTAATGAAATCTCATTTAATTGGATTTTATAAAGGTAGATTATGGATATATGTTTCATTATATAATAATAAAAAACAATCTATTAAATTATATTTATTAATAGCTCCCTGGCATATTGATAAAATCAATGTTTACGAAATTTATAATAAACAAATCAAAATAGTCAATTTAGGGGATCACTATCCATTCAGTAAAAGAAATATTAAATCGAATGAATTTTTTTATAGCTTAGAATTAATGCCAGAGGAAGAAAAAATTTTATTATTAGAAATTGAATCTACTTCTTCAATTCAATTGCCTTTAACATTATTTCAGGAAGATAGTTTTATAACCTATATAAGAAATAATCAACTTATATATGGAATTTATATAGGAATGATTGCAATCATGTGTTTATTTAATCTTTTTTTATATTTTTCTATAAAAGATAGAATTTATCTTTATTATGTTTCTTTTTTATTTTTCTTAGGTTTAACCATTTTAAGTATAACAGGATATGCTTATGAATATATTTGGGGGAATTACCCTTATTTTGCACAAATTGTAAATTATATTTTAGAAAATCTAACAATTATTTTTGCTTATCTTTTTATGATAGTATTTTTAGATATAAAAAAGATAAATAAAAAGTTATATTATTTAGGTATCGGTATTATATCTTATTTGTTAATCAGTAAAATTTTGATATTTATTAATAATATTTTACTTATTAATAAAATGGTTTTAATTAATCTTTTAATATCATCTTTTGTAATGATAATAATAACAATTTATGGAACATTCAAAAAAAGTCCTTATGCAAAAATTTTACTTATATCCTGGTTTATTTTAATTTTATCTATTATAATTCGAATTTTAATGGACTTCTCTCAATTACAATTAGATTATCACTATTCTAATTGGGCAATTTTAGTTGGTTCTGCACTTGATATGTCATTAATTTCCTTAGGACTTGGTTATCGATTTAATTCTTATATGATAAAATCAAAAGAATATGATATGGAAATTCAGTTTGCGAAAGATATTCAAAAATTTATATTACCTGATTATCCTTTTATAAAACTTAAAAACTACTTAACATATTTACATATACCGCCAAGAGGATTAGGAGGAGATTTAAATTGTTTTTATGTTATTAAAAATCATATTGTAATCATTCAAATAGATGTTTCGGGACATAATATAGGTACAGCTGTAATCAGTGCTTTAGTAAAAGGATATATAGAACAAATCATTCAATCATTTCGAGAAAAAGATCAAATAAAAGAATTACCTGAATATATTATAAATCATATTTATGGATTTATAAAACATCGTGCTGAAAGCCATCATTTGAGTATGGTTATTTCATTAATAGATTTATTTAATAAACAAACCATTATTGCTCGTTGTGGACATCCTTATCCTATACTAATTTCAAAAGATAAGAAATTTAAAATTTTAGAAACTTCTGGTAGTATAATTCATCCCAAATTATTTATAGAGCCAGAAATAAAAACCTTTCCGATAAGTGATGGAGATACCCTTTATTTTTATTCTGATGGATTATTCGAATTGGATATCTTTAAAAATAAAGATAAAATTAATGAAATTGAGATTTGTGAATATTTATTGAGAATCAATCATCTATTATTGAATGAAATTATAAAAGATATCTATATAAAATATAAAAATATATATAATAAAATTCATTTAGACGATATTAGCATAATAATATTTCGTTATGATGAAGCATTATTAAAAATAATTCAGGAAGAGATCGATATCATAAAAGATACTTTATAAATTAAATTTTATAATACCCAATAAATCTGGAAAAGTTCAATTTCTGTTTTTATTAATGCTAAATGATGTAATTCTCGAATATGCTCTTCGAGTTCCTTTTTTGCCTGATTAATAGCATTTTCTGTTCGTGTTAAAATGGCTTTTCGATTAGAAGTTGGATTCATTTTATAACGTAATTTTTCTATATCCTTTTTTTCTTCTAAATTTCGTATTTTTTTACCATAGCTGATTTCTAATTTATATTGTTCT
>BPII01000044.1 GCA_026004035.1 Candidatus Sericytochromatia bacterium | reverse complement strand
TTTTAAATATCATTGGAAGATATAAAAGTCTATTAAATAAGAATTTTAGATTTTATTTTTGTCTTTTTTTAATTCTTGTTGAATTTGTTGATTTGTTTCTAATATTTTTTGTAATATTTCATAATTTTTATTATTAAAATAGGTCATTGTGCTAAATAAAATACTAACTAACACTACTATTAACCATTGGATAAAGTTAATTTTTTTATTTATATCCTCAAATCTTTTATCTATGGCTTCGAATCGTTTATTCATATATTGTAACTGTTCTTCAAAACGTTTGTTTATGTCTTCGAAGCGCTTGTTTATATCTTCAAAGCGTTTATTTATATCTTCAAAGCGTTTATTTGTGTCTTCAAAGCGTTTATTTGTGTCTTCAAAACGTTTATTTATATCTTCAAAACGCTTGTTCATATCTTCGAATCGTTTATCTATATAATGAATAAGATCCTGAAATCGCTTATCCATTGTTTTAAAGCCTTCTCGTATTTCGATGATTAACTCTCGAAATTCTGATTTTTGTACAAAATATTGTTGTTCTTCGACAATTTCTTCGAAGATTTCATCTAACTCCTGTAGAGCAATATCTTCTTTATTTTCTTTAAGGAAAGTGATAAATTTTTTAATTTTAGCTCTTCTAAATTCTGTTTTTAGAGACATATTTGCATTATAAAAAAAATATCTAAAAAGTAAAGAAAAATTTGATTATAATTTATTTTTATAAATATCCAGAGAATATTGTAAGTGTTTTTTTTGAGACGTAAGTTTTATGTTTGCGTAATTTAAGAAATGCTAACTTAGGTAAAAAAATAGAAGTTTTAAAAAACTTAAATAGAAAATCAGGGTTTTTAATTAAAAAAATTACTTTATCGAAACAACTTAAAAACTTACCTAAAAAAAGCGATAAAAAATCAATAATTATTATATTTCGTGAATATATTCAATGAATAAAAAAGTTTTTAGAAAATTCAGTATGTTAGTTTATTTTTATAAAATTTATCATGTAAATTGTCCCAAATAGAACAAAATTAGTCTAAAATTGTCCCTATATGGACAAAATCAGAAAAAAACATTACTGTTATTATTTTTTATATTGATAACGTAGATGTTATATTTATAATATATTTATATGAAAGGAAAAATAATAATAGTATTGTTGATGTTTATATTAATAACATCAACATGGGGAAGAGCGGCAAGAACAACCTATCCGGTAGTTTTTGCTCATGGTATGGGTGGCTTTGATGATATTTTAGGTTATGATTACTGGGGGGACGATTATGGTACTTTTGTTGGTGATCCTTGTGATAAATTTCTGGAATTTGCCTGTAATTGGTATATTGATAAAAAACAAAAAGCAATTGCAACTACTGTAACACCTTTTCAAAATTCTGAATATAGAGGATGGCAATTAGCAAATCAAGTAGAAAGCTATATGGCAGCAACAGGTTCCAGCCATATAAATATGATTGGACATTCGCAGGGTGGTTTGGATATAAGAAAGGCTGCAAAAGAATTATATGCTCGTAAAGGATATCGTGTTGTAAAAGTATTGATAAGTATATCTTCTCCCCATAGAGGTTCTCCTGTTGCGAAATTTGTTCTGGAGAATTATACACTAGAAAAAATTCTTTCTGCATTATTTAATGTATTTGGAAATATTATTTATGGATCGGGTAATGATGCAATTGAGTCTTTAAAACAATTAATGTACAATGATTATGACCCTAAGGATGGAAAATTAACAGGAGCAAAGCAATTTAATGAGAAAAATCCTATTAGTCCTCTTTATGCAGAACGTTATGCAAGTTTAATGACGCATCAACAGGGATTAAGTTTAAATCCTATTTTATTACTTGTTAAAGCATTCTATGATATAGATGGAAATGGATATTGCCTTGATGATTGTGATAATGATGGTGCTGCAGGTAGAGGAAATGGGAATAAAACAGATACTGATGATGATGGATTAGTAGGGATTAATTCTCAGCAAATGGGTTATCGATTAATATATAAAGTAAAATGCTGTGGTATAATGGATATAATAAATACTTATTATAATACTGGTTATGTTTTTGATATTAATCATCCTTCTGAACAGCAAATGATTTCTAAAGAAGCTATCATTAATCAAGATCATATTGATGTAATTGGCATACCACCAGATACATTCGACGAAATGGAATTCTATGCTGCAATCATAGACTATATTGCTTATTATGATTAAAAAATAATATAAGTTTAAGCGCTCAATCAGGAGCGCTTATTTATTTCTAAGAATAATACGTTTTTTTTCTAATTCCTGATAAGTATTTTCATCAATATTTAGGTCTTTTAAAATTTCTTCTGTATGTTCACCTAATTTAGGAGGTGGTAATCGATAAGAAATAGCAGTTTTAGAAAATTTAAATGGAGAACCAGGAATTTTTATTAAACCTAATTCTTTATCATTTATATGGATAATTGTACCTCTTTCGAGGAAATGTATTTGATTAAAAACTTCTTCTAATGTTAAAATAGGAAATAAACAGGCATTGGGATTTTTAAAGATAGGTTCTAAATCCTGGTAGGTTTTAGTTTTAAAATAATTTTCTAATTCTTTTTTAACTTCTTCGTATTTTCCATCTATGGTTGCTTTTAATAAATCTTCTCTTTGGATTTGTTTTAAAAAAACCTGAAAGAACTGACCCTCTAAAGCAGCCAATACTACAAAACGACCATCTGCACATTGATAGATTTGATAATTAGGAATAAGTCCACTTAAATATGTTTTATTTCTTTTTGGTTGTTGTTTGGTTGCTAAAAAATCTCCTATACTTAATGTAGCAACCTGCATTACAGAATCTGTAATACTTACATCAAGATATTGTCCTTCACCTGTTTTTTCTCTATAATATAAAGCTGCTAATATAGAAGTTAATGCACTTAATGTTCCACCAAGAATATCTGCAATCTGAATGGCAGGTAAAATAGGTTTTTCATCACCTATTAAATCTAATATTCCGGATAAAGCTAAATAATTAGCATCATGACCAGCAAAATCTTTATAAGGACTATCTTTGCCAAATCCAGAAATAGAACAATATATAACATCAGGTTTAATTTTTTTTATTTCTTCGTATCCAAGTCCAATTTCATCCATCATACCTGGTCTAAAACCTTCAACGATAATATCAAATTTAGGTATAATTCGTTTAAGTATTTCTACACCATCTTTTCGTTTATAATTAATTGCGATAGATTTTTTATTTCTATTCAGAAGATAATAATAAGAATTTATATTTTTTTCAGAAAAGTATGGTCCCATTTTTCGAGTATTATCGAATGCAATAGGATGTTCTACTTTAATAACTTCTGCACCCATATCTCCTAAATGCATTGTACATAAAGGACCAGGAAGTAGCATTGTAAAATCTAATACTTTTATACCATTTAATGGACCTTTATTCTCTTGATTAAATTCTATTATTTTATTCATATAAAAACAGAATTTATAGAATTATATTGACAGGGCAATAAAAAAATATCTTTATATATCTATTATTAATAGGTTAATATAATCTATATATGAAAATAAAATTATTACAATTTACAATCATCTTTTATATGTTAATAAATTCATTATTTTCGCAAGAAAAAATTATTATTACCTCTAACAAAAAGATATACAATGCTCTTTCTAATTCTTATATTTTTTATGATACAGAAAAAAATTTTCAATTTGATAAAATACAGGAATTTCTTTTTAATAAGAGCAAATTTATTAGATATTTTAGTTTAATGAAATCTCATTTAATTGGATTTTATAAAGGCAGATTATGGATATATGTTTCATTATATAATAATGAAAAACAATCTATTAAATTATATTTATTAATAGCTCCCTGGCATATTGATAAAATCAATGTTTACGAAATTTATAATAAACAAATCAAAATAACCAAGTTGGGTGATCATTTTCCATTCAATAAAAGAAATATTAAATCGAATGAATTTTTTTATAGCTTAGAATTAATACCAGAGGAAGGAAAAATATTATTATTAGAAATTGAATCTACTTCTTCAATTCAATTACCTTTAATATTATTTCAGGAAGATAGTTTTATAACCTATATAAGAAATAATCAACTTATATATGGAATTTATATAGGAATGATTGCAATCATGTGTTTATTTAATCTTTTTTTATATTTTTCTATAAAAGATAGAATTTATCTTTATTATGTTTCTTTTTTATTTTTCTTAGGTTTAACCATTTTAAGTATAACAGGATATGCTTATGAATATATTTGGGGGAATTACCCTTATTTTGCACAAATTGCAAATTATATTTTAGAAAATCTAACAATTATTTTTGCTTATCTTTTTATGATAGTATTTTTAGATTTAAAAAAGATAAATAAAAAATTATATTTTTTAAGTATTGGTATTATATCTTATTTGTTGATAAGTAAAACTTTAATATTTGTTAATAATATTTTACTTATTAATAAAGTGGTTTTAATTAATCTTTTGATATCATCTTTTGTAATGATAATAATAACATTTTATGGAACATTCAAAAACAGTCCTTATGCAAAAATTTTACTTATTTCCTGGTTTATTTTAATTTTATCTATTATAATTCGAATTTTAATAGATTTTTCGCAATTACAATTAGATTATCATTATTCTAATTGGGCAATTTTAGTTGGTTCTGCACTTGATATGTCATTAATTTCCTTAGGACTTGGTTATCGATTTAATTCTTATATGATAAAATCAAAAGAATATGATATGGAAATTCAGTTTGCGAAAGATATTCAAAAATTTATATTACCTGATTATCCTTTTGTAAAACTTAAAAACTACTTAGCATATTTACATATACCGCCAAGAGGATTAGGAGGAGATTTAAATTGTTTTTATGTTATCAAAAATCATATTGTAATCATTCAAATAGATGTTTCGGGACATAATATAGGTACTGCTGTAATCAGTGCTTTAGTAAAAGGATATATAGAACAAATCATTCAATCATTTCGAGAAAAAGATCAAATAAAAGAATTACCTGAATATATTATAAATCATATTTACGGATTTATAAAACATCGTGCTGAAAGTCATCATTTGAGTATGGTTATTTCATTAATAGATATAGTTAATAAACAAACCATTATTGCTCGTTGTGGACATCCTTATCCTATACTAATTTCAAAAGATAAAAAATATAAAATTTTAGAAACTTCTGGCAGTATTATTCATCCCAGATTATTCATAGAACCAGAAATAAAAACTTTCCCGATAAGTGATGGGGATACACTTTATTTTTATTCTGATGGATTATTCGAATTGGATATCTTTAAAAATAAAGATAAAATTAATGAAGTTGAAATTTGTGAATATTTATTGCGAAATAATCATCTATCGTTGAATGAAATTATTAAAGATATCTATACAAAATATAAAAATATATATAATAAAATTCATTTAGACGATATTAGCATAATAATATTTCGTTATGATGAAGCATTATTAAAAATAATTCAGGAAGAGATCGATATCATAAAAGATACTTTATAAATTAAATTTTATAATACCCAATAAATCTGGAAAAGTTCAATTTCTGTTTTTATTAATGCTAAGTGATGCAATTCTCTAATATGTTCTTCGAGTTCCTTTTTTGCCTGATTAATAGCATTTTCTGTTCGTGTTAAAATTGCTTTTCGATTAGAAGTTGGATTCATTTTATATCGTAATTTTTCTATATCCTTTTTTTCTTCTAAATTTCGTATTTTTTTACCATAGCTGATTTCTAATTTATATTGTTCT
>BPII01000043.1 GCA_026004035.1 Candidatus Sericytochromatia bacterium | reverse complement strand
TATAGCACTATAAGCTACAGCCATTTCGATAGGTGTTACTTCAACAAATCCCTGTCCAATAGATAAGTTTATAGTATCACCATCATACCATTTACTGGACCAACGAATTTGTTTCCAGAGTTGATCTGGAACAAAGCCATTAATTTCTCCTGGTAAATCAATATTTGTTTTAGAATCAAGTCCAAGTTTTTTTGCAAATTGAATAATGGGAGTAGGACCAATTTTATATCCTAAATTATAAAAATAAACATTACAACTTTCAGCAATTCCATGAATAAGATCTAATTTACCATGTCCTTCTCTTTTATGGCAATAATAAATACTATCTGGCACTCCTTTTAAGGTAGATTTTAATTTCCAATATCCAGGACAATAAAAAGTGGTATTTTCATTTATTTCTAATGGATTTCCGGTTTCTAATGCTGCTACAGCAGTAATGGGTTTAAAAGTAGAAGCTGGAGGAAATTTCGCTTGAATAGCAAGATTTAAAAATCCTTTATATGTAGTGATTATTTTATAATGATCGAATCTTGTAGGATTTCCGGCATCAGAAAGAATATTAGGATCATAAGATGGATAAGAAGCAAGAGCAAGAATTTCTCCTGTATTAGCTTTCATTACAATAACGGTTCCTCTTTTCTGAGATTCTATCAGAGCTTTATAAGCAATTAATTGTAAATCTTTATCTATATTTAAAATCAAGTGATTACCCTGTTGGGAACTAACTAATTGTTCTGTTTGATCAAAGATTTTATTTTGTATAATTATTCCATCTTTACCTCTAATTTCTTTATCATAAAATGCTTCAAGACCATCTTTCCCAATGGTTTGATAAAATTTAACTTTTTTTTCTGCTATTTCTTTTCTAGTAGGAAAGCCAATATAACCACTAATATGAGCAAAAGCTGGTCCTAAGGGATAATATCTAATATGATTATTTTCAAAATATCCATACTTTCTATCCAATTGGAAAATTACAATTCTTTCCTGTTCTTTTCGAGATACCTTTTCAATAAGAGTAATTTTTTCATTTCTTCTTGCTAATTTTTTCCAGGTTTTTGCGTCCATATATTCAGAATACTGTCTACAATCAATTCCCATTATTTTGCAAAAGCTAAGAATATATTTGAAACCCTGTTCAAAAGAACTAAAACGGGAAGGATAGATAACAAAGTTCAAATAATTAATATTATAAACAAGAGGATCCTTTATATTGAAATCTCTATCAAATATAAAACCTCTTGGGGCAATTTTATATTCTTCTCTACTAACAAATTTTTTTGATAATATTCTATTTTCTGCTCCATTAATGATTTGTAATTTAAATAATTGAATAAAAAAAATCAAAATTATAATAAAAAAAAGTACATTGATAAAATATAAACGATTTTTAAAACGTTGTTCTAATTTATATTCTGTTACTGTTGATTTCATAATTCATCTTTATGATATATCCATTTTAGAAAAAAGAACCATACTGGAGCTAATATACTCGTATAAATAGATGGTGCAATAAATGCATAGGATTGATAAAATTCATCAACTATTCCCATTATAAACCATATTATTAATCTACTTGTTAAACTACATAAAAAAGTTACAAAAACAATTGTTCTTATATTATCAATATCTAAATAGCGATTGATTTTTCCTAAGATAAAACCTAAAATTGGATAAATTAATGTATGTATACCAATTAAATTAATATATTCACTATTTTGCTGTGTAAATTTTAATATAGTTGAATCTTCTAATAAACCAGCAAAAAAACCAAGCCAAATACCCCACATTTCATTTGTTTTTAATGAAAAATAAATTAAAAAAATTAATAAAAAATCTGGATAAATACTGCCTGTCTTTAAAAATTCAAATTGTAAACTTAAAAAGTTTATATCTTTTAAAAAATAAGAAAAAATTAAACCTACAAAAATTACTATAATTTCTATTAACATTATAATTACCCTTTATTGAAATGGATCATTTGGATTTATAAGTTTCTTTATAGTATTTGAATTATTATCTTTTGTATTTTCTTTATTGTCTAATTGATTTAATATATTCTTATTTGTATCATCATTAGTTTTATTCTCCTTTTCAGTTTTATTATTTAATTTATTTTCTAATTTATTTTTATAATTATCAATTAATTCCATAGGAATATATTCTGTTGTTAAAGGTATAGGCAATTCATTCTTAATTTCATTTGTTAATTCTTGCGACCAAAGTTCGGGATTTTTTTGAATTATCATTACATATTCTAATTTATCAATTTCTATATAAGGTTTTAAATAAGCTGTTGCAAAATTATTTTCATCTATATTACCTTTTTCGATGATTATCCCAACAGGAATATTAGGTGGAAAAATTCCATCATTTCCACTTGTTACTACTTTGGAGTTCCTTAATTCAATATAAGGATCTATAAAATATTTACTTTCTTTAGCAGAAGAAGATGTAATATATTTTAATTTTAATTTATTGAAAGAAAAAGAATCACCTTCTAAAATTGCCCATTGATTCGTATTTTCAATTTTAACCCCTAATTTCATTTGGGGATGTTGGATAGGTTGTATAATGCTACTTGTATTTTGAACAATTGCTATAATCCCTACGACGGTTCTTATAGGATTATTATTTTCATCTGTTGCAAAGGCAATAACCGGCATAAATGGTTTTATACCATGTTTCTTTCCTTTGTTTATAATAATTCTTGGAGTAATTGAATTTAAGCGAATACCTAATACTTCTGCTTTTACTTCCTGATAATTTGTTAAAGGTTCAAATTCTAAAAGTTGTCGTAATTTTTGATTTTCTTTTAATAAAATTTCATATTGTTCTTTTTGTAATTTATATTTTTCTATTTCTTCTAATGATTTTTTATATTTTTCTTTTAATTCTGAATATTCAGAAATTCTTTCTATTATTAAAAAAGGAAAATTGAAAATATTTTTAAAAAAGTAGTTAGTTTGTTCTGCAATCTTATTAAAATAGACACTACTATTGGAGATAGGATTTTTTTGCCATATAATGCTTATTAAAGAAAATAAAATACAAAAACTTAAACTAAAAAAGACTTTATATCTATTTAGATATTCCCAGAGCATAATTAAACTTTTTTATTAATAAGATCTAATCCTTTAATACGATTTAATTCTTCTAAATATCTTCCAGTACCGAGGGCTACGCAAATTAATGGATTTTCTGCGCGAAAGACCGGAACACCTGTTTCTTTACTTAAATATTTATCAAGTCCTTTTAATAAACATCCACCTCCAGTAAGAACAATTCCTCTTTCTACAATATCTGCTGCTAATTCAGGTGGTGTTTTTTCAAGAGTACTTTTAATTGCTTCTAAGATCATATCAACGGTTTCTTTTAAAGCTTCTCGAATTTCGTTTGAATCTACTTCTAAGGTTCTTGGTAAACCACTGATTGCATCTCTACCTTTTATTTCCATTGTCTCTACATGTTTTTCTGGATAGGCATTACCAAGTTTAAATTTTAATTCCTCTGCTGTACGTTCTCCTATAATTAAATTATATTGTGTTCTTAAATATCTAATAATAGCTTCATCTAATTCATCACCACCAATACGAATAGAATCAGAAATAACCATCCCACCAAGTGAAATTACAGCAATTTCTGTTGTTCCACCACCAATATCAACTATCATTGTTCCTGCTGGTTCATCAATAGGAATATTTGCACCAATTGCTGCTGCTAAAGCTTCTTCAATTAGATAAATTTCCCTTGCTCCTGCTTGTTCTGCTGATTCTCTAACGGCTCTTTTTTCTACTTCTGTTATCCCGGATGGAACACCAATAACCAAACGTGGTTTTACAAGTGTTGTTCTTTTATGAACTTTTTGTATAAAATAACGAATCATTTTTTCTACTGTTTCAAAATCAGCAATAACACCATCTCTCATTGGCCTTATAGCCATAATATCTCCAGGTGTTCTTCCTAGCATTCTTTTTGCTTCATGCCCCACGGCTAATACTTTACCAGTAGATGATTGCACAGCTACTACAGATGGTTCATTTAAAACAATACCTTGTCCTTTTACATATACTAATGTATTTGCTGTACCTAAATCTATACCCATATCATTGGAAAATAAACTATACATTTTATCGAATATCATAGCACACCTGATTTATTTTATAATTTTTTCTGTCTTTATATGGATAAAAAAAAATATACCAATAAAAAGACAATCTAAATTGAATCTTTTATTATAAAAATTTTAATGGAATTGTTTTATTTTATTTTTAATTACTTCAATTCTACTAAATAAAAATTTATCGGAACGATCTGGATTTAATTTTTCTATTTCATTTATATAATATTTTGAATAATTATAATTTTTTTGCAAAAAATATGTCTCTGCAAGAAGACGTAAAAATTCTATATATAGAAATT
Organism: Candidatus Sericytochromatia bacterium; assembly: GCA_026004035.1. GTDB lineage: Bacteria > Cyanobacteriota > Sericytochromatia > UBA7694 > JACMQJ01 > BPII01. Next base: position 1,480 of record BPII01000043.1, on the reverse strand, counting down.
TATCGTAGGGTAAATTAATATTGTTTAAATTTTCTAAATTATTGGAGTTTTTAAATTTAAAATAGATCTGGATTAAATTAAAATAATCTTTTTTAAAATAATATGTATTTGCTTGTAATAATAATTTTTCATTAGAAGAAAGATTCCAGAAATGTTTTGATTTTAAAAAATGATTGATTTTTTCTATATCACCATAGTTAGAATTGATAACTAAAAAGAACCATTCGTAAAAAGGTAGTAGTAATAAATTGTTAATTTGAATTTGATTTATTTTAATATAATAAATTTTAGAAAGAATTTTGAAATTCAAAATATCAGAAAAAATACTAATAAAAACAATATCTGATTTTTTTTCTTCATCCTGTTCTAACGCTAAAAATTTTTTTGAGAAAATCTGCAATCTTTTAATATCTGTTTCGTAATCTTTATAATCCATAATTACTGGAGGTAAATAACCTCGAACAATTTGTTTTATTAAATTTTCTTGAGAAAAATCTAAATTTAAAACTATTTTATAAAAATAAGATAATGTTAAATAGTAATGAATTTCTTTTAAATTAGAAGAAGAGTTTTCTAAATAATGCAAAACAGTGATATTATCATCTAAAAGACTTTTATATTGTTTATATTCAGATGAATTTAATCGTTTTAAATTATTCTTTTGTATCCAGATTAATAATTTATTTTCTATTTGTTTATTTTTAGATTCTATGAATTTAATATCTTCTGGTAGAAATAATGTTCTGAAAAATAAATTAAGATTTTTGTGGTTGTAATAAATATAAATTCCAGATGATAAAAATAATACTATAAAAAAAATATATTTTATTATTTTCCTTTTTTTATTTTGTTTTCTTGATTTTAAAACTTCTACATGAATTAGCATTAAGTTCAAATTTTATAAGAAAATTTATTAGGCAAATAGAATTATGCATAATTTATATATTGTTTTAAAAATTGCTTTAATTCTTGGATTTGATTAGAAAAAAAATAATAATACGGTTCGTTAATATTTTTTGGTATAAAAGCTGCACATTCTTCACTAAATCGAATTTCTTTTAAATTTTCATAATTTAGATAAATTTTATTCTCATCATAATTTATAATAAAGCTATTTTCTTTCCATTCTAAGGTAGCATTTCCTAAGCGTATTAAATTACTTAAATAATCACTGGGAGTTTTATCTTGTTTTTCGAATAAAATATATGTACTTCTTGAAAGATCATAATATAAATAACCAGTTAAAAATAATTCCTGAATTGACTTTTTTAAGGATTGATTTATATTGACAGATTTTTGTTTTTTTAAATATTTATCAGAAATAGAATCTTCTTTTTTTTCTTTTTTGGTTTGGTTTTCTAAGGTTTTATTTTGTGGTTCATATTTAATAGAAGATTTTTCTATTGATGGGTTACTAATTGGAGTTGTTTGTTTTAAATATTGGGATTCTTCTGAAGAATTTTCTATTATTTGGGAATTG
>BPII01000042.1 GCA_026004035.1 Candidatus Sericytochromatia bacterium | reverse complement strand
CAATAGCACTGTATGCTATAGCCATTTCGATAGGTGTTACTTCAATAAATCCCTGTCCTATAGATATATTTACAGTATCACCATCATACCATTTACTGGACCAACGAATTTGTTTCCAGAGTTGATCTGGAACAAAGCCATTAATTTCTCCCGGTAAATCAATATTTGTTTTAGAATCAAGTCCAAGTTTTTTTGCAAATTGAATAATGGGAGTAGGACCAATTTTATATCCTAAATTATAAAAATAAACATTACAACTTTCAGCAATTCCATGAATAAGATCTAATTTACCATGTCCTTCTCTTTTATGGCAATAATAAATACTATCTGGCACTCCTTTTAAGGTAGATTTTAATTTCCAATATCCAGGACAATAAAAAGTAGTATTTTCGTTTATTTCTAATGGATTTCCGGTTTCTAATGCTGCTATAGCAGTAATAGGTTTAAAAGTAGAAGCTGGTGGAAATTTTGCTTGAATAGCAAGATTTAAAAATCCTTTATATCTGGAGATAATTTTATAATGTTCAAATCTTGAGGGATTTTCCGAATCAGAAAGAATATTAGGATCATAAGATGGATAAGAAGCAAGAGCAAGAATTTCTCCTGTATTAGCTTTCAATACAATAACGGTTCCTCTTTTCTGAGATTCTACCAGAGCTTTATAAGCAATTAATTGTAAATCTTTATCTATATTTAAAATTAAATGATTACCTTGTTGGGAACTAACTAATTGTTCTGTTTGATCAAAGATTTTATTTTGTATGATTATTCCGTCTTTACCTCTAATTTCTTTATCATAAAATGCTTCAAGACCATCTTTTCCAATGGTTTGATAAAATTTAACTTTTTTTTCTGCTATTTCTTTTCTAGTAGGAAAGCCAATATATCCACTAATATGAGCAAAAGCTGGTCCTAAGGGATAATATCTAATATGATTATTTTCAAAATATCCATATTTTCTATCCAATTGAAAAATTACAATTCTTTCCTGTTCTTTTCGGGATACCTTTTCTATAAGAGTAATTTTTTCATTTCTTCTTGCTAATTTTTTCCATGATTTTGCATCCATATATTCAGAATACTGGCTACAATCAATCCCCATTATTTTACAAAAGCTAAGAATATATTTTAATCCCTGTTCAAAAGAACTAAAACGGGAAGGATAGATAACAAAGTTCAAATAATTAATATTATAAACAAGAGGATCTTTTATATTAAAGTCTCTATCAAATATAAAACCTCTTGGGGCAATTTTATATTCTTCTCTACTAACGAATTTTTTTGATAATATTCTATTTTCTGCTCCATTAATGATTTGTAATTTAAATAATTGAATAAAAAAAATCAAAATTATAATAAAAAAAAGTACATTAATAAAATATAAACGATTTTTAAAACGTTGTTCTAATTTAAATTCTGTTACTGTTGATTTCATAATTCATCTTTATGATATATCCATTTTAGAAAAAAGAACCATACTGGAGCCAAGATACTTGTATAGATAGATGGTGCAATAAATGCATAGGATTGATAAAATTCATCAACTATTCCCATTATAAACCATATCATAAATCTACTAATTAAACTACATAAAAAAGTTACAAAAACAATTGTTCTTATATTATCAATATCTAAATAACGATTGATTTTTCCTAAGATATAACCTAAAACTGGATAAATTAATGTATGTATACCTATTAAATTAATATATTCACTATTTTGCTGTGTAAATTTCAATATAGTTGAATCTTCTAATAATCCAGCAAAAAAACCAAGCCATATACCCCACATTTCATTTGTTTTTAATGAAAAATAAATTAGAAAAATTAATAAAAAATCTGGGTAAATACTACCTGTCTTTAAAAATTCAAATTGTAAACTTAAAAAGTTTATATCTTTTAAAAAATAAGAGAAAATTAAACCTACAAAAATTACTATAATTTCTATTAACATTATAATTACCCTTTATTGAAATGGATCATTTGGATTTATAAGTTTCTTTATAGTATTTGAATTATTATCTTTTGTATTTTCATTATTGTCTGATTGATTTAATATATTCTTATTTTTATTTGTATCATCATTAGTTTTATTCTGCTTTTCAGTTTTATTATTTAATTTATTTTCTAATTTATTTTTATAATTATCAATTAATTCCATAGGAATATATTCTGTTGTTAAAGGTATAGGCAATTCATTCTTAATTTCATTTGTTAATTCTTGCGACCAAAGTTCGGGATTTTTTTGAATTATCATTACATATTCTAATTTATCAATTTCTATATAAGGTTTTAAATATGCTGTTGCAAAATTATTTTCATCTATATTACCTTTTTCGATGATTATCCCCACAGGAATATTAGGTGGAAAAATTCCGTCATTTCCACTTGTTACTACCCTGGAATTTCTTAATTCAATATAAGGATCTATAAAATATTTATTTTCTTTAGCAGAAGATGATGTAATATATTTTAATTTTAATTTTTTAAAGGAAAAAGAATCCCCTTCTAAAATTGCCCATTGATTGGTATTTTCAATTTTGACACCTAATTTCATTTGTGGATGTTGGATAGGTTGTATAATGCTACTTGTATTTTGAACAATTGCTATAATCCCTACGACAGCTCTTATAGGATTATTATGTTCATCTGTTGCAAAGGCAATAACTGGCATAAATGGTTTTATACCATGTTTCTTTCCTTTGTTTATAATAATTCTTGGAGTAATTGAATTTAATCGAATACCTAATACTTCTGCTTTTACTTCCGGATAATTCGTTAAAGGTTCAAATTCTAAAAGTTGTCGTAATTTTTGATTTTCTTTTAATAAAATTTCATATTGTTCTTTTTGTAATTTATATTTTTCTATTTCTTCTAAGGATTTTTTATATTTTTCTTTTAATTCTGAATATTCAGAAATTCTTTCTATTAGTAAAAAAGGAAAATTGAAAATATTTTTAAAAAAATAGTTAGTTTGCTCTGCAATTTTATTAAAATAGATACTACTATTGGAGATAGGATTTTTTTGCCATATAATGCTTGTTATAGAAAATAATATACAAAAACTTAAACTAAAAAAGACTTTATATCTACTTAGATATTCCCAGAGCATAATTAAACTTTTTTATTAATAAGATCTAATCCTTTTATACGATTTAGTTCTTCTAAATATCTTCCAGTACCGAGGGCTACGCAAATTAATGGGTTTTCTGCGCGAAATACCGGAACACCTGTTTCTTTACTTAAATATTTATCAAGTCCTTTTAATAAACATCCACCTCCAGTAAGAACAATTCCTCTTTCTACAATATCTGCTGCTAATTCAGGTGGTGTTTTTTCAAGAGTACTTTTAATTGCTTCTAAAATCATATCAACGGTTTCTTTTAAAGCTTCTCGAATTTCGTTTGAATCTACTTCTAAGGTTCTTGGTAAACCACTGATTGCATCTCTACCTTTTATTTCCATTGTCTCTACATGTTTTTCTGGATAGGCATTACCAAGTTTAAATTTTAATTCCTCTGCTGTACGTTCTCCTATAATTAAATTGTATTGTGTTCTTAAATATCTAATAATAGCTTCATCTAATTCATCACCACCAATACGAATAGAATCAGAAATAACCATTCCACCAAGTGAAATTACAGCAATTTCTGTTGTTCCACCACCAATATCAACTATCATTGTTCCTGCTGGTTCATCAATAGGAATATTTGCACCAATTGCTGCTGCTAAAGCTTCTTCAATTAGATAAATTTCTCTTGCTCCTGCTTGTTCTGCTGATTCTCTAACGGCTCTTTTTTCTACTTCTGTGATCCCAGATGGAACACCAATAACTAAACGTGGTTTTACAAGTGTTGTTCTTTTATGAACTTTTTGTATAAAATAACGTATCATTTTTTCTACTGTTTCAAAATCAGCAATAACACCATCTCTCATTGGCCTTATAGCCATAATATCTCCAGGTGTTCTTCCTAACATTCTTTTTGCTTCATGCCCCACTGCTAATACTTTACCAGTAGATGATTGCACAGCTACAACAGATGGTTCATTTAAAACAATTCCTTGTCCTTTAACATATACTAATGTATTTGCTGTACCTAAATCTATACCCATATCATTGGAAAATAAACTATACATTTTATCGAATATCATAGCACACCTGATTTATTTTATTATTTTTTCTATCTCTATGGATAAAAAAAAATATACCAATAAAAAGACAATCTAATTTGAATCTTTTATTATAAAAATTTTAATGGGATTGTTTTATTTTATTTTTAATTACTTCAATTCTAGTAAATAAAAATTTATCGGAACGATCTGGGTTTAATTTTTCTATTTCATTTATATAATATTTTGAAAAATTATAATTTTTTTGTAAAAAATATGTTTCTGCAAGCAGACGTAGAAATTCTATATATATAAATTTATCGTAGGATGAACTAATATTTTTCAAGTTTTCTAAATTATTGGAATTTTTAAATTTAAAATAGGTCTGGAGTAAATTAAAATAATCTTTTTTAAAATAATATGTATTTGCTTGTAATAATAATTTTTCATTAGAAGAAAGATTCCAGAAATGTTTTGATTTTAAAAAATGATTGATTTTTTCTATATCACCATAGTTAGAATTGATAACTAAAAAAAACCATTCGTAAAAAGGTAGTAGTAATAAATTGTTAATTTTTTGAATTTGATTTATTTTAATATAATAAATTTTAGAAAGAATTTTGAAATTTAAAACATCCGAAAAAATACTAATAAAAACAATATCTGATTTATTTTCTTGATCCTGTTCTAACGCTAAAAATTTTTTAGAGTAAATCTGCAATCTTTTAATATTTGTTTCGTAATCTTTATAATCCATAATTACTGGTGGTAAATAACCTCGAACAATTTGTTTCATTAAATTTTCTTGAGTAAAATCTAAATTTAAAACTATTTTATAAAAATAAGATAATGTTAAATAGTAATAAATTTCTTTTAAATTGGGAGAAGAGTTTTCTAAATAATGTAGAACAGTGATATTATCATCTAAAAGACTTTTATATTGTTTATATTCTGATGAATTTAATCTTTTTAAATTATTCTTTTGTATCCAGTTTAATAATTTACTTTCTATTTGTTTATTTTTAGATTCTATGAATTTAATATCTTCTGGTAAAAATAATGTTCTGATAAATAAATTAAGATTATTAAGGTTATAATAAATATAAATTCCAGATGATAGAAATAACACTATAAAAAAAATATATTTTATTATTTTTCTTTTTTTATTTTGTTTTTTTGATTTTAAAACTTCTACATGAATTAGCATTAAGTTCAAATTTTATAAGAAAATTTATGAGGCAAATAGAATTATGAATCATTTATATATTGTTTTAAAAATTGCTTTAATTCCTGGATTTGATTAGAAAAAAAATAATAATACGGTTCGTTAATATTTTTAGGTATAAAAGCTGCACATTCTTCACTAAATCGAATTTCTTTTAAATTTTCGTAATTTAGATAAATTTTATTCTCATCATAATTTATAATAAAGCTATTTTCTTTCCATTCTAAAGTAGCATTTCCTAAGCGTATTAAATTGCTTAAATAATCACTGGGAGTTTTATCCTGTTTTTCGAATAAAATGTAAGTACTTCTGGAAGGATCATAATATAAATAACCGGTTAAAAATAATTCCTGAATTGACTTTTTTAAAGATATTTGGTTTATATTGACAGGTTTTTGTTTTTTTAAATATTTATCTGAAATAGAATGTTCTTTTTTACTTTGGTTTTCTAAGGTTTTATTTTCTGGTTCATGTTTGTTGAAGGTTTTTTCTATTTGTGGGGGATTAATTGGAGTAGTTTGTTTTAGATTTTGGGATTCTTTTGAAGAATTCTCTATTATTTGAGAATC
>BPII01000041.1 GCA_026004035.1 Candidatus Sericytochromatia bacterium | reverse complement strand
AACTAAATATTTTTAAAATTGTATTGAATAATATAATTATAAAAAAGAATTGTATCTATTATGATGGATATTGTAAGCGAGATATTAAAAATCTTTAAAGAAAATAATATTCATGCTGGAGAAGTACTACCAAAACAAAAAATGACAGAAGCTCTAAATAATTTTCCACCAGAAAAAAAACTTAAAATTCGAGATGCCTGGCATTTTTTAGTAGGCAATCAACTAATTATGGAGGGTAATCCAGAAGGACCTATTTTAACTCCTAGAGGAGAAGAATATATTCAAAAACATTTAAATCATAAATAAAAATAGGATATTATTATGAAAAAACAAATTTTTATTTTTATAATATTTTTATTTATTGTTAATTGTAGAATTTTAGACCTTAGAAGCTCTTATGAACCTCCTAATGGCTGGATTTATCAATCTATTTCGATAAATCATTTTATTTCTCCTAAATCGGAACTTGGTAGTAGACAGGGAAAATCTTGTATTACTTCATGGTTTCAATTAATAACATATGGAGATGCAAGTATTCGGAGTGCATCTGCTATAGCTGGTATTAAAGAAGTTCGAGCAATCGATTATGAAGTTAAACGCTATTTCAGTTTTATATACGAAGAATTTTGTATAGTTGTACACGGAGAATAAGGTTCAGGGTGCATAAGCCGGATTCTGTTTTAGGCTATCATTTATCTTGACTTCTGGATTACTCCAGAAGTTCTTTGCTTCCCACCCGTAGCCTTGGCCAGGAAAGCCTTTGCGGCTACCTACATGGAATTACACCGGATAGGGTTTACCTTGCCTCCTCGGTTACCCTTGGAGCGGTGAGCTCTTACCTCACCTTTTCACCCTTGCCTGAGCTCTTTAATGAGCCATCGGCGGTCTCTTTTCTGTGGCACTTTCCGTCATGCCTTTAAGCATGCCCGGGATTTCCCCGGTATCCTTCCTTGCGGTGTCCGGACTTTCCTCACCCCTTATGGAGCGCGATAGCCTGCACCCTGATCTATAATATATTATAATTATACTTTTTATATTTGGCAATCATTTTTATATGATTTTTATTTGACATATAAATCCTTATGAAAGTAATGGTTTTTGCTACGTGCGGGTGTGGTGTAACGGTAGCACAAAAGCCTTCCAAGCTTTTGGAGGGGGTTCGAGTCCCCTCACCCGCTTTGTTATCCTTCTTTATATTATTCATATTGTTATCATAAATTTTTAATCAGAATGTAATTTATTTGTAATAATAATTGATTTACTATCCTATTATGAATAATATAGCATTACAAAATATGTCTTTTAACAAGTTTGCAGACAATTTAGATACAAAAGGGATTAGGGTACTTGTAGTAGAAGATGAAGAAGATATCCAAAATATAATAAGCTTTAATTTAGAAGCAGAAGGATTTATAGTAACCAAATCTGATAATGGTCTCGATGCATGGAATAAAATCCAGAAACATTTACCTGATATAATTTTACTAGATATAATGATTCCGGGAATTAATGGAATAGATTTATGCAAAAAAATTAAATCCCATTACGATGTTCCTATTATTATGGTAACAGCAAAAGCGGGAGAATTAGATGCTGTACTTGGTCTAGAAATGGGAGCAGACGATTATATTCGCAAGCCATTTAGTCAAAGAGAATTAATAGCCAGATTGCGAGCTGTATTAAGGAGAAAGGAAAAATCAGATAATTTAGAAGGTTCTATTACTATTGGTGGAATTCATATGAATAAAACTGCCCATAAAGTTACAGTAAATGGCAAAAATGTTGATTTAACTCTTATTGAATATAAACTTTTGAAATTATTTATGGAAAATCCAGATATTGCTTTTACAAGAGATCGTTTGTTAGATAGAGTCTGGGGAAGAGATGTTTATGTATCTGATAGAACTGTAGATGTAAATATAAAACGTTTACGAGAAAAATTAGGAGAAGAAAAATATCGTCTCGAAACTATTAGGGGTATAGGATATCGTTTTAAAGGAGATAATGATAAATAACAATTTATTAATCTTATTGTAAATAATTTATAATATTTATGAAAACAATTTTCTTTCGGTTATTTATTATTATTACTCTATTTTATATTTTAATATTATTTTTATTTTACGTATTAACAATAAAAAAAAATCTTCTATACTTAGAAGATTTTATATTTTTTTTTATTATATCTTTTTTATTTTATCTTTTTACCATTTACTTGCTATATAGAACAAGTAATTATATTGTAAAGCCAATAACACTGATTCTAAATTATTTTAAAAAATTTCCAAAATATGATAAAAATATAGAAATCTCATCAAAAATTATAGAAATTCAATTACTCCATAATTTTACCCAAAAATTCTTAAAAAAATATTCATCTTATCTAGAAGAATTAAATTTAGAAAAAAGTTTATTAAATTCTCTCTTAAATAACTTAAAAGAAGGAGTAATATGCTTAGATCAAAATGGAAAAATTCTATATATAAATCAATTTATTAAGAATAGATTCTGTTATGATAATATTAAGACAGACTTTAAAGAAAAAAATTATTTTGAAGTTATAAAAAATCCAGCACTTTTAGATTTAATTTATAAAATTTTATATAAAAAAAATATACAATATATTTTCTCCGGTTTAAAACAGGATAAAAATGTTTTTGAAATCATTGATAAAGATAAATTTTACCATATAAGATTTTATGAAATTCATTTAGAACCTTTCAATGAAGAATTACAAAAAATGAATCAAGATAAACTAATATTATTTATTATAAATGATATGACAGAAGAGTATAATATTAAAAGAATGCGAGAAGATTTTTTACAAAATGCCAGTCATGAATTAAAAACACCTATAACAAGTATTCGTGGTTATACAGAAACATTACTGGATCGCTTTTATAATAATCATCAAAATAAAATATTTGTTCAATTCTTAGAAGGAATTTTAAGAAATTCTGAACGAATGGAAAGAATTATAAATGATATGGTAATGATTTCTTCATTAGAATCTAAATCTTATCCATTTCATCCAACAGAAATTAACATCAATGAATTTTTAGATAATTTAAGATTATTAGTCGAAGGTATTTTAAAACCTAAAAACCTCTGTTTACAATATAAAATTCCTGATAATATTCCCACATTATATGCTGATCCTCTATTATTAGAACATATGTTTATAAATTTAATCAGTAATGCTGCTCGTTATTCAACGGAAAATCAAACTATTGAAATACAAATAGAAAGAATCAATGGTGGAAAAATTTCTATTTCAATCAAAGATTATGGACCTGGTATACCAGATGAATATAAAAATAAAATTTTTGAACGATTTTTTAGAATTGATAAAGATCGCTCAAGAAAAGAAGGGGGAACAGGACTGGGATTATCCATAGTTAGACAAATTGTTCGAATTCATCAAGGACACATTTTCGTTAAAGATAATCCAGAAGGTGGTTCTATTTTTATAATACATCTTCCTATTTAAAATTACTTTTATACTTAAAAATAATCTTCAATTTAATAAAATTTATCTATACAAATTTTAAAATAATGGAAATTTTACAAATATACAATATAAGATTTTATAAGTGATCAATTTATATTTTCGTAAATTATTTTAAGCACATAATATTTCAACGTCTTCTTCTACCAGTTCCCTTGCCCTGTAAAATCTATGCTCTATCCTGATTTCTGTAACACTTGTTACAAATTCACGGCCAATTTCCCTTAATGGGACCCTTAATAGAGATACCTTATCATCAAACCTTCTATAACATTCCCATTCTATTAGTAATCTTATTATATGACTTACACTATATCCCGTCATCTCGGATATGTCTTTTAATAATTGGTGAATATTCTGACTTACCCTTACAGAATAATGTTCATAATCATTACATACTATCTGATAAATTTTTTTACTGGTTTTCTTTTGATTTGCTAATTTTTTTAGTCTTTCTATGTATTTAGAAATTAAAAACAAAAACATATCCGAATAGCTGGAATGCTGATTTCTTAAATCCTGTAAATCTTCTTTATAGGGAATATAAATCATAAAGTGTAAAATAGTCGTATTGGTTGATTCTTCTAGTTCTTCGTTAGGACTTTGTATATTCTTTCTTATATAGGTAGCCATCAATAATTATAGTCTAATTTTTATTAAAGATCTTACTAAAAAAATATAAGAAAATCAAATTTTTTTATTATAAATAACAATTTAGAAGCAAAATTAATAGGAACTATAAATTATACGGCTTTCTTTGAACGCTTACAAGATTTTTTATTTAATGGTAAATTAGGCATCAAATCCTTTATATTGCTTATTTTCTGATAAATATTTTAATAGATCCGTTGATGTAATAATACCTATATACTCTTCTGTTTCTTTCGATACAACTAGAATTGCATGAATTTTATTATCAAGCATTGCTTTTGCTGCTTGATCAATACCAACATCATCATAATAAGCAAATATAGGTGTTGTCATTATATCCTCAACTTTTAACGAGTAATTTTTTGTAGAAATTAGTTTTAGAATATTTAAAAAACTTGCCACATCTTTATCAGAAACCATTCCAATAATTTCTTTTGATTTTTTATCTTTTACTGGTAAATGATGAACTTTATGTTTTTCAAATAAATCAATAATATCAATAACTTTATCTTCTGGATTTACTGTTATTAATTTTCTACTCATTAAATCAGATACTGTAACTAACTTCATAAACTTTGATATAATTAGTGCATTATTTTATTCTATACCCCAAAAAATTGTTTCTTATAAATCTTTCAACTAAAATATTGTAAAATATTAAATCTGTTATAAATAAAACCAGATTTTCTATATGAAAAATAATACATTATTTATATTTTTAAAGGAAAATCAAATCCAACTACAATATCAATTATATAATATTAATTTTAAAAGTAAAATTTTATCTAAAAATATAGAACATATATTAATATTTATAAAAATTTTAAATTACTTAAAGATGCCATTTAATGAAATTATTATAAACCACAAAAAACTGATTGATTATTTTAAAGATTATGATATGTCAATTATTTTGAATGAAAATTTATTAATACCAGAAATCTCTTTAAACAAAGAAATTCAATATTTATCATTTCGAGCATATACTTTAACATTTTTAAAAAATAAGGATAGAATGCTTTTAGGAAAAAAGAAAAGAGGTTTTGGAAAAGAATATTATAACGGTTTCGGTGGCAAAGTAAAAAAAGAAGAAACAATTCTTATGGCAGCAAAAAGAGAAATATACGAAGAATGTCATTTAATTCCCAATCGTCTTATATATACAGGAAAGTTATATTTTACATTTAAAAATTCAGAAAGTCCAGATATAAAAGGTTATGTTTTTTATTGCAACAATTTTTCGGGAAATCCAGAAGAAACAGAAGAAATGAAGCCCTTATGGTTTTCTATTCCAGAACATATAACTTCTAATAATATTGATAAATTATTCTATTCTATTCCTTTTGATAAAATGTGGGAAGATGATATTTTCTGGTTTCCTTATATGTTAAATCAGAATTTTTTTAAAGGTTTTTTTACTCTTAATGAAGAAAATAAATTAATTTCTTTTATTATGGAAATTTATGATTACCCTTTAATCCCAAAATGTAATTCTTCTTCCTAAGGTATCTATATAAAATTCTTCAAAATTATTTTTTTTATAGGACTCTTCAATTTCTTTTACCTCTATTTCTATATTCTGATAAATTTTGGGACCTATTACCTTTGCATATCCTAAATAAAACATTTCTGCTTTTAAAAAAATTGCTGGAATTTGAATACGAAATTCCTTATCAATATAGCCATACCATCCTGTATTTAAGTCCTGAATTTTTGCAAGAGGATCTGTAAAAGAAAAACTATCAGGTACAAGAGATGAATCTAATTGTTTTTTAATTTTACCATCTGGTTCTATAAATACAAAACCATTATTTTTTAAGGCATAAGTTATTTTTGTACCAAAATCACCAGCAAGACTATATTGAAAATTTTGTAATATTTTCCTTTTTTTATCTTTGTTGTCGTAAAATATATAACCATATAAATCCCATTTTCTTGCCCTTGCTATATTATTGAAAAATTCATAAGCATTTTGAAATTCACATGGAATAATTAGTTTGTCAGTAATATCGATATATCCATATAAATCATTTTTATCTTCATCACATTGAATGGGTGCTATATCATTATCAATAAAGCTTCCAGCATAACGAAATTTTAAATCTATAACGACTTCTCCTTTTTTATTAATAAAACCATATTTTTGATTTATTCTTACTCTTGCTAAATCCTTATAAAAATTATCTGCAAAATCAAATTTAGGTTCAATTATCCAGATACCTTTACCATTTATATAACCCCATTTTCCTTTAAATTTAACAGGAATTAAATCCTTAGATTGTTTGCCTATATCCTCACATTCAAAATAAGATAATTTTTCTCCCGTTAAAGAAGAAAAAATATAACATCGATTTTCCTTTTTTAAAGGAAGAAATATCATTTCTTGTATTTGTTCCTGAGCATATATACTCTTAATAAAGAACAATAGAAAACAATAAAATAACCATCTCTTCATTAAAAATCAATCTTTCTAAAAAAAGAGTTTTAAACAAGTATTATTTTATTGATTTTATTGATTATTAAAACAAAATTGATTTTATATGAAATATTTATCGAAATTTTTATTTCTATTTTTATTTAGTACATTACCAATATTGAGCCAGAGCCCAAATCAAAATACACAGAATAATAAAAAGATACAAATACAGGTAGTAGAATTAATCGAAGAAATTCCCAATTATAGAACATTTAAAATTACTGCTATTAATCCTAATGACGAAAAAAGAACCATTACTGGAAAAATTCAATTCGATACA
>BPII01000040.1 GCA_026004035.1 Candidatus Sericytochromatia bacterium | reverse complement strand
ATAAGTTAAGAAAGAGAAGGATTTCATCAAAAAAATAATTATTATAGAATTGATATAGACTTATAAGTAAATGAGCAAAAAAGATTATTTAATAATACCATATTTTTTTAGTTCTTTTTTAGATAAACCAGTAGCTTCTATAATAATATTTATATCTATTCCTTTTTTAATTAACTTTTTTGCAGTTTCTATTTTTGCTTTTAATTCTCCTTTCTTTTTACCTTCTTGTAATCCTTTTTCGTAGTGTGGTTTAACTAAGTCCGTAATATCAGCTTCGTAAACTTTTTGGCATTTTAATACCCTCTGGTAATTGTTTTTCGAAATTACTATATCTAACATAATACCATTTCTTGTAATAATGCAATCATTTTTTTATCTTTAATGGGAATTAGTTTAATGTTTTTTAGACCTTCTTTTAATGTATTTTGATTAGCGAAGATATAGAGATATTCTATTTCGTAGTGCATGAATATCAAGTTGATTGATTTCGATAAAGTAGATATTTAATAAATCATTATGGAATTTATAAAGACCGTCTTGTAATAATATGGCATGTTTATTTAATAGATTTTTGAATGATTTAGTAAAGTCTGGTGTTATAAGAGTAATGGTAGTGTTATTAAGGTTAGCGGATTTTTCTCTATTACAGAAGCCCGTGAGGTAGATAAATAGGTCGTTAAAATCTTTGATAGAGGGTTTATCTTTTTCGGATTTAAAAGATATAATGTTGAATAATTTGAAATATTTAAATAATTCTAGTTTTTTAGTATCTGGATTTTTAATGATAATGATGTCTGCTTTTTTGGGTAATTTAAGTATTTCGTATTCTGTGATTACGTTGCAGTTTAGTAGTTCAAAGAAGTTTTTGGTTACGATTTTAAAGAATTCGTCATATTTTAGAGTAAATTTATGTTTTGTCATAGAGGGATATATTTTGATTATCGGAATTTATAGGATAAGTTAAGAAAAAGAAGGATTAGTTTGAGAAAAAATTATAAAATTTAATTTACTATCTAAAAATCAATGGGTAGGGGATTGGGCAGAAATTATTCAATTATTCTATATTTTTTTAAATCTTTTTTAGATAAGCCAGTTATTTTTACAATTAAATCAATCGATAAACCTTCTTTTTTCATTTTTTTTGCTGTTTCTATTTTTGCTTTTAGTTGCCCTTCCTGTAAACCTTCAAGTTTTCCTTTTTGGATTCCTTCCTGTAATCCTTCTAATTTTCCTTCAAGTTTTCCTTTTTGCAATCCTTCTTGTAAACCTTTTTCATAGTGTGGTTTTACTAAGTCCGTAATATCAGCTTCGTAAACTTTTGGCATTTTAATACCCTCTGGTAATTGTTTTTCGAAATTACTATATCTAACATAATACATTTCTTGTAATAATGCAATCATTTTTTTATCTTTAATGGGAATTAGTTGCCCAATTGTAAAAGGAAGTGCAACGGAATTTTTAGTTTTTTTATTAAGAAAGTTTAGAAAAAATGTTCATAGTGATTCCCCAAGAATATGGGATAAGGAGGAGAACCACCATGAACACCCCTAAAACTTATACCCATCTTAAAATAGATGAAAGAGCTGTCATTCAATTTTTGTATGAGCAAGGTCATAGCATAAGAAAAATTGCAAAGTATTTAAATAGAGCACCTTCTACCATTAGTAGAGAATTAAAGCGAAATTCATATACTGAAAATCATAAGATAATTTATTCTGCCCGAAAGGCACAGGCTTGGTATAAAATACGAAAGACAAGAAGATATTTAAGATATTTGAATCATACAAGACTTTGGATTTTTATTTTTTATGCTTTGATTTTTTTACAATATTCACCAGAACAGATTGCTGGTAGATTACGAATGTTATATCCTAAAAATAAAAAACTTCATATATCATTCAAAACTATTTATAATTATATTTATTTTTATCAGAGAGTAATGGGATGGAATCTCGTTCAATATTTGCGAAGAGGAGGAAAAAAATACCGAAAAAACTGGCGGAAAATAAGGAAAAATAGAGATAATTTAGACATTTGGACAATACAACAAAGACCAGAAATTCAAACGATGGGACATTGGGAAGGAGATACCATAGAAGGGAAAAAAGGTTCTGGCTATGTATTTACTTTTGTTGAAAAATTGAGTCGTTATACTATAATGCTTTATGTATCATCAAAAAAGCTTAAAGAAACAAAAGAAAAAGTTTTGCGAAAATTCAATTCTATTCCAAAAGAAAAACTTTTAAGTATTACTTATGATAATGGAATAGAAATGCTACACAATGGTTTATATAAAATCATTCAGGAAATCAAAAATATCAGAGTTTATTTTACTGACCCCGGAAAACCCTATCAAAGAGGTTTAAATGAGAATACCAATGGATTAATTAGACAATATTTACCCAAAGGGATAGATTTTAGAAAAACTGAAAATTTAGACAAAATTATACAAGATGTAGAAATAAAATTAAATCATCGTGCAAGAAAATGCTTGCAGTATCAAACACCGTATGAAATATTTTTTTCTGTGAAACCAAAACTATTCCCCATTAAGATGTTGCACTTGAATTACAATGCGCCGTTTTATATTTTTTAGACCTTCTTTTAATTTATTTTGATTAGCGAAGATATAGAGATATTCTATTTCGTAGGCATTAATATCAAGTTGGTTAATTTCGATAAAGTAGATATTTAATAAATCATTATGGAATTTATAAAGACCGTCTTGTAATAATATGGCATGTTTATTTAATAGATTTTTGAATGATTTAGTAAAGTCTGGTGTTATAAGAGTAATGGTAGTATTATTAAGGTTAGCGGATTTTTCTCTATTACAGAAGCCCGTAAGATAGATAAATAGGTCGTTAAAATCTTTGATAGAGGGTTTATCTTTTTCGGATTTAAAAGATATAATGTTAAATAATTTGAAATATTTAAATAATTCTAGTTTTTTAGTATCTGGATTTTTAATGATAATGATGTCTGCTTTTTTGGGTAGATTTAAGTATTTCGTATTCTGTGATTACGTTGCAGTTTAGTAGTTCAAAGAAGTTTTTGGTTACGATTTTAAAGAATTCGTCATATTTTAGAGTAAATTTATGTTTTGTCATAGAGGGATATATTTTGATTATCGGAATTTATAGAATAAGTTAAGAAAAAGAAGGATTAGTTTGAGAAAAAATTATAAAATTTGATTTACTATCTAAAAATCAATGGGTAGGGGATTGGGCAGAAATTATTCAATAATTCTATATTTTTTTAAATCTTTTTTAGATAAGCCAGTTATTTATCAATAAATTCTATATCGATATCCTTTTTTTACATTTTTTTTGCTGTTTCTATTTTTGCTTTTAGTTGCCTTCCTTCTCACCTTTTTGCATCCTTCCTGTAATCCTTCTATTTTCCTTCAAGTTTTCCTTTTTGTAATCCTTCTTGCAAACCTTTTTCATAATGAGGTTTTACTAAGTCCGTAATATCAGCTTCGTAAACTTTTGGCATTTTAATACCCTCTGGTAATTGTTTTTCGAAATTACTATATCTAACATAATACATTTCTTGTAATAATGCAATCATTTTTTTATCTTTAATGGGAATTAGTTTAATGTTTTTTAGACCTTCTTTTAATTTATTTTGATTAGCGAAGATATAGAGATATTCTATTTCGTAGTGCATTAATATCAAGTTGGTTAATTTCGATAAAGTAGATATTTAATAAATCATTATGGAATTTATAAAGACCGTCTTGTAATAAAATGGCATGTTTATTTAATAGATTTTTGAATGATTTAGTAAAGTCTGGTGTTATAAGAGTAATAGTAGTATTATTAAGGTTAGCGGATTTTTCTCTATTACAGAAGCCCGTGAGATAGATAAATAGGTCGTTAAAATCTTTGATAGAGGGTTTATCTTTTTCGGATTTGAAAGATATTATATTGAAAATTTTAAAATATTTAAATAAATCTAATTTTTTAGTATCTGGATTTTTAATGATAATGATGTCTGCTTTTTTGGGTAGATTAAGTATTTCGTATTCTGTGATTACGTTGCAGTTTAGTAGTTCAAAGAAGTTTTTGGTTACGATTTTAAAGAATTCATCGTATTTTAGAGTAAATTTATGATTTGGCATATAGAAAAAATAAAAGTGAAAGTAATAAGTCAATAAAAAATTAATAAAAATAAAAAATATAGAGTAAGAGATATTATTAGATTTTTTGAACATCTATATTATAATCAAAAATATTGAAAAACTTCCTGCTGTATTTATTCTAAAAAACTTTTAAAAAAGCATAAAAATAACTGATTTTCCTAAAAAAGATTTGAAACTAAACATATATATATTAAATTAGTATTTGTGAATTATTCTTTAAGACCAGATAGATTAGATAAATTTATTGGCCAGAAAGAAATTATAGAAAGACTAAAAGTGATGTTAGAATCATCTCGTATCCGGGATGAAGCATTAGATCATATTTTATTATCTGGTCCTCCTGGATTAGGTAAAACAACCTTAGCAAATATAATTGCAAATGAATTACAGGTAAAATTTCATTCAGTAAGTGCTCCAACATTAACCAAAATTGGAGATCTGGCTAAAATTTTAACAACGTTAAATGAAAAAGATATTCTATTTATTGATGAAATCCATCGTTTAAATCGTTCTTGCGAAGAGGTTTTATATTCAGCTATGGAGGATTATTTTATTGATATAATTATTGGAGAAGGTATAACAGCAAAATCCATACGTATTCCTTTAAAAAAATTTACTTTAATTGGTGCAACAACACGTTCTGGGTATTTAAGTTCTCCATTAAGAGCGCGTTTTGGTATTGAAATGAAATTTTCTTTTTATAAGATAGAAGAATTAGCAGAAATTATTATACAATTATCAAAAGAATTGAATTTAGAATTATCAGAAGAAATAGCTATTTATATTGCTACATATTGTAGAATGACTCCAAGAGAGGCTGTAAGAATTATGAAAAGAATTCGAGATTATGCTATAGTAGAAAATGTACAGAATATATCAAAAGATTTTATTGATTTTTGTTTAAATAATCTGGGTATATCATCAAATGGAATAAATGAAATAGATAAAAAAATATTATATATAATCTATAAACGATATAAAGGTGGGCCTGTTGGTATAAAAACGTTAAGCTCTTTATTAGATGAGGAGGAAAAAACAATTTTAGAAAATCATGAACCTTTTTTATTAAAATTAGGTCTAATAGAAAAAACAAAAAAAGGAAGGATTTTAACAGAAAAAGGTTATAAATTTATTAAACAAAATCTAAAAGAAAATTTATATGTACTCGAAAATTAAAAATCATCACATAGAAATAATTGAATGGGAATATTTTCGTTATGCTATTCTTATTGTTCTTTTTCCTTTATTTTTATTATTGCAGTTTTTATTATTACCAGAAATTCCATTTCGATTACTTCATTTAATTCAACAAAAAAATTCAATTATTTATAATTATATGAATGTTTACCCTGTTATAGTAGAACATAACACTTTTAGTAAACCTAAAAAAGGACAGATTCCAGTGTACTCTTCCATTACTTCTGGAGGTAGTGGTGGAATAACAAAAGAAGTGGGCTTTCATACTTTAACGAATTCTGATGAACTTTTAATTTATTATTTCTCTCAAAATATTATACCAAATGATAGTTCTACAAATAAAGAAATAAATCAAAAAAATAGTTTAGAAAATCCAAATTCTCAAAATACTATTGATTTAAAAATTTCACATTCAGGTCTAAAGCAGGAAAGACAAAAGATTTCTAAAACATTAAAAGAACAACAGGAATTACCGACAAAAATACCAGCTAATTATCGTTTTAGGAATGATTTTGCATTACGATGGGATAATTCTCCTCAATTTGCTATAGCAAGTGTTGAATTAAAAGGTTATAAATATTTTCGAGATATGTTAAGGCAGATACGTGAAAATTTTGCTCCTCCTGGTTTAAATCTTGTCTGGAGGGATTCTGCAGGAGTTGTAGTAAGTCAGCCTATAAAACCTCAAATTGTACGAGTTCTTTTTTTATTAGATTATGATGGAACAGTTCGAGATGTTAAGATTGTATCCAGTATGGGGCAAAAACCTGTTGATGAAGCATGTATTAGAGTTTTATTAAATCATAATTTTGGTCCTCCACCACCAGAGATTTTTGAACATGGTAATATTTTTGGCATTAATTTTATTTTTCCACCTGTTTATTGATATGCTTTAAGAAATCGAACTTCATTATTCCATAAACCTCTATATATTTTTTGTTTTGTTTTATCAATATAAAAAATTCCTTCTGGTAGATTATTCTCTATATAAATTTTTAAATAATTTTGAGAAATTCTATAATAACAATTTTTTATTATATCATTTTCGTAATATTTGCATATATTTTTATCTTCGAATTTAATTATTTTTTTCTGATAAGAAGGGTAAATTTCGTATATACCATGAATTGTAAAATTGGTTTCTTCGTATTTTATTATTTCTTCTTTTTTTTTGCACGAAAAACTAAGTAATAATAAAATTAATATAGGTATGAAGGTATCCATATACCATCCTTTCGAATTTTAATAACAAAATTTCTATTAAGTTTGGTTTCTTTATTATAAAAATAAAAATTTAATTTTCCCCCATTAAAAATATTATAATTTCCAAATCCTCTTAGTATATATTTTTCATTTTCTGTTTCAATTTGGATAGGAGTATAAATAACACCATAGCTGGAATAATTTATTTTTAATTGAACTGGAATATTGGCTAAATCTATACTTAAAAGTTTTTCTATCATCTCTCTTCTATAATCATTTTCTATTATGATTGAATCAACTTCAAATTTTAAATTACTTGTGTTATTTAAATAAAAATCTGCAATATATATTCCATTAAAATTAGAAGTATATGAAAATAAAGTTCTATTGATATATTTTTTACAATTTTTGCATAGGAAAGGTATTTCAAGCTCTGGTTGTTTTAGATCAAATAATAAAAAAAGATTATGAAAAGGTACCATCTGTAAATAATCAATATTATATTGGATAATAATATGGGATTTCTGATTATCTCCATTTAATGATAAAGTTAGTATTTTATCATTGGTTATAAAATTACCTTTTAGCTCTGGTATGTTTTTTTGTTTCGGATTAAGAAATTGAATATTATTATTAATAGAAATATTTCTTAAATAAATTTTATAAAAATTAGAATTAGAAAATTTATTTTCCCAGGCAGGTCCAAGGTCTTCATATTTAGGTGCATTTTCTTTTGTCGCATCCTTGATATAATAATTATATAAATCAGAAAATAAATCTAATAATACCTGATAATTGGTTTCTAATAGTGTAAATGTTCCGTTGATTTTCCATGATGGAAAAAGATTAAAATCAAAGTTCAAACTTGCATTATAGTTGAAATCTAATGAATTTATTGTTCCATCGATATTTAATAAAAATTGATTCATTGAATTGGAATTAATTGTTGCATTTTTTAAAAATATAATGGGAAAAAATTTCTCTTGTAGTAATATAAACTTATTAAGATTTATGATTGAAGAGAGATCGAAATTTTTATCAGATTCAAAAATCTTTATATCAAAATCAATATTTCCTTTAGAATTGATTGGTGTTTTAATATTAGAATTGTTAATAAATAAAGTTTCCAGATAATTTAATATTATTGTTGTTTTCATTATGTACTTTTTCGAAATATAATTTAGATTTATCAAATTGGATCTCGAACCTTTGGTTTAAATAATCTCTCAAAAAAGCTTTAATTTCCGTAAATTTTATTTTACCTCGAATATCCTTTATATGTATATAAATAAAATATTAGAGTTAAACTGATGAAAATCTCCATATATATTTAATGCATATCCTTCATCAGTAAAATCTATTGAACCTTTTCCTGTTATAAAAAATGAAATGCTTGTATTGTTTTTTAAAATTTTAGAGAAATTATGATATACCCAAATATCATTTAAAATTGTTTTCTTGGGTAAGAATTTAAAATGATTTAAATTAAAATGAATTCTGTTTTGTAATTTACTGATATTCCATTTACCAAAAATATCAATATTATCTTTATTTTCTTTGCCATATTTACCTTTAATTGTAATTTCTTGTTTGTTTTCTGGGATAAATAAAAGATTTAAATCTGGAAAATTATATTGGTGATTCTGGAATTTTGCACTATAAATTTCTAACTCTATAGAATATTGTATTAATAATTTAAAAATTTGATTTATTATATTATTTATATTAACATTATTTTTAAAATTACAATCTAAATTAAAAAT
>BPII01000039.1 GCA_026004035.1 Candidatus Sericytochromatia bacterium | reverse complement strand
GGTTTCGGAAATATTAACATAAAAACAAGAAATTGCTAAATATTTTAAAAATCATAATATAAAAATTAATAGATTTATACAAACTAAATTTAAGTCATTTGTTTTTTATATTAAATTTTATATTATCTATTATATTTAAGCTCTGTTGCATAAAAGTTAATTATTTGCTATTTATTAAAAATATTTATAAATATTATTAATAAATTTTTCGTGTTATATAAGAAATATTGAATTTTTAAACATATGTTAGTAATATATGAAAAATATCACTTTTATAAAAGAATTTGCTTTAAAACGGGAGTTATGTAACAAAGCCTTGTGTTTAAATATAATTAGCAGCATATTTTTGTAAAAAACTAATAAAAAATAAAAAATTATTTTAGTTAATAATAGATGATGATTATAAAATTCGCTGACATATTTGTTGTTATTTTTTTTAATAAAAATTCAAAAAAAACTTGATCATTCTTGTATAGTTGTAAACATAGGTTAGAAATTTAATTATTATAGGGGGTTTTTATGACTACCATTATTCAAGAAAAAACACAAGAAATAATAAATATAAATCCAGCGACGGGGGAAGAGATTAGCAAAGTTCCTATTCTGGATAAAGAGCAAGTAGAAGAGCTTGTATTACGTGCAAAAAAATATTTTCCGATATGGAGTAAATTAACATTAAAGGAGAGAGCTAGATATTTAAAAAAATTACAAAAACAAATTGTTAAAGATATGGACGAACTTGTGGATACTATCTGCAAAGAAACAGGAAAAACAGAAATGGATGGAATAGTAGAAATTTTTACTGTTTCTGAGCATTTAAATTATGTTGTTAAAAAAGGTCCCAAATATTTAAAAGATGAGCCTCGTTCTACTGGAATTTTTGTTCATAAAAAAGCTTATGTTTCTTATCATCCCAAGGGTGTTGTTGGAGTTATAAGTCCATGGAATTATCCATTTATATTAACTGCTGGACCTGTTGTACAGGCATTAATGGCTGGTAATACAGTTGTTGTAAAACCATCAGAAGTAACACCTAATACAACTTTGAAGTTACGCGAAATAGCAACAAGGGCTGGTATACCAGAAGATGCATTTTTAGTAGCTACTGGAGATGGAAGAACAGGAGCAGCTTTAGTAGAATCTCTAAATACAGATATGATTTGTTTTACAGGTTCTACTGCAACAGGTAGAAAAATTGCGGAAGTTTGTGGTAGAATGTTAAAACCAGTTATTTTAGAATTAGGTGGTAAAGATCCTATGATCATTTTCGAAGATGCAAATTTAAAAAGAGCAGCCAAAGCAGCTTTATGGGGTGGAATTTCTAATTCTGGACAAACCTGTATTGCTGTAGAAAGAATTATTATACATGAATCTGTTTATAATAAATTTATAGAATTAATAAAACAAGAATTAGAACAAATTAAACAAGGATATTATAAAGATGATGTAAGTGTTGGTTCTATGGCTTTTGAAAAACAATTTCAAATTGTTATGGATCATATTAAAGATGCTAAAGAAAAAGGAGCACAAATTATTGCAGGTGGAGAAAGAAACGAAGCGTTTATGAATGGATTATTTATAAAACCTACAATTATAACAAATGTTAAAGATGATATGAAAGTATGGAAAGATGAAACATTTGGACCTGTTCTTGCAATTAAAACATTTAAAACAGAAGAAGAAGCAATAGAAATTGCCAATAAAACACCTTATGGTTTAAATGGTTCTGTATGGTCAAAAAATAAAAAAAGAGCCCAGAGAGTAGCAAGACAAATTAAAAGTGGAACCATATGTATTAATGATGTATTAATCAACTATATTATTTCGGATCTTCCTTTTGGAGGGGTTAAAGAAAGTGGTATGGGTAGAGTATATTCAAAAGAAGGATTAAGAGCTTTTACAGATATGCAATCTGTATTAGTGGATCGATTTAATATACCATTTGAACTCTGGTGGTTTCCTTATTCTAAAAAAATCAAACAATTATTCAAAACATTTACAAAAATCTTATTTGGTTAAATTCATAGCCCCTATATGGGGCTTTTTATATAGATTTATTAGAAAATCTATTTATATAGAGAAATATAAAAAAAATTCTATTTATTTTTCAATAGAAGTTCCTAATATTCATTTGATTTTATAATAAACAAGAATTTTTCTGTATTTAATTCTATGAATCAATTAAAACACTGGATTCCAGAGCATATTCGTAACATGCATGCCTATACACCTGGATTACAATTAGATCAAAAAGTTATAAAATTGAATACAAATGAAAATCCCTATCCATTACCAGATTTTATTTTAAAAGAAATGGAAAAAATTATAAGAGAAAATCGATTTCATCTTTATCCAGATCCTAAATCATCAAATTTAAGAAAAAAAATTGCTCAATTATATCATAAAAGCGAAAATGAAGTTTTAATTGGTAATGGTTCTGATGATATTTTATCTATTGTTTTTCGTACATTTTTAATTCCAGAAGAAAAAGTTTTAGTATTGGATCCTTCTTATAGCTTATATCCAGTATTATGTAGTGCATTAAATGCTAATGTGATTAAAGTTCCTTTAAAAAAAGATTTTACCGTTGATTTGTCATTGGTGATAGAATATAATAAAAAATATAATCCGAAAATGATAGTTATTACAAATCCTAATGCACCAACAGGAATTGCATTAACAAAAAGAGATATTTTAGAATTATATCAAAATTTAAATAAACCAGTTTTAATTGACGAAGCTTATGTTTTTTTTGGAGCAGAAAGTGTAATGGAAGAAGCAGGCTCAGATGATTATCCTATGCTTATGGTTTGTAGTACCTTTTCTAAAGCATTTTCTTTAGCAGGTTTAAGATTAGGTTGGTTGATTGCCCATCAAAAATGGATAGAAGAATTTGATAAAATAAGAGATTCCTATAATGTAAATTTATTTACCCAAAAAGTAGGATTGCTAATTTTAGAAAATTACTCCTATTTTAAAAATAATATTAATAAAATTATAGAAATAAGAGATTGGTTTATAGCTCAATTAAAGAAATTGAATTTTATTACATTACCTTCAAAAACGAATTTTATATATACATCTCCACCAGATAAAAATGCAAAAGATTTATATGAATATTTATTATCAAAAAACATTTTAGTTCGTTATTTTAAAGAAAATCCAGAATATCTAAGAATTACGATTGGTTCAAAAGAACAAATGGAGGTATTACTAGATGTTTTACAGGATAAATATTGTTAATGTTTTAGTTTTTATTGCTTTACCTATATGGAGTTTTTCGTATCAAGAATTAAGATTAGAGTCTTATAAAAACATTCTTCCTATAATTGAAGATGGAACAATTTATACAAATTTAAAAAAAATAAATAGCAATTTAGGTATTATTACTGTTATTGGAAAGATCGATGCAAATATTGATTATGTATGGAAACTTTTAAACAGTGATAATAAACAAATTTATCCAGATATATTAGAAAAACATATATTAGAAAAAAAAGGGAATTTATATGTTAAAAAATCTTTATTAAATTTTCCCTGGCCATTATCGGATCGATGGACAATTATAAAAGAAATCATTGATCCAGTTAATTATGGTAAAGAATGGATTGAAATTGGTGGAGATATTAAAGTTAATAGAGGTGCTGTCAGATTGTTTCCTTATAAAAATAATACAACCATTATGGTATTTAAATTAAGTTTTGATCCTGGTCTTTCTTTTATACCAGAGTGGGCAATAGAAATGGGAATGAAGTCAAAAGCACCATCGATTATAGAAAGAATTAGATATTGTATAAAATACTGTAATATAAAATAAAAAAAGCGATCCCTAAGGATCGCAAAATATTGATTTTAATTTAATCTGCTAAAATAGAAGACATTCCTTTTAAACCCAATTCCATTGTTTTCCAGGCTGCGCCTGCATGGAATGGTTCTGCATGTCTAAATCTCATTGGTAAGTAAATACCAAGCATTTTTTTCCCAATTCTCCATAAAGGAGATACGCCAACTTTATATTCATCAATACGTTCTGGATCTACTTCTATAGGTTTTGTGGAATTACCTGTTAATCGTAAAGGGACTTGAGCAAAAGTTGCTTTATCAAATTGTTCCATAACACACATTGAGACTGGATCAAACCCTTCTTTAAAATCACTATTTAATAAGTCTGCATGGATTTTATTTGCAACTGTATCTGCTTGTAGAAATGCTAAGAATGCTTGTTTTACGGGAAAATCTCCAGCATCACCTGGTGCGAAAATATTATTATATCCTTTAACACTACGATCATTAAAATTGGTTTGTATAAAACCTCGTTCATCAGTAGGAATATTTTTATAAAATACACTAGCTATATAGGGAGGAAAAGAAATCAATACATCATAAGGAATTTCTTCTCCATTTTGATAAATAACTTTGTTTGGTAAAACTTCTTTGACAATATATTCTTTTAGACCTGTAATATTTCTTTCTTTAAATTCTTCTGTTACAACATCATTTAAACGTGGTCCAAATGCCTGTATATAACCAGATTCAAATGTAGTCCATGTAATATTTACTTTATTTCTTACACCTTGTCTTTTTAAATAAGTATCTACCATCATAACCATTTCGTAAAGTGGACCAGAACATTTATTGTTAGGTGGAACTACAAATAAAATATCTGTTGTTTTATTATCTTTAGCTCTTTGAATGGTTTTTTGTAAAGATTCGACGTAATTGTAACATTTCTTTTGGTGTCCATATTGTATTTGCATATTCTTTTAATCCGGGAATTTCTTCTGGTCTCATTGCTGCACCAGTACCCAATATTAAATAATCATAAGATATTTTATGATTATCAGTTAATAGTAGTGCGGATTCTGGATCAACATCCTGTACTTTATCAATAATAAATTCAATATTATATTTTGGAAGAACTTCTTTTAAAGGAATTTGTAATTCCTCTGGCTCTAATCCAAAAGGTATGTAAATTGTATTGGGTCTAAATAAAAAATTTTCTTCGTTAGATATAATAGTTATTTTAATTTTATCTTTAAAATAATGTCTTAATAAAAAAGCACTTTCCAACCCTGCAAATCCACTTCCTGCAACAACTATATGTTTTTTTTCCATAAATACCTCCAATATTTAGTTTTGGTGTATATTTTATATACATATACACCCTATATCTATATAACGATAAATTGAAAAAATTTCAACAATTATTTGTATTTATAATTAAAAAAATAAAATTTTATTAATATTGAGTCTTAATCTTAATTATTTTTTCATTTTGGTGATGATATTGGTTGTAGAATAACCCTGGACAAAGGGAAGAATAATAATTTTTCCTCCATAAGATTCGATAATTTGTTTTTCTGGTAAATCTTCAATTTTATAATCACCACCTTTTACATGTATATCTGGTTTAATTTTTTTTAAAATTTCTGTTGGAGTATCTTCTTCGAAGAAAGTAACTATATCAATAAAACATAAAGAAGCTAATAAAAACATTCTATCATTTAAGGTGTTAATAGGACGTTCCTTACCTTTTAAACGTTTTACTGAATGATCACTATTAACTGCAACGATTAAAATATCTCCCAATTCTTTTGCTCTTGCTAAATAATTAATATGTCCAGTATGTAAAATATCAAAACAACCATTCGTGAATACAATTTTTTTCTTTTGCAATTTTAAGGTATTTATTTGATTTAGCAATTCTTCTTCATTAGTTTTTATTTTTTTATAAATATTTTCTAATATATTCATAAAGTTAAACTAATAATTCATCTGGCTTAATAGTTGCTGCACCTAATTTTCCTACTACTATACCTGCTGCCTGATTACTTAATAAAGTAGCATAATCTATATCTGCTCCAGCACAATAAGAGGCAGCTAAGATTGATATAACTGTGTCTCCAGCACCAGTTACATCAAAAACTTCTTGTGCCATTGTGGGAATATGTAAAGTATTATCATAAGAAATTAAAGTCATACCTTTTTCTCCACGTGTAATTAATACAAAATTACATTGAAGTTGATTTAAAATTTCATATCCTGCTTCTTCAATATCTTTATTACTTTCATTATTTAATTTTCTACCTAAGAATTTTCCTGCTTCGTGATGGTTTGGAGTAACAATAAAAACATTCTTATAATAAGAAAAATGTGTAACCTGTGGATCTACAAAAACTGGAATATTATATTCTTTAGAAAGTAATACAATTTGATGAATTAATTCTGGTATTACAACACCTTTATCATAATCTGAGATAATGATTCCATTAACATCTTTTATAATTGGTTTAATTTGGTTTAAGATTTTATTTAAAATTTCGTTATCTATAGGTGTTTTATCTTCTTTATCTAAACGGCAAACTTGTTGGTGTATTGCAATAATTCTTGTTTTTCTTGTAGTAGGACGTTCTGTTTCAATTAATAAAAATTCTTTTTCATTTACATTATAATCATAAATTTTTTGTTTTAATACCATGCCTTCTTGATCTTTTCCAATAATCCCACTACAATAGACATTTACTCCTATGGATTTTAAATTACATAATACATTTCCAGCACCACCTGGAATATGTTTTCGATAGGTTTCTTCAATTATGGGTACTGGTGCTTCTGGTGAAATTCTTTCTACATTACCAAAGATATACTCATCTAACATAAAATCGCCAATAACTAAAATTTTTATATTAGAAAAATTTTGAATGATTTTTTTTGTTTTTTCATTATTGAGTTTTATCATATAGGATTACCTTAAAAGAATTTATATCAAATAATTTTTTAGTAGCGATTAAAAATTGGATATCTTTTTGATCAATGATAATATCATTTTCGTTTAGACTTTTTTCAGTATAGATAACATAGGGTTGATTTATATCTGGATTTTGATAAATAAAAGAATCATTAGAATAATAAATATTTTCTTTTACAGGTAAATATAAGATTAGTTTTCCTGTGCTTGAAAAAATTTTAAATCTTAATGCAGGTTTAAAATGTTCTTTTGATATATATATAATAATACCATTAAATTGTTTTTCTTGTTTAATAGGTGAATAATAAGCGTTTTTTAAATCTTGTATATAATAATTTTGATCATGATTAAAATAATCAAAAAAGGAAAAAGATAATAAATATGTAATTTTATTTAAATAAACAATCTTTTTCTTAATTTGAATTTTTTCTTTTATATGGTGAAATTTTTTTTGTAAAGCAGGATCATTCTTTAATGATTCTTTTAAAGTTTTTCCAGATTCTAAATATAAATCCAGTAAAGCAAGCATTAAATGATGATATGCATTTTCAAATGTGATCTTTTCAAGTTTATCTATATCAATATTATTGTTATTTAAGGAAGTATATTCAGAATAAATAATACCTTTTGTCCAATTAATAGTAATATAATTTGATTTTTTTTCAATAAGATCAATAGATTGTTCCTGTGTATTAAGATTATATACAAATAATAAATAAATTACTAAGGTTATAAAAAACAATTTTTTAATCATATTTTTAAAATGAATTAGAATTGATTGTAATCATTTCTTTTTCTGAATTTGGATAATAAACAGAATATTTATTTTTTAATTCTAAAAAGGTATTTATAATATTATAATCAGGTAATGATTTTAATATAAGGTGTCCATATTGTTTTGTATAGATTCTAGGGTCTAAAATAGCAATAATACCCTTATCTGTTTCTGTTCGAATTAAGCGTCCCATACCTTGTTTTAATTTAATAATCATTTCTGGAATCTGTATTGTTAAAAATGGATTTCTTCCCCGATCCTTTTCTATTTCCATTTGAGTTAACTGAACAGGATCCGTTGGAACTGCAAATGGTAATTTTACAAGTATAACACATTTTAACATATCTCCAGCCAGATCAATTCCCTGGCGAAAGGATTCTAAGCCAAAGAGAACTCCTTTATAATCTTTTTTATATTTTTCTAAAGAAATCTGTGCTCCTAAAATTTCCTGAGAATAAATATTAATATTTTGTTGCTTTAATTTTTCTCCATATTTATGTAATAAATTTTTATAAACAGTATTAAGATTTTGCTTAGAAGTAAAAATCACTAATATATTTCCTTTTACAAGTTCAATTAATTGATAGATTTCTTCTATTGTTTGAGATAAAAACTCTTTATGAGAAGGATCTTTTAAATGTTTGGGAATATATAATAATGCTTGTTCTTTATAATTAAAAGGAGAGGGAACAATTTTTGTACGAATAAATTCTGGATTATCTTTATATTTTAATAAACCAATTTTTTGTATAAAATAATCAAAATTATTATTAATGGATAGCGTAGCAGATGTAAATATACAGGAATCTATTTTATTTAGAAATTTATCATAAATAAGTTCTCCAACTTCTACATTTGAAATACATAATTTTATATCAAAGGAATTTACTTCGATAAAATGAACACGGTTATAAATGGGACCTTCGTAAAAAATATCTAAAATCTGTAAAACTTGATTAAGGTATTCTATTGCGTTCTAGTAATTCGAGTTCTTTTTCGCTTTTTTCAATATTATCTGTATAAGAAAATAAATCTTTTTGAGATTTGATTTCTTTATCTAATTTTTGTATAGCAGATT
>BPII01000038.1 GCA_026004035.1 Candidatus Sericytochromatia bacterium | reverse complement strand
TATTTCATATTCATACATATTAATAGATTTAATATTCTCTGTCAATGGAATTTGGAAAAATTAAAACATTTCATTTTTAATAAGTACTTTTTTTTGTTCGGTTGGCAAAGGAAGATTTAAAACTTTTTGTAAAAACTTCTTTTTTTTCGCTTTCGTTATAGATACTATGTGGTTTCGTCCAGAATTCTCGAATTAATTGTTGCATTTCAGGATCATTCCTATAAAGTATAATCCATTGTTCAATTTCTTTGATAGAATTTTTTGTATCAACTTTTTCACTATTTTCTCGAATTAGACTATTTGACTTACTTTCAGTTGTAGTTAAATTATTGCTTTCAGAAATATTATGAGTATCATTTAGGATTGAATTTTCTAATTGCTTTTTATTCTGTGTTAATTCTTGATTTCTATTATTGGTAGATAAATTTTTATTTTCTATTTGATAGAATTGTTTTTTTTCTATTTTATATCTATAATTTTTTTTTAAATCATTATTAGTTGAATATAATTCTTTATTCTTATTATTCTGATTCGTGGTTATTGGATTTTTATTTAATAAGCTTTGGATCTTACTAAATGGATAAAATAAAGTCTTAAAATTACTAAAAACCCAACTGATAAATATTAAAAATATTGTACTACTATATAAAAGAATTTTCTTATTTTTATTTGATATTACATTTTTATCTTTTAGATCCACAGTTCCATGATATGTTAAAGAAAAAAGAGCAGGTTCAAATCTTCCATATTGTTTTTGAATATTATTCCGTAATTTCAATAGAATATTTGCTATATCATTTTCCTTAGAATAATATTTATAAAATAATCGTGTTATTTCAATAGCAACATTATTTTCAACTATATTTCTATAGCTTATAATATTTTGTGCACCTGCTAATACAAAAGCTATAGCAAGTCCCATAGACTCTTCATCATAATAAAAAGATTCACAACTATTTAAAAATATTAACTTTATATAAGATAAATTCATCTGAATAATATGTTTATAACTAATAAAAGAATCTTTTAGCTCAATACCTGTTTTTTCTGAATGTCCAATATAATGAAGATAATTTGTATGGCTTATTTTTTCGAGAAAGGTTTCTGAATCTGGATTCTGCACGATTTCTAATTGCAATTTTTTGTTTTTTATTAGATATTCTTTAATTATGCTTTGTTCTTTTTCAAAAAATAATTTTTCTTCGGGAGAGTTATCCTGTATAACTATTGTAAAACGTTTCGTTTGCTTCCCTCGAAAGAAAGGCTTTTCTTTATTAAAAATATATATTTGTCTATATATTATAGTATTTTCGTACAAAAAATAAATTTGATTTTTTTCTTTATAAGTTAAAATTTCCAGTGGAAGTAAATAGGTATATTGATCTAAAACAAATAAAACTTTTTTATCTTGTAAAAATTCATCATAGATAAAAGGATCATTAATAAATAAAATTTGTTTTAAAGTATTAGATTTTTCAATAAGAAACTGATAAATTTGCTTTTCCCATTGTTTTTGATTTATATTATTTTTTAAGTAGTAAATTTGTTCATAGCGTTCATTCCACTCCAAAATAAAATTTTTAATCTTCCTATAAGAAATAGATTTTGAACTAATATAAGGACGAATTTTATTATCTATTATACGAATTTCTACTAAATCCTGTAAATAAGGTCTATTTAAAATTTCAATTCGAAGCATAGAGAAACTATATTTTTTACAGGTTTTTAAATCAAGGGAAAAAGCCCTATAAGAAAAAATTTATTTTTATACCTTTTTTTCTCGCAATACTTTTCTTATTTTTTGAACAATATCTTCTGGATTGACAGGATAGAAAAAACCTTTATTGGAAAAAAGTAAATCAATAAGAATTTTATTTAAATAGGGAATTTTATATCTATAAAGTTGTATGAATATATCGAATAATTTTTTATCATTAACTAAAATTTTTAATGAAGTACCTCCTGATGTTGTTATTTTAAAATATTCTGATTCTTTTAGTTGAACAATACCTATTTTTGGCACATTATATGCAGCACTTTCACTTATGGTTTCAACTGAAATTATATCTTTATAAAGATATTCATATGTTTTTTCATTTAAAATATTACCCGAAATAAAATCAAGTATACAAACATATACTAAAAGATGATTTTTTAGTAAGAAAATGATTGTTATAGAAATTGGCGTAAATCGAATTTTTTTATCTTTTCCTATCTTAAACAATACAGGAGTATTTGCAACGTCTATTATTTCTGGAACAATAATATATAAAGGTTCATGAATTAATTGTGTAGACTCAATATCGAATTTCTTATAAGCTCTATAAATTAAATTATTAATATCTTCAATTAACCAACTATCTATTTGTTGATCTTTTGGGTTTTTTAAATAAACATACGTCAATATAGAAATACCCACTATAATACATAGAATAAATAGGGGAATATTATTAGTATTTTTCATCAAACTATCTATTAATAATATAAAACTTGAAATTAGTAAGCCTATTCACATAAAAGTATAAAAATAAGAATTAAAATATATTTTAATTAATTTACTTTTTTGTTTATCCTTTATTTATTAGTACAAGATTTTTACTTCATTATATAAAATCATTCACTAATAAAGCTTTATAATATTTATAATTTATATTATAATTTATTAAATAATAAATTTAAAACATAAAATAACATATAATAATATAAAAACCCACTACTTATACCAGCTAAGTAACCAGTTATTAATCTTCTTTATATTATTTGATAATATATTAAAAAATTCCTGCAAAAACCAATCTATACCCATTGGAAACATTAAAAATAAAACGAAAATAATAGTATATATATTTAATATTATGTTTATTTTAAAAAGATACATTATTATTAAGAGAAATAATGAACTTACCTGGCCTAATATAACCCCGGTACATCTAGCACATACCGGGTATTGAATATCTTTATAAAAAAAACTTCGAGATGGATCTCTATGGCACCCAGAGTTAGCAAGAATATTATATATTATCACTACAATATTTAAAAAAATATTTTTTACCATTGATAGCCACAATTTTGACATGTTCTTATAGTTTTTAATTTTGTATCAAATTTTCCTTTTCCCATACCACATAATCCACAAAACCATCCAATTATAGGAAATATCATTGAACCAATTATACCTTTTAAACAACTAAAACCTTGTGTCTTACCTTTTTGAATGGTTACTGTTTGCACCACAACCTGGTCAGAACCACATTTTTTACACCTCAATTTGCTCATTTTTTCCTCCTATTTTATTCATTTATTTTATAGATAAAAGAGCATTTATAGGAATAAGAAAAAGTTTCAGAATTTTTTTATGTTTTTTTCTAAAAAATTTTAAAAAATAAGAAAAATCAAAGCGCTAAATGAATTGACAAAAAATGATTTTAATATAAAATATTAATTTATAAAATGGAAAATCAAAATATAGTTAATCAGAATTTTCTTGATGCTTTGTCTGATCCAGAAAACATAAATCATAATACAACATGGGAAATTTTATTAAATAAATATAAATATATTTTTTTTACACAACTAAATAAAGATTCTCCTATTAAAAGTTATATTGAAATATTTAATGAGTTTTATTTATATATGAGCGAAAATGATTTTAAGTATTTTAAAAATTTTGATATTAGTCAAACCAATAATCCTGATGGTGCTTTGGGTGATTATATAAGAAAAATACTGATTACAATACTCTGCAAAAAATATAAAAAAATAAATAAAGAAAAAGAAGTAAATCGTTTATACCAGGAAATATTAAAGCTATTTCCATCTTATTATGGATCAGAAGAAGTAAGAAAAATAGTTCTAAAAATAGAAGAATACATAAGAGAACTTCTTAACATGAATAAAATAAAAAATATAGATTACATAATGTTTGGTTTATATCTGCTGGATTATTCTTTAGAAGAAATCACTGAAATAATATATAAAGACTATTTGCAAGAAAAGGATTATGAATTAAATTACGAAAAATACTTGCAAAGAGTAAAGAATCATTTATATCGATTAATTCGGGAAAAAATAAAACCAGAATCTGAAAAATTTTTGACTTTAATAGAAAAAAATTAAAACTTTTTTGGATTTTATTGTTTATATTTTTAGAGATATATTAGTGTATATTTATAAAGAGCAGGTTGTTATATGAGTGATGAAAATAACATAATGGGTTTTTTAGGAAACTTTAATTTTTATAAAATAATGAAAGAAAAAAATCAAAAAGAAATGCAAGAGGATATTTTAGATTTTGATACAATTTATAATTTTATTAAGTATCCAGAAAAAATTAAAAATCCAGAAGAAATAAAAGATAAAATTTTTAATAGTCCCGAAAATTTTAAAAGATATTTAGAAATAAAAGATTATATACACATAATGGAAGATACCCATATAACAGAAGAGGAAAATCAAAAATACGAAGAAGCTATAAAAATTTTTATACAAAATTTAAAAAAAAAATCTAAAAACTACTTCCAATGGGAATTTTCTTTAGAAGATTTAATCGAAGAATCCAAAAAAGCAGCTAATTTAGAATATCAAAAAACTGGCACTTTTTTTAGAAAAACTGGATCGATTATCAAAATTAATAAATATGTTTTTGGAAGTAAGTTAACATTTTTATTTACACCATCTTCAGAACAAAATAAGTACTTACTATGTATAAATTACGAAAAAAAATCACTTTATAAAGTTCAGATTTTTCAAAAAACAAACTCAAAAAAAGAACATATAGAAACTATTGATAATCTTTTTGAAAAAAATTATTTAAATAATCCCTTAATATTACAACCTCATTATACTTACATATTTGATTTTATTGATTTAGAAAATAAATCTGATTTTTCTATAGAATTTAAGATTAAAGAATAAACTATTATTTATTTTTAGTTTATTTACTCTAAATTCAGTCTATTTCAACCCCTGATTAGAGAAATCACTCTAATCAGGGATAAAAATCAATAGGGATTTGAATTATACAATTGATTTAAACCTCTTAAAAGTTTCATCTTTCTTAAATCCTGTAATATTAATTCTTTTGAACAATACCACGGAACATTCATACCTATTTCTCTCATTTCATTACAAGGATTAACACCATTATTCACTAAAAATTCTGCAAATTCAATATTATCTTATTTTCTGTAAAAATTCTAAAGCAAGTTTTTTTACTTTATCTTCACCAAAACCAAAATTTATTTCTATTTTTTCGCATAAAATATTTTTAGAACTTTTGTTATCTAAATTATTATAATCTATATTACAATGTAAATTCTGAAAATTTTTTCTTATTTTGTTAATATTAATACCTTTTTTTACCATTAATTTACCAACTTTAATAGTATCTTCCAATGTATATTTTTCAGCTATTTCTTTTAGATAATAATTTATATGAAATTCTTCCATATTATTCTGATTATTATAGTATTTTAATATATACAAAAATGTAAGAATTTCTATTGGATTTAAATACGAAAAATCTTTTTGTATACCATTACCAGTTTCCTCAATTAATAATTCATTATAGTATGTATTATTTACATCTGCATTTTTATTTATCAAATATTCTGCTACTTTTAATTCTCCTTCTGCCAGAGTTACAGCTAATAATTTCTTATATTCTGCACCTTTATCTATAAATATTCTTACAAAATCATAATCATTAATTACAAAATATAAAAAAGGAACATTTGCACTTTGTTCAAATCCGATGTAAGAAAAATATTCTCTTTTTATGTCTAATCCTGCATTTATTAACATATCTACTATTTTGTTTTTTTCTTCAAAAGTCCAATTTTTACCAGTAAATAAATCTTTTGATATGTAACCATAAACTAAATTAAGATCATCTACTACTTCTGATTCATTCAAATTAAATGTAGCTCCATATTCTAAGAGTAATTGAATTTTTTTATAAGGTAAGCCATTTCTTAAAGCATTTAAAACCAATAAATAATTATTTTTTTCTATTTTTCCAAGATTAATTTTTAATTCTTTCATTTTTTCTAAAGAAAAATCAATTAAATCTTCATTATTTACATCAATAGCAACATCTAATACCCTATATAAAGGTAATTCTAAGGATTTCTTATTATCTTCTATATTTATTAAAAATTTTATTAAATTATAATTTTTCTTATTAAATAAATATCCAAGAGAGATTTTTGTTATCTGATTAAAATCATAATTTGTTTTTTTAAGTAATAATTCTATTAATTCTTTATCATTCTTAATAACTGCATAATCAAATAAAGATAATTCTTTTTTTTCTTTATCGCTTATATAAACATCATTTAAATCTATTAGAATAGGTTCTCGAATGTTTTGCCATACCTGTTCAAATTGATTATAATCTAAATTATCATTTTGTTTTAATTGTTCGATTAACTCATTACGAAATCCTTCATAACCATTGTGAATAAATTCTTTTTGTAACCGTTCCTGTGGCGAAGCACAGGATAAAACAATAAATAAAATATATATGTTTAATAATATTAGTTTTTTCATAAAAACTCCATGGTATTATTCTTGTATTTTTATAAGCATATTATTTTAATAAAAGTTTCATCTTGAATGAATTTTTTTACAGGAATTTAAAATAAATTCTGCTCGTTTTTCTATAAACCAGGAATTATACCAGCTTTTCTGTAATTCTTCTATTGCATTCCGTATTTCTGGAACATCTTTATAATAATTTTGATTTGTATCTAAATAATAATCAATAGAATAATCCCAGAAGTAATTAGAATAAAAAAAGAAACTTATTTCATTATATTTAGATATCGGAATGTTTTTAAGACAACTAAGTATTTCTGATGTTAATTTTTTTACTTTTTTAGATAAATATTGATTCTTTTGTATATTATTATTTCTTTTAATAAATTCTTTTAATAGATATTTGTTGTAATAATTGGAATATTGTTTTAATAATATATAACTATATATTTGTTTATAAATTTTTAATAAATAATCTCCCTTAAAAGTTTCATTATTATAATATAATTTATAATTTTTATAAATATCAAAATAATTTGAATATTTTTCATAATAATTTAAATCTGTTGTATAAACCTGTTCAAAATTCGAAATGATATAAAAAATTGTATCTATGGAATTTTTATCAATATCTTCTGGTCTTTGTTTTAATAGTTTAATGATTATTTCTAAATTTGGTATTGCTTTATGGATTGCGTTAGAAGTTAAAGGTTGTTGATATTCATAGTTTAATAAAAATTGGTTGTAAATTTTATAAAATCTATATTTCAATAATAATATTGAAAAATCCCTATCTAAAGGATCTTCTTTAAGATAAAGTTGTAAATATTTTATTAAGTTTTCCAAATCAAATTTATGAAGTTTTAAAATAGATAAATTAATATAATAGATATAAACTTCCTTATCTTGATGATCATAAGTTTTATAATCTTCGCTTAAATGTAATTCTTCAGGATTAAGAATATAGGGAATCTTTTCAAAATAAGATTGAGAATAAATTGTTTTTATAAAAAATAATATCAATATACTAATTAAATAAATATTCTTCATAACGTTCTGGATTGATAGACTGAATTTTTTTACAATTATTTAATATATAATTTGCTTTATCTGTATAATAACCTTTATTATAATAAATATCGAAAAAACTATTAATTAATTCTTTTTGTTTTTCATCCTGAGCAAATTGATAATAATAATCAATATTTTTTCCATATTCCCAGAAAAACTGAGAATAATATAATAAAGAAAAATTTTGATAATGTTTTTCACTTAAATTTTCTAAACAATTTATAATTTCTTCTATTGTTGTAATATTTTTTATAAATGGATTATTCTTCATATTTTTATAGGCTTCCCTTAAATTATCTAATAAAATCGCATTCTTAATTTCATTTTCGTTTATATTCTCCTGAAAAAATATATTATTTGGTATATACATACCAAAGATTCGAATATAATATAATGTCTTTAATTTTTCTCCCAATGCATAAAATTCTCTTTCTTTGTTTTGCCGACGTAATAATTGTTGAAAAGTTTTAGAGTCCATTGTGATATTATGAAATTGTGTAAAAAAGATAAAAAGTTTTTCTTTTATTTGAAACATTTTATAATATTCATTTATATACCATTCAGGACTATACTGAAATTCTAAATTTTCTGCGATAATAAAATACTTTTTTAATAATTCATAATATTTTTTTAATTCTGGAATAGTAATATTTAATTCTATATCTTTTCTTATATATTTAAAAACATGTTTATGATAATTATAATTTTCTGTAATAGAAAGATACAACATTGTTTTTAATTTATACATTAATTCATAACAATCAATTTCCTGAATCTTATAATCATTTCTTTTTAAATCTAAATAAATATAACCAATCAGTTGCCAATCTTCTAAATTACAATCTTCTTTATTAAAATATTTTTTATTTTCATTTTGCGAATCATTATACAATTGATCATAAAGAAAATCTGTTTTATTCTTATTTCTTATAACTGTATAAGTAAATTTTCTTGATTCAACTTTTATTTTTTCTGTAAACAAATCAGCATTATTTCTATTTTTTTTTAATGTTTGATAATCAAACATCAATTTAAGATTTATTAAAGGGTTAATGGGAATTTCTTTTTCAAAATAAATTTTATAAATATAATCAATTTGATTTTTAATATTTTCATCCAATTGTTTCATATCTTGTGGGAAAGAACTATGTAATGGTAATAAACTTATAAAAATTATTATAATTATATGCTTCATATTGATTTTAAATTAAAATATATTATTAATACATATTAAAAGAAAATCATTTTTTACAAATTTATTATTGTTTGAATTTATTACTTAAA
>BPII01000037.1 GCA_026004035.1 Candidatus Sericytochromatia bacterium | reverse complement strand
AAGAAAATATAAAGCAATGAGAATAAGTCGAAATATTATGTCATAAGTATAATAAAATAATAATATAAATTGAATATTTACGAGTTTTTCAAAAAATTTATATTTATCTGACTTACGGACTAAAAATAGGACATTGGGTAGAAGTATAAAATTTAGGATATAGATGAATATAGATATATTCCAATGTTTTTTGATAGATTTGTATTATAGTTTCTTTGTTTATATTTAAATGTCGAAAATCAAAAAATAAAATTAAGAATATTTCTGAATACTTTTTTTTAAAGTTATTATTTGTAATGAATTGATGTTTTGTCACATATCCTGTAATGGCAATAATGTGATAGGTTAAACAAAATAAAAATAAAAGTGTTTCTAATTTAGATAATTTTCTTGTCATATTGTCTTCAATACTAAAGTAAGATTTTATATCACGAAACATTTCTTCGATTCTCATTCTTTTTTGATAAATTTCTATACATTTTTCTGGGTCATCCATATTTGTGATTAACCATAATGGTTTATGGTATTTTGGGTCCCAAAAACCAATCAGGTTTACTTTTTCCTTACCTTTATAATAAACATTTTTTATGACTTTCAATTCTGAGGGTTGAATAGATAAAGAAACTTCTTGTTTTTTCTTATTATCATAATATAATTTTACTTTTTTATCAGTGAGACGAATAATAAATTTACAAAGATAAAGACGGAAAAAATGTATTAGGCTTTCATAAGCAAATTCTCTGTCTAAAACAATGGGAATTTCTCGTAATATCTGAATAATTTTCTCAAAAGCCTCTTTATGCTTTAAATTACGGGAAGTTTTTTCCTGTTCTATTAAAGAAGAAGAATAGAGTAGGAAATAAATTGGTAAAGCTCGTCCTTCAAAAGGGGCAGAAATGCTTAATAAAGTATAACCTCTTTCTCCTACTTTAAGTTTTCCTACGTAATCTGTTTTATAAGAATAAAGTCTTTCGATTTCTGTTGGATCACCAATAAGAAATTCTACTTCATTATGTAATAAAGAGAATAAAATATTCCAATCACATTTTGTTGCTAAATCTTCCAATTTTCTGTTTAACCATTTGTAAATACTATTAAAACTTCTTAATTTTCCTTTATCTTTGCCTCTAATCCTATTTTGAGGAAGATGTCTAGCAATTTCAGAAACATTTAAAGATTTTGCAAGGATGATAGCATAACAAATTTCAGTAAATGTATCAATAATTTTTGATTGATAAGGTAAGATTTGTTGATAAGATTGTCTTATAAAATTTTTACTAATCATAATTTGCTTCCTCCTTCAGTCTGGTTATTAAATAAAAAATTAATGATAAATTACAGATTGAAGGAGGACTTTTTTTGTACAATTAAAAAATGTCCTATTTCTTGGGATAATTTCAGAAATTTATAGCTTGACAAAGAGAAACAAATCAACTATTCTTAGTTAAGTACCTACAAAAAGGTAGGGGTAGTATGAATATTTTAATGTTGAGTATATTAATAGCGTTAGTAATATTAATAATTTTGGTTTTAATTTTATTATTTAAAAGACCTTACGAAGATTTATCTGCGAAAATTGATTTATCCCTTAAAGAACAATTTCTAACATTTCAAACTAATTTATATAATGAATTAAACTCTACAAAAGAAATTATAAATAATTCAAAAGATAAAATATATGAACAGACAATTCAAACTGTTAAAGCAATAGGATCTATTAATTCTACCATTCAACAAATAATTCAACAACAAGAAGAAGTTCAAAAAATAGGTCAGTCTCTCAAAGATATTCTCCAGATGCCTAAGCTTAGAGGAAATTTTGGAGAATTTATTTTAGAAGAAATGTTAGAAAAAATTTTACCACCGGGTA
Source organism: Candidatus Sericytochromatia bacterium (assembly GCA_026004035.1). Lineage (GTDB taxonomy): Bacteria > Cyanobacteriota > Sericytochromatia > UBA7694 > JACMQJ01 > BPII01. The sequence continues at coordinate 8,126 of BPII01000037.1, read as the reverse complement.
TGTGGGAAAAACAATATACAATTGAAAATGGTCAAAGAGTAGATGCTGTAATTAAATATAAAGATATTATTATTCCAATTGATGCGAAATTTCCGAAAGATAATTATCAAAAATATCTTGAATCTCCTACTAATGAAGAAAAAGAAAAATACTGGAAAGAATTTGAAAAATCCGTCATAGATAAAATTACAGATATAAGTAAAAAATATATTAAACAAGATAAGGGAACATCAGATTTTGCTTTAATGTTTATTCCTTCAGAAGCAATTTTTTACGAAACAATAGCACAAAAAAATTCCTTAGGAAAAGAATCTAATATCTATAAAAAGGCAATGGAAAATAAAGTAATTCCCGTAAGCCCAAACACATTTTATGCTTTTCTACATATTGTTTTAATGGGAATAAAAAATATTGAAATTTTAAAAAATGTAAAAAAATTACAAGAAAATCTTAATAATCTACAAAAACATTTTAATAAATTCTATAAGAATTACGAAGATATAGGAAAAGTAATCGAAAAAATAAATGATAATTATAAAAAAGGAAATACTGAAATTACAAAATATAAAGATATGCTTGATAAAATATTAAAATTAGAATTTTCTGATATAAATATTATTGAATCAGCAGAAAAACCTGATAATGAACTTTAATTTAGTTTTATAATGTTTACTAAATAAATATTTTTATAAATTAAAAAATATTACAATTTTTTTATACATACTTTATAATTAAAAACAAATTTTATTGACAAAATTTAACTTTATGGAAGGTAATTCATATGAATGAAATCAAAACATATAGATACAATGAAAAAATAATAGATAATGAAAAAATTCAGCTTATTGAAGTTATTAAAAAGGCACTTAAAATAGCAAAAGAAGCCAAATTTGCTATTGGATATTTCTTTTTAGATGGTTTTAATCTTATTAAAGAAGATTTTCCCGATAATATAAAAAACAAACCTTTTTTAAAAATTATAATGGGAAATGAAACAACATTACCAACAAAAGAAGAATTAGCATCTGGTTATAAATTAAGAGAACAATTGAAATTTATATTAACCGAAAATTTAGAAAATTCTGAATTTTCAAATGAAAATGAAGATGAAGATGAACAAATTAAACGAATTAAGGATCTTAAGGAATTAATTGCAAATAATATTATTGATGTTAGATTATATGAAAAATCAAAAATGCATGCGAAATTATATGTTTTTATTACAAAAGAAGAAAAAGAAAATTCACCTGAATCACCTGGAATTGCTATTGTTGGTTCTTCCAATTTTACAAATAAAGGGCTTACTATAAATAAAGAATTAAACGTTTCATTAACTTCGAAAGAAGATGTATTATATCTGGAAGAGTGGTTTAATAACCTATGGGAAGAATCGATTGAATTTAAAGAAGATTTTCTTAAAGTAATTGAATTTTCGGGAATTATAGAAAAAGAATATCCCAAAATTGGTAAATATTTAGAACCAGAAACATTATTTAAATATCTGGTATATGTATGGTTTGATGGAAGAATTTTTAATTTATCACAAAAAAATATTCTTTTAGAATTTCAAATGATTGCTGTTGTAAATGCAATAAAAAGCATTGATTATTATAATGGATTAATTCTTGCAGATTCCGTAGGATTAGGTAAAAGTTTTATAGCAAGTGCAATAATAGAAGAATTTTTAAATTCAAAATTACCTCAATGGAAATATAAGAATAAAAAACCAGCAGTTCTACTTATCCTTCCACCTTCTTTAATATCTCAATGGGAAGAATTATTAATAAGTGGCAATTATTTTTTAAAAGAACATAAAAATAAAACTATAAATAACGAAAACTATAACATATACGAAATATATAAAGGAGAAGAACTTATCGGCAAAATAGGTTTTTTATCCTTAGGAAAATTTCAAAATATGAAAGAACAAGAATTAAATGAATTAGCACAAAACTATGAACTATTTATTATTGATGAGGCGCATAAATATAGAAATAAAAATACAAATAGATGGAAAAATATAAGAAAATTGCAAAAAAAAGAAGATGGATTTTCTAATAAATTTATTCTTCTTACTGCTACACCTTTGAATAATTCTGTAGAAGATATTATCAATCTTATAAATTTATTTATGGACGACACATTTGCACCTTTTACACATAACAATATTTTTGTAAAAGAATTAATAAGCGATTATAAAAAATTAAAAGATCAACTTTATGATATAAATGGAAAAGAAAAAGAAGATATAAAAAACAAAATTTTAGAAAAATCTAAAGAAATTAAAGAAAAAATTTTAGACGAAATTATGATACTTCGAACAAGAAAATATATTAAAGAAGTTTTTAAAGATATAAAAGTTAATGGTAAGCCAATTATTTTTACCGATCCTAAACCTTATATGTTAGATTATTCTTTATTAGAAGATGATTCGTCCTTTTCTGATAAAAAAGATTTTATAAAAAAATATAAAGAACTTTTTAAAACAATACAGGATAATCTCGAAAAAATTCAATTTGAACATACTAAACTTTATGGTGTTCGTTTTATAGTTTTTCAGGAAGAATCATTAGACAATAAAGAAGATAAAAAAAGGAATGATGAATCGAATAAAATTTATATAGAAATTGCAGAACTTTTTAGACTAATATTAAGTAAAAGATTAGAAAGTAGTTTATATGCCTTTCATTTAACTCTTAAAAGAATTTATGAAAAAGAAAAAATTTTCTATGATATTTTTAATACAAAAATAGACACAATTACTGAAGAAGAATTAAAAAATGAAATTATAAATTCAGTTCAAAAAGCAAAAATAGATAAAGATCTCGAAGATATTGAAGAAGAATATACATTAGAGGAAGAGCAGGAAACATGGTTCGATAAAACAATAAAAATACTACTTGATTATGCAGAAGACTTTAAAGAAAAAAATCAAAATTTCGAAAAAATGGAACTTCTAAGATCAGGATTAAAAACACTTGTAAATCGGATAAAAAAAGATTTAGACATAATGGATAAAATTTTTAATGATTTAGAAATTTTAATAGAAAAAGAAATCGGAAAAGTACCCAAACAAAAAGATGATATTATTGAATTACCCATTTATCATTATAAAATTGATTTAAAATTTGAATCTTTAAAACAGATTTTAGGTAATCCCAGATCCAAATCTCAAAAATTGGATGAAGTACCTTCCTTAAATAATAAAAAAATTATAATATTTACACAATATAAAGATACAGCTTATTATGTATATTTTAATCTAAAAAACTGGATAGAAAAAGAAAATGATCCAACTCTTAATAAATGGTTAAAAGATACAGCTAAAGGAATTAAAATGGCGCTTATAACAGGAGATACAGAAACTCATACTAAAATCCATTATATAAAAAGATTTGCTCCAGTATCTAATGATGGAAAAGAAGAAGTTGAAAAAAATGGAGAAATAGAAATATTGATTTCTACGGATACAATTAGTGAAGGTGTAAATTTACAAGATGCAGATGCAGTAATAAATTTTGATTTACCCTGGAATCCAATGATTCTTGTTCAAAGAGTTGGAAGAGTAAATAGAATCGGTAATAATAAAGAAATTATTGTTATAAATTATATACCATCAGAAGAAATAGAAATTCTGGTAGGTATTTTAAGAAAATTAAAAAATAAAATTAAAGATATTACTCTACTAATTGGAAAAGACTCAAAAATATTAACACAAGAAGAAGAAATCAATATACAAACCTTTGGAGAAAAAATAAAACATATATCTTCAAAATCTATATCCGAACTTGAAGATTATGGAATATCAGAAGATTTTAAAAACTTTTTATCTAAAGGATTAGCACAAAAACAAATAATAGATGAATATAAACTTATAAGAATAATTGATGAAGAATTAAAATATAAAGAAAAAGATTTTAAAGAAATAGAAAAACTATTAGATCAAAAACCTCCATTTTACACCTATATAGAAGGGGATGATAAGTTAGTTAGTATATACGAAATAAAACGTGGACAAGCGAAAAAAAAGATAATTAAGAGTATTTCAGATAAAGATAAAAAAGTTAAAGACGAAACTCCAATGGTTTTTTATGAACTTATACAAAAGTATAAAACAAAACAAAAAAAATTTGAAAATACAAAAGAAAACTTAAAAGAAATAAAAAAAGAAATCGATAAAATATTAGAAGAAGAAAAAACAAAATCACTAACAATAGAAAAAGAAACATTTCTTATTAAGCTATATAACAATTTATATTTAAACTATAAAGATAAGAAAGAAAAAGGATTATTAAAAGAAAATGAAATAATATTTAATGAAGTTTTTAATACTTTAAAATATATAGCTAATCAGGAAACATATTCCCGTAAAATTAAATCTTTACTTATAGAAAAAGAACTTATAGAAGATTCCGAAAAAATTAAAATAAAAGATTTTCAAGAAACTATAAAAACTCTAAAACAATTTATTGAAGATAATAATCTTACATCAACAAAGTCATTAAAACCAGAAATTACCCATATAGGATGGTTTTATGCTATTAAATAAAATTAGAAAATTATTAGATGAAAACAATTACAAACCCAAAGAAATTGAAATATCTGATAAAAAATATCCAATCTATACACATGAAAAACTTAATGATGAACAATTTGGAATTTACCAGGGTATTTTATTAATCGAAGCTCAGGAACAATCAGAAATTTCTTTATTAAACAAATATAAAATACCTTTATTTGGCTATGCTATTAGGATAGCATTCATTTTTTTTAGAGATCGTTTAATTGTAAAAGACTATAGAAAAGAAGGAAGACAAATCCTTAAAACAATAAGGAAAATTAATAATTCTTTTTTTAAAAAAATAGAAAATGTAATAAAAGAACCTACAGAACAAAATATTGATAAATTATTTGATAGAACTGATATTATTGATGAATTTTATATTTTATTTGTTAAATCAAGAAATTATCTTTTAAATAATATTAAAGGTATCACAGAAGAAAATAAAAGAAATGAATTTATAGATAATTTTATGATGCAAATGCTAACGTTATGGTATTTGCAAGAAAGAGAATTCTTTAATAAAGATGCTAATTACTTTATAACAAAATTTAAAGAATATAAACAAAAGCAACTATTTGATGGTTTTAATAGTTTTTATGATTTTCTTACTTACTTTTTCGAAAAAATTAGTAATAATCATCAAGATAGTTCCTATTATTATGATGATAAAGTTGGTAAAATCATAATAATAGGACCAGCTGTTTTTTTAAATGGAAATACAAATTTACATAAAAACACAATATCCATACCAGATGAATGCTTTTATAAAGAAAATTATACAGAGACTTTAATAAATGAAAATCCCAAAAATTTAGATGATGAAGTTCCTCTATTAAATCTTTTTGAAAGTAGAGATTGGACAGAAGGCAATATTGATGAATTCGTTCTTGGTGCTATTTTTGAAAAGCTAATGACTTATGAAGAAAGAAAAAAAACTGGTGCTTATTATACGCCAGAAGAAATTACTTCTTATATATGCAAAAATACAATAGAACCCTATCTTATCGATAAAGTAAATGAAACATTTGGTAAAGATTTTAAAACAATTGATGAAGTTATTAATAGTAAAAAAGAAGTCCTTACATATTTATTTAATCAATTAAAAGAAATAAAAATACTTGATCCTGCTGTAGGTTCTGGACACTTTTTAGAAAGTGCAATTAATATTCTTTTATCTATTTACGAAAAAATCTGGGAAAAAGTAAAGAAACAAAAAATTACTAATGGTTTTGCAATCCTTACATCTAATTCAGAAGGAGAAATTAAATCAATTGAACTAATAGAAATAGATAATATAGAAAAATTTCGTCTTCTTATAAAATTTTATATAATTCTATCCAATAATCTTTATGGAGTAGATATTAATCCTTCTGCAATTAAAGTCGCAAGAGCAAGATTATTTTTAACTATAGCAAAGCATTTTAATTCTACTCAAGAATTATTTGTTCGATTTCCTAATGTTCATTTTAATCTAAGAGAAGGAAATTCCCTTATAGGATATATTAAACCAGAAAAAGAAAAACAAAATAATGAATTACAATATTCTTTCTCTTTTGTACAGGAAGAGCACCCCATATATGTAATAGAAAAAATAAAAATTGTAGAAGAATTAAAACCATTTCTTGAAATAATATCCAGAAACTTAAATATTAGTGGAAATATTATAAAAGAAATAGAAGAATTAAATCAGATACTTTCAAAAACAGAAATTAAATGGGAAGATTTACAAAATGTTTTAAAAACAAAAGAAAAACTTATAAGAATTTTAATTGTATCTTTAAATTCCCAATACGCCAATCCTCTGAATGATCTTTTAAGAGAAATAACAAATTTATTTAATCATAAACTTGACGAAAAATTTGCAAAAGAAAATCAAATAGAATTACAGGAATTAAAAAAAATTAAAACCTTCCACTGGTTTATAGAATTTCCAGAGGTATTTCTGGATAGAGATGGATTTGATGTAGTCGTAGGAAATCCGCCTTGGGATAAAGTTAAACCTCATGATCCTGAGTTTTTTGAGAAATTTGAGCCAAATTATAGAGAACTTTCAAAATCAAATCAAAAAATACGAAAGGAATATCTATTAAAAGATAAAAATATAAAAAAATTATATGATGAATATTTACAATATTTTTACATTCAAATGGAACTTTTTAAAAATAATTATAATTTACAAGGAGATTCTGGAGATATTAATTTATATAAATTGTTTTTAGAAAAAGGATTAAATTTATCTGTGAGTAAAATATGCTTTTTAATACCAGGACAAATTACAGTTGATCAAGGTAATACTCAAATAAGAGACTTCTTACTAAAAAATCAAATGATTTATGTAATAATTGGATTTACGAATAAAACAAATATATTCCCAGGAATTGACAATAACCAAAAATTCGCTCTTTTGTTTATTGATAAAGAAAAAAAACATAAAAAAATGAAAGTTTTAGGATGGCTCTCTGAATTCAAAAACTTTTCAGAAAATTCTCTAATAGAAATCTCAAATCAAACTTATAAAAGATTCGATAAATATTTCACATTCTATCTTGAAGTTGAGAAAAGAAATATTGCAACATTTGAAAAAATTATGAATTTACCACATGTGAAAAGATTAGAAGAACTTAATTTTCATTATTGGCAAGAATACCATGCCACAAATGATTCAAAATATTTTAATGATAAAGAAGGTAAATACTTACTTTTTTCTGGTAAAGCTATTGATCAATATGATTATATGGCAAAAATTTGGATAGAAAAGCACGGAAGAAGTTCCAAATGGAAACCTTTTCCTTTTCCAAAAGACTATAAACATTATAGAACCGAGTATTATGTTGATGAAATACCTGATAGAATATTAGAGCATCATAAGATGGAACAAAGCAATTATAGAATTGTCGTCCAAAATATTAGCGGTGCAGTAAATAATGTTAGAACAATTTATGCATGTTTATTACACAAAAGACATCTGACCAATAATAGTCTTCATAACATTTATTTAGGTTCATCTGATGTGGAATTATTATTTTATTTAGCTATTTTAAATAGTTTTGTTTTAGATTGGCAAGCAAGAATGAAAGTGGCTACTAATCTTAATAAATTCATAATTGAAACATTTTTAATTCCTTCTTTTTTAGATGTAGAGGAAGAATTAAGAAATAATATTGTAAAATTATCACTTCAACTTTCTGCAATAACGCCAGATTTTGATGATCTTGCTAAAATTATTTATGACAAAAATAGTTATACAGAAATAGGAATTATACAAGAAAGCGAAAGACAAAAAGTAAAAAACAAAATAGATGCTTTGGTTGCATATTTATATTGTTTAACTTATCAGGAATTAGATATTATCTTAAACTCATTCGCTCTTGTATCTAAAGAAATAAAAGAACAAACTTTAAATGAGTTTAATATCATATCAAAAAAATCTTAATACCATAGAAAAAGTATATCAATCCATTAAAAAAGATAAAGAAATAGATAACTGGATAAAAAAAATAAAATCCCATCAATGGATCAAAATAATAGAAGGCAACGAATAAAAGAATTTCTTATTTTAAAA
>BPII01000036.1 GCA_026004035.1 Candidatus Sericytochromatia bacterium | reverse complement strand
GTTACATTTATATATGGTTTAAATTATAATATAAGACATGGAAGTAGATGAAGAAACACGAAAAAAGATAGAGAGTTTGTTTGCCAGACACTTTAACAGAAAGATAAAAAGCGTCATACTCCTAGCCTATTATGAGTGGAATTGTGATGCTGAATTTGATTGAAGACTTTGATTATGGAGATGAAGAAGCATATAAAGAGATAAGGGATTTTATAAGCGATTTTCCTATTGTCGCTGATGGTATGTATAATAACGCACATTATTATATCAGGCAAGAAAGCGATAATGTATATTATTATAAAATAGCCGATGGAGAATCGTGGCATTATGAATATGGGTATGTTTATAAGATAGAGGTATATTAAAAATTAATTCAATCTATTTTTTAATAATATAAAATTAAATAACATTTATATATGGCTCTAACAATATATTATATTATGAACTATCATGATATACTTAAGATTAATATTGATATTTTAATATCTGATAATAATAACGAATTTAACGGGTTAATGATATTAGGAAGACAAGGCATAGGTAAAACTTACACAGTTACAAATTATCTAAAAGAACAAAATATTAAATATTTATTATTAAGAGGACATAATTCTCCTCAACAATTTTATGGTTATTTGTATTTTATTAATCATAAAAATGTTAATTATTACAATGGTAAATATATCTTAATTCTGGATGATATGGATTCGCTAGTTAATAATAAAACCATATCGGCTATTCTTAAAACTATATTAGATACCACTAAACCGAGAATAGTTGAATGGAGATCAAGAACTAAACCAAAGTTCATATATAATGGAGAATTTATAAATATTCCTCAAAGTTTTGAGTTTAATACTAAAGTTATTATAATTTTAAATGATATTCCTAAAGATTTATTACCTATTAAAGATCGATGCCTTAGAGTAGAGTATAATCCTAAAAATTATGAAATATTATCTATAGCTAAAGAATTTATTGATAATGATGTTATTGAGTTTGTAAAATTATATATAGATAATAATGATAATGACTTAACGTTTAGAACACTAAAACTTATAGAATTATGCAAAAAAATAAAAACGGATCAATGGAAAGACATTGCTGGAGAAATATTAAAATCAAAGACAAGTAAAGTAATAAAAGAACTAGAGAGGTTGATATAGCAATGGGATATAGAAGACATATTAGAATCAGAGAAAGAATGCGAATGAAAGAAGAACAAGATAAAGATATCGATGAATTCATAAAAGACATTCTAGATGCTGAACTTAATGAAGCTGAGCAAGAAAACACTGAAATAAATGAAGAGAAAAAACCAAGTTTAATTAAATGTATTCTAATGATATTAGGAGCTGGTTTATTGGTTTATTTTTGTGTAGGATTTATATATGCGTTCATTTCTAGTTTATTTTAATAAAGTTTATATAATGTATTGTACATAATATATCTATGGAAAAAATCAAAAGAGGTTATATATTAACAAAAAGAGAAATTCTGTTCTCATTGAGAATAGCGTTAAGAAAAAAGATCATCGATAACGATGACTATAATATGTTAATGAATATTATATCTGAATATGATTATTTTAAACTTAAAAAATCAAAACATGACAAAAAGATAAGATTATTTTCATTAAACGAAGATAATTTCTTATATGAATTTGAAGAGATAAGACATTTTGCACCAATTCTTAAATAATTTTTGCCGCCTCCAGCTTATGCTTTTTAGCCTAAGCTAAATTGCTTTTCTTAGCTTAGGTTAAATTCTTTAGAATATTCTAAAACATTATACTTATATATCATTATTCTGTTAATACTCATAACTTAAAATTATTTATATGATTTATAAACTTTATTAAAAATAATTAAATTTAAAAACTCATGCAATAACACATATTGCATAACTATATAAACTTTATGATCTTGAGTAAGATATATATAACATAGATAACATAAGTAAGAGTATGAACGCAAAGAGCAAGAAAAATCTAACTCAGTTAGAAGTGAAAGAGACTTTAGCTGATCTTCCTCTTCTGACTGAGTTAATGGAAGCGGAAGCGACACTTTTTAGAGCAGAATAAACACTTCTTTTTTCTTTTTTTATCTTACTCCATATCGCTAGCGATATAACAAAACTTATCAAGTTAAGTTTATATATAGATGCAACAACATATATTGTTATGAGTAAAGATAAATTTGATAATCGGGCGGTTAGATCATCGCTAGAGCAGTTATCTAGCGATGAATTAGCATTATAGCTATTATATATATTTATCGGAAGAATAAAAATAATAACAATATTGCAGAGTATAAAAAAGCTCTTGCAATTAGATAATGAGTTATTAAATAAAATTATTCTTATCATACCATACTATCGCTAGATCTAGATAGCGATAGTAAAGTCTTAACTTTAACAAAAATTAAAGTTATGCACAAAAACAAATACTATTTTATTAGTAAAGATATATTAACATTACCATTAAAGTCTTTACTTAATGTTTTATACTTATATAAATTTAAATTTGCGCTTCAACTATCTGAAGCGCAAATTATTATTAGAATTATGGTTAGGGGTAGAGATTTATCCCCCTTGGTCTCTATCTCTTTATATATTAAAACTCAAGGGGGATTTAGTATCTTTTACAATAGATAATAACATAGCTATTGTAAAAGTACTAGATATGTCATTATATAATAATATACTTAAGTTATTATCACATTTATAGCGTAAGCTATGCTTAAATCTTCTTTTAATTCTTCTATTAATAGCGATAAGCATAAACTTATTAATGAACTTAAAAACGAAAAATGTTATTATTGTAAATCTTCTATTAAGTTAGTTAAGTTTTATAGTAAGTATTATTATGTTATTTCTTGCAATTGTGAGTATGATTATTTATGTGAATCTAACGATAATCAGTTTTTTATAACAAAAATTAAGAAAAATGATTAACGAAATTTTTTCAAAAATAATTAAATATATGCATATTAATAATGTTAAGTATTCTCAAGATATAAGTCAAATTGCTCAAAATAAAATATTTGCAATTGGAATTAAACAAAGAATAAATAAAAATAATCTATTAAATTATTTGAAAGAATATTATAATTTAGTTCAACTAGATTTAGATTTATATTTAATTAATGATCTATATTATTTACATTTACATGAATATATTATTTATTTATTTGATGCTAACAAAAGATTTTTATTATTATGTAAAGTCGACTTTTCAAAATATATTTTTGATAAAAATAACGAATATTATATAGATGATAAAGTTTATATCATAGAGAGTTATGCTGATATTCTTTTTATTGTGAATTATTTTGAGTATGCAAAAAATATTAATGTTATATATAAACTTGATGATGATTATTATCTAGTTGAAAGAGATAATATTATATATTATGCATTAAAGATAATAAACGATATTTTTACAATTAAAGAAAAAATAAACAAATATTATAAATATAGTAGTTATTATATTATTGATTTTTATAATCAAAAAATAATAATCAAAAAATGAAATTCTTAACTTTATCTCAAGTTTATGAAAGATTTAAAGATAACTTAAAGTCTAATCTCAATTTTGATTTAAATACTGCAGTTTATCAAATTTATGATTATTATCTTTTCAAAAATAATAATAAATACTATATTTATTTTGAGAATAATGAAAAGAAAGTTCAGAAATTCTTATTTATAATTGATGAAAAAAATAGCCAATATCTTGATACATTATTAAACGAAAAAGCTATAAATGAAAAAGAATTATATGAATTTATCAAGAAAGAGTTATTTAATTTTGATTATAATATTGATGAGTTTAGCGATCTAGAAACTCTAAAATTTGCATTAAATAATAAAAAAAGCGTAAGAGTTCAAGGAGATTTATGTATTAAATGTTTATATAATTCTGCTGAATTATTACAATTATCTAGTGATAAGTTTAATAAATTAATAGATGATCTTAATAACGATGCAAAAAATATTAATCTTGATAATCATCATTTATACTTTTCAATTTTTAATAATGATCCGTTATTTATTGATAAATTAATATTGAATGATAAAAAAGTATTCAAAGATTTATTAGAAGTTGAGGGTATAGTTGATAAAAATTATATTGATAATAATAACATATCAGAAGATCAAATTATAGAAAAAATTGATGATGATACTTATAAAATTAAAACAAATATTGATTTATTTATAAAATATTCAACTTTTAGAATTGGTGTGCGTGGAATTGATGAGATATTAGAGTTAAGATTTTTCAATTTTGATAAATGTTATTTGTATTTTGTTCATAGAGAGCATGATCCAATTAAAATTATTTTAGACGATGGAATTTATGCGATTTATAACGTTACATTTTATAATAATTTATTGGAGAATTGATAACTATCAAAGATTTTATAAATGATATAGTAGAGAGATTTAACGTAAGTTATAACGTAATTACTGGAAGTATGTATAATTTATCTGATAAAAGTTATAACATAATTAATAAAAAAATATCAATTAGATCAGATAACACTAACATTATTATTGATTATATTTTATCAAATTATCAAAATTATGTAATAGATCATATGTCATTAAAAATAATTATTAAACTTGATAAATTTTATTCAATAATTGATCATGCTTTTTATATTGAAATAGCTGAACTTGATAGATCAGATATTATTTATTATGAAAAGTTTAAATTTATAAAAATTAATGCAATAACAGATTTATTATATGCATTAAAAGATATGTTTAGTATTAAATATAAGCTAGTTGATAATAATATTATAATAAATAAAGATGAGCATAAAAAATTATTTTATTATATTATTCAAACATATACAAATAATTTAGTTGATGTAGATGAATTTTATGCAATATTAAAATTAAATAATAAATATTATAAAATTATTGATTTAACAAATATTATTAAAATTTATGAGATTAATAAACCAGAAGAATTTTTAATTAAAAAATCAAAAAGGCAAAGTATTTTTAAATATATAGATATAGATAGAGAGATTTATAAATTTGATGATAATTATTATAAATATATTACATTTTTTAGAATAAATGATTATTTTTATTATAAATTCAAAAAACTTAATTATTTAAAAAATAATAAATATATAATTTTATTAATTAATAATAAAAAATATATTATTAAAAATTGATAACTTTAATTTGTTTTATAAATAGTTATTAGAGAATTGAACAAATTACTAGAATTTTTAGAAAGAGAATTAAATATTAAGATTAATCTGGATACTGAAATAAAAATAAACAATAGAAAAGAGTTAATAGTTAAAATTATAGAAAAATTCAGAGATGATTTATTAAACATAACTACTACTTCAAACATACTTAATATTAAATTTATATATCTTTATCATTTATTTGATTTTTATTCTGATTATTTTAAAGTTTATAAATTGAGCAAAGATAAATATCTTAATACTTTAATATATTTCATTAATAAAAACGAAATTAATGAATTTTTTGATGATCTAGGTTATATTCTAACAAAAGATAATAAATTATACAAATATGCTTATAATAGTATTTATGATTATTATTTATGTAGTTATCAAATTAAAAAGTTTAAAATTTTAGATCAGTTGAACACTCTGCAGTTTAAAATAAGATATGAGTATTATACAATAATAGCTGATATATTATATGACATTCAATATAGTAGAATGAAAAATAAATATATTTTAACTTGTGCAGATATTTTATATAATACATATATACATAAATCTTATTATATTATTTCTAATAAATATATAGATGAAAAACACATAATCAAAAAATGACAATTTTATTATCTCAAGAATTTATTAATGTGTGCAGAGATAACTATAAAATAAATCTTTATAAATTAAAAGAAATTATTGATTATTATTTAGATTATTTTAATATTAATGATTTAACAATTCTACTTAAGATAGATAATAATGTTATAAATAAAGCAACTAGCAAATTTAACCAAATTGAAATTTTTATAAATTCTAATATACAATTTCCGATTTTATTAGAGAATAATTATAATTTCTATCATGAATGTAATAATTTATTAGAATTAATTGAATATAACTTTTTACACGAATTATGTCATAGTTTGCAATTTAATGCTTATAAACGCAAATATAATGATAATTTTGAAAGACAATTTAAAATAGATATGCAATATTGTTATGATAACATAAACATATTTGATCTTTATGCTTATCACTTTGCTGATAAACATTTTAAGCAATATAATACACTTGCATTTAAGCAATTAACTAATCAACTTAGCAAATATTTAGCAAATTATAATATAGATAAATTCAAAGATTGTGGTATTATGTATTATTTACATGATGAAGAATTTTATTTTAAATTAATTGATGCATTTAATAAAACTTATATTATAATTTATACTGATTATAATAAAGAATTTAAGCATAGAAACAATAATTATAAAATCTATTTAACTAAAAAACCTATTTCGCTTAATCACTTTACTAAAAATTATATAATCAGATCAATAAAACCATACATTCAAAAAAATTTAAATAAAAAATTTAAATCTATTGAACTAGAAATAAGATTTTTTGATTATGATAACATAGAAAAATTATTAGATGATATTAGATTATGTTATAAGTTTTATACATAATAATTAAAAATGAATAAAATACTTGAATTTATAAAAGAGTATGTAAATAGTTATACATATCAAGATGAAAACAAATATATAATTAACTTAAATATAGATATTAATGAATTATTTGAAAGATCAATTAAAAATTTTAAAATAAATTATTTTGGTACTTATCATAATGCAATATATAAATTTTTAATAAATAATGATATTTTAATTAGAAAAATTTTAGAGATGTATTATTATGAGAATAATGATAATAGTATAGAGATAAAAAAAGATAACGATTTTTATATAGAATATAAAAATTGTAAAGTAATAACAAAAGATCAAATTAAAGAATATTCTGCAGGATATGTAGTATTAAAAAATGATGATAATAACCTATATGAAGTTATTAATTATTATAAAAATTATGTATGTGTAGAATTAGCATATACAAATATAATAGAAACTAAAAATTTAAGACCGTTTTTAAAAATAAACGATAATATTATAAAATCTAATAACAATTATTATAAACTTATTAATCTTGAATATTCTATAAAATTGTCTCATCTCTCATATAAAAATTACGATATAGTCTTTTATAAAAATCAAAAATTCATGGTTAAAAAATGAATAAAGAGATATTTTATGAATTAAAGGAGGAGGAAATAAAATATTTAACATACTTAGAAGAGAATTATTATAAAAAATATAAAAAACTTTTAATTAAAAAATATTAAATGAACATAGATAATATTTTTAAAAATATGCAAGAAAAACATTATTATGAATCTTTAGATTTAGAAGTAAGTGAGTCAATTTATGAAATAATAAATGAGTATCTTAACAGAATAACATATATTCAATATGATTATGCAAACATAATTAATAAAACTTTACATAAAATAATTATAATAATAGATAATAAATATCAAAGTTGAATACTCTGCAGTAGAAAAGTCTAAATTAAAATTTAAACTAGTTAAAGGAGATTATAAATATAAATATTTTAGATTAGCACCAGATCAATTTTTAAAAATAGATGATAATACAATTATTTATAATAATAATTTATGTTATTATAAACATATATTTAAAGATATATACTGTATAATCACATTATTAGATAATGTTTTAGTTGCTAACTTTCTAAATTATGAAAAAATTAATAAAGATATCATCAAAGTAAATAATAAATATTATAAATATATTAATTACAAAATTCCAATTTTTAAACAAATAAATGTTTTAAGATACAAAAATTATATAATTTGTGACAAGAATAAAATAACTAAAAAATGATAATAGATTTTATAAAAGAATTAAAAGAAATTTTAATATAATTTACATTTTTGCGCCTCCAGCTTATGCTTTTTAGCCTAAGCTAAATTGCTTTTTCTTAGCTTAAGCTATAATTTAGATTTAGCAATAATATAAGGAAAGAGATAAATAATAATATTTTTAACATAACTCATTTTAGTTAAAATAATTAATAAGTGTTTTTCATACATTTAGAATAAAATTTAAATTAATTTAAATTTTTGAGTAGATAGATAACATTTATATATAGTTAAAATGCTAGTATATAGTATGGCTGGAATGATAGCAGAAATAATGGAGGGGCTAAAATGTAAATTAAGTGATAAGTATCTTTTTGAGATCGCAGAGTTGAAAGAAAAATATTTCGAGATTGCCAAGTCATTAGGTAGGAGATTTATATTTAACGAAAAAAAGGGTAATATTAAAATTTAAAGAATATACTGAGGCTAGCTTTAGAGCTAGCCTCAGTGAAATATGGAGCTTAAATAAAAAAGCCGAAATATTTTATTTGATGAGAATGTAAAAATAAAATTCCATGATGAAGACGTATATAATACTGCAAATAGCTGTATGGGGGGTGGAGTACGACTTTACAAACACCACATTTCTATGATTATGCAATGCTAATCTATACTCAACTAACTTTTTTTATTCAACTCAATTTAGCCTAATCTAAATTTATTAATAAAAGCTAAAAAACAAAGATCAAAGAATATCTTTAACATTCATACTTATCATAAGTAGAAAAGTATTATTTTGAATATTATGAAAAATTTGATAATATTATAATTAGGTTAAGCTAATCTTAGACAAAGCTAAAAAATATAAAGTAGCAAAGATCAGATATTTTAAACATAACATACCTACATAAACATACCCATTTATATCCATATCGCTAGTGATATTAACAATTACAAAAAATAAAGCATAAACCTAAACAAATTTAAAAATATCAACCCAAAAATAAAAAATTCAAAGATCAAAAGATCAAAAAATTATAACATAGTAAAATAACAAAAATCATAATAAAAAAGAAAGTATCAAAGATCAGATAACAAATATATAAATATTATCTCTAAAACATAAGGTTTAGCCAAAGCTAACTTTTTTAACTATAAATAAAATATTAATAATACTATAAATCAAATAGCATAATAACTATACTAATAGATAGCAATAACACTATAAAACATAACACAATTTATACTATAAACAATATATTATAAAAACTATAAAAATAAATACTATTAATACTATAAACCAGATATCAAAATAACTATAACATACTAAAGTAATAACACTATAAACAAAATAGAATAATAACTATAATCTAATAAAGTAATAATACTATAAAAACAAATATCAATTATACTATAAAATAGCTAGTAATATAACTATAAAACAATAAAGCATAAACAATATAAAAACTAAAGCAATAAAGCTATAATATCAATGCTAGCATGAATATATAAAATCTGATCTCTTTTAACTTAATTAAAGTTAAAAAAATATCTCAAGCAATTTAAATATATCCAATTTAAAAATTTACATTTAATAACTAATAACAAGATTTTTAATAGTTAATAACAAATTAACAAAAAGTTAATAATAATTAATAAATATATCAAGAAATATTAATAAAGATAATGCTTACTTGCGAAAAAATCACAATAATGTTCGAAAATACTATATTTGCATTTAGAATTATTATATTTGTATTTATATTTATTATAATCTTTTTCATACTGAACTAACCAATTTTGAGCATATAAACGCTGATAAGATAAATACTGCAGTATGTGACATAACTCATGCAAGAAAACATATTTATATAAATAATAAGAAATTTTTACAATAAACTTTATGATTATATTTATTATTATTAATAAAATTAGTTTTCTTAGCATATTCGGAAATTCTAATATGAATTTTAATAAGATCACAAGAATAATAAGCATATGCATGAAAGTTTTTATAAGTTGAATCAAATAAATAAACCTTTAAGACCAGATATACCATAATGCTTAAGAGTAGAATTAGTAAAACTAATAATTTGAGATAAGATGTTTCTTGCGTAAATTTTTAGCAATAGTGTTAGATATCGACAGTATATTGTTATTATCTAGTTTAATTTGCATTTAGATCACTCTGAGAGATATAATATAATTCTTGCGAATATAACTCATTAATACCAAGATTAGTTTTATTAAAAATTTTTAATATAAATTGTTTAACTAAATTATAAGTTATTCTTTTATTATAATATACCGAAGCATAAAACGTAATTTTTTCAGCTAGATCATCAAGTTCATAGAGGGTATTATAAAATATAATACCCTCAGATAGCATTTTATATATTACTCTTTTAAGCATTAATTCTTGTTTTACTCTTTTCATACCTAACCTATATTCCTAATACATATATAAACCTTTAGACTTTTTCGTAAGTAAGTTATATAAGTAAGATACGATAATCGTTATAAAATAAGAC
>BPII01000035.1 GCA_026004035.1 Candidatus Sericytochromatia bacterium | reverse complement strand
AATAATAAATAATTATTTCTATATTTGAATTGATTCATTTTTCAATCACAAAAATAAATAAGTATTATTATATAATATAAGAAAATAATCCGAGTATTATAATATAGTATTTATAAAAAAATTAAAAATACTTGACTTAAAATTGTTAATTTGTATTATGACATATGGGGGAGTAATATGAAAATTCGTCATAAATTGGTTTTATTTATATTTGCAATTTTAACATTAAGTATTATTCCTTTTACCTTAGGAATATTATACTGGAATGAAAAAGTAATTAAAGATAAAACCATAGAATTATGTAAAAATATTACTCATAATATTTCAAGTGCAGCGATAGAGGAATTAATCTTAAATACAACTTATGATGGAACAAAAACCCTTATAAAAGATTTAGAGAAAGAACATATACAGGGTTTAGAAAATTTATATATTTTAAATTATAAATACGATGTTGTAGCTTTTTTTGGCAAATCAGAAAACTTTAAAGATAGTAAAGATCAAAATCTATTACAAAAAATTAAATCATTGGAATATAAAGATTATAAAATAGGTAATAAAAAATATCTGAGATTTATTGTACCAATTTATATAAAATACTATAATCAAGATTTAAGAATTGGAACAGTGATTTTAGATTTTGATCAAGAAAAACTAAATGAACCTATAAAGAACATAAAACAACAAATCATTTATATATCAGGAAGTATATTTTTAATTTCATTTATTATAACATTAATAATGAGTTTAAAATTTGTACAACCTATACAAATATTGATAAAAGGAACACAGGAATTTGGTAAAGGAAATTTAAAATTTAGAATTAAACTAAATAGAAAAGATGAATTTGGAGAATTAGCCTTTTCTTTTAATCAAATGGCTGAACAAATTGAGGATTTTACAGAAAATCTTGAAAATAAAGTTAAACAACGAACAAAAGAATTAAGAGAAGCTTTACAAAAAGTAAATGAATTAAAAACTCAGCAAGATGGAGATTATTTTTTAACTTCTCTATTGGTCCAACCTCTGATTGGCAATTTTCAGACTTCTCAGAATATAGAAACAGAATTTATTATAAAGCAAAAGAAAAATTTTACTTATAAAAAATGGGAAAATGAAATTGGTGGAGATTATTGTATAACAAATAATATTCGGTTGGGAAATAAAAATTATGTTTTTTTTGTTAATGCAGATGCGATGGGAAAATCTATACAGGGTGCTGGTGGTATATTAGTATTAGGTAGTATTATTAATGCACATATATTACAATCAAAATATGGGAAATCTCCTTTTAAGTTTCCAGAATTATGGTTAAGAAATTTATTTAGAGATTTAGAAAGTATTTTTTGTTCCTTTGAAGGTACAATGTATATTTCCTTAGTTATGGGACTTATTGATGAAGAAAATGGATTTATGTATTTTGCTAATATAGAACATCCTTTTACTATATTATATCGTCAGAAACGTGCCTTTTTTTTAGAAGAAGAAAGTATCGTTAGAAAATTAGGTATGAATGAAGGTAATATTTATAATTTTTCTATAAGAACGTTTTTATTGGAACCAGAAGATACAATTTTTATTGGTAGTGATGGTAAAGATGATTTAGTTTATAAAAATGAAAAGGGAGAAGAAGTTATTAATGAAGATGAAACATTAATATTATCAATTATAGAAAAATGTGAAGGAGATTTGAATAAAATTTTTGAATATATACAAAGTAATTATAAAATCATAGACGATATATCTATATTAAAGATACATTTTCTTAATCCTTTATTTCAATTTAATGAATATATTCCAGAACCCATAATTGATAAAGTAGTAGGGCTTAAAGAATTGATCTCTAATAAAGAAATAGAAAAAAAATATATCTTAGATAAAATAAAAAAATTAGAAGTGTATATAGAAGATCATCCAGCATTATCTTTACAAATTGGTAATCTTTATTATTTATTAGAAGAATATGAGGAAGCATACAAATGGTATTATGAATATTATTATAATTTCCCATATATGAATGAAATTTTATATACACTTTCAAAAGTTTTGTATAAACTTAATCGAATAGAGGAAGCAATAGATTTTGGAGAAATGTTATATTTAAGAGACCCTCTTAATGAAGCAAATCTTGAATTATTATGTGATTTATATATTAAGAAGAAAGTTTTATCTAAGGCAGAACATTTACTAAAAGTTTTTGAATCAAACTTCCCACATCATAAGTCCTTGGAAAAATTGAATGTTCAAATCCAGGAATTAAAAATGTTATCGGGTATACAAATGGGATTTGATGAATGGACATTAAAAGGATTAGAAGCCTATAATCAAAAAAGGTTTAAAAGAGCAATATATTATCTTGAAAAAGTATTTGAAAATAATCTTGATAATGTGGAAATTATGTTAAAACTTGCAAATTCTTATGCTAAATTAAAAAATTATGAAAGAGCATTAGAAATTTATGAACATATTTTAACCTTAACACCAAATCATTATCATGTTTTAAATAATATCGGTGTAATATATTTTCTTTTAAATGATCTTACAAAGGCAAAAATCTATTTTCAACGTGCATTAAAAATCAATCCTTTATATAAAAATGCTCAATATAATCTTAAAAAGATAGAAGATTTAGAAGAGAAAAAAAATGAAGTTCATAAATAAAATATTAATTATTTTATTATTAATAGCAAAAACAATTTTTGCAGGTAATATTGCAGTGTTATTACCTGAGCCTGTTTCTATTTATCAACAATTTATAATAGGTTTACAATCTTCTTTAAACGATAAGATTTCGTTAAATATATATTATTTAAATAATCCACTAGACATACAAAATCTTAGAAGTAGATTAGAAGTTTTAGATGTAATTATAACAATCGGTTTAGATGCTTATTATAAAATAGAAGAAACAGGATTTAAAAAACCTATTTTGATTGCTTTGATTCCCAATATACATCTTATAGAATATAAAAATAATCTATGTGGTATTGATACCAGAATTCCAATTTCTGAATATCTTAGTTATCTAAATGAAATAATTCCAGAAAAAAAAATTATATTAACAATCTATACAAAAGAAGAAAGTAAATTAGAAGCATTAGAAGGTTATTATAGTGATATACAATTTAATTCTTTTTTCATAATAAAAAAAGCGAACGATTCAGAAGATTTTAAAAAAATGGTTTCTTCTTATACAGCAAACTATAATATAGATGCTTTTTATGTAGTTGATGATCCCATCTATACAATAGAAAATTTAAAATATTTAGTTGATTTATCTCGTAAAAAATCATTTGCCTTAATTACGAAATATGATTCCTTATTAAATTTAGGGTTAACATTTTCTTTGAATCTTAATTATTCTCAAGTTGGAAGAAAATATGGAGAAATTGTAAATAAAATTGTATTTCAGCATAATAAATGCGAAGAAATATTTTTTCAGCCTCTAAAGAAAGAAGATATTATATTTCAGGTAAATATAGAAGCAGCAAATAAACAAAAAATTAATATACCAGAAGAATTAGTGGAGCGCTCTAATTTATATAAAATATCTCAATTAGGAATTGATTTCTTTTATAAAGAAAAATATTCTATAGCAGAGAAGATTTTTAATCAGATTTTAGAAAAAGACCCACAAAACCCTTTAGCCCTTTATTTTAAAAAAGAAATCATTACATTAAAAACAAAACAACAAACAGATAATGTTTTAAATAATGCTTTAAAACATTATAATAATAAAAATTATAAAGAAGCACTAACGTTAACAAATCAAATATTAAAAATAAATCCTTATCACGAAGAAGCGAAAAATCTAAATTTAAAAATAATTAATGAATATAGTAATCTATTGGAAAGTTATGGAGATAATTCAATTAAAAAAGATCCTTATATGGCTATAAAATATTATTTAGATGCAATAGATATAAATTCAAATAACGATAGTGCAAAGAACAAATTGTTTCAATTAAGAAATCAATTAAAAATACAGATACCAAAATTATTACAGACTGGAAAAAATTATTACGAAAAAAGAATGTATAAAGAGTCTATAGAAATATTTAATAAAATTTTATTAATTGAACCCGGACATAGGCTTGCATTAGAATATAAAAACTTAGCAATCCAGAAATTAAATGCAATACGTAATATTATAAATCGATAAGAGGATTATAATTATGAAAAAATTCATAATTTTTTTTCTTTTACCAATAACATTATGGTCAGAGAATATTTTAGTTTTACGTTTTACTCCCTATCAAACACAAAAAGATGAAAAAATCGAATCAGAAATAGCAAAAGCATTTCAATCCCAATCAACAGAAACATTAAAAATAGATATATCTAATTTATCAATAAAAGAAGTATTAAATAATTTAGATGATTATAAAAATTATCAAAGTATTATACATGGATATTATAAAAAAGGTAAATATAAGTTATTATTATATGTGCAAATATATGATTCTAAGAAAGGTTATATTTATGATAGTTATAGTCTAACAGACCCCTTAGAAAATATAAAATTTGATTTACAGAAACTAACAGAAGAAGAAAAAAAAGAATTATATGAACCAGCAGAAAAACGTATTTCTACAATGGTAAATAATGTTTTAAATATTATAAAACTTAATCAAGAAAAAAAAATTAATTATAAAAATATTCAGGATTATTTACTTTCAGAACAAATTTATCAAGATATTAAATTTCCTATTTATGAAAAATCAAAAGAAGAACAGATTAAAGAAGCTTTAAAATTAGCAACATCTCAATATGTTACAACTGTAACAAAAACAAAAATAAAAATTCAGGAAGCACCTGCAACAGTTTATGTGATTGACGAAAAAAACATAAAAGAAAGAGGTTATAGAACCTTAATTGATGTATTATATGATGTACCGGGGTTTGATATTATTCATAATTATGGAATTTATCCAGAATTAATTCATCAAAGAGGTTTAGAAGGAACAAAAAACGAAAAAAGCCTTGTTTATGTTGATGGAATCTTACAAAATAATTTATTTGAACAGGGTGTATTGGCAGGTGCAGTTCGATTTCCTTTGCATAATGTAGAACGAATCGAAATTATTTCTGGTCCAGCTTCTTCTTTATATGGTTCAAATGCTTTTAATGGAGTGATTAATATTATTACAAAAGATGGTTCTAATCCAGAAACTAATATAGAATTTCAGGGAGGTTATTACGAAACGGGATTAAAAAACGATACAAGTTTTGCTGTAATTTCTACAGGCGAATTACGAGCTCTTAAAACCAATGTAGGTAAATATAACGAAGGAGGAAAGATTTCTTTTTTTCATTCTGGTAAAACAGAAAATATGCAATTTGCTGTAAGTGGTTATTATTATAAAACTCAGGGACCTTATTTTGGAGGTGTGGGCACATTAATGGATAAACGTCCTGATCCCTATTCATCAGAATATTTAGATTGGCTTATTAATACAGAAATCAATAAAAAAGCCTGTGGAAGAAAATGTATTCCTTCTTCTGGAATGAGGGGATATTGGTGGTCTCCTTTATATGATAATTCTTATGAAGATACTTATAATATAATGGCAAAATTCAAATTTGGTAATTTTGAATTTAAAACCATCAACTGGCAATATTTACAGGGAGAAGGAACTTTTGCTAATGCTATACAACAAATCGATACATCTAAATTGGCATTTAAGGGTTCTTCTTGGAGTTTTAAAAATAATGCTTTTAATATAACCTATACAAAAGATATAACAGATAATCTAACATGGAAAACAGATTTTTATCTATTACATTCAGAAATATTAAATTTAAGTAGCGAACAATATCCCAATACAGATGGAATTGATGTATATTATAATTATTACGAAGAATATACAAGTTCAAAAGAAGAACTTGTAACTCATGCAGGAGGTAGTGATTCTTCTTATGCAAGACAGGATTATAGTTATCAAATTACTTCTTATTTGAATTATACAGGTATTCGTAATCAAAATATTCTTATAGGAACAGATTTACAATATTATAATCTACCTAAGGATTATGGAGAAAGAGAGCGTGTTGAATATAATAATATTGCCTTTTATATACAGGATATTATAAGACCTATACAGGATTTAATACTTACCATAGGATATCGTTATGATAAAAATAGTTTTTATGGCTATGCCCATACACCACGATTAGGTATTGTCTATTATTTAACTCCAAAACTTATAGGAAAATTTTTATCAAGTACTGGATTTCGTGCTCCATCAGCCTGGGAATCATTTAGCACAACAAAACAGAGAAAATCAAATCCAGATTTAAAACCAGAAACATTAAATAGCTACGAATTAGGATTGGATTATAGAGATAATAAATTTATTTCTACCATTGATGTTTATTATAACCTTATTAAAAATTTAATTTTACTTTCTCAGACAACTGATCCTAATCCAAATGCACCAGGTTCCTTCTGGGATCAAAATCGAAATATAGCGAAAGCACGTGTTATAGGATTTGAAAATAATAATGATATAAAAATAACAAATGATTTTACTATATCATTTTATTATAATTATGTAGAATCAAAGTATTTTGATTTGCCATTAACATTAACTTCTACACCATCTGCTGCGGGAAGAAGAGGAGATAGTTATGAAAATGATTTAAGAGCAGAAATTTTAGCAGAAGTATTAACAAATCTTGGTATAAAAAGAACATCTTCTCAGATTGTTCCAGAAGAAGGTAAGGTTCCAAATATTTCTCAGAATAAATTTGGTATTGGTTTTACTTTTTATTTTACGAATGATATATCATTAAATATAAGAGGAAATTATGTTGGAAGTCGATTAACAAGAGGAACCAATGAAATTATTAAAAAAACCGATCCCTATTTTTTTAGTAAACTAAATTTTCGATGGAATAATTTTATAACAAAAAAAATGTATTTTCAATTAACGATAAATAATATAACAAATGAACAATTTTTTGATCCAGGAATTCGTTCTGCTAATGGAGGTTATTATCCTTTATTACATCCCGTAGAACAAAGAAATGTATGGTTTTTAATTGGTTATAATTTTTAAAAAAACATGTATAATATCAGTACATAGGTTACTATAAATAATTATAGTAACCTAAAATAACAATAATAAATATTTATAAAAATATTGGAAAAAGAGGTTACTCCTGAGTTTTTGTCAATAACCATAAAACTAAACTGAACAGGAGTAACCTATGAATAAAGTTAAAAACAAATATAATTTTATCCTCTTAAAAATCAAAGAAAATTTAAAATATACTAAAGATTTTGAAATTCGTAAAAATGCTTCTTTAATGATTTCCATTATCGAAATGTATCTAGCTAACAACTATACGATACAAAAATGTTGTGCTCTTAATGGGACTACTAAAAAGACTTTTCATAAATGGATAAAAAGATTTAAAGAAAATAACTATGACATTAAAGAGTTTCGATATAGAAGTCGTAGACCTCATACCTTTCCTAATAGGATATCCCCAGAAATAGAACTATTGATTTTAAAAGCAAGGGAAGAAACAGGAGGGTCTGGTGGTAGAATTCTTTTTCATTTTATAAAAACTCAATATAGTATTTATATTTCCCCTGCTACTATTGATAGAGTTATCAAAAGAAATGGTTTATCCAAAAGATACAAAATCAAAAAAAATCCCCATAAGAAGCGTTATAATGCCTCAGAACCGCTTGAAAGAGTCCAAATGGATACTTTATATGCGGGATTTAGTGATGACAACGGTAATCCTATTTTTCTTACAACTTTTATAGACGATTGTAGTAGATTTGCATATTTAGAAGTCCATAACGAAATTAGTAATTGGAATAGTGCTTTAAGTTTAAAAAATTTTATCAATCAATATGGAATACCTAAAATAGTCCAAACAGACAATGGAGTTGAATTTACAAATCATTATATTTCGCATCTAAATTCGAAAAGAAAAAAAGAAAGTAGACCTTCCCCTTTTGAGAGTGTTTTACAATCTTATAACATTATTCATAAAAGAATTCGACCTTATACACCACAACTTAATGGTAAGGTAGAACGATTTCATCGAACATTACTCTTGTATATTTTAAGATTAGATTTACATGGTAAACCATTAAGTGAAATAAAATATCAACTTAATAAATTTCTAAAATTTTATAATGAACAAAGAGTCCATAGTTCTATTAACTACTTGACACCAGCAGAAGTATTTTTTAAAAAGAAATTTGACATGGCTCAGTGAGTAACCTATGTCATGATGTCTTACAAATTTTTAAAAAAACAAAAATTGACATATCTATATTATAAAATTATTTAGTATCTGTGAAGTTAGCTCTTATTGGTGATGTGCATGGTTATTTTGATGATTTTGATATTTCTTATTTTAATCATTCTGATTATGATTATATAATTTTTACGGGAGATATACCAGATTTTTTTCATATTTCAGATAAAGCTTACAAAAATATTTCACAGCTGCAAAAAAATGGTTTTTTAATATGGGGTAATCATGATGGATTTAATTTTTTAGAAGTTGTTAGTGAACTTTTTCATTTACCATTGGCAAAAATAAATTCCAGAAGAATTGAAGTTGTTAAAAAACGATTAAATAGATTAAAAAATCTCTTTGGAAGTAATATAATTTCTGGCGGTTATAAATTAAATTTATTGAATGAAAATTGTGCTATTTTTATGGTTCGCCCTCATTCCATAGGAGGTAATCGTATAGGATATAAAAGTTTACTAAAAGAACTCTATAATGTAGATAGTTTTGATGATTCTTTTAAGAAAATGAAAAATCTTTTAGATCAATTTATTCTGGAATTTCCAGATGTTAATACAATTCTATTTTTAGGACATAATGGACCGTTTGGAATAAGTAATGATCCAAGAGATTTATGGGGATGTGATTTTAAACCAGAATTGGGAGATTTTGGGGATAAAGATTTTAGTAGAATTATTGATTATACAAAACAAAAAAATATAAATATTCCTTTAGTTATTGCTGGACATATGCATCATCGTTTATCGAAAAAAACAAAAAAATATTTACGTAAAAAAGAAGAACATTTAGAAAATTTTAAAGAAAGACAAGCCATAACTAAGATTGATAATATATATTATGTTAATCCAGCTAAGGTTCCACGTATTATAAAAAATAAAAATGGTATATATCATTATCATATAAGTGTAGAATTAGAGAATAATACTGTAATAAAAATTGAAGAAAAATATATCAAAAAAGAATTATGAAAGATTTTATAGCATCTTATGAATTAAGTTCTGCCCTTCTTGGTTTAAATCCATCTATTGAAAAAGATATAAAACTTATAGAACAGGGATGCTCTGCTACTTTATTGATGACACAATCACCACGTAGTTTGCGAACGATAGATAGTTTACAGAATATTGATGAAAATGTTTTAAGAATCTTACAAAATCGAAATGTATTAATTTCTTATGAGTTTTTAGAATTTGAAAATAATCAATTAAAAAAGAAAATGACTTTAATTCGTCCTAATTCCTTAAAAATAGAAGATGCAGAAAAGATAAAAAAAATTTGTGATGAATATTCTCTTTTATCTTTTATAAAATATTTATATTACAAAGAAAATAAAATAAAAGAAGATTATAAAAAATGGGGGAATCAAATTTTAGAAAATATAAATTATTCTTCAGAAATCAATCGAAGTACAATCTTAGAGATGATTTTACGTTTTGAATCTTATTCTATTGAATCTTTGTTAGATATTTATGATTTGAATAAAAGAATTATTCATTATATCCTTCAACAATTATCAAATAGTTCTAAAGAAATTTATCATTATTTTTCTACAAATAAAGAAATGACAGAAGAAATTAAACAATTTCTTTTAAATAGAAATAATAATCCAGTACTTATCGCATTAAGAGAAGATTATCATTTACTTTATCCAGATCAGAATAAAATAATTACAATAGATGAAGAGGGAAATATCGAAATCATTAAAACAGAATTAGAATATTTAAAAGATGCAGCAAGAGAAATTTGTTTAAGATTGGCAAAATTTTTATCACCAGAAGAAAATTGGGAACAAGCAAATATAGATAATATATTTGAATTATTTTCAAAACATCCTTCTTTACAATCAGAAGAAACATGGCCAGGATTATCTAATTTTATTTACACAATAGAAAATTTGTTTCGGATATGCGATTCGATAAACAATTTTAGAAAAGAAATCTTAGTAGAAAAATATATAGAGGAATTTTTAAAAAATTTGAATATGAATTTTGAACCTTTTTATATATCCTTGGAGCATTTTACAATACCAGAAAATCTAAGTAAATACTTAAAAAAAGAAAAAAAAGAAACAATTTATAAAAAGTTTATAGAGAAATTAAGAATAAATAATGAAATCATTGTTTATAAGTCGAAATTACATTTAAATGAAGATGGATATTATCTTATATATAAATATAATATTCCTAAAGCCTTTATAAGTAATAAAAATCGTAGAAGTTTTATTCATTTAATGCTTAAGAATTCTGGTTATCCTTCTGGTATTTATGATTTTATAATTGAACAAAATACAAATGATTTACCAAAAATATTAAAAGAGGAACAATTGGAATTAGTAAAAGCCATAAAAGAGTGGGAAAAAGAACAAGAAAAGAAAAATAGAAAAAGTATTTTTCAGATTATTTTAGATTGGTTATTAAAATTATTTGGTTGGTCTACGGATTCTCTTACTATATTTAGTAATGATAAATTAAAAGAGCAAAAACAAGAACAGTATGGATATAAAAAAAAGAAAAATCAATTTCGAGAGAATATACCAGAATATCGTTTAAAAAAAATACCCGAAAAAATAGAAAAAGCCATATCATTTATCGATAGACAATATAATGGACTTATATGGGTAGATGAATTAGCTTATGTTATGGATTATAAAGATATAGAAAGATTAAATTCTCTTTTATATTACGATAAGGAGCAACGTTTTATTGAAGTTAAACCTTTATATTCTATCAAACCATTATTTATAAAAAAGGAAAATTTAAATAATAAAGAATGGTTGGAATCAACAATTAATACATTAAAAAATAGTGCTAAATTACCACACCAGATAGCTTTATTGGAATTTTTAGAAAATTATAAGAAAGTTAATATCAATGAAAAATAATTGAAAACAAGAAGAGCTTTGTTTGCTTAACTCCCATTTTAAGCAAAATTTTTCTTCAAATATTAATAACATATGTTTAAAAATGGCTTTGTTGCATAAATAGTTAATTTTTTTGTATACACCCTAAAATTTCCAAATATTTTTTTCTTAGATTATTGTAATTTCTTTATAAACTTTACATTTTGCAATTTGATACATCAAATTTAAAAGTTTAATTTTTGTTTTAATTTCTGTAATTTGATTTTGTATACATCTTGAACTCAATTTTTCTGTAAAATACCTTTTAAATCTACTAAACTCAGATTCTACTCTACTTCGTAATCCATATTCTACCATCTCTTTCCATAACTCTTCCCCAAATTCAGCAATAAATTCAAGATGTTTCTTCTTCTGTTTATGATAATAAGGTTCTCTAAAATATATTGGGTTATTCTTAAATTTGTTCTTATAATAAGCAGAATTCTTCCTTGGAGGAACAATTAACTGAATATCGTAAAAATCAGAAATATTATACAATTTATTAGAATCATAAGCCTTATCTACGATTGCTTTATCTATGTTATAACCTTCTTTTTTAAGTTCCTTTATACATTGAGGATAAACCTGGGAATCATGTATATGAGAATTGGTAAGTATCGCATTATAAATAAGACCTGTTTGAGGTTCTACTGCTATATGAATCTTTTTCCATTCTCTACGATTACTTTGATTTTCTGGATGAGTCTTTTTAAGCCATTCCCCCTCTCCATATACTTTCAAACCACTTGCATCTATTACTATAATCAATTTCTCTCCCATTGCTGCTAATTCTTCCATCTGCCTTCTTATCTTTTTTACCTCCTTTTCTATCTTAATTCCTAACTTTTTTTGCCTCCTGCATATCTGGGTATAGGAAGGTACAGGAAGATTAATACCCATATTCCTAAATAAAGTTTCTGTAAATCCCTGTGCTTGTCTTAAAGGTAAACGATACAATCTTGATAACATCAATATAACTTCTATTGCATAATCTGAATATACAAAATTTTTTCCTTTACCTTTTCTTTTTTTCCTATTAAACCATTTCTTTGTTAAAACTTCCTTAAATTCTTCGGGAACTTCTACAAAATATCTTAAAAAATTGCCTCTCTGAATTAAACTTGAATTATATTCTTTCCAGTTTTTCACTTTATATTTTACTATTTTCTCCATACATTATAAAAAATATTTCAAATTATTATTTTTTCAAACTTTTTTCATAATTTTCCGTTTATATGCAACAGAGCC
>BPII01000034.1 GCA_026004035.1 Candidatus Sericytochromatia bacterium | reverse complement strand
GAATAATCTAATAGATAGAATCTAAAAGGATTAAATCAATATTAAAAAACTTATAATTTACTTTGATTAATTTGAGGATTTAATAAATACTTATGTTTTTTCTATGATTTTATAAACTTCTTCTGGACTTGATGCTTTTAGAATATTATTTTTTATATCTATATTCTGAAATGTTCGGGCAACACTTGCTAATGCTTTTATATGAGCATCAAAATTATTTCTGGATATAATTAATAAAACAATTATACGAACAGGGGTACTATCTAAGGATTGAAAATCTAAATCTTCTTTTAATAATGTTAAAGAAGATAAAATTTCATTTACATGTTCCGTAGTACAATGTGGTATTGCGAGTCCACCTCCAATACCTGTGGACATTGCCTTCTCTCTTTCCTGTAAGGAATTCCAGATTAAATCAAATTTATCCTCGTATTTACTATCTTTTAATGTTTGTTGTAATATAATTTTTAATAATTCGTATTTATTTTTTGTAGGTAATTTATCGTAATAAAAAATTTTTTCTTTTCGAATTAAATCAGAAAATTTCATATAATGACTAATAATTTAAATTTATTTTCTTAACAATCTATTTTTAATAAAATAAAATGTAAAATCCATAAAAACATATAAAAAGATTATGATTTCTTTTGTATAGAAATATTTTTGTATAAAAAAATATATAAATAGAATTTCTAATACAATAATTAATATTTTAATAGATAAATCAAATAAATTAAACCTTTTAATCTGTAAAGGGAATAAAAAGATTATTATAAAAACTGTGGCAAGGTTTGTAAATTCATGTAAAAAAATATTAAAATCAAAACTTATAAATAAAACAATTCCTAAAAGAATTATTCTTAAAACATAAAGAAAAAAAATTTGTGAATAAAACATAATTAATGGTAAAAAAGATAATAAATATATTTCTGGATATTGATTCAGTATTATCTCTTTTTTAAAAAAATTAAAGATAATTAATAATAACAATAGAATATACAAATGAAATGGATAATTTGAAAATATCGTATATTCTTTTACTAAAAAATATAGCATACCCCAGATAATAAAAAGCACTAAGGAATAAATCAAATTATCTTCTAGTGTTAAAAATAAATAACTATATAGAAATACAAAATCAAAGGAAATATAATGATAGTTAATAGTTCTAAATTTTAAAAAATGTTTTAGAAGAAGTAATAAAATATTTAAAATTGGTAATAAAAATAAACTGTATGAATGACTAAGAAAAGAAAAAAACAAAAATAATATTAAATTTATTGTAGAAAAATAATATAATTTAAATCGAGATTTCATATTTAATTTTTCTGATTTTTTCCATTATTGGTAAATTACTTTCACAAACTTCTTCGCATGCACCACATAAAATACATTGTTCTACTTTAAAATATGTTTTATTTTCATATAATGACATAGGATAAGCATTTACTGGACAAAAATGATTACATATCATACAAGCTGTACAGATGTTTTTACTCTCTCTTTCTTTATAATAATAATAATAGTCTTCATAAATATTAAAATGATAATTTTCTTCTAAAACTATGATATCTTTATGATTAAAATGGATTAAATAAGGTATTTTTAAATCTAATTCTTTAAAATTTGTTCCATGATAGAAAAAACTTACACATAGTTTGTTCTTTTGTATAATCTTTCAATATAAAAATATTTTTTGTAAATGGCTCATTATAATATAAGGCACGAATAATAGCAAATAATGTTGCTGGTGAAAATACAATAGAATTATGTGAATTCTTAAATTCAATATATCTATAATGGTATTTATTATTATTAATATTATAAAATAACTCTCTTTGTGATAGTTTTTTTTTATATTCTGGATAATATACGATTTCCATCTGAGGATATAAATTTTTTAAAAAATCACGTAATAGCATTAATTCTTTTTGATAAAATGAAAATAGATTTTGCCAGAAAAATGGAACATAAGAATCACTTAATAAAAATATGATTTTTGATAGAGAGTTTTGAAATATCTCGGCTAAGGATTTTTTATATTCAAAAGAATATAAACCGTTTAGATTTAAAAACTCAAACCAATCTTTCTTATTTAGATTATGAGGGTTTTTTATTTCTTTTCCATTATTAAAATAATTTGCTATTTGATTTTTTCCAGAAACTTTTAGAGAAAAAATATATGGATTTTCATCTCGAATAGAAATAATTCCCGCAAGAGGTGTATTTAAATAAAAACCATCACATTCCGCTATTTTTTCATATTGTTCTACCCTCCGCGGGAATTCTCCAATTAAATTAATTTTTTTTCCCTGAATTAGAACTTCAGGGAAAAATATCTCTAAATAAGGAGGTATAAAAAATTGTTGTAGTTTTTCTTTTCTTCCTAATAAATTTTCTAAAGATACATTCATTTTATTGGGGAACTTTTAAGACTGGTCTCTTTACTGTATATATTTCATCTTTTATTGGCAATTCTTTTTTTAAATTTTTAATAAATGGCAATTCATCACCCATTTTTTTATAGTGTTCACAATGAGTCATCATTCTACGAGCTACAGTAAAATACTTATATAATTTTTCTTCCCCAGAACGTTTAGACCACATCTTTTTTATACATCTTACCCTCAAAATATATTTATCCTGATCTGATTCATATTGTCTAACCACAATACAGTGTCTACAATTCGCACAAAAAATTTTTTGTCCTGCTGATGCCATAATTTTTCTCCTTTAGGGTTGACGCTGTGCAAAGCCCAGCGTCGGATTTCTGCCCACCCACCTCCCTTTCACTTTTCTTAGGGTTGACGCTGTGCAAAGCCCAGCGTCGGATTTCTGCCCACCCACCTCCCTTTCACTTTTCTTAGGGTTGACGCTGTGCAAAGCCCAGCGTCGGATTTCTGCCCACCCACCTCCCTTTCACTTTTCTTAGGGTTGACGCTGTGCAAAGCCCAGCGTCGGATTTCTGCCCACCCACCTCCCTTTCACTTTTCTTAGGGTTGACGCTGTGCAAAGCCCAGCGTCGGATTTCTGCCCACCCACCTCCCTTTCACTTTTCTTAGGGTTGACGCTGTGCAAAGCCCAGCGTCGGATTTCTGCCCACCCGCTTTTTTTAGGGTTGTCGGCGAGTAAACCCGCCGACAGTTTTAACTTATCCCGCCCTCCCTCCTCTTGTCGGCGAGTAAACCCGCCGACCATTATCTTTGCCCTTTTTTAGGGTTGTCATCAGGAAAACCTGACGAATAATTTTCCCTTCCCTAACCCAACCCTTATTTTAGGGTTGACGCTCGTGCAAAGCCCTAATGTTGGGTTTTGCTAACCAAACCCTAATGCCTTAAGTTATTGTTTGATGATCATAACAAATACTCAAATCATTCATTAAGTAAATATCCAAATAAATTAAAAAATGAACATCGTCAATAGCGTTATATATTCTAACTTACTTTTCCTTGAATAATTTCGAATGTATATAAGATTGTATTTTTGCAATTGTTTCCAAAGGAGACATCTTCAAATATAACACCCACATTTCTTCCCTGACACACGAGATACAGTAGCTGACAAATCAAATTCATTACCTTCTAAAAAAAAACCGTATTCTTATTTTATCTCCAGGGTATAATAACGTTTTTGTTGAAATTCCTAAGCCTCCGGTTCCAATATCTAAAATCTGACATTCATATT
The DNA here is from genome assembly GCA_026004035.1 of Candidatus Sericytochromatia bacterium. Classification (GTDB taxonomy): domain Bacteria; phylum Cyanobacteriota; class Sericytochromatia; order UBA7694; family JACMQJ01; genus BPII01. The sequence continues at coordinate 10,365 of BPII01000034.1, read as the reverse complement.
CTTTATTAAGCCCTTCTAAAATAAAGGAAGCGGGAATATTTGGAACACGAATACGTGCATTTTTTCTTTTTTGTTTAGAAGGATCTCGAAATTCCCCAATTCTTTCATTATATTGTTTTCTGGAATCCATAAGTAAAAAATAAATTAAATATTTTTTTTGTAAAACATTTTATATATTAATCCAAATTTCATAATAAAACTATGAATTACAGATAAATATACAACATAGAAAAATCCAGCTGCATAAATGATCATAAAAGGTATAATTAAATACTTATGATTGATATAAGCATAATATGCTGTTAAAGAACAGTAAATAAAAAATAGTATTTCTAAAACAATAAGTGGATCAATAGATTGAATATATTTATTTCTTACGAAAACAGCATCTTTTTTAGATTCAATTCTATATTTGGGAGTTCTCTGAAAAGAAGAAGCCTTTCCTATAAGAGCTTCCAAAAAAGCCTTCGTATTAGAAATGGCGATTCCAGTACCTATCATCATTAAGATTGGCATATAGAGAATTTTATCCCACCATTTTTTATATAATTCCTTCTGAGAATACAAATAAAAAATTGTAGGAGCGAAAGTAGATAAACTTAATATAAATGCTGCAAAAAAAATCAATTCTGTCGTTAAATCATTATAACGAAAAGAAGACCATTTTTCAATCAAAACTAAAGGTAATGTTAATAAAATATTGATCAACATTAATGGATGTACTGAATAATTTGTTAAATGGATTAATGCCTCCGCTTTAACTTTCCATGGTAAATCTGCTTTTATAATTCTTGGTATTAATTTTACCGCTGTTTGTATAGAACCTTTACACCAACGGAATTGTTGCGATTTAAACGCTTGAATTGTAGCAGGTAATTCTGCTGGATTTTCTATATCCATAAAATAACGGAATTTCCAACCAGCCAACTCTGCTCTATACGATAAATCGAAATCTTCCGTAAGCGTATCGGATTGCCAGTTTCCAGCATCTAAAATACATTGTTTTCTCCATATTCCAGCTGTGCCATTAAAATTCATCCATAAACCAGAACCATTTCTTGCAACTTGCTCAATAACAAAATGGCCATCAATACCAAAAGATTGTGCATAGGTTAACAGAGAATAGTCTTTATTAACATGCCCCCATCTAGTTTGAATCATTCCAATTTCTGGATCATCAAAATATGGCATAACTTTTAATAAAATATCCGGATTAGGTATAAAATCAGCATCAAAAATAGCAATAAAATCTGCTCTAATTTTTTCTAATCCTTCTTTTAAAGCACCAGCTTTGTGTCCTTTTCTATCTTTTCGATGAATATGTTCAATTCGATATCCTTTTTCTTGCATTTCTTGAACTATTTTTGCTACTTTTTCAACCGTTTCATCAGTAGAATCATCTAATACCTGTATATATAATTTTTCTTTTGGCCATTTTATCTTTGCTACAGCATCTAATAAACGATCCACAACATAAAATTCATTGTAAATTGGTAATTGTATAGCAACTTCTGGTAACTTTTCTATATTTACTTTTTCTAAATTTATAGGTTCTTTTTCTTTATTACTTAAACATTTATCTTTATACTTAATAAATAAATATAACATTATATACATGTGAATTCCATATAAAAACAATAAAGAAACATCTAATATATATAATATAAATATAACAATTGCTAATATATCTAACCAAAACATATTTAAACCAATAATTTCTATAAAATTATTGAGTCAAATTTATTTTAAATAAATTTAAGTAATGTTTTCTATAATGTTTTACTTCATGGATAATTATCATGTTGGAATTTTTTTGTAATGATTCTGGAAAACGATACGGTTTGGGTGATTGTATTATAAAAATATATTTTAATTCATTATTGTTTGTTTGAGTAAGTTTTTCATTCATATAATGCATAAATTTATAAAAGAAATGATCTAAATGAGAACAATGTCCTTCTTCAGTCCAAAAAGTATATGGTAAATCAATAAATATAGCGGAATAAGGAATCTGCAAGATATCATCAGCTAATCTTTTAAAATCTTTTTGATGAAAAATCAATTTAGAACCTTTAATTTTATAATCTTTAAGATGCTCTAAAATAAAATTGAACCGTTTCTTATCTTTTTCTACAATATGAACTGGATTAAAACCTCTACTATAGGCTTCCATTCCAATCTGTCCAGAACCTGCACAGAGGTCAAAAAAACCTATATTGTAAATTCTTCTTCCATCAAGAGATATTCCATAGTAATTTTCTATGTGTTGAAATAATGCTTCTTTGATTAAAGAAGAAGTAAAATTTCTATGTCCTTTTAAAGAAGGTGGAAGTGGTACTTTTTTTCCTTTCAATATACCTCGTTGAATAGGAATATGAATTTTTTTTCTTTCAGATATATTCATCTTTCTTTCTTTTTACGAAGAACATCTTTTATATGTCCACTTAAAAGAATATATAAGATACTTCCATATATAATTCCAAATAAGATTACTTCATAAAGTCTATAAGTACTTTTCCACATTAAGAAATGGAAAGAAACTTCCTGGGGATTACTGATTAAAAATAATATCAATATAAAAATCCCCATTAAAAACAACATTAACCTTAATTGGATCATTCAATTTGCGTTATATTATCACTTCCACACATAGGACAAACAATTACATCAGATTCATCATCATCTTCCGTCCATCTATAATTACAATCCTCACAAACAAAAGAAGCACTTTCAATTAACTCATCATCAAAATCTTCTTCCTCTCCAATTTCATCTTCTTCATATTCCTCATCATCCCATTCATCTTCATAATCCTCATCTTCATAATCCTCGTCATCCCATTCATCCTCATACTCATCTTCCCAATCTTCATCATCTTCGTAATCTTCGTAATTTTCATTATCCCATTCATCATCATAAATATTAAACATACGATCCTCCTTTAGAGTTGTCGGCGAGTAAACCCGCCGACGATTATCTTTGCCCACCCACCTCCCTTTCACTTTTCTTAGAGTTGTCGGCAAGTAAACCCGCCGACGATTATCTTTGCCCACCCACCTCCCTTTCACTTTTCTTAGAGTTGTCGGCAAGTAAACCCGCCGACGATTATCTTTGCCCACCCACCTCCCTTTCACTTTTCTTAGAGTTGTCGGCGAGTAAACCCGCCGACGATTATCTTTGCCCACCCACCTCCCTTTCACTTTTCTTAGAATTGTCGGCAAGTAAACCCGCCGACGATTATCTTTGCCCACCCACCCTTTTTTAGAGTTGACGCTGTGCAGAGCCCAGCGTCGATTTTTTTTTCCCACCCTTCCCAACCCTATTTTTTGAGTTGTCGGCAAGTAAACCCGACCTGACTGATTTCTCCCAGCCCAATCCCAAACATTTATTATTAATAATATGATATTATTAAATTTTATTTCTATTTATAATATAATGTATTATCGTATAAAATAAAACAGTATTTTTAATATTTTAATCAATTTTTTTGCATTGTTCAGACCTGAATTTTTTAAGTCTTATTATAATACAACTCATATTTAATAAATTATTCAAAATTTTATCAAAAATGGAACGTTATTCTTTCAAAAATGATGGTAATGAATTACAAACTTCATAATAATCACTCAATTTTGGATTAAATTTCTTAATTAAAGGATCGCTACTACAAATTAAACAGGAATCATTTCTTGGTAAATCAGTTATACGAAATTCCATAGTAAGAGCATCAATTCTTACTAATTTTCCCATAATATTAGGTTGTATATTTAATAAAAATTTAATAGATTCTACTGCCATATAGGAGCCAGTTACACCGACCATTGCACCAAGTACTCCAACTGTTGAACAATTCTCAACAACCTCTGGAGGTCTCTCGAAAAGACATCTATAACAAGGTGTTTTTCCAGGTATAATTCCCATTATCATACCATAAAATTGTAATACACCACCACTAATTAAAGGAATATTTTTAAAAAAACATACGTCATTAACTAAGAATCTAGTAGGAAAATTATCAGAACCATCAATCACTAAATCTATATTTTTTATAATATCAAATGCATTATGTGGTGTTAATTTTTCGTTTATTTCTTGAATGTTAATCTCTGGATTTAATTTTTTAAGTGTATGTTTTGCTACAAAAGCTTTTTCTTTACCTATATCTTCTGTTTTATAGAGAATTTGCCTTTGTAAATTAGTTAAATCTACCTTATCATATTCAATAAATATGATATTCCCAACACCAATAGATGCCAAATAATAAAGTAAGGGGCTTCCTAAGCCCCCAGCTCCAATTACCAAAACAGAACTTTTTTTTAATTCTAATTGACCTTCTTTCCCTATTTCTTTTAAGAAAATATTTCTTGAATATCTTGTTAATTCTTCCTTAGATAAATTATAATCCTTTATTAACATCTAAATAAGAATTTAAAGTAGATTGTCATTTTTTTCAATTCTTTTTTAATAAATTTTCAGCTAAATTTTTTAACAATTCATCTTCTGAATTTACCAAATTTTGAAATATTTCTTTTGCTTTTTCTTTTGTATTATCAGTAATATTACTATATAAAACTACCGTAGATGCATAGGATAAAACCGAATCATTTTGAAATTTACCATTTTGAATTAATTCTATTAATCCATTAGATATTTTATCTTTTTTTTGATTAGAAAGAAGCAATAATGAGGATGTCAAAACAGTAGAGTTATTAGAATCATTTAATAATTTTAATAAAGATTCCTGCAACTTTTCTTCTTTTACATATTCCTTTGCACAGGTATTTAAAGCAAGAATTTGTTCTCCAACATCTTGAGACTCAAGGCTTTGAATACATTCATCTAAGGTTTTTTTTACATTTTGATTTTGTTGGTTTTGTGATTCCTGTTGTGTCACTTCTTTTTGTTGTTCTTCTGAAGCTTGATTTTCTGTATTTTCATTATTTGAATTTTCTTCTTCAATACTCGTTTGTTGGTCTTCCTGTTGATCTTTAACTTCGGACTCTTCTGATTCAATCATTGCATTAGCCAGAAATCCCATCGGATAATGATTTTTATTATCTTTACCCCACAATACAGGACGAAACCACAATAACACAAAATATAAATATTTTTTTTAAACTTATTCTTAAAACTTTCATAATATTTTATTTTTAAATTATTGAGTTTTTTTGTCAATCTAAAAAATTTATAAGCTTTAAAATAGATTCATGAATCTTTATATTTTATAAACTATAATCTAAAAATAGATTATAAAAATATCTCAACAAATGTTTGTAATTTTATTTATATTTTAATTTATAAAATAAATTTGTAGTATTAGTTATACATAAATTTTATAATATAAAAAAATTTATTATCACAGCCTAAATTTAATTTATTTCACTAATTTTATTATTGAACTTATAATAATGATTTAAAATATTGTTAATATGGAAATCCTAAAATTTATTTTTTTGCATTCAGAACTGGCTTCTGAATCTCTACAATTACAAACAATTCCTTCTGAAATACCATTTCATCCCTTATTTGTACATGCTCCTATTGTATTAACATTTTTAATACCTTTAATAGGAATTTTTTCTATTAATTAAATTTCGCAATAATGAAAATATTCATTCTTTCTGGAATTTTATTATTATTTTGAATGTAATTCTTGTAATTTGTAGTTATTTTGCTTTATTTACTGGCGACATAGAACATGAACTATTAGAAAAAAGTCCATTTTTAAAACAAACAATTGAACAACATGAAACATTTGCAGAATCATTTTTTATTATTACTATCTTTATTCTTGCAATATCATTTTTAGGTCATGTGAAATTTTCTTTTTATAAAATGATGAGAATTTTAACTCTTATTATTTATTTTTTTATAGCTATTCCCATTGTAATCTATACAGCTCATTTAGGTGGTAAAATTGTTTATGAATTAGATGCTCCCTTTTTTAGAAAACAATTGATTAAAGCATTTAAGGAAACGCAAAAAGAAGAGCAAAATAGTTTTGAAGAAAAAGAAAATGAAGAACATTCTCATTAATAATTTATTTTAAAGCATTGAATATTTTCTTCTATATTTCCTTTAAAAATAAAGGAACCAGCAACGATTATATCTGCGCCTGCTTCTTTAATTGAATTAATATTATTTTTATTAATTCCTCCATCAACTTCAATCAAAATATCTAAATTTTTTCTTATGATAAAATCCTTGAGTTTTTTAATTTTATCTAAACAAAAAGGAATAAAACTTTGACCATAAAAACCAGGTTCTACACTCATAATCAAAACGAGATCAAGCTCTTCTAAAAAAGGTTCTATCAATTCAACAGGTGTTTTTGGATTTAAGGAAATACCTGCTTTGATATTTTGTTTTCGTATTTCTCTTGCAAGTCTAACAGGGAAATTTGTTGCTTCGTAATGGAAAGTAATATTAAAAGGTTTAAAATCAAAATATTTTGGAACTTCTTTTTCTGGTTGATCTACCATTAAATGAACATCTAAGGGTATTTGTGTATGTTCATTTAGTAATTTAACATATACTTCTCCAAAAGAAAGCGTAGGAACAAAATGGCCATCCATAATATCTAAATGCAAAAAATCAACTTTGCCTTCTAATATCTGTAAAACTGTTTTTAAATCAGTTAAATCAGCAGCTAAAATTGATGGGGAAATCTTCATCCTTTTTCTCCTTGTTTTAATCTTTATTCTTAATATAGTTTTATAGGTTTAAACAAATCAAGTTGGGAAATCTGGCTCATAATATTTCTTAACCAAAATTCTATCATTACATAATAAATATAAATACATTTTTCCATAACGATAAAAGGCTAAAGGAAATTTCTTATCAGAAAATATTTCAGGTTCGGAAAACCAGATCTTCATTGAAGATTTTATATTTTCTATATCGGAAAAGTTTTCATTTGACAAATGAATGGAACAATAATCTTTTCGAAAAAAATGAATTGTTTCGAGTTCAAAATCAGCATAAAAATGATATTTTTTATTTTTATGGAAATATACAGAAATCTCATAAGTTTTATTTATATATACAATATCTTTTATTTTACCATGTAAATCTCTACTTATCTGCAGGAATAATTTTATTAATTATATAAGGTTTAGATTGCAAAACTAAATATTGAGAAACCGTACCTATATCCATTTGCTTTAATTCAGTAATATTAAAGGGAATATCGTTTTTGAGTAGAAACAATTAATATTACTCTTTCATTTAATTTTATTTTTGTTTCTGGAGCTGGGAATTGATATAAAACAGTATTTTCAGGTACATCGTCTTTTTTAATATACAAGATTTTAGTTATAGGAATATTATATATATTTCCCTCATATGGTATGGAAGAAAGTATTTCTTCTGCATTATCAAGTAGTAAATTTGTTAATTTAGGCATTGTTAATATTGGTTCATAACTATTTACAATTAATACTAATCTATCTTTTGGTTTTATAAATTCTCCTGGTAATATGCTTTGTTGTAATATTAAACCTTCTGGTTTTTCTTCTATAAAAATACGTCTTACTTCTATATTGAGATTGTATTTTTTTAAATCATTATAAACATTAATAAAATATTTTCCTGTAAGATCTGGCATATAATAATGCTCTATGTTAAACATTCTTAATATCAAAATTAAATAAGAAATAAGAAGAAATAATGTTAAAAAAATAAAATAAGGTAAAAAATGCTGTTTTATAATTTGTTTCATTTTTTCTTTCATATAAAAATATCTCCTTCTTGAACAAAATTTCCATTAATAAAATCATGTGCATCCAATTTTTTTTTATTTGGATATTGAATTTCTAAAATTTCAATCCAACCGTTTCCAGATTTAACGTAAAAATGATTTCTCTTATTGTGTTTTATAATTTGTATTGTTCCAGGAAGAATATCTATATTTTTATTAAGTTGATCAATATAAGGAGTATCAATTTTATAATTTGTTTTATAAATCTTTATATTATTAATCACTTGTTCATTATTTTTAAGTTTTGTTTTTGCAACTGGATTAGGATTTAAAGCTCGAACTAAATTATGGATATCCAATGTATTCTTTTTCCAGTCTATATAGGTTAATTCAGATTGGATTTTATAACAATAGGTTGCCTTTGTGTTATCTTGTTTTCTGGCATGATTCAAAAAATACTGAACATCATCTAACACGCGAAGAACCAGATTTATTCCTTCTGGAAGAACACGTTCCAATAATTCCCCTGTTGTTTCATCTTCAAATATATCAAATTCTACCTGATCTAAAATATCTCCCTCATCTAATCCCTTCGATACCTTTTGAACTGTCCAACCACTTTTTTTATATCCTTTTATGATTGCTGTTTGTAAAGGCGAAGCACCTCTCAAATCTGGTAAAAGAGAACCATGTAAATTAATACATCCAAAAAGAGGAATGTTATATAACTCTTCTGGAATAATTTTTCCATAAGAAAAAACAACCCCAATATCAATATTGTACTGTGATATTTCATTTAAAAAAATATTATCTTTAAGATTTTCTGGTCTATATAAGGGAATTTGTTTTTCTAAAGCGAATTCAGATACAGACGTGTGGTTTAGGTTTTCTTGTTCGATCAGAAATTTTATCTGGATTAGAAATAACACAAACTATATTATGTTTTTTATAAATTTCTTCTAATAAAATTCGAGAATATGCTGGACTTCCAAAATAAATTATATTCACATTGCCAATTTTTTTAATTTTCCTATAAAGAAAATTATAAAAAGTTATTGTTTAATTTTATCTATATCAATAAATTAGTTGTTATATAATATATACTAAAAAAACATAATTCTATGGCGAATATTTTATTAATAATAATTTGTTTTTTATCCGGCATCATTTTTAAAAGATATAGCGAAGCAACTACATCACAAATTAAATTTCCCAAAGAAACACCACAAGTTTTAAATAGTTTTATTATTTATATATCCCTTCCAGCATTAATTTTATATCATATACATGAATTAAAATTCCAAAAATCATTAATTGCACTAATTTTTATGCCCTGGATTATTTTTATAATAGCAATTCTACTTTTTACTCTTATCGGAAAGATATTTTTCAACTGGGAAAAAGAAAAAAATGCAATTGGAGCACTTATTCTATGTTCTGGTTTAGGGAATACATCTTTTGTAGGATTACCTATGATAGAAGCTTATTATGGAAAAGAATATTTAAGCTATGGACTTTTAGCAGATCAAGCAGGTACTTTTTTTATGCTTTCTACCTTAGGAATCATTATAGCTGCAAGATTTTCTGAAGATAATTCCCAAAATCAAAATATTTCAATTATTAATTCCATTAAACGAATATTTTTATTTCCGCCATTTTTTGTATTAATAATTACTTTAATTTTAAAAACTATTCAGTTTGATTATCCAGATTGGTTAAAACAAATTTTATTAATCTTAGGAAATACTTTAACGCCTTTAGCACTTTTTTCTGTAGGTTTTCAATTAAAATTAAATGAAATTAAAAATAATGGTAAATATCTCACCATAGGTTTATTTTATAAATTATTATTAGCTCCAATTCTTATAGCATTCTTATATTCATTCTGGGAAATTGATCGCAATGTATATTATATTTCAATTTTCGAAGCTGCAATGGGACCAATGATTACAGGTGGTATTGTTGCTATTTCTTATAACTTAAGACCATCGCTTGTTTCTCTAATGTTAGCAATAGGAATTTCTTTATCGTTTTTAACACTTCCAATCTTTTGGTATTTCTTTCATTAATTTTATTTATTTGATTAAATTAATAAATTTTAAATTTTAAAGATAAATTTATTCTCCCATTAGTTCGGTATAAGTTTCGTAAATTTTATCATTTCTTTTATAAATAATCTTATATTTTAATCCTAATTTTGCCTTAGATAAAAATTCCATTAAATCATAAATTGTTTGTATTTTATACTGTTCTATCTGTATAATAATATCACCTTCTTTTATACCACTTTTTTTAATAGGAGCATTTTCTACAAATCCAGCAACTTGAATTCCTTCATTAGAAAAATAATTTCCCGGTATTATACCAAGCCTTAATTTAAATCGATAAGTTTGTTTTCTATTTTCTTTAATATATTGATATTCTGGTATATGATTTTTATGAATTATATCTAATATGATATTTTTAGCAAGCTCTATTATCTTAGTCATTTCTTTATAATTGATTTTATCAAAATCATCAGTTGGTTTATGATAATCTTCATGGGTTCCAGTAAAAAAGAATAGTACTGGCATTTTTTTACGATAAAATGATGTATGATCACTGGGACCTCTTGCTCCTTCTATAAAGTTAACATTTAATAAATGTTTGTTATTAAAAAAATTTGT
>BPII01000033.1 GCA_026004035.1 Candidatus Sericytochromatia bacterium | reverse complement strand
TCATAGATTTTATGATTCTTCTTATCTGGATGAATAATTTTACCTACTTTATACATGTTTCTTACGGCTTCTGGAATAGTTTTATAAATTCCTAATCCATAAAAAGCGATCATTGCTGCTCCTAATGCCGAAGCTTCTGAAATGGAAGGTTTTTCGACATTTCTATTAAAAATATCTGCAGTAATTTGTAAAGCAACTTCACTATTTGAACCTCCTCCACCTACTGCTATTCTGGGAATTTTCTTTTTTAATTTTTTTTCTATACGTTCTGTTCCTTCTCGTAGAGAAAATCCAATACCTTCTAAAATTGCTCGGTATAAATGATATTTTGTATGCCAATCGGAAAAACCTATAATTGCACCTCTTGCTTCTGGTCCTGGTATACGTATACCTGGTGACCAATAAGGTTGTAATATTAATCCAAGACATCCTGGAGGAATATCTTTAATTTTTTTTTCTAATACTTCTTCTACAGAACAACTTCGTTTTTCTGCTTCTAATTTTTCGGAAAAAGCAAATTGCTCTTTAAACCAGCTTACAAGCCAAAAACCTCGAAAGATTTGAATTTCCATGGTATAATGTCCTGGTATTACAGATGGATAAGGAGGAATAAATGGTATTGCTTCTTTATATTTTTTAGTGACAACATTTACAGTAGCAGTAGTTCCAAAACTTAAATGAACAGAAGAATCATCTATTACTCCACAACCAAGTGTTTCGCATGCTTTATCTGAACCAGCTGCTATAACTGGGATACCTTCTTTTAAATCTAATTCTTTAGCAGCATCTTTTGATAATGTTCCAAGTAATTTTCCAGGTTGAACTAAATCTGGTAAAATATCTTTGGAAGCTGGAACCAGTTTCCATTTCCAATCCCATTTAAAAGCCCATTGATGCCTTTTATAATCGAAAGGAATATATCCAACCTGACATGCTATGGAATCTATAAAATTTCCTGTTAATTTGTAAGATAAATAACCAGATAATAATAAATATTTATAAGTATTCTTCCATATCTCTGGTTCATTTTTATATATCCAGCTTGCTTCTATTTGTCTTTGAAAAAAATCAATTGCTTCGGACATACCTAAAATTTTAAATATAATATTCCAGAATGGAATTGGTTCTGGATCTTCTACCTGTCGTTGATCAAACCAGGTAATAGCAGGTCTTAGTGAATTTCCGTTTTTATCTATATTTATTACTGTACCTCTTTGAGTTGTTAATGTAATACCAACTATGGCAGATTTTAATTGTGATTGTTTTTTCCATAGTTCATTAATTACTTCGATAAGTTTTTGCCAGAAATACTCTGGCTTTTGTTCAGCCCAGCCTGGATAAGGACTTTCATATTCTAATGATAATTGAGTTTTTTCTATAATATTACCAGATGCATCAAAAATAATAGCACGAATGCTTTGTGTACCACAGTCGATACTTAAAACATAAGGATTCATACTTCCCCCTGAAGTTTCAATTATTTGGAAATTGTATTTTTATACAAGGATTTTATTAAATCTTCTTTTTCTTTTTGAACAATTCCAAAACGAAATCTTCTGTAATAAAAATCTTCCCAATTTAATACCCATTCGTTTTTAATACTATATTTTAATTCTTCTTCGTAAATAATATTATTTTCTTTATAAAATGTAATATTTGCTATAATTTTAGGATTTTTTATAATATTTTTTAATATTTCAATACTATCTTTTCCATAAAAATTTATTATTCTTTCATGATCTACTATTTCATTTTTAATGAAATCGATTTCTTTTTTTTCAAAAAATTGTTCCAGTTCCAGAAGAGAAAGATTTTTAAATGTAAAATACCACTTTTTAATAGGAAAGTGATTTCTTAAAATCTTCAATACCTTTTTCGCTTCTAATCGAAAAGTTGTCAACTTACCTCCTGTAACTGTTAATAAATTTTTATAAAATTCTATGAATATATCACGTGATTCTTTCGAAGGAGGTATATTAGGATCACGACTTACAACCGGTCTTACACCAGACCAGGTAGAATATATCTCTTTTTTAGAGATTTTCGCATCTGGAAATTGATAGTTTACACCTTTAAGTAAATATTCAATTTCTTGTTCAGTAATAGAACTAATAGAAATAGGATTATTATTTTGATTTTGATGATCTACATCGGTTGTTCCTACTATGGTTTTTCCAAACCATGGTAAAACAAAAATATTTCTTTTATCTTCCGGATGAGAAAAACCTAAAGCATATTTTACTGGAAGTTTCTTATATTCTATAACAATATGGCTTCCTCGTAAAGGTCTCATAATTTTCTCTAAACCTAATTTTGTACGAAATATATCAGCTAAAAAACCCGTAGCATTTATAACGATTTTAGATTTTATATTAAATTCTTTTTGTGTTATTAAATCATAACCAATCACACCTTTAACAATATTGTCTTCTAATAATAGATCTTTTGCAGAAAAATAATTTAATATAATTGCACCATTATTTTCAGCTTCTTTTAATGTTCTAATTAATAGACGAATGTCATCTGTTTGTGCATCTTGATATAAATAACCACCTTTTAATTTATATTTTATATTATTTTTTTCTTTAAATCGACGTATATATGGAAACCATTCTAAAATTTCTTCTATTTTTACATTTTTATGATATTGTTTGCCAGCAAAAAAATCATAAAGTATAAGACCAGATTTATACATTATTTTTTCTTTTAAATTATAATAAGGTAATATAAAATAAATTGGCCAGATTAATTTGGGAAGTTCTTTTAAAAGTTTTTCTCTTTCTTTAACAGATTGAAAAGTTATATGAAATTGTCCATTTTGCAGATAACGTAGACCGCCATGTACTAATTTCGAGGAATTTCCAGAAGAACTATATCCAAAATCATTAGATTCAATTAATAATGTATTTAAATGATTCATAGCACAACCTAAGGCAATACCTGCTCCTGTAATTCCACCACCAATGATAATAACATCAAATTCCTTATTGTTTTTATAAAAATTTATAAATTTATCATAATGTTTGTCTCTATTAGTTTTCATAATTTATCCTTAACTATGATCTATATCAATTAAATTATTATTATTTAAAAGTTGATGGGGATCTGCATTTTTAATATAATTTTTTATCCATTCCATTCCAATTTGTCCTTTTTCGAATACTAAATAAGTTTTATGATCCTTACCTACCCCATGTTGATGGCTAATTGTACCTTTTAATTCTGTAATTACTTTACTTGCTGCCTGTTTCATATCTTTCCAGAATTGAAATAATTCTTCGGGTGATTCTTTTAAACGAAAAAGATAAGTAGTATATAAAGAAGAACCATTTAAATAGATATGAGATAAATGTGTATATACAATTATCTCTTCGTTATGTTTTTTTGCAGCTTCTTTTATAGCAAATTCAATTTTATTTTTAGCTTCTATAATTTTATTCCAGGGTAAACATGTTTCTAAAGTATCCACACCATAACCTAACTCCCAGAGTGTATTTCTCAGATAGGGCGAATAAAAACGATTTTTTTCCCAACTTTTTCCTAATTTCTTACTGATAAAATAAGGCTTGATTAGTCCATTAAAATCTTTTATTAAATCTATAATGATCTTCTTACTAGTATGAACTTCTTTTTTTGTACCAGTAAATCCTAATATCATCATACAGAATTGATTTTTGTAACCTCGAAATGATAAATATTTAATTAAATTTTCTATTATATTCTTATATCCTGTTGCTTTTGCCATTTCTAAATTTATTAATGTTTCTTCGGGGAAACTTAATCTTATCATAGATAAAGAGGTTTTTAATTGGATTGCCTGTTTAATAAAATTTATTGCTGAAAAAACATCTTTAAAAAAAACACCATAAAATTCTTCTGTTTCTGGTAATTTTCTTATTTTTACGATAGCTTCGTATAAAATAGAAGTTCTTCCTTCGGAACCTAAAATCCAATATTTTAAATCTGGTCCAGCAGAAGAGGCTGGATTTGGTATAATTTCCCATTCACCTTTATCTGTTAAAACTTTCCCACCTAAAAAAATATCTTCAATTTTTCCATAGTATAAACTTTGCTGTCCACTAGAACGCGTAGCAATCCAACCACCAAGGGTACTTAATTCAAAAGATTGTGGATAATGTCCTAATCTATATCCATATTTTTGTAATTGATTTTCTATTTCTGGTCCATTAGCACCAGCTTGTATAATGGCGAAAGAATTTTCTTTATTTACTTCTAAAACCTTATTTAATTTTTCCATAGAAATAGTAATAACTGGATGATTTTCTGGTCGTATATGCCCTACTACACTTGTACCACCACCATATATTAAAATTTTATATTGATTTTTTTTACAGTAATCGTAAAGTAGTTTTAATTCTTCTATATTAGAAGGAAAAGCAACTGCATCTGTTATTTCCAAATTCCATCCAGTTTTAAACGAAATCCAATCTGGAAAGCTTTGACCAAAAGAATAATCTAAGCGTATTTCTTTTTCAAGAAAAAATATATTTTTTAAGATAGGATCATTTATTTTTATAGAAGAAACTGATACTTTTTTTAGTAACTCTTCTTTGGTGATTTCTTTAATTTTAAAATTTACTTCTCCAATTTGATTTGATAAAAAAGATTTTAAATCCCTTATAATATTTTGATCATATAAATGAAAACCATTTTTTCCCCAACCATTCCATTTTCTTATTTGATTTTTATAGTTCATAATATCTCCTTTTAATATGTTATTAATTTGTTTTTTTATGATTACTTAATGCTTTTTTTAGTATATTTATACTATCTTTTGTTACTTTTTTCATTTCTAAAACTGCTTTTTCGCAATTTTCTTCTTGAATATATTTATAAAATTTCTTGTAAAATTCAATAGAACGTTTTCTTGCTTCTTCTAAAGAAAAGTATTGTATACCAAAATAGAAATAAATTTCTTTAAAAGAATTTAATAAAAATAAAAATAAAATATTTTCAGAATATTTACATAAAATTCTATGCAAATGCCAGTCAAAATTAGTTATATCCTTAGATGAACATTTTAGTTTATTTAAGTTTTGCTTTTCTAATCCGTATTTTAAATATTCTTTTATAACAGAAGAGTTTATTTTTAAACAACTTTCTGTATAAACAGGTGCTAATGCATAACGAATTTCTAAAAGTTTTATAATGAATTCTTCTTTCGTGATGTTTGGCAATTCTAAGATATTATGTCTTATCAAGGAATTAAGGATGTTTAAACCTCCTTCTTCGTATATAAATTTTATTCTTGTAGGTTTTCCATGTTGTATTTCTATCCAGCCATCTTGTTGTAATCGTTGTAATATTTCTCTTATTTTTTGACGAGTAACTTTAAATTCGTTCGATAACTCTCTTTCTGAAGGAAGAACATTTTTATATTGACCATCTATAATTTTTTTAATAATATTTTTTTCTATTAATGTTGCATCCATAATTCTTTCAACTGGTAAGACCTCTGACCAGTTGAAAGACATATTATTTTAATGCTCATTTTGTGTCAATAAAATAATATTAATTAATAATGAATGTTGAAACAACATTTAATATTTTACTATTATCGTTATTTATTCCCTTCACAGTATCATGAATCATAAAGCTTAAAGACATATTATCAGAAACTGTATAGCTAAAACCATAAACTAATATATGGGTTGAAGTAAAATATTTCCTTTTTTTATAAATTTTATTTATAGGTAGTTCTATATTATTCCATTGAATAGTTTCTGGCAATTGAAATAACTGATGAAATGTTTGATTTTCAATTTTATAATAATTAGCAAGACCAGAAAAATAAAGATTTCGATATTCACTTTCTGAGAAGAACTCATATTGTCTTACTTTTGTCACTGCCTCTTCAAAATGATATTCCAATCCTAAAAGAAAATTATCATAATTATAACTTACTCCAATCCCTGCATGAGGACCATAAAACCAACTACTTTGTTCTAATACTTCTTTTTCAAAAATCTGAATTCTTTTTGTGGTAAAATAATGTAAATCCAGATCGACAGAAAAATTTGACCAATCCTTAGAAAATATAAATCCACCTTCATAATAAGGAGTAAATGTTTCATAATCATAAGAAATTCCTATCTGTAAACTGGATTTAAATTGATTTTCTTTAAGATCTAAAAAGTTCCATTTGCTTCCTATTTTCAGATCATCTATATAAGAAAAAGTAAAGTTAGATAATTCGCTTTTCATTGTATTATGTCCTCCCTCTATACCTATTTCAATATTATAACCTATTCCTGATGTGGCTCTAAATGATATTCCACCTTCTGATATTTTATCTTTTTGACATATAGAATTGCATTCATACGAATAATTTATTATATTACCTTTCTCATCAAATTGATTTTTAGCTCGTAATATAAAATAATTCAAATCAATTTCTGTTAATCCTTTATCTAAGACATTTGCAGATGGAACAATTAATTTAGTACTGGAAATACCACCAATAGCAAATAAAACATTATTGATATAAAATAAAAAACATATAATTAAATTGGGACTCAATCTCAATTTAATTATAAATATTTTTTGATTTATCATTTTATCCTCCAAATTTTATTGATATTGAATCTCAATTTAAATTTATTATTATATAGTCAATCTTTATTTATATTTTATACTATTAAATACTGTTAGTTTTCTTGTTTTAATTAAAAAATATTGACTAACTAACTGGTTAATAAAAAAATGGCTATTATGAATATCGCTGGTTTTTCTATAAAACGTCCTACTTTTATAACAAGTATATTTATATTAACATTATCTATTGGATATATTTCTCTGCAACGTCTTGGTGTTGATATTTTTCCCAATGTATCATTCCCTTTTGTTGTGGTAACAACTATTTATCCAGGGGCTGGACCAGAAGAAATTGAAGAATTAATATCAAAACCCTTAGAAGAAGAAATTAGTACCTTATCTGGAATAAAACATGTGACTTCCAGAAATCAGGAAAGTATTTCAATTGTTATTGCAGAGTTTAGTCTTGATACTGATGTAAAATATGCTGAACAAGAAGTTAGAAACGCTGTTGAAAAAGTAAAAGTTAATTTTCCTGATGATGTAGATGATCCCTTAGTTACAAGATTTGATCCTGCTGAACAGCCTATTTATATTATGGCATTAACAGCAGAATTATCAGCAGCAGAACTATATGATCTGGCTTATTATGAAATAAAGCCATATTTTGAACAAATTCCTAATGTTGGTGGAGTAAAAATTCATGGAGGTCAAAAAAGAGAAATTCATATAGAAATTGATCAGAATAAATTAAATTATTATAGAATACCTGCTGTTATTATAGCACAACGTTTAAAATATTATGGAAATAATATTCCAGCTGGAAAGATTGATTTAGCAACAAAAGAATTGAACTTTAGAACAATTGGAGAATTTAGAAGTTTACAGGAAATAGAAAATGCTATAATATTTTTTGGAGATTTAGGAACATCAATTAGGGTTAAAGATATTGCAAATGTTAAAGATACCTTAGAAGATAAAAAAACAATCGCTTATTTATATAATAAACAAAATAATAAAAAATTAACATCAGCAATTTTTCTAGAAGTTTATAAACAATCTGGAAGTAATACAGTAGAAGTTGTAGAAAAAATTAAAAATAAACTTAATGAGTTAAATCAAAAATTATCAAATGAAAGAGGTAATCCTAAATTATTACAAGTTAGAGATGGTTCTCGATGGATTAAACTAAATGTTGAAGATGTAACGATAGCTATTATCATTGGGATTATATTAACAATAATTATTGTATATTTATTTCTCGGTAATGCTCGTTCCACATTTATTACAGCTATAGCACTTCCTAATTCCCTATTAGGTGCTTTTATTTTAATGTATGGATTTGGTTTTACAATAAATGTTATGACATTACTTGCTCTATCTTTAAGTATAGGTCTTTTAATTGATGATGCAATTGTTGTTAGAGAAAATATATTCAGACATATGGAATTAGGAAGATCTCCTAAGGACGCAGCTGAATTTGGAACGAATGAAGTGATTTTAGCCGTAATAGCAACAACAGCTACTGTGATTGCAGTGTTTTTACCCATAGGATTTTTGTCTGGTTTGGTAGGTCAATTTTTTCAAGAATTTGGTCTAACAGTAGTATTTGCTATGCTTATTAGTTTGTTTGATGCAATAACAATGGCACCAATGCTTTCTGCTTATTTTGGTGGTCATGTGGGAGAATCAAAAAATATTATAATTAAATATTTTGATAAATTTCAAGATTTTATTGATTATTTATATGAAAAAACTTTAGATTTTACTTTAAAACATAAATTAACAGTAATATTTTTATTCATTATTATATTTATCTTAAGTATTTTTTCCATAAAATTTGTTAAGAAAACATTTTTACCTCAGTTTGATTCTGGCGAATTTTTAATTACATTTGAATTACCACCAGGTTCATCTTTAAAAGCAACTGATGAAGTTGCAAAACAAATTTTTGATATTATTTCTCAACATAAAGAAGTTAAACAAATTTTTATTAGAATTGGTACAGATACAGGAGAATCAAATAAAGCATTTATGGGTATAGAAATGGTACCAATTAGTGAAAGAAAATTATCGACATCTCAATTTAAAGAAATAGTAAGGAAAGAATTACAGAAATTTTCTCAATATAGATTACAGGTATCTGATTATAGTGCAGTTACAGGTGGAGCAGATTATCCTTATCAATTAATTATCAAAGGAGAAAATATTGAAGAACTTGATAAATATGTACAAAATATATTACCTAAATTAGAAAAAATTAAAGATATAACTGATATAGATACTTCTTTTAGACCAGGAAAACCAGAATTTCAAATTAAAATAGATCCACAAAAAGCACAAATGCTTGGTGTTGTACCTGCATTAGCTGGTTTAGAATTAAGATATTATGTAGAAGGAGAAAAAGTAGCTAAATATAGAGAAAATGGAAATGAATATAATGTACGATTAAGATTAAAGCCAGAAGATAGAAATTTAAAAAAAAATTATCATAAAATATATGTTCCTAATTTAAATTATCAGTCAGTAAAACTTTCAGAAATTAGTATTGCTAAAACTGCCTATTCTCCTACAAGTATAGTAAGAAGAGATCGTTCAAGAATTATTCAAATTAACGCACAATTAGTGCCAGGTGGTGCTTTACAATCAGCGGAAATAGAAACAAGAAAAATATTAAAAGAAAATCCACCTCCTCCAGGAATATCCTATGAATTTATAGGACAGGCAGAAGATTTTAAAGATTTAGTAAAAAATATTTTAGTTGCTTTTGGATTAGCATTATTATTTATCTATTTAGTACTTTCTTCTTTATATGAATCTTTTATAATTCCTATAACAATATTATTTGCTATACCACCTGCTATAAGTGGTGCATTTTTTTCTTTATTAATAACTGGAGAAATGCTAAATTTATTCAGTATGATTGGTTTAATATTATTAATGGGACTTGTAACTAAAAATTCTATTCTAATGGTTGATCGAGCAATGCAAAATATTAGAGAAAAAAATATGTCTAAAGATGAGGCAATAAAAGAGGCTGGAATCGTTCGACTAAGACCTATTCTAATGACATCATTTGCTATGATAGGAGGAATGCTACCTATTGCTTTAGGTTTACATGGAGAAGTTTCCAAAAGTAGAACTGCTATGGGTATTGCAGTTGTGGGAGGACTTTTAGTATCAACTTTCGTAACAATAGTTCTTGTCCCAGCGATTTTTTCTTATATAGAAAATTTAAGAGAATGGCTGAATCGCTTATATAATAGAATTAAATAATTTATTTTAATTATTAAAAAAGCTTTATTGCGTAAAAGTTAATTATTTGATATTTATAAATATATTTACTAATATTGTTAGATAATTTTATATAATATAAAAAAAAAATTGAATTATTAAATATATTTTAGAAATAATTGAAAAAAATTTCGCTTTAAAAATTAAAAATGGAAGTTTGCAATAGACCCATTAAAAAATTTCGTTTAAATTTATTTCTAATTTTTTTAGTAGAGGAGATGTTAATTTTTTATTTTTTTCAATAGAAAAGATATGAAATACATCATATTGTTTATCTTTGTTTAGGAATAATATTTCAATCATTTTTTCTTTTGGGAAGACGATCCAATATTCTTTAATTCCTGCTTCTTCATATATATTTTTTTTATGAATTAAATCTCTTTCTACACTGGAAGGACTAATAATTTCAATTACAATATCTGGTATACCAATAATTCCTTTTTCTTGTAATATTTTATAATTTTCTTTTAATACAATTACTAAATCTGGTTGGACTACTATGTCTTCTCTTAATACTACATCTATGGGAGATGTATATATTTCGCCCAATTACTTCTTTTTGTAAAAAAATGTTTAATCTTGTTATAAGTTTTGTAATAACTTTTTGATGAAATCTATTAGGGGCTGGAGCCATAACTAACTTTCCTTTTAAAATTTCATATCTATTTTCATCTTCTATTTCTAAATATTCTTTATATGTCCAAATCTTCTCTTTTGTTTTTGTTAGCATATTTATTCCTCAAAAATTTCGTTTAAATTTATTTCTAATTTTTTTAGTAGAGGAGATGTTAATTTTTTATTTTTTTCAATAGAAAAGATATGAAATACATCATATTGTTTATCTTTATTTAGGAATAATATTTCAATCATTTTTTCTTTTGGGAAGACGATCCAATATTCTTTAATTCCTGCTTCTTCATATATATTTTTTTTATGAATTAAATCTCTTTCTACACTGGAAGGACTAATAATTTCAATTACAATATCTGGTATACCAATAATTCCTTTTTCTTGTAATATTTTATAATTTTCTTTTAATACAATTACTAAATCTGGTTGGACTACTATGTCTTCTCTTAATACTACATCTATGGGGGCTAAATAAACTTCTCCTATTTGATTTTTTTCTATAAAATTGGTTAATTTATTATATAATCTACCAACAACTTTTTGATGAAATCTATTAGGGGCTGGAGCCATAACTAACTTTCCTTTTAAAATTTCATATCTATTTTCATCTTCTATTTCTAAATATTCTTTATATGTCCAAATCTTCTCTTTTGTTTTTGTTAGCATATTTATTCCTCAAAAATTTCGTTTAAATTTATTTCTAATTTTTTTAGTAGAGGAGATGTTAATTTTTTATTTTTTTCAATAGAAAAGATATGAAATACATCATATTGTTTATCTTTGTTTAGGAATAATATTTCAATCATTTTTTCTTTTGGGAAGACGATCCAATATTCTTTAATTCCTGCTTCTTCATATATATTTTTTTTATGAATTAAATCTCTTTCTACACTGGAAGGACTAATAATTTCAATTACAATATCTGGTATACCAATAATTCCTTTTTCTTGTAATATTTTATAATTTTCTTTTAATACAATTACTAAATCTGGTTGGACTACTATATCTTCTCTTAATACTACATCTATGGGAGATGTATATATTTTACCAATATTATTTTTTTGTAAATACTTCTTAATTAAAAAATATAAATTTCCACAAATATCTTGATGAAATCTATTAGGGGCTGGAGCCATAACTAACTTTCCTTTTAAAATTTCATATCTATTTTCATCTTCTATTTCTAAATATTCTTTATATGTCCAAATCTTCTCTTTTGTTTTTGTTAGCATATTTATTCCTCAAAAATTTCGTTTAAATTTATTTCTAATTTTTTTAGTAGAGGAGATATTAATTTTTTATTTTTTTCAATAGAAAAGATATGAAATACATCATATTGTTTATCTTTGTTTAGGAATAATATTTCAATCATTTTTTCTTTTGGGAAGACGATCCAATATTCTTTAATTCCTGCTTCTTCATATATATTTTTTTTATGAATTAAATCTCTTTCTACACTGGAAGGACTAATAATTTCAATTACAATATCTGGTATACCAATAATTCCTTTTTCTTGTAATATTTTATAATTTTCTTTTAATACAATTACTAAATCTGGTTGGACTACTATATCTTCTCTTAATACTACATCTATGGGAGATGTATATATTTTACCTAAATTATTTTTTTGTAAATACTTCTTAATTAAAAAATATAAATTTCCACAAATATCTTGATGAAATCTATTAGGGGCTGGAGCCATAACTAACTTTCCTTTTAAAATTTCATATCTATTTTCATCTTCTATTTCTAAATATTCTTTATATGTCCAAATCTTCTCTTTTGTTTTTGTTAACATATTTTTTTATTATAATAATTTATTTCATTTTTTCAAGTTTTTTTTAATATTTCCTTTAAATGCATAATAATATCAATATTTTCTGGATCGAGTTTTAATGCTTTAATAATAACTTGTTTAGCTAATTCTTTTTGACCAATCTTATTTAAATAAACAGCATATGTATCTAAATAAGCTGGATTATTCGGTTGTTTTTTTAAAGCTCTTTTTATATAAATCTTGGCATCTTTAAGTTGTTCTGGATTTCCATAAAGGGTTATTAAATAAGCATAATTATTTAAACTTGCTGCTCTATCTGGTTCTATATTTAAGATTTTTCTGTGAATATTGATAGCTTTTTGAAATTGATTTTGTTTTTCATAACAATATGCTAAACAACTTAATAATATAATATCTTGTGGATCTATTTTCAATCTTTGTAAAATTTCTTGTGAAGCCTGTTCATATTTTTTTTGATAGATTAATGCAATAATCTTCAATTTAATAGTTCGATTTAAATCAATGTAATCTGGATATTTTTTTAGTAATATTTCTATCGTTTTAATACATTTATCATAGTTTTTTAAAAAGAAGTAATGGATTGCTAAGTCATGATAATCAATAGGAGATGCTCTGTTCTCTTCTATTAATTGTTTTAATATTAAAATTCGTTCGATTATATGTTCTTCAGTTGTATTAAATATACTTTTTTTTAATTTATTCATATCGGACTTCATATTTTTTCCATTTTTTTAGTTCTTCCCAATGAGTTGAATTTAACGTTAATGGTGTGATAGAAATTTTTTTATTTTGGATTGCATAGAAGTCAGAACCAGGTTTAATTTCCTTTCCTAAGATTGTTTCTTTTAACTTTAAAATCCATTGTTTTTGATTTTCTTCTTCTAAAATTTCATATTGATCTTTATATAAACGTTTTCCCTGAAATGTGAATTCAACTTCTGGATAAGGATAATCTTCAGAAATATCATTATTTTCTAATGGATAATTAATGTTATATAAAACATTTTTATTTAATAATTTATAATTATTTTCAAACCATTTAGCAAACCATTTTGCCACTCGAGAAAAATTTCCATTTAAATCTGGATTTTCATAACTTATTGCTATAGCAAATTTATCATGGATTAATGCATGTCTTGCTGCACCAACAGTACCACTATAATGAATATCATCTCCTAAATTTGGTCCGTGGTTAATACCAGAGATAACAATATCAATTGGAGGTATTAAATTAGAATATAATCCAATATTTACACAATCAACTGGAAATCCATTTACTTTATAATGAGTTTCTGTTACTTTTTCTACTAGTAATGTTTCTCGTATTGTTATAGCCTGGGAAGTAGCACTTCGTTGTCTATCTGGACAGATTACATAAACTTCAAATTTTTTTTTTAATTCTTCTTCTAAGTGTATCATTCCATTAGAATATAAACCATCGTCGTTAACTATTAAAATCCTCATTTTTTTCCTCTTTACTTATATTAAAAATTAAAAATATTTTTAAACTCACGTAAAATCAGTAAATATGTAAATAAAAATAATAATTAAAACAAAATGCAATATAGGAATAGCAAATATAAACATTATATTTTTTAATAAAACCTTAATAGAAAATTTCGAATCCCATTCTAAATGATATTGTATACCTTTCCACCATATAAAACATTTCCAGAACAATAATAATATAAATCCTAAAAGAAAAAATAATTTAGAATTAAAATAATAACTGATAATACTAAAATGTACTAAAAATATTAAAGGTAGCCAACCAAGTTCAAGAATATTTTGTATATCTTGAATTAATTTCGTTATTTTATTTAAAGGTTCATCAGAATATCGCTGTAATAATTGAGACATCTCTTTATAAAATAAGCTACTTATTATTAAAGAAACAATAGAAATTATAAAATATAATA
>BPII01000032.1 GCA_026004035.1 Candidatus Sericytochromatia bacterium | reverse complement strand
ATTCTTAATATGAGCTGTTCTTTAATTGAAAATGATGTTATCAAAAGTATTATTCAAAATGTTAAAATTATTCTAAATACTCCTAAAGGCTCTGATATTCATAGACCTGATTTTGGTTCTGATTTATGGTTACTTTTAGACCAACCTATTAACTCTCTTATTGAAGGACAAATATACTCTGAAATTTATCAATCTTTAGAAGAATTTGAACCTAGAGCTGATATTTTATCTATCTCTATTCTTAAAAATTCTGATAATCCCAAAATCTCTATTCAATTACAAGTAAAAGATACTAGTGAGGTTATTAATGTATGGATTTAGTTAAATTTGTTGATACTGACCCTTTACTTTATGAATCTCAATTAATATCAGCTTATGAAAATATTACTCAAAGAACTTTAAACCCAGCTGATCCTGAAAGATTACTCATAAACTTATTATCTTATGTATTAAGCATTATATCTATAAATATTGATTATGCAGGTAGAATGAACTTACTTTCTACTGCTCAAAATGATTATCTTGACAAATTAGGTGAATTATTAGGCTGTATTAGATTACCAGCTCAAAAAGCTAAAACTACTATTAGATTTTTTGTATCTTCTCCATTATCGTTTGATGTTATAATACCACAAAATACAAGAGTAGGACCAGATAATGACAATTATTTTTATACTTTGTATGAAAGTAGGATATTAGCAGGTAATTTATATACAGATATTCAAGCTGAGTTTTTTCAAGAGGGTTCTTTAGGTAATAATTTTGCTATTGGACAGGTTAATAAACTTGTTGATGTTATTAATTATGTATCTTCAGCTCATAATATCTCTATGTCTATGTATGGAACTGATATTGAAAATGATGAAAGATATAGGCAAAGAATTAAAATGTCTTTATCTTCTTTTTCTACAGCTGGTCCTAAATCCTCTTATATTTATCATACCAAATCAGCACATCAAGACATCTCTGATGTTTCTGTATGGTCTCCTATTCCAGGACAAGTTAATATATCCTTCTTACTTAAAAATGGACAAATTCCTAACAATGATATGCTTAATTTAGTATCTTCTTATCTAAATGATGATAAAGTTAGACCTTTAACTGATACTATTATTGTTCAAGCTCCTTCTGTTGTTAATTATGATATTAACTTTACTTACTATATTGAAAAAGATTTCTTACCAAATCAAAGTAATATTCATACTTTAGTTAATCAGAAAATTAATGATTTTATTTCTTTTACAAAAAAATTAGGTAGAGATATCTTACCAGAAAAATTAACTGAATTTATTATGAGTATTAATGGTATTCATTCTTTAGATATTCTATCTCCTTCTAAAACTCCTATTGAAAATTATCAAGTAGCATTACCTCAAAATATATCTTATAACTATGGTGGTGTTAAAGAATAAATTTATTCCACTAAAATGCAACACTTTTAACAAACTATTCCGCTCAAAATGCAACCAATTTATTCCACTAAAATGCAACACTTTTAACAAACTATTCCGCTCAAAATGCAACCAATTTATTTCACTAAAATGCAACACCTCTATTAAATTAATATATCTTAATAATTGCCTTTTCTGAAACCTTTGTTATATAATGATCTTAGAAATATCTCTTATTTTTATCATGGTGTTGCATTATTACTGGTAAATAATATATTTACTTGAAAAGCATATTAAATTAATAGAAGATTATCCTGTAATACTTATTGATAATTATTTATATACTGATAAATTTATAGAATTACGAAAAAATCAAGATTTCTATATAATTTATAAAGATAAAGATAATAAATATTTAAATATTTTGGAATTTTTTATTAATAAACTCTACAATAAAATAAATAGTAGATTAAAAATAATTGAAGAAAATAATAACTACAAATATAGATTTATAATAGAAAACTCACCTTTAGGATTCATAATAGCTGATACTAATGGAAATATAACAGATTTAAACAATAAACTACTTGAAATATTAGGTTCTCCTTCTGCTGAAGAAACAAAGAAAATAAATTTATTGAATTTTCCATCTTTAAAAGAAAGTGGATATAGCGATAAATTTATGGAGTGCATTAATGATAGAAAAACAATCATTGAAGAAATGGAATATACAAGTAAGTGGGGAAAAAATATTTTCGTAAGATATTATATGACTCCTCTGATAGAAACAAATAATGTTATAGGAGTACAAGCTATACTGGAAGATATAACTGATAGAAAAAACAATGAAATAAAATTAATAAACTCTTTAAAAGAAAAAGAAATATTATTAAAAGAAATTCATCATAGAGTTAAGAATAATTTACAAATTATATCAAGTTTATTAAACTTGCAAAAAGAACATGTAACTGATGAAAAAAGTAAAAGCATTTTATTAAATGTAAAAAATAGAATAAAATCAATGTCTCTAGTTCATGAAAAGCTATATATTAGTGGAAATTTAAGTAAAATAAAAATTAAAAATTATTTATTTTCATTAATTAACTATATATTTAGTAGTTTCTTAATTGGAAATAAAAAAATAAATTATAATATTTATTGTGATGATAATATTTATTTTGACATAGAACATACTATCAATATAGGCTTATTAGTTAATGAAATAGTTTCAAACTCACTAAAGCATGCTTTTGTTAATAAAGAGTTTGGTAATATTAGTTTAGAACTAAAAAAAGAAAATAATATATATAAATTAATAATAGAAGATGATGGTATCGGAGGTATAGCAGAAGAGTTTAACAAAAATGAAACAAAAACATTAGGATTTAGTTTAATAAATAGCTTTGCTAATCAAATTAATGCTAAAATAGATATAGAATCTTTAAAAGGTAGTAAATTTATCATTACCTTTGGATATTGGAATGGATAATATAAATGTTTTGATTGTTGAAGATGAAAGTATAGTAGCTTTAGATTTAAAAAATACTTTATCTAAGCTAAACTATAATGTTTTAGATATAGCTACTTCAGGAGCTGGAGCAATAAGTAAAGCTAGAGAGTTAAACCCTGACGTTATTTTGATGGACATAATGTTAAAAGGTGATATGGATGGTGTAAATACTACTAAAGAAATAAACTCAAGATTTGATATACCAATAGTTTATTTAAGTGCTTATTCTGATAAAAACACTTTAAAAAGAGTTAATAAAACTAATTATTATTCTTATATATCCAAACCTTTTGAAGAAAAAGATTTATGTATAAAATTAAGAATGGCTGTTTATTCTCATAGATTGAAAAAAGAGTTTGACAAAAAATTAGAACTTTTTTATAAAGTTTTTAATAAAATAAATGATCCTTTAATAATTTTAGATAAAGATGATAATATAAGTTTTGTTAATGATTTTTTCATACAAATAAGTGAAAAAAACCTTGATGAAATACTTAAAAGAAAAATAAAAGATATTTTTAATAACTTTGATTATAAAAATAATTTATTTTCTATTAGTAATAATGATTTCATTCAATTTTTCTTTGAAAATGAAGAAAATAAAATAATTTTTTTAAAAAAAATTTTTAATAAGGATTTTGAATATTTAGAAGATAAAATAACAGATTTAAGTATTAAAATAAATAATATTTTTACATTGATAATGGGAAATATAGAATTATGTAAAATAAAATCTGATACTCAAAATTATGAATATTACGAATTGTTAAAAGATACTCAAAATAAATTAAATGAATTAAATGAAATTAACAATAATATTATAGGTTTTGATAATAAATATGACAAAAAGACTATTATTGATTTGAAAAAATTTATTTCAAACAAATTTTTTTATATAAAAGATATTAATTTTTCAAAAAATACAAATTTTTACATTAAATTTGATGAATCATCATTGTTTAAGGTATTAAATTCTGTAATAAAAAATTCTTTTGAAGCTTCTAGTAGTAATAATTTTAACATATCAATAAATGTTATAAAAGAAAATTCTTATGTAAAAATAAAAATTTCTGATAATGGTATTGGAATAAATGAAAAAAATATTAACAAAATTTTTGAGCCATTTTTTACAACAAAAAACAATCATAAAGGATTAGGATTAACAATTTGCAAAGCTTTATTAAAAAAATATAATTCTGAAATATTTTTAAATTCATCTATACCTAATAAAGAAACTACATTTACTATTGTCATACCAGAATATAAATAGATGAGTGGAAATTCCTTTGGAAAAATATTTAGAATAACAACTTTTGGTGAATCACATGGTAACTCTATAGGTGTTGTTATAGATGGCTGTCCATCTAATTTAGATATTGATTTAGATTTTATAAAAAAGGAATTGAATAGAAGAAAACCAGGACAATCAGAAATTACTACTTCAAGAAAAGAAGATGATGAAATAGAAATATTGTCAGGAATATTTAATGGTAAAACCATCGGAACTCCAATATCTATAATAGTAAAAAATAAAGATTTTAGAGAAAAAGATTATTATCATATTTATGATAAGTTTAGACCATCTCATGCTGATTATACATATTATTCAAAATATGGAATAAGAGATTATAGAGGTGGTGGTAGAGCGTCAGCAAGAGAAACTATTGCTAGAGTTATAGCAGGTGCAATAGCAAAAATAATTTTAAGAAAATATAATATTTCTGTAATTGCTTATGTTTCACAAATAGGAGATATTGCACTTGAAAAAAACTATAAAGAATTAGATTTAAACAATATAGAATCTAATATTGTAAGATGTCCTGACAATGAAACTGCTACCAAGATGATAGAACTCATAAAAAATATAAAAAAAGAAGGTGATTCAATAGGAGGTATTATAACTTGTGTTGTTTTTAATGTTCCAGTAGGATTAGGTGAGCCTGTTTTTGATAAATTAAATGCTGATTTAGCAAAAGCAATTTTTAGTATTAATGCTGTAAAAGGATTTGAAATAGGTTCAGGATTTAATTCTGTATATATGAAAGGTTCAGAACATAACGATATTTTTTACAATGATAATAACATTATAAAAACAAAAACTAACTATTCAGGAGGAATACAAGGTGGTATTTCAAACGGTGAAGACATTTATTTTAGAGTAGCATTTAAACCTGTTGCAACTATT
Organism: Candidatus Sericytochromatia bacterium; assembly: GCA_026004035.1. Taxonomy (GTDB): domain Bacteria; phylum Cyanobacteriota; class Sericytochromatia; order UBA7694; family JACMQJ01; genus BPII01. The sequence goes on along the minus strand of BPII01000032.1, from coordinate 17,729 downwards.
TTGAAGGAACAAAATTCTATTGATATAAAAGGTAATGAAGTTATTATAGAAGGTAAAGGAAGACATGATCCTTGTGTTTTACCTAGAGCAGTCCCAATAGTAGAAGCTATGACTGCACTAGTTATAGTTGACCATATACTTAGAAATAAATCTTCAAAAATTTAAATTCAATTACTTTTCATAGTATAATGAATTATCTTTTTAATTAGAGGTTATTGTTATGAGTATAGAAGAAAAAATAAAAGAATTAGGAATAAATATACCTTCATCACCTAAGCCTGTAGCATCTTACTTACCATGTGTAATAGTTGATAACTTTATATATGTTTCAGGACAATTACCTATAGAAAATGGTAACTTAAAGTATAAAGGTAAAGTTGATAATGATAACATTGAAATAGGTTATAATGCAGCAAAACTATGTGTTTTAAATGCACTTGGTGTTGTGAAAGATAATTTAGGAACATTAGATAAAGTGGATAGAATTGTTAGAGTTGGTGGTTTTGTTAATAGCAAAGAAGGGTTTACAATGCAACCTAAAGTTATAAATGGTGCTTCTGATTTACTTGTTGAAATATTTGGAGAAAATGGAAAGCATGCAAGAGTAGCTGTTGGTGTCAATGAATTACCACTTGATGCTATGGTAGAAGTTGAATTAATTGTTAAATTAAAAAATTAAGCAATGACGCTTAACTAATATATTTATGAAAGGATTTAAAAATGAAAAAGAAAAAGAAAGCGTCTAATAATACAAAGAAAAAAGAAAAAAGAGAATTATTGTTTAGTAAAGCAAAAAAATTAAAAATTTCTAATTATCAAAAATTATCAAATGATAAATTAGAACAAGAAATATTGAAATTAGAAAACTCTAATAGAAATAAAGAAGAAGATATAAGTCTATTATCAAAAAATGAATTAGTTGAAATTGCAAAAAAATTAAAAGTAAAAAACTACTCAAAATTAAGAAAAAATCAATTGATAGAAGAAATAAATAAATTAAAAGAAAATCAACTCAAACAAGAAAATTTATCAGATAAGAATTTAAAAGAAGATAACCCTTCAGGTAAAGAAATAAACAATTCAAAAGAAGAAATTAAAGAAAAAAAACTTAATGTTGAAATACCTGATAATTTAGAAAAACTAAATAAAAGCAATTTAATAGAACTTTGTAAATTCTATAAAATAAAAAACTATTCAAAAATGACTAAATCTAAAATAATCAAAGTTTTAACTAATATAAAGAATAATAAAAGTGAAAATATTGTAAATGATAAAGAATTAAATAAACAAACTATTGATAAAAAATCTACTTTAAATAATTTAGAAGAAAACAAAAAAATAAATAAAGAAAAAAAAGCATATAAAAAAGATTTAAAAAGTAAAGAATTAAAAATAGAAAATGAGGTAAAAGAAAATGCTAAATATTTTCAAGATGATGTAAAAACTAAAATACTTTTTATGCCTTCTAAATATGGATTTGGAAAAACAAATGAGGAGTTTATATTAGAAGATGAAAAGGATTTAAACTTAAAGACAAGTATTGTTGATGTGAAAGATGAAATTACTTTAATGCCAATAGATCCATATAAAGCATATATTTATTGGACATTATCAGAAAATACTTTAAAAAAACTAAATAAATTAAAAATAAAAGAACTAATTTTAAAACTTAATGATGTTACAGGTATTATATATAATGGTAGAAATGCTAATTCTTTTTGGTTTGAAAAATGTCTTTTAAACTCTCCTAATTGGTATATAAATATGCCAAGGAATAATTTTAATTTATGCATAGAATTAGGTTATTTGATTGGAAAAACATTTGTTATACTTGCAACTTCAAATGTTGTTCATATACCTACTTCAACACCTTCACCTATAGTAAAAGATGAGTTTGTTATAGTAGATTTTAATATAGAAAAGGAAAACAAAATAAACAATACTAAGAAAAAAAATTTTTATACAATAAATGAATCAAAAAATGTTTTAAAACCAATAGTAAATGAAAAAAATACTAAATTAGGAAAAATAAAAAGAATACCTAAATATTTTGTAAAAGAATATGAAATAAAAAATGAAATAAAAAAAGAAAAACCTAAAATTAGAACACAAGAGTTAATAAAAGAAACTTTACCACCTAAACTACCTAAAATTTATTTTGAAATCCCTAATAAAGAATATATTTATTCTAAGCCCTCTAAAGTAAAAACAGAAAATAATAAAAGGATAAATTTTGAGTATAAAAAAAATAAAACTTTAGATAGTTCAAATAAATCAATTGAAAAAAATTATGTTATTGATAGAAAGAGTAAAGGTAAAACAAAAGTTACTAAAAATTATGAGGATGAAAAATTTTACTATAAAATACCTCAAAAAGATAAGGTTATAAAATTTTATTACTCAAATAATATTAATACACCATATCAAAGAATATTTTATTACTTTATAGAACCTTTAAAAAAAATTCATCAAAAGATATATAAGATATCTTTAGGTCCATATTGGATAAAAGAATTTATAGGAGGTAGTGAAAAAATTAAATTTATAGGAGCTAGTGAAAGATTTATTGGTGCAAGTGAAATATTCTTTGGTGCAAGTGAAAAATTTATAGGTGCAAGTAACATTTTTGTTGGTGCAAGTGAAAGATTTATTGGTGCAAGTGAAGTATTTTTAGAAGCTAGTGAAAAATATTATTTAAAAAGAATAAAAAAATATAATTTTTCTGAACCTGTAAAATTAAACATAGATAAATTTATATTTCAAGATATTTGAATGTAATTAATTAATAACTTTTTGTATTAATTATTTATTCTGTATTGAAGCTCCTTTTTCAAATTTATAATCTCCTTGTTTATTTTTTATAAAATCTACGTTTTCTATTAAAGCTGTGCTTTTTGAATCTACCCAAATTCCTAACTCATTATTAATAAGCTTTGAATTTATTATATTTAGATTACTATTATTTTTAACCTCTATACCTGAATAACTATTATTTTCTATTATACAATTCTCTATTGTAGCAAAGCTTTGTTTTGATAGTAAAATACCACTTTCAAAACCTTTAAATATATAAGATTTAGATATTTTTAAATTTCCACCTTCAGCAACTTCTATGCCTGCTTTATTATTCTCATATATTTCACATTCCAAGAAATTACCTAAACCATCATCATAAAGAAAAATACCACCTTGTTTACCATTTCTAAATTTACTTTTAATAAAAGTTGGAGATGCATTATAGCTAATTGCTACACCTGCTTTTGTATTAGAAAAAATATCACAATTTTCAAACTTTCCATAACCATAAGAATGAATTAATATTCCAACAAATTTTCCATCATGAATTTTTGAATTAATAAATAAAGGATTTGACTTATCTTTTATTTGAATACCAGATAAATTATTACTATAAATATCACAATTTTCAAAATAACCTAATCCTTTCTCTAAAATATTTATTCCAAGCTCTTTGCCATTATTAATTTTACAATTTATAAATTTAGGATTAGCATTGTTTCTTATTTCTATATTTGTAGTGTTATTTGAATATATATTGCACTTTATAAAAGTACCTAAACCTTCATCATTTACTAATACGCCTGATTTTACACCATTATATATTTTACAATCTAAAATTTTAGGATTTGATTTATTTTTTATTTCTATACCTGACAAAGCATTTTTGTAAATTTCACACTCAACAATATTTCCTTCAGCATTATTAAATATAAATATACCTGATTGAAGACTTTCGTATATCTTGCATTTATAAATAGTTGGGTTGGCTCCGTTTTCTATTGCAATATTAGGACTACTATTACCAAATATTTCTGAATTTTCTATTATTCCAGTTGAACCTAAATTTGAATATATGCCATAACCTTTATTATCATATATTCTACATCTTTTTATTTTAGGATTTGCAATGTCTTTTATTTCTATTCCACATAAATTATTACTTAAAATATTACAATTATCTATTTCACCAATAGAATTTTCAGTAAATAAAATACCTATTTTTTCTCTTTTTATTTCAGCATTTTTAATACTAACATTTGAATTAAAATTAACAGAAATCCCTACCTTTTTATTATCAAAAGTTTGTGAATTTTCTACTTTTAGATAAGAATTTTTTAATAAAATAATTCCAATATTATTAAATGAAATATCACTTTTTATAATACTTGAGTTTTCATTATTTCTCAATTCAATTCCATAATTATTTGAGTAAATCTTACAATATTCCAATTTAAACGATGCTTTTTTTATTGTTAATAAACCACTTTCATTGCAATTACTTATAACACTTCTATATATATTTAAATTACTATTTTCACTTAGAATAATACCATTTTTATTATGATTATAGATCTCAGAATTTTCTATTTTCACATTTGATTTATCAAATATATATAAACCATTTTCTTTTCCATCAAAAATTTTACACTTACTAATTCTTAAATTTGTTTTATCTCCATGTATAGAAAGACAAGCAATAGCATCTGAAGAAATAATACAATTTTCTATTGTTCCTTTAGAGTTAATAATATCTAAAGTAAAAAAAGTTTTATTTTTCACTCTTTCTTTTCCTTTTATTGTAAAGCCTGATATTTTAAATTTACTACTTTTTATTAAAAAAGTATTTTTTAAATTGTTTTCAATAATAATTTGGCTTACATTTCCTTCACCGATTATTTCAATTTCCTTATCTATAATAATATCTTCTCTATATTTACCTGGTAAAACTTTTATTTTAGTTCCATTCTTAGCAAAATTTATAGCCTCTGTAATAGAATTATATTTATATTTGTTATTTTTACTTACTATAATTTCATCTTCAATTTCTTTTTTGTCTTCTTCTTGGAAATCATAATAATCTATATAATCATTTTCATTTTTTATAGGTGTTTCTTGATCGCTTTCCTTAACTACTTTTTTTAATATATCATTATTAGTAGAGCCTGTTATTGTAATTAAAACATTTAATAAACTATTAATAGAAGTTTTTCTAATTTCTTGTATTTCATTTTTTAAAAAATTTATTTCATCCATTATAGAATAATATTGCTTTTTTGCTTTAAAAAATGTTCTGGATTTATTTATCCATCTCAAATAAACATTTTCTATATAAGGATCTATACTATGCATTGCTGGAACAAGTGATAAATCATGATTTAAATTTCTTTTTCCACAGTTAGGGCAAGAATTAGGTAAAGGATAGCTTAATGGTGTATCACAAACAGGGCATTGTAGAAATTCAATCATATTTTAATCTTGAGCAAGAACAAGTCCGTCAAGACCAAACATTTCTGTAAGTATATTACCTAATTCATAAAAACTTGATTCTTGATTATTTATTTCATCTTTAAAAACAAGGTATGCTATTTGAGAATCATCAAGCTTCATTCCAACTTTCCACCTATTTTCTAGTCTAAAATTAGGTAACATAATATTTAAACTCTTTGGTATTTCTTTTTCAGCAATACTTAAGCTACCTTTGGGATTTATATATAACTTAATCCTTGGGTTTTCCTCAAATGCTAATAAATAATGTTCATAAAAGTTTGTAGATTTATAGTTACTTATTTTTGTATTTCCTTTTATCAATGGAACATAAGATTTCTTGTTTTGTAATTTAATTTTACCTGATTTATTGCTTATAACTCTCCACTCAAGAACTATCCCTATTGTATGAGGGTATATTTCTTCTACTTGTATTAAATCATTTGCTATTAAAGTAGCTCCATAAGATATTGCTTTAGCTGCCATTCTTGAATTTATTTCTTCTACAAATTTCATTTCACCGGATATATAATTTTTATTATTTTTTAGAAAATCTTTTATTGTTTGTCTTGTTAATTCAAACTCATTAAATCCACCTACTAATATTACAGCATCTATATGAATTTTTTCATTTTCTTCTATTTCAGTTTTATTTTTTAAATATTCTATATTTAAAAATCTATATAAAACACTTTCTATTCCTGACTTAACTTCTTTGAAAGCATTATTTATCTCTTCCATATAGCATAAAAGAGGGCTTTCTATTATTGGTAATTTATCAGAATAACTAGGATGTAACAATGCTGTTTGTATATTATCTGTTATTAATTGTGAACAATCAACTTTATATTCTTGTAATTTATTATATAGTTCATAATAAATATTAGAACCTATTTCTAACTCTTTGTTATAAATTCTTTTATAAGCTAGAGATAATAATTTATTGTCAAAATAAACTCCAGCTTTTCCAAGTTCAAATATACCATTACCATCATTTGAAAGAACCTCTATTTTATTTTCATTAACTTTACATAAGGTTACATCAAAAGTCCCTCCCCCCATATCACATACAAGTATATTTCCTTTTAAAAAATCTTTATATTTTTCTCTATACCAGTAAGTATAATATGTTGCTGCAGCTACAGGCTCACTAACTAGCTGTAAAAGTGGTAAATTTAACTTTTCTTTTATAATCTTTTCTAACTTTGGTCTTCCTTGATGATTAGGTTGTCTAGTTATCCAAGCTTGAGGAACGCTTACTACTATTTCCTCTATATCTCCTATTTCTTTTTTAAAGCTATAATCTCCTCTTTTATCAGATATTAAAATTTTACTTAGATAACTAGTAATAATTTCTTCAGGTGTTTTATTATTTTTCCAACCCAAAGATTGCCATTCTGAACTTGGTCTTGGAAGTATCATTTTCATATCTTTATAATATTCTGTATTATCAGTTCCAGCTACTCTTAGAGCTTCTCTTCCAATTCTTACTATTTCAGAATTTTTATTTTTAGTAATAGCTAAACAGCTAGGTATGTAATCAGTTCCAGATGGACCAGGATATTTAAAAGTTTGTAAGTTTTTAGAGGCATCTATATAAGAAATTATAGAATTTGTAGTTCCAAAATCTAATCCAATTTTGTATCCCATAAATAAATTATTGCATAAAAAATTAAAAAAATTAATTATTTAATAATACCTTAATACACATATAATTTAACATAATTTAGTTAAGAAGTTTTAGTTTTCTAAATTAAATAAGCTAATACAATTTTATTAAATTGATAGTGCATTAGACTTGTTTTAACCTTTAAAATTTAGCAATATAGTCTTTTTCTAATAAAAATTTATGAAAATAATACCAATTTTCATAATAAATAGTGCATAATTAATAGTTAAAAATAAAGTATAAAAAATTAAAAAAAACTATAAGTTTTTAATAAGTTACTTGACATATAAGAACTCTAGTATAATTAAACAAAATTGTAACTATAAAAAATATTAACTTTTAATGCACTATCAATTTAATAAATTGGTATAAATTTCTATAATGTTGTCGTGTATTGTTTTTCAAAAAAAACTTAATCAATATGATGTTTTAAAAACCTTTAGAAAGCGGAAGACGAGACTCGAACTCGCGACGTCAACCTTGGCAAGGTTGCGCTCTACCAACTGAGCTACTTCCGCAACAATTTAATAATTTAATATATTTATTTTATTTTGTCAATTATATTATTTTATATTGTTTTTATTTTTTAATAAATTTATAAATTTTCTTTATTTTATTAATATCAAAATTAATTTATCTATATACTATTATTTTATAATGTTTGTTAGGAATAATTTATGCCGGTAGTTAATATTGATGGTAATCAGGTAGAAGTTCCAAAAGGATATAATGTAATACAAGCAGCTCAAAAGTTAGGTATAGAAATCCCTCACTATTGTTATCATCCAGGATTAAGAATAGATGGAAATTGTAGAATGTGTCTTGTTGAAGTAAAAGGTCCAAGAGGGTTTATGCCTCAAATAGCTTGTAATACTCAATGTATCGATGGTTTAGAGGTAAAAACAAATACTGATAATGTAAAGAATATGAGAAAATCAGTTATGGAATTCTTACTTCATAATCATCCTATCGATTGTCCAATATGTGATCAAGCAGGTGAATGTAGATTACAAGATTATTATATGAAATATGGTAAATATGATAATCGTTCTATAGTAGAAAAAGTTCATAAAGAAAAAGTTGTTGATGTTGGACCTTTAGTTGTATTAGACCAAGAAAGATGTATTTTGTGTTCAAGATGTGTAAGATTTTGTGAAGATATATCAAAAACCTATGAATTAGTTATAACTCATAGAGGTGTTGAATCAAGAATAGAGGTATTCCCTGGAACTGAAATAGATAATAAATACTCTGGAAATGTAGTTGATATTTGCCCAGTAGGAGCATTAACAAGTAAAGATTTTAGATTTAAAAAAAGAGTTTGGTTTTTAGAAACTTCTAACTCAATATGCATGGGTTGTTCAAGAGGTTGTAATATTTATTCTGACCATAAAAATGGAGTAGTTTATAGATTTAGGCCTAGAGCTAATCTTAATGTTAATCAATATTGGATGTGTGATGAAGGACGATTAAGTTATAAGAAGATAAATAATAATAGATTATTAGAACCTTTATATGAAAATCAAGAAATTGAGTATGAAGAAGCTATTAATAAATTTAAAAATATAATAAAAAATGTGAAATCACAACATACTCCAAAATCCATAATAGCTCTTGCATCTGCTCACTCTAGTTTAGAAGATAATTTTATGTTAAAAATGTTTATGGAAAATTACGTTGGTAATAATAAAGTTTATGGATTAGATTTCTCAAAGCTTGGTTATGAGGATGACTTTTTAATAAAAGCTGATAAAACTCCAAATAGAAAATCTTTTAAATATTTAAATTTAAATGAGGATAAAGAAGAATTTATTAATTTAATAAAAAACAAAGAAATAAAATTAATAATATCAATGAACAATAATTTTCTTGATGAATGCTCTGAATTAGTAAAAGAAATTAAAGATATAAAACTAATAACTATGTCTTCTCACAATAATAAAACAACAGAAAAATCATTATTAGCAATACCTGTTTCATATTTTTCAGAAAAATTTGGTTCTTATATAAATTGTGATGATTATTTACAAAAATGTGACAAAATGTTTGATACGTTTGAATTAAATGATAGCTTAGCAAAATCAGAATGGGAATTATTAGCTCAAGTTATGACTGAATATGACTCTAAATTTATATTTAATGATATAGAAGATTTATGGGAATTAATGTCATCTAAGGTAAATATATTAGAAGGACTATCATTTTCTAAAATAGGTGAAAATGGTATAAATTTACAAAAATATTTGGAAAGTAAAAAAGAAAATTTGCTACAAGTATAGAATGAAAAAATTATTTCTATTAATTTTTAGTTTAATTACAATTTCTTGTAATAGTAATGTAAATATTGCTACTTCTAGTAATATTAATGAAAAAATTAATATAAGCTCTACGTTTTTAGAAGAAAATTTAACTGAAAAGCAAAAACAAATAGTAAAAGATTATGCACCTATAATATATCAAGCAACAAGGAAAAAATACAGACCTGCAAAATGGGATTTTATAACATCATTTGATTTTGATAATGATTTAAGAGCAAATAATAATGAAGAAAATTTAACAAAAGGTAATTTTTTATTACCAGCTACTGTATATTATGCATTAACTGAAACAGAAACACATTATTTTATAATATATTCATTTTATCATCCGCTTGATTGGTCAATATATCCCTCTTTCATACCATTTTCTTGGCATGAAAACGATATGGAAAATATACAAATAGTTGTTCAAAAAGAAAATGAAAAAGTAGTAATATTGTCAGCTCAAGCTCATTTATCAACAGAAGTATCTGTGGATTATTTTAGTAAAATATTCTCTGGAAATCATAAAATCGAACATGATGAAATAAGATTTTTAGGTAAAAATCCTTGCGTATATGTAGAATCTGGTGGTCATGGAATATATAATATTCTATCTAAATCAAAGGAATTTAAAACTTTAAATCCACCTACTCTAAAAGAAGGACTAGTTTTTTATCCAAACGATTTTGATATTGCTGACAAATACCAAGAAGGTAAAACTGAATATAAGTATGTATTAAAACCAATACATGATATTTTATGGAAAAGTTACTTATTAAATGAAAATATAGGTAATGGTAAATTAATGGATGGAGCATTTAATTATAAAGATGAGTTAGTGAATTACAAAAATATACCAAGATTTTTTGATTCTGACAGATTAAGTGGAATTAATAAACATGATGCTGGTATATTACCATTTGCTTTTAGCTTTTCATTGACTTCTAATGATTTAGGAGTTCTATTTTTTAATCCTGCTAAAAAATATTTTGATGATTTAGATATAAGAGAAAATTGGTCTAAAAAATATTTATATAATCCGTATATTATAAAATTTGATATAATGTAATTTATGAAATATAAACATATATTATATCCAAGTGATGGTTCTTCACATTCACTTAAAGCTCTTGAGCATGTAAAGATAATAGCAAAAGAATTTTCATCTCAAATAACTATACTTGTAGTATATCAACAACCTTTTTCTATAGTAAATAATTACAATGCTTTACCAATGAATTTATGGGAACAATATAAGCAAGAAAATAAAGTTTCTGCTGAAAAAATAGCAAAAGAAGCATTATCAATATTAGTTACTTTTGGAATTTCTAATGTTGATTTCAAAGTTGTAGAAGGAAATCAAAAACTATTAATATGTGAATATGCTAATAAACTAGGTGTAGATTTAATAATAATGGGCTCAAGAGGTCATACTTCAGGAAATTATATAGGCAGTACAAGTACTTATGTTATAAATAATACTCCAGGTATTCCTGTATTAGTTGTAGGTTAATTTATAATTTATATCTTTTCAAAAACTAAAATGTTCTAGTCGTAAAAAATACAAATTCTTTTTATAAGAATAGATTTTTTACACTAAATGGTTTTTAGAGAAGAAGAGAAAAGTATTTTAAAAGAAAAAAAAGATAAGAAAAAGAAATCTAAAGGAATGAAAAGAGGAAGACCAAAAGGTTCAAAAAGTAATTTTAATAAAAAAATAAAAATAGCACCTACATTTAGGCTTTTAAAAGAAATGCTTATGAAGTTTTTTGAATTATCAAAATTTACTGTTAAATATTTTGTAGGAGATGGATATTATGGAAATAATACCTGTGAATTCATAATTTTATTAATTTATCTGCATTTATGATCGATTTATCACAATCTTTAATTATTGATTATAGAAAATAAATTCTATACTTATCATATTTTAAAATTAATCAAAAAAAATTTTTTATTTGATACTCATTCTATTAATACTTATCATTTCGGGACTATTAATTTATAATTTATATATAAGGTATTGTAATATATAATAATAATATGGGAAATGTAGGAAATAGTAATAATTATAATAAATATACAATAGGACAAGATAATACTAAAGTATATAAACAACCTATAATACAAGAAGGTAATGAAATTAGTATAGGTTCATCTGATAGAAGTATTTGGGAAAGAGAAGATACTTTAATATTTAATAAGATACCTTTAAAAAAAGGTTTAACAGATAAAGAAGCTGAAGAATTTGCTAAAAAAAATTCTGGTGCTGAGATAATAATAAGGGAACAAGATGGTACTTATTCTGTTTATTCTATAAAAACAAGTGAAGAAGGTAAAACAATAAATAATAAAGATTTTGAAAATATTAATGTAATAGATATAACAAAAGATGTTTTAAAGATTGTTGGTGGTAAAAAAGCTTATATATCTACTTCTGATAACACTTTTAGAACATTTGATAAGGCTAGTTTTTCATTAGATTTTTTGGAAGATGATTTTATTAGTACAAATATAAACTTAAATTTACAAGATATAGATGGAATAGATACTTCTTCAAAAAAAGATTTAAAAGGTTCTTTGAATGGTAATATTACAATAGATAAAGACTTGATAAAATATAGCTTACAGAATGCTGAAAATCAGACAGGAGTTGATTTTGATTTACAAGCTGATCCAAAAAATAATCAATATATAGTTAAATGTTACTATAGTGGTGTTCCAATAGGTGATATAGCTATTACTCCAACTTCAACAGGGTTAAAGTTAAATGTAAGTGGGCTTGCTGCTGGTGCTAAATATATAGTAGGAGGTGCAACTTTAGGAGTAACAGGAGTAGCTATAGCAAGTCAAATTAATTTAGGTAAAATAGTTGAAGGTATTACAAACAATTTTTCAAAAGATATGGGATTTAAAGTTAAGTCTAATTCTGATACCGAATACATACTAGAACCTGATTTTAAAAGTAATGCTTTTTTAAAAGAAATTCAACTTAAAGATAATAACAAAATAAAAATAGAAGAGATAAATGTAAATCCTAATGATTTGAAAATAAAATTAGATGAATATGGTAACTTAGTAGTAGATATAAAAAAAGCAGAAGTTATTGCAAGTACAAATCCTGATGGACAAATAGCTAAACAAGATGAAGAAGGAAGTGATTATTTAAATATAAAATTAAAAGGCGAGTTAAGAAACGATTTTCAAGCAAAAGTAAATACAACTATAGATTTAAATGTCAATATTACAAATGAAGAAAAAAAACTCTTTTCAAAATGAAATAAAAAAATATACTGATAAGGACATATTATTAAGTGGTGAATTTAAATTAAAAGAGATCAAAATTGATGCAACTTTAGATGAAAAAAATTTAGTTAAACTAGAAGGAAAAGATGGTTATTTTGAAGCAAAAAATTTAAATATAGATAATAATGGAACAAAGATAAATATAAACTCTGCAACTGGTAATTTAAAAGTATATCAAAATAACAATGATACAATATTAAATTCCAATAATGCTACAATAAATGGTTTTGTAAAAACTTCATATTCTACAATAAATATTAATAAACTAGATTTATCAGGAGATTTTATTTACAATAAAACTAAACCTAATGAAATATTATTTAATGCTGACAAAGAAAAAGGGATTAATTTTAATGGTAGTATTGTATCAAAAAGTCAAAAAACAATAATAAATAACTTATCGCTAAAAGATTCAAAATTAAAAATAGATCAAAATAATTTGAGTATTATTCCAAATTCTAACAATTCTAATATAAGATCATCAAGCATAATATTAAGTAAAACATCTAATATACAAGGTTTAAGAATGAATGGAAACTTAAACGTTAACTTAAATACAGGCTCTTTTAATTTAAATGCTAAGAATCTTGGATTAAGTGCTAATTTAGATAACTTACAAATTAAATATCTAAATGGTTCTGGTAATATAAGTTATGATGGTAACACATTTGATATAAAAAATGCAAATATAGTATCTAGCATGAAAATAGATAATTTTGAAATTACAAAAATAAGTGGTCAAGGTGATGTAAAAATTAATAGTAGTGGTATTTTAGAATTTGCTAATACAAAAAATCTTGAAGTAGAAACAAATATTGGATTAAAAGTAAAAGGTAATTTAAGTATGTCCTACAATAAAGATAATAATTGTTATAATATATCATCTACTAACAAACCTGTAGAAATTAATTTTAAATCTAATGATAGTTTAAGTATCATAAAGGAAGCAAAATTTGAAGGAAAAGCAAAATTTGATGATAATACTAAAGAATTAACTTTTAATACATACCAAGATAAATCTTTACAAGTAAAAAGTGCTAATTTAAATGGTGTTATTCTTGATAATACTACATTATCAAATGCATCTCTAAAACTGAATACTAAAACAGGTAATTTTACTATAAGTCCTTTAATACAAGATAGAAGTTTTACATTTAATTCTACTATAAATGGTTTTAATATTGAGAATTTAGAAAGTAATAGTAATATAATTTATGATTCTAAAAATAGTAACATTTCATGGGATAAAGATGTTAGATTTAGTATTCCTAATAAAAACATAGAATATGTAAAATGTAGTGGTCAAAACTCCTTAAAATTTGAAGAGAATGGTAATATAGTATTAAGTACTAATGGAAGTAATATTAGTGCTAAGTTTGGTAATATAGAAATACAAAATTTAAATTTAGATGGACAAATTATATATGACTCAAAAAATCAAACTATATCTATAAAAGGAAATTCTGATAAAGAATTTAAATTTGAAGGAAAAATAAATGGAAAGGATATTTCTATTCTTTCATCAGGAACTTTTTCTATTAAAGATTTAGGAGAAAAAATTGAGTTTAAAGGACAAGATATAAAGGTAAATGGTGTACTGGATGGATTTAATATACAAAGTCCTAGTGGAACAGTAGGAAAATTGATAGTTTCTAAAGATTTTAGTAATGTAGATTTAAAAGAACTTAAATGTAATATAAATATTGAAGGAATGAATATTAATAATGAAAATGGATTAATTAGTTTTTCAGAAGAAGGATTAGATATTGATTTATCTGGTAATGTTTCATTGAAACAAGAACAATTATTTTCTTTATTAGATAAACTTTCTAAAAATGATTTATTAGGTGAAAATGTTAAAAATACTGTTAAACAAGCAATTGATATAATGAATAATAACTTAAATAAGTTTGGAGATTCTAAAATTTCTTATGATAAATTTTCAATAAAAACAGACAAAGATTTTAATCTGTTAAATATTGAATTTGGAACAAATGCAAGTATAAAAAATGTTGAAGCTAAAGTAATAATAGAAGAAAATAAAAAGCATTCTTTATTACATATTGGAGATATTAATATTTCTATGAATGGTAGATATGATGGAAAAAATATCATTATAAATAATGGTCAAATAAAGTTTCATTTTAATGATGAACTAAGAAAAGAAGTAGCAGAAATGGTAAAAAAAGAACTAGAAAATAATGGTTTTAGAGATATTAATTTAGAAATATCACCACAAGGTGATGTTACGGTAAATAGTGCTACTTATATTAATAAAAAAAATGCTTTTCAAAAAGAAAAAATTAAAGGTGTAAAAATGAAATTTCATGTAGATATCAATATAGAAAATAATAAAGTAAATATTACTTTAGACCAACTTAGAATGAAAAATATATTTCTAGAAGCTCTTAATGGAGTTGCTGGTGGTAAAAAGTTTGCTATAGATCAATTAGAAAATGGATTAAGTGCAACAGGTTTAGAATTTCAAAGAAAATCTCGTAATCAAATAACTATAGATTTGAACTCTTTGTCAAAGAAATATTTTGATAATAACTTATCTTTAAAAGATGTCGAAATAAATCAAGATGGAAATATAATTATAAATTATCAATATGGTAACACAAAGTAAATAGTAATTAAGTAAATTTTTTTATTTAAAATATTTATGTTAAAATAAATCAAATAATTATATTTAAACAAAAAATGGAATTAAAAACTTTAGTGGAAGAAGCATTAAAATATATTAGCAATAAATATGAGTATGAAATAAAAGAAGATATATATTTTATTTCAATAGAAATGTATAAAAATAAAAAAGAAGTTATTAGAGTATATAAAGATAAAGTCGAAACAGAGATATCTAATGAAGATATAATAGTTATAGATACAAATATAGAAATAAAAAATTTAGAAAATAAGGAATATTTCTATGAATATAATCAAGATACTTTTTTCTCAAAAATATATTTTAATGATGAAAATACATTATTAATAGAAAGTTGTTATTTAAATGATAATACAACACCTAAATCATTAGCTCTTATAATAAATGAAATATCTAATATATCTTATAACATAAGAATGGATTTGTTAGAAATGGAGGTCTAAATATAGTTTATCCTACTAATAATTTAAATAACAAGAATAATAATCAAGAGAAAAGAGATTTTTTTTGGTTAATAGTTACAATATTATCTATTATTTCATTTATTACATCATATTTGGTATTCTCAAATTTGAATATGGAAACTAAAACTATAAAAACATCAAAGCCTATTGTTATAAAATCAACTCAAGAACCAGAAAAACAAAATACTTTAGTTATAGGTGATGGTGAAGGGGTACAAGAAAGTGAAACACCAAGTATTGTTATAACTCCTAATGCTAATTTAGTAAATGAAAGTCCTTCAATAGAGCCAACAATTTTGCCAACTCAAACACCAAAACCAACACCTACACCTTTAAAACAAGCAATAGTAGAAAAAACACCTACACCTATAGCTACTCCTACAATAAAATTAACTCCTATTCCTACAATAGAAATAAAACAAGTATATTTTAAAGTTAGAATAGGAGCTTTTGAATCTAGAAGTGAAGCTGAAGCAAAAGTAAAAGAGTTAGAAAGTATAGGTTATTCAGGAACAATAATAGAAGATTCAGAAGGAACATATATACAATTAGCATCTTTTAAAGATCAAGAAAGAGCTTTAAATTTTGCTGAAGAAATTTCTCAAAGGGGATATTCTGTAATAATAAGGCAGATAGAAGAATAAACATAACCATAATAAAGAATAATCATTTACTAATGTTAAGTTCCAAAACATCTATCACCAGCATCTCCTAAACCTGGAACTATATAACCATTCCTATTAAGTTCATTATCAAGAGCGCCTGTAAATATTTTAATATCAGGATAGTTTTCTAGAACGTTTTTAACACCTTGAATAGAAGCTATTACACTTAAGTATTTTATATTCTTAGCATTTCTTTTTTTAAAAGTCTTTATTGCTGATATTGCTGAACCACCTGTTGCTAACATTGGATCCATTATTATAACTATGGTATTATCAGGTATATTATCTGGTAATTTAACATAGTATTCAACAGGTTCTAAAGTTTCTTCATTTCTATATAATCCAATATGTCTAATTTGAGAATCTGTTAGAGTATCTATTGCACCGTCTATCATTGATAAACCAGCTCTAAGTATAGGCGCAAGAATAAATTTATTAGAAAATTTATAACCTTTAGCTAAATCTAAAGGAGTTTTAACTTCTATTGATGTTAATTCAACATCTCTAAGAGATTCATAAACAATATATCTAGATATTTCTCTTATTAATCTTCTAAACTTTACTGATTGTGTATTTATATCTCTAAGTTCTGTTATTAATACTTTTACTAATGGATTATCACAAATAAATAAGTTATTAAATTTTTCCATGCTATTTACCAAAAATAAACTATATTTATTTTAATACTTTAAATTTATAGCGCATTAAAAGTTAATCTTTTTTTATAGTTATACCAATTTTTATAATAGATAATGCATATTATACTTATAGAGTAGTAAGTTAAGTTTTTGTATATAGTTATGATATTCAATATCTTGAACATTTTAATATAATTTAACAAACAATATTGTATTTTATTCCAGACACAACTTTTATTTTACTCCCTGTAAGTAAAGCATATGAAGGAAGAATACATGATTATAAACTTTTAAACAAAGAGTTTCCAACTGATAAAGATTGGTTTAAGAATTTAGTTGTAATAACTGATTTAGGTTATTTGGGTATAGAAAAAGACTATAAATGTAAAAAGGTAATAATGAAAGATAAAAAAACAGAAGCAAAAAGAATTAACAAGAAGTCAAAAATTAAATAACAAAAAAAAAATCTAAAATGAGAATAAATATTATTTACCAGTAATAATGCAACACCATGATAAAAATAAGAGATATTTCTAAGATCATTATATAACAAAGGTTTCAGAAAAGGCAATTATTAAGATATATTAATTTAATAGAGGTGTTGCATTTTAGTGAAATAAATTGGTTGCATTTTGAGCGGAATAGTTTGTTAAAAGTGTTGCATTTTAGTGGAATAAATTGGTTGCATTTTGAGCGGAATAGTTTGTTAAAAGTGTTGCATTTTAGTGGAATAAATTTA
>BPII01000031.1 GCA_026004035.1 Candidatus Sericytochromatia bacterium | reverse complement strand
AGATGGTATTCTCTCTAACAGAGAAAAAAACTATAAAAATGTTGGAATTCCAATTTACTATAGTGCTTTTGAAAAAATAATTAGATAAATATTCATTTTTTTATTATTTAGTTTTGAGAAATATTAAATAAAGTTTCAAATTCTTTTATGTAAGGATTAACAAAATCTTTATTATTTTTGATTATAAGTAAGTTTTCATCATTTGTTTTGGTAGCATTTTCACTGAAATTAAACGAACCTATCATTATATTAGTATCATCTATTATTATTACTTTGTGATGTAAATTATACTTATTACCATCTAATTTAACATTCATACCTTCTTTTAACATTTTAGGATATTCTGAATAAGTAGTATTTGCTCCTCTTGTCTCAAATATACCTTGAACCTTAATCTCCTTCTTTAAATTTCTTTATCATTTCACCACCTATTCCATCATGAGTGAAACTAAAAGCCATAAATTTTATTGAATTTTTAGCTTTTTTAATCTCCTCTATTATAGAATCATCAACATTATTTCAGGTGCGAATAAAGAAACCAATTCGGTATTATTTATTTTTATAAGAGGATTTTTTATTTCTTTTGGTGATTGTTGGACCAAATTTTTTGTCTATAAACATCTCATTAAATTCATCAATATAATTTTCAGCTAATTCTTTTGATTTTATAAAAGCAGAATTATTATTATTTCTATAAGCATCATTATAAGTTGCGTTAAAACTTCCAGTCCAAACATATTCATCATCTATTATTTATGAATTTATTGTGCATTAATCCACTCCTATTATCATCTACAACAGGAATACCAGCTTCTTTTACTTTTTTTGTTGCTTCTTCATTAACGTAGTCAGTATCTGTAACCATTTTCAACTTTTACTCTCTTTTATATGCGTTTATTAGTGCATCAACTATTGTAGAGCTATCTAATTCAAAAACTGCTATTTTTATACTTTTATTAGCACTATTAATTTTTTCTATCAATTTAATGTCTATATTGTCTAAAGCTTCTTGATCAGTTTTACTGAAAAATACTTCATACCAATTATCATCAGAACTTGTAGGGCTTGGACTTGGTAAAGATGTTAAAGTAGGCGTTGGTGTAATAGAAAAAGTAGGTGTAGGACTAGGTGTAGAACTTGTACTAGGTGTAGAACTTGGAGTAATTGTTATTATTGGTGTAGGTGTTGGAACAGGATTAACAGGATATATTCCATCTAATTTACAACCAACAAAAGTAAGAAATAGTAATGTTGAACTTAATATTACTTTTTTTAAATTTTTCATTAATATAATAACCTTTTAATTAGAAAAATATATAAAAGTTATTGCATATAATAATAAATTAGTTAGTAAAAATTTTATACTCAAACTCCTGAATTTTGCATTTCTTTAAAAACTGAAATATTGAATAGTAGAGCTTTATAGAAATTAAAAAAGTGAAAACCAATTTTAGTTGTAATTACTCAACCATATTGACGGGAGAATTTTTATGGTGTATTGAAAATTTTTAAAATAGAATTAAAAATATTTTGACCTTGCTTTTTACAAGTATCAATAAAACTTCTATAGTTTACATAAATATATTTAAAAACATCACTTCTAACTATAATAAAAATTCTTTTTTTTTTGCAAATAAAAAATTTATTAAAAATTTTTTCTAATACTGAATATCCTTTATTTATTTATATTTCAATGCGAAGATTTTTTGATTCTTTATTACCAAAACAAATAAAATTATATTCAAAAAAATTCTTAATTATGATATAATTATCTTATATACCTGTTCTTAAGGACTTATTATGTTAAGTTCTAGTGAAATATTAGAAAGAGTTTATTCCGGTAAAATATCTTTTATAGGTAAGTTCATAAATATTCAATATGATAGTAGAATTAACTTACCAATAGATTTTTATTTTAACTCTGAACATTACGAAATTTTAGAAATTATAAACCATGAAAATAAAAGCATTTTTTTTCAAAAAATATCTTTTTAAGAACGGATAAAGGTGTATTTGAAGTAACTTGTTTTAATATAAATATTCCATTTCTAAATATAGATTTAAACTTATTTTGGAAATTGAACTTTAAAGTTTTAGAATAAGATTTTATAAAAATTCTATATCAATATCAAAATGTAAATTTATACTATTACTTTTCTATTATTTTATTTTCAAGTTTTTTATGAAAACTTTTGCTTTTATATTTTCTTTTTATATATTAATAGGTATATTATCATCTTTGATTATCTCACCATATCTATTTAAACTACTCAAACTTTTAAAAGCTAAACCAAATTTTAAGAAAGGAAGGACCACAAGAACACTCTATAAAACAAGGCACATTAACAATGGGTGGCATAATAATATTTTTACCTATATTTGTATTGGTTCCTATACTTTGTAATTTTTCAAAAGAATCTTTAATTATAGTTTTTAGTATATTTTTATTTTTTCATAATAGGTTTTATTGATGATTTACTAATAATTTTAAAAGGTAAAAACGACGGATTAAGACCAAAATTAAAATTACTTCTACAAATAGTTTTCAGTTTATTTTTTTGTTTTTTAATTATAAATCAAGGACATGATACATACATAAATATAACCAATTTTTAATACAAAACTTGAACTAGCGTTACTTATACATACCATTTATAGTTTTTATAATAACTGGAACAAGTAATTGCAATAAACTTAACTGATGGTTTAGATGGATTAGCTGCTGGAAATGTTTTAATAGCTTTGATACCATTTACTTTAATGTTAAATGGTCAGTAATAATAATTTTTCATATGTAGCTATTATAACATCTTTAATATGTATAGGAACTTGTATAGGCTTTTTATGGTTTTAATAGTTATCCTGCTCAAATTTTTATGGGAGATTACAGGTTCCATACCAACTAGGTGCAATATTAGCAATAGTAGCTATTCTAGGAAATAATGAATTATGGTTTACCTATTATAGGAATAATATTTGTTTTAGAAACTTTATCTGTAATAATACAAGTTTTGTATTTTAAAAAAACTAAAAAGAGGTTTTTTTCTTATGAGTCCTTTACATCATCATTTTGAAAAAAAAGGATTAAAGGAAACTAAAATAAGTATGAGATTTTATAATAGTAACAATTATATCTTCTTTAACATCTTTATCTATGTATTTCTATAATTAAAATTAGAATAATAAATATTTAATTTTAGATTAACTAATGAAAGTTTTTAGTGAAAAATTAAGTATATATCTAATATGATTAACAATGTAAGTTATACAAATAATACCAATATATATAATTATACTAATTTGTATAATTTACAATCACCTAATACTTTATTTTATAGTTCTTATAATCAAGATAATGTTAATCTTTCTTTTTATGATAATAATTTATCTCAACAAAAAAAAACAAAGTTTTTGGGAAAGTGTTAGTTCAAAACTAAATAATATATATCAAGGTATTAAATCTATTTTTTGGTTTTAATAAATTAGATAAAAATATATTTTTTTTCAAATAATTCAGTATCAAGCTTGATAAGTGAGTATATTTCAAACTAATAAACAAAAAATAATAACAATGCCTTATAAAGATAATGCTGGAAGATATATAAGATTAGCTCCTGAAGCAGCTATTGCTTTTGAGAATTTAATGAGAATAACTTCACAAAAAGGTATTGTAGTAAGTGTTTCATCTTCTTATAGAACTGTAAAAACATCAAAGAGAATTGTTTTAATAATGCAATAAAAAAGTATGGTAGTGAAAGTGTAGCTAGTAAATGGGTTGCTCCACCTGGTAGAAGTATGCATAATTACGGTTATGCAATAGATTTAGCTATGTATTATAGAAATGGTAAAAAATTATCTCAAACAGAATTTGACAAAATAATAGAAGAAGCTGGATTTTATAGACCAATGGATTATGAAGGTTGGCATATAGAACCTATATATACAAAAGGAAGAAGAAAACAAATTGCAAGTAATGATATTGTAGATTAATAAATAAATTTTTTATTATTTCAAAATAGTATCTTTCATTTCCTCTAATTTAGCTTTTATCTTATCTCTTACTTCTCTAAAAAGTTTTAATTGTTCTTCTTCACTTAAATTGGGTTTAGCTGGGTCAGGAAAAGGAAAATGATATTTTTTAGCATTTCCTAAAAATGTAGGACAAACCTCTTCTTGGCATAGAGTAATTACAATATCTATATTTTTTGTATCAATATCATTTACAGATTTTGAGTACTGATTTTTTATATCAATTCCTATTTCTTCTAATGGATTAACCTTTGATGGATTAGAACCAGCCCTCTGTATTAAATGATTACTACCAAAAATTTTTTTGGCTAATCCTTCAGCTATTTGACTTCTTGCAGAATTAGCAACACATAAAAATAGTATATTCATTCAAAGTAATTATATAATAACATTCAAAAAGTTTAAATATTGAACGCATATATTTTTAGTTTATATCTTCTAAAAATATTCTTTTTAAATCATGAGGATTTAAACCAAAATCTTCAATAGGACTTTGGTATATAAAATAATCATCTGATACCCAATCAACTTCGTTATTTTCAGGATCAAATCCTGTTATCCAATAAAAAGCTCCTTTGACTAAAAAATCTTCTTCATCTACTAAAGCTTCAGCCATGAAAAAAGGTCTGTATTTCTGTAATTGTAATTGATTTTTAAGTATTTTTGAAAATAAATCTGTAAATTCTTGTTTTGTAATATTCTTTAAATTATTACATGTTATTTCAAATTCATTTCTTGCAATTGCTATTGCTGGTGGAAAAGATTTTGCTGAATAAAGTAATATATCTAACTCTTCACTAACTAACTCTAAATTAGGATTTACAAAGTCGTAATCTTCAGGTAAATCACATTCAAATAATCCCCACTTTGATATATCTGGATTACCAGCTATTAACATAAATGGTATATTATCTGGAATTTTTGGCAAATAAGGTATTTCCAATTCATTATTTTCTATTTCATCCCATTCTATAAAGCAAAAATATTCCATTTTTATTTTTTATATATAATTTATAACTTTATTAAGTATAAAACAAGAAAAGTTTAATTGTGCAAATTTAAAATATTTTTTAGTTTAACTTTAACAATGAAACTATGAATTTAATTTATACTAAACTAAAATTTGTTTGCACTTTTTTAATTTCTATAAAGCTCTACTATTAAATATTTCAGTTTTTGAAGAAATGCAAAATTCAGAAATGTGAGTGTAATATAAGATATAAGTTATTCATAATGTATGAATTATGCAAAAAAATATAAAATTTTTTCAATTAAAAAAAAGATACTCTCAGCTAGTTAAAAAGTAAATGAATTATCTAGAAGCAGGTAACGGTTGTGATGGATTAGTAGGAGCAGGTGCTGGCTGTGTTGGTTCAGATGGGACAGGTTGTTGTGGTTGTTGATTACTTGAGTTACTAACAGCTATATTTGCAAATAAATTTTCGAATTCTGATAAACTTAACATGTTTTTTGCATCTTTATGAAATATAGTTTTCTTTTGTTTATCATATTTATCAAAAGCATCTAAAAATTGTTGAGATACTAACCCAGACTTTAATTCTTCTCTTGATAATAATTTATTTTTATCTTTATCTAATAATTTAAATAAAGAAGATGCAGCACTTCTTAATCTAAATGTTAAACCTAATCTATTTAAAAAGTTAGGTATATATTCATCTTTTGAAATTTTACCATCATGATTTTTATCTAATGCATAGAAAGCTTTTGCTGCATCTGGAGTAGAGACACCATATTCATCTGGAGTTATATTTTTATCTGCATTTTTATCTAATTCTTTAAATGATAATTCACTAGCATTTTTAACTTCTTTCATAACACCAAGAAATGAACTTGATTGAACATTTTGATTGTCAATAGTTTGTAATTGTTGTTCTTCATTCAATAATAAGGTATTATCTGATGTTCCACAAGCTGTTAAGCTACTTAAAGAGAAAGAAGCAACACAAATCAAAGCAAAAACTTTCTTTAACATTTTAAATTTATTCCTCCAAATAAAAACTGAATATAATTTTTATATAGACTAATAAGGTTCAAACTTGCTTAATATTAGGTTAATAAATGGTTAATTTTATATTTTTTATAAGAAATAATTTTTTTTATGAAATCAATTAAAAATTATATTTTTTTAATATACTATTAATAATGTTTTTGCTATAAAAAATGATATATGATATATTTTTTTCAATATGTCAAACTGAAGTAGATGGATATATTCCTTCAGAAAGACAGATGTTTCTTAATTTTTTTGATCAAGTAAAATTAGCTGATAAACTTGGATTTAAAACAGCTTGGGTTGCTGAAACTCACTTATCATCTCAAGTTCAAAAAACTAATAAAAATCCTGTAATACCTGATTTTAAAGGTGAAATAGGTTTGAATACTGATATATTACAATTGGCACATAAAATTTTTTCTGTTACAAAAAATATTAATGTTGGTTCTGCTATAAAAAATATATTATGTAATGGTGGCCCTTTAGCTCATGCTGAAGCTATAAAAACTTTTTTAACTTTACATTCTTTAAACGAAAATGAAAAGAGATTAATAGAGATAGGTTTTGCTAGTGGAAGATTTGAGTTTTCAAATAGACCTTATGGAATATATCCAAGAAATTATTTAGAAGAACTTGTTTGGAAAATTTTAAAAGGTAAAATATTTTTGCAAGCTACAGAAATTTTTTTAAGAGGATTAAGAGGTGATATTTTTTCTTCTGATGATTTAGAGAAACAATATATTACTAAAGAAGATTTTAGAACAGAAGAAGAATATAATAATTTTATTAAAATATATGGTAAAGATAAATTTGAAGTAGAAAGTTTTTGGAAATTTGAAAAAGTTGGGATTATACCTTTTGAAGCTCCGTTAGATTTATTAAGATTAACTATAGGATCACATGATAAAAAAGCTCAAATATTTGCAAATAAATTTTTACCTTGTGGTGTTTTTAATTTATCTATAACACCAGATAAAGAAATAGAAGAAACTCATGAAAGAATGAAAAAGTATTATAACAATTCAAAAAATAATTGGAATAGAGCTTTAATGCCAAGAACTGTCTTAATATTTACTAGTAATAATAAAACATTATCTTTAGATAGTAACAGAAAAATTGCTTCTGAAAAAGCTAATAAAGCTATTGCTAATTATTGGAAAGCAATGGAAGGAACATTAGATATAGAAAAAGTTAATAAAGCTGTTAATAACGCTTTAGTTGGAACTATAGAAGATATAAAAGAACAAATAGAAAGTCGTTTTAATAAAGATGATAGATTAATGCTTTGGTTTGATTTTAATAATCATAATAATGAAGAAGTAAAACAAAATATTATTGATTTTTCAAAAATTATTTCTTAAAATTTATAAAATTATTTCTTTCTTCTATTTTTAAATAAATATCTTATTAGTAAGCCTAATATTAATAAACTAGCAAATATACTTATCTTTTTTATAATTTTATTATCTTTATTATTTTCAATTTCTGGTGCTGGAATTAGACTATTAAATTTATTTTTATCTTCAACAAAATCTGATATAGCTTCTACTATTTCTTTTTTATGTGTAACTATAAAATCATGTCCAGAATTTTTAAGCTCAAGCAAAGATGAATTCGGATTTTTTACATACTCATAAATGTCTAATTGATGCTTAACAGGTATCATATTATCTTTCTCAGCTATTATAAATTTTAAAGGTATCCTATTTCTTTTAACATAATTTAACCCATCTTTAGAGTAATATTTAGCAGCAGCAAACAACTGAGCAAATTGTCCTTTTTTTCCTAAATCTTTTAAATCTTGTAATATACATTCTTTCCATTTTTTTTCTATATCTGGATTATCTTCAAATATATCTCTTCCATCAGTCGTTTTACCTATTAACAGCTCTTTTAAAAGTTTTATCTTTTCATTATCATTATTAACACTTTTTAGTTTAAATAATATATTTATTGCTTTTTTAGAAATTCTGTTAATACCTATTCCACTATGACTTGGAACTATTATAACCAATCCTTGTATTTTACTTATATGAATTTTTTTTACTATTTCCCATGTAATCATAGAACCTAAACTTGGACCAACAATATATAATTTGTCTATTTCTAAATAGTTTATTACTTCAACTATTTTATCAGCCATTGAAGAAATACTATAAAGTAACTTTTCATCTTTGGATAATAATATTCCAGGTAAATCTATACATAATATATCGTATTTTTCAGACAAATCATCTTGAGCACCAAGCCATGCTTTATATGACCTTGACAGACCTCTAAGCATTAATATTATAGGTTTTCCAGAAGGTTTAAACTCATTTATTAACTCTTTTCTGTTACATATAAAAACGTAATTATACATAAAATATACCATTAAATAATAATTAATAAATTTTATCAGAAAAATTTTAAACTTAACTATAAATAAATTTAAATTATAGTAAAACTAACATCTATTGACAAAAATTTAATTTCTAATATACCATTATTTTTTACTTTAAACTTTAGACTTGTTTTAACCTTAAAATAAATTGTTTTATAAAAACAGAAAATATAAAAAAACTAATTACTAGTATGAAACAACTCTTTTAACTTAAAAAATATAAATTCAAGTTAAAATATTATGTAAGGCAATTTTAGTTTAGTATATAAATTGAATGAAAAATTTTTATATAAAGTTAATAAGAAATTATTTAGTATTTTCATTAATAATTATTTCCATGCTTTATTTTTATAACTATTTTAATTATTTATATAGTTTTTTATGTGGAGTACTTATAAGTATAATTTATTTTTTAGCACAAATAACTTCTGTAAAAGCATTGTTGAGTAGAAATATTTTAATAAAATTTTCTAGTTTTATTTTATGGTTAAGATATATAGTATTAGCTATTATATTTGTTCTTATAATAAAATCAAGTTTTTTAAATTTATATGTAACATTAGTACCAATTGCAGTTTTTTATATTTTTTATAGTATTTATTTTTATGTTAGTTTAAACACTAAAACTAACAATAATTAATAAATTTAATATTTTAAAGAATAATTTAGATAAATATTTAAGGGAAATAACATATGAATTATAAAGAAATATTTCTAATTTTAGATAACTTCTTATAACATTAAGAAATATTAAGTTTATTATTAGAATTAGCAAAAAAAAATTTTAACTGGATAATATATAGCATGTTTATTAATCTTAACTGGAGAAAATAAATGTCTGATATTAATATCTCTTATAATAATGTTAGTAGTAAGTTTCTTGATGAATTAAAAAAAGCTTCCGCTGATAAGAAGATAACAAATGATGAAATAAAAAATCTTCTTAATAAAGTTGAGACTGAAGATGATATCGAAATAGTTAGAGATTTTACTAGTTTTGATAAACAAAAGGTTAATATGAATATAAGGTCAGGTTCATCTCAAGAAAATTTTCAGCTTGATATAGAAGAAAATAATTTAGAAACTGATGAAAATGATAATATTAAAGAAACAATTAGAAGTTCTACAGGAAAAGAAATTACAATAAGATATGCAAAAGATGAAACTACTATACCACCTTCCAAACAAGTTAAAGGAACAATAGAAGAAGCAAATCAAAAAATGGATAGTATTTTGTCACCTGATAAAAAAGCTGAATGGAATAGAATTAATAAACATAATGTAAATGAAGTAAAATCATTTATAAATAGTCTAAACTTACCTATGGATAAAAAAGCAGAATTTGTTCAAGCATATTTAACAGCTAATTATAATCATCCTGGTATTGATATTTCTTGGAGTGGAGCTGATTTACAAGAAGGTATAAATGCTGTTCCTACAGATAAAAATGGTAGAAAATATCTAGATTGTGAAGCATACGCTAAACTTGCAACTGAATTACTAGATGGCAGTGCAAAATACTATGGTGTTCATGCTCCAAGTCCTTATGATTCTTCTGATTCTAGAAACCATCAAGTTTCTGTTGTAAGAGATGGTAATAATGCTTATGTAATAAGTAATAATGAAATAACAAAAATTTCTAATGCTAGTAATAAGTCTGATTCTCAATTAATAAAAAGTGTTTATCCTGATATATCAAATATAAAACTTGATAAAAGTGGGCCAATGAAATCTGGTGTTGATGAATATAATATAAATCAAAAAATAACATTGGACAATGGTAGTGAAGTTACTATAAAATCTATAGATGAAAAGAAAAATATAATGAAAGGAAAATTAAAAGATACTGATGGAGAAGAATATAATGTAATTGGAACTGTAGATGCTAATACAGGAAGAACAAATTGGAAAAGGGATTATCAAGTCGGTGATAAATTAAAATTAGATTCTGATGTTATTAAATTAACTCAAAAAATAGATGATAAGAATTTTAAAGGAAAAATTGGTAATATAGATGTTTTTATAAAAATAAAAGATGATGGATCTTTTGATTGGTTTCAGCTTTATAAAAAAGGTGATATAATTGAAACTCCAAATGGAACTTTAAAAATAAATAAAGTTGATAATAAAAATGAAAACTTTGAAGGTACTTTTACAAGAAATGATGGAATAACTTTTAATGTTAAATTAAGACGTGGAAATGATGGTTTATTACATGAAGTTAAGTAATTACCATACTTTCCAATAAGCTTTATTATTTTTCCATAAATCTTCTAAAATATTTTTTTCTCTAATAGTATCCATAGGTTGCCAAAATCCCTTATGTTTATAACCTACTAATTCTTTATCTTTTGCTAATTTTTCCATTACATCAACTTCTAAAATATCATCATAAGAATTTATATATTTAAATATTCTCGATTCAAATACCATAAAACCACCATTTATCCAGCCTTTAGTAATTTGTGGCTTTTCAATAAATTCTTCTATCAAATTACCTTTGAAATTTAGTCCTCCAAATCTTGATGGTGGTCTAACTGCTGTTATAGTAGCTATTTTTTTGTTTTTGTTATGAAATTTAATTAATTCATTTACATTTATATTTGCTAAACCATCACCATAGGTAACCATAAATCTTTGATTAAAAAGATATTTTTCAAGTTTTTTTATTCTTCCACCTGTTTGTGTATTAAGTCCAGTATCTATTATATGAACTTTCCAATTTTCATTACTTGAATTGTAGATTTCAATATTACCATTTGATAAATCTATACAAAAATCATTATTTAAATAATCATAATCTAAAAAATATTTTTTGATGAATTCACATTTGTAACCACAAGCAATTATAAATTCATTAAATCCAAAATAGGAATATATTTTCATTATATGCCATAAAATAGGTTTATTACCTATTTCTACCATTGGTTTAGGTTTTATTATAGTTTCTTCAGAAAGTCTTGTTCCATAGCCACCAGCTAATATAACAACTTTCATAACATATTAGTAAATTTTAAATCTGATAATTTTCAATCATTATCAGGATTTTTTTTTGTCCAATCTGAAAAATTGTTTGTAGTTTTTAGTATTTCTATGTCAGGATAATTTAAGAATAGACAATCTAAAATATTATCAACAATATTTATATCAGCACCACCTGTTCCAATAACTTTTCTTAATTCCATTGATATATTTCTTCTTTTTTCATAATTATCTATTATTTCTATTGCTTTATCAGCAATATCACTAGTAGAAATATTACCAACAAATTCTGGTGTTATGCTATAGCCTGCTTTTTGATTAGGAATAGAAATAAATTTAATTTTTTGTATACTTTTTTTTATTATAAAAGGCTTTAATATTTTATTTAATACCGGTAAATCTGATATTCTACCTAATAGTCCATCAATTGGTATATGATCTAATTTCTTTGTAGGAAATATAGTTATCATAGGAATTCCTAAAACTGCTAATTCTGCCGTATTTGTTCCTGGTAATGTTATTGCAACATCAGATATTTGAAATGCTTCATATTGAAAATCTGATGGTATTATATTAACAAGTGTTCCTGCATCTGTTAGTAAAATATTTCCATGTTTATCTTGTCCAAATTTAGCACTTACTCCACCTAATACATTTATATATTTATCATCAGTAACTGAAGCTACTATTTGATAAAGAGGTGTATAAGGTGATTGTGGTATGATAAATTGAATATCCGGTCTTTTTGAAAAGATATCATCAGCAATTTTTAAAAGAAAAGATGTAGAGTATTTAACTTTAAATGGCTTACTACCAGGTAACAAAGATACTATAGGAAATTGAGGACTTAATCCTAACCTTTCTCTTATCTCAATAGGATTCATTTTTGATTGTGCTGCATCTACCATTAAATTACCTACCAAAGATAATCTATCAGAGCTAATATTATTCATTCTAGCAGCTATATATGTATTTTTATCTGGCACTAAAAATTTGTCTATTATACTAGCCCAAAAAATATTCTTTTCTGTATATACAAGAGTTGGAAATTTTGTTCTCCATTTAAATAAGACAGAAAAAAACTGATCACCTCCAAGTTGTAAAATTATTCCGCTTTCTTGAAAATAAAAGTTATTTGGAAGTTTATTAAGTAAAACAAAAAAACTTGTTTCAGTATCATTAAAAACATAGGAAACTCCAGGTATTTTTTCAGCAACTTTATATTCTTCATTACTAGCATAAGGACAAGGTAAGAGAGCTATTATTATTCTACAAGAAGGTACTACCTCTAATAATTTTCTTACTACAGGTTTAACCCATGCTGATAATTCACCTGGTCCATTTGTTAAAATAATAATATCAAAGCTCATAATATAATAATAAACTAAATTTTTAATAAAATAAACAAAATAATATTATTATTTTATTAAATAATTGTTATATCTATATATTACTCATAATCAAATCTTCAAAATCTTTCATTTGAGAGATATTTTCAAAATCTTTATCCTTTTCTGCTCTTTTTGCCAACTTTTTATCAAAAGAGATAGCTTTTTTGAGGGAAAATATAGCTTCTCTAAAACTTAATATTTTTACATATGAGCATGCTAAATTATAGTGAGCTTCTGCAAAGTTTGGTTTTAATTTTATTGCTTTCTTAAAATCATCTATTGCAAACTTATATTTACCTTCATTATAATAATAAGTTCCTCTATTATAGTAAGCCATAGCATTATCATTTTCTACTTGAATAGCTTGTGAAAAATATTTTTCAGCTTCTTGTTTTTTATTAGATTGATAAGCTATAACACCTTGAGTATAATAATACTGTGCATTTCTTGAAGTTTTTAATTTATTTACATGAACACTAGATATATTTTTACTTATCTCCATATAGCTACTTCCAACTCAAATAATATTCTTTCCATTCAATACTTTCTGCTATTTCTGTAAAAAATAACGGATTTCTAGCATCTAGCATAACAGCTACTTCATTTGTATCTTTTTTATTTTTTGATGCTTCTATTGCTTTAGGATGAGGTCCATGATGTATTCCTTGAGGATGAAAAGTAATCATACCTGAATTTATACCATCTCTACTAAAAAAGTTTCCATCATGATAAAAAATTACTTCATCAAAATCTATATTACTATGATAAAATGGAACTTTCATAGCTCCTTCTTCAGTTTCTAATGGTCTAGGAACAAACGAACATACAACAAAGTTTTTAGCTAAAAAAGTAGTGTATACACTAGGTGGTAAATGTGCTCTATGGCAAGTAGGCGGGCAAAAATCAATTATATTAAATTTCCATGGTGTTAGTGTTCCTTTCCATCCAATAACATCTATAGGATTGTATGGATAAAAAACTGATGTAATTTCATTTAATCTTTTTATTTTAATTTCCCATTCTCTATTATCAATTATTGGTTCTGGTTCTGGAGTTTCTACTATAGATGGATCATATAATGCATTAGGTCCTAATAAATGTCTTTCAGGTTGATTTACTTCTGAATAGGATTCTATTATCAAAAAAAATGAATTATTAGTTAATATTCTATGTGTTGTCCCCCTTGGTATAACTATATAATCACCTTTTTTATATAAAAAATTTTCCATAATCAGTTTGTATTTCACCTTCACCATCATGAACAAATATTATTTCATCACCATCAGCATTTCTAAAATAATAGTCCATATTACATGATGTTTTATATATATAAATAGAAACATCTGAATTATATAAAACTTTTTTCCATTCATTAGCTTCTAGTTTATTTGTATTATATGCTCTTGGTCTTAAATTACCTTCTATTCTAGTCCATGAAGTAGGTGGATTTAGCCTATATAAATGTGAAACTTTACCAAAAAATCCATTTCTTCCATGTTCTTCTTCGTATGTACCTTCAGGTAAATTTAAATGTGCTTGTTTGGCATATTTACCTTTTTTTAATGGATACATAAATAACTCCTTAACTATACTTTAAGTTCTAAGTTTATTATAATTTAATTTTACCATTGAAAAATATATTGTGCTTTATGTTCTTTTTGAAAAATTTTATAGATTATGATAATTATTAGATCTTTTGTACTTAAATTAACACTAAGTAAATTTATAAAACCTAACTTATTAAAGAAAGAAGTGAAGCATTCTAAATTAGATATTTATTTTCAAATTCATTAAGGTATTGTACTATAATTTCATACTTGAGTTGTTGAAGTTTTTATAAAAAAGTATGTTACAATATAGCAACTATATTGCTAATAAATTAAAAAAAATAGAAAAGCTAATGATCAAATTATTTTTTAATGAAAATAAAAAAAAAACTTAAAATATTTTTAAACAGTCTTTTTTACTTTTCTTATATAGACAGAAATATTATTAATTTAATAATACCATTAATAAATATATCAAATAAAAGGGTTAAGGATAAACTTAATGACATTATAATAGATATTTCTAATTTTGACATTACTTTTAGCTTAAATATATTTTCAAAAGATGAAATTTTATTTTTACTAGAAAATTGTATTCTTATATGCTCATTTGATGGTTTAACAAGTAATGAATTGTTAGAAATAAATAAAGTATTCAGAAAATATGATATATCTGAAGACGAAATAACTAATCTTTGCTTAGTTATAAATCAAGAGCTAAATATAGTTGATGTACAAAGTAGAATATCATTACTAATAAATTTTGTTAATGGTTATATATTTTATATACAAAATGGTTATACACCTTATGAAGCTTATGTATCGATGAGATTGCTTTTTTACATAACAAATACTAGATTTAACAATATTGTAGCTTTAATAAATTCATATATTAGTAATAAATATTTTTTTGAAAATGAAATTCACTCAGAATTTTTTGGGATTTTATCTAAAGATAAAATAAAAAAAATATCTGAGGAGCTATACATTAATGGTTACTATTTGCTTGGATATATAAATGAAAATGAAATAGAAAAAATAAAAAAAATTTTATTAAGTTCTTCATTTAAATATAGAAATAATAATGATGTAATAAAAGATATAGAAACCAATGACTATATAAATCAAGAGATTATTAAAAAAATTTTATTTGATGATGTTTTAATTGCAATTTCCCAAAATTATATAGGTTCAATACCTGTTTTAGAAGGTCCTATTTCTTGGATTACATATTATAAAAATGGAATACCTTTTTCAGATGCTGCACAATTATTTCACTGCGATATGGATAGATTAAGACAATTAAAACTTTTTATAATGATTACAGATGTAGATTCAGAATCAGGTCCTCATGTTTTTGTAAAAAATTCTCATAAAAAATTACCATTTTCTTTATTAAGAGATGGAAGATATTCTGATCAAGAAGTCTACTCTCAATATAATAAAAATGATATTATAGAGTTTTGTTTAAAAAAAGGTGCTGTATTGTTGGAAGATACAAGAGGACTACATAAAGGAATGGAAATAAAAAACAAAAGTAAGAATAGAATAATTTTTCAAATATGCTATTCAATGAATTTATTTGGTCAGAATTATGATAAATTTAATTTAAAAATAGAAAATTGTATTTTAAAATATAAAGAAAGTTGTAAATCATTTAGATTTTTTTCTTAATTCTTCAGCTTTTTTATAAAAATAATTTGCATCCGAATCACCAATATTTTCTAAGCATGAAGCTAATTGATAGCATATTTCATAATTAACAATTCCTAGCTCTAAAATATTAGATAAAAGTTCTATAGATTTTTCAAAATTGTTTAATTCTTTTTCTAAGATAGCAAGATTATAAATGTAATCGGCATTATATTTATCTATTTTTAATAAACTTTCTAATTCAGTTCTAGCTTTAATATACTGCTTATTATTTATAAATTCCTTATACCTATTATATAAAGTTTCTTTTAAACATTCATTATTCTTACTTAGCTCAAAAATTAAAATTATGTTGGATTTTATTTCTAAAAATTCATCTTTAGGTTCATTTTTAAAAAATAAATAAACTTCATGATTTTTAAAAAATTTATCTAAAATTTCATTTGCACTTCTATAATTTAGACTTTTTTTTTGCTCGTTACAAGATTTAAATATCTGTGGATCATAATCAACTCCTATTGAAATAATAGATTTTTTGTTTAGACACTCTTATAACTTCGCTTATTAATTTTTCTTGATCTAAACTATATGGAAGTACCCAACCTAAAATAACTATATCAAAATAATTGCTGGAATATTCCATATTATGAGCATTACCAACTTCAATAAAAGGTGAATAACTTATTAAATCTAAAAAATATAAATTATTAGGATTGAAACCATACTTTAATAAAATAAATACTTCATATTCTGTTTAGGACCTATAGGTAATACTTTAAGATTATTTATATTAAAATTAACTTTATCTATTGATAATAAAGGTCTTATTATTAATTCAGGTCTTTCTGCAATAACAAGCATTTTAATGATTCTTCTATCATTTTAATATTATAATTAATAGTTCCATCATTTTCTCGTTCTATTGTTCCTTCAAAGATACCTTCTTTATCTAAGTTATAAAACTTTATTTTTTGGTTCTGTTTTATAAATTCCTCATATCTAATAAGCATATTCTTTGTCTTACAGAAGGTATAAGGAAGTCGTTTATGTTATCTATATATTTATAAATTTCACTCTTAATGAAAAAATCTAGATTAGAATTATATTTCATACTAAATTTATCCATAATTAATAAATATACTATGCTTTATTGGAACATGTATATTTTTATCTTCATCTTCATATAAAGCAGCCATTTTATCTATATTTATCTTTATATCCCAAAAAGGTTTCTTACAAACAATAGTATTAGAATTATCAATAATTATTTTAAAGTCATTAGAGTTACCAAACATATCAGCTAATATTTTTTCTGCATAAGATTTTTTAGCATCTTGATTTAATTCAGAAACTTTTTTCATCTTTAGTTCGCTAAAATCTAAAATACTTTCTCTATTAATAAACTTAAATCCTAAAAGAAAATTTTTATCTTCTTGTTTTAATGTTTCTTGTAATCTTTCTAATGACTTAACGAATCCAAATTTAATTTTATTTGGACTAATAGATGGAATAAAAAAATCTAAATAGTTTTTTTTAGATAATAAATCATATAATTCTTCAGCATCTATTGTTAAAAAATTTTGAACGTTATCTAATTTTAGTTCATAGATAATTTTTAATAATTTGTCTAAATCTAAATTTTTCGTTTTTAAAAACTTTGAATTTCTAATTAATTCTTCTAAGTTTAATAAATTCCAATTATTCTTTTTATTTTTTTCTAAGTAATTACCGACTTGTTCATCTAAACTAACATGAAAAAACTTTAATTTATCATTTTTATCACTAATAAAATCGTGATAAGAGCAAACTCTTTTTCTTAAAAAAATCTATTGCTTTAGTTTGTTCTAATATAAATTTATAAAATTCATTTCTATAAAAATTATCTTTTAAACATAAAATATTTTCATTTTCTCTTTGATTAAAAATATTTTCAATTTGTTCATAAGATAGATTTTTATTATTAATAATTAATTCATATAGTCTCATAAGAAAATTTCTTATGGAGTTTATATCCGGTAAATACATTTCATTAGCTTTAATTCTAATTGGCATATCAGAATTTTTTAGTTTAAAAATATAATTTTCTTTTCTATCAAAATCTCTTTCCCATATTGAATAAATATTGTTTTCTGTATCAAAAGATGTATTTTCTAAAAAGCTTATAATAGATGGTATTAACTGAGCTTCTAATTTTAATCCATTTTTTTTATTTAATATTCCGTATTTTAAATCATAAAATAGCTGATATGAAAATATTGATAAGTCAAAATTACCTAATGTTATAAATACAGAATTATTACTTTCATAAATTAACCTATGTAATAATTCTATGATTTGAAATGTTTTTTTTATATATTTCTCCACTCCAAGCTGAAAAAAGGACTTTTATTAAAAATATCACCAATTATAATTAATTTTGATTTTTGATTTTTATTCCAAATAAGTTTCTTATTACTATCTTCTAAACATATAGAATTTTTTAATAATAAATCTTTTAAAAAATCATAATTTCCTTGTATGTCAGTAACTATAAGTAATTTTTCATTTTTTTCAATTTTTATTAAACTATCAGAAAAGATACAATCAATTTTTTCAGGATTAGAAAATGGTTGTGGTCTGATTTTTGATATTTTTTCAATTTCTACTTCAAAAATTTTTTCTTCTTTATTTTCTAATTGAGATTGAAAATTATTAATATTTTCTTTAGGTTTTAAATTTCGTTTTTTATTATCATCAAAAGTTTTTTCACTTATTTTAAATGTTGGTATATTATTTATTATAAATTCACATTTTTTTTTAACGATTTCTTCTCTTTTTGTATCTTCCATCCATTGAACTGCTAAAAATTTAGTTGCTCTCAATGATCTTTTTATTTCATTATTTTCTTCAGCTTTTGATGCTATTAATTTTAACTCTTTTAATATATCTTCGTCTGACATTTTTACTAATTCTTGAAGAATTATAGTTTTAGCACCATCAGCCCCATATTGTTTCAAAGCGTTATTAAAAATAGGTGAAGATATTATTTTACTTTCGACTGCTTTACCTTTTTGAAAAACTAAATCTTTTTTTAACTCAAAAAATTTTGCTTTATTTTCTTGTTCAAAAGTTGAGTCAGACATTTTAATTACCTTTTTTAGAAAGGAAATCTTTAAATTTTAATGTTTTATAAGAATCTGTATATATATATTCTAGTATTGGACCTAATTTATCTGGTGGTATAAAACCTTTTATTATACCACTTATGAACTCTCCATTTGAATTCATAAAATAAATAGATGGTATAACATCTATTTTTAAATTCTCTAAATAATCTTTTTCAAAAATAATTTTATTATTAACAGTAATTAAATTATTTGATAAAGGATTAATTTTAATAATAACAAATTTTTCTTCTAAAATATTTTTTATATTTTGATTATTAAAAGAATCTTTTTCTAATTTGTTGCAATAGTAGCTATTATCACACACATTTAATAAAACATGTTTATTTTCAATTTTTGCTTTTAATAATCCTCTTTTATAGTCAAAAAATTCTAAAGAAAAAGCATTTTTCATGCTTATTAATAGTAAAATAAAAGATAGTAATATTTTTTTCATAAACTTTCCTATGAAACTACCCAAGCAAATTTTGCTGGATATAAACATATTTCAACTATTAAACTTAATACTTTAGCATACTCTTCTATTTGTGCTAATTTAGATGCAAATTGCAATCTCTTTTTTACTTCTTCTTTTTTTAAATTACACTTATTTATAAGTTTATCATAATCTTTAACAGATTTTTTAAAAAATATAAGTTGTAATATTCTCCATAATCCTTTTTCTTTTTCTTTCAATTTTTGATTTTGTAATAATATAATTTCTTTATCTATATCTTTTATTTCTTTTTCTATTACTTCAATCCATGTGCTTAATGTTCTGTATTTTTGTTTATAAAGTTCTGCTCCTGATTCATTATATTTTTTACTTAACCCAAAAAGCATTGTTTTTGCTAAATGTAATGCTGGTGAAAATTCTATATCAGCACTTAAAGCCATTATTATATTATGAATTGCACTTTCACTATCTTTATTATTAAGATCTCTTAAAGCATTATTATAATAATAAGAAGCTTGCATCTCCGGCATACTAACATTGCGGATATACCTTTTTGCTAAAGTTCTATCTAATATAGACTCTAAGGATTTCAGGATTTGTATAGGATGTTCCATATACTTTAAATTACATTTTCAATTAATTTCTCAAATGATTTAAGTTCTAAACTAGCACTACCGACTAATCCTCCATCTATATCAGACATAGAAACTAATTCTTTTATATTATCAGGCTTAACACTTCCACCATACAATATTCTTATATTTTCTGAAATTGAACTCCCAAAAAATCTTTTTAAAGTATCTCTTATTAGCTTTATAACTCTATTAGCTTCATCTGATTTACAAGTTTTACCTGTTCCTATTGCCCATACTGGTTCATAAGCTATAACTAAATTTTCAGCTTTACTTAAATTAATATTTAAACTTTTTAATCCATTTTCAACTTGTGATATTATTATTTCATCTGTTTTATTATTTTCTCTTTCTTGTAAAGTTTCACCAACACACATTATAGGTTTAAGGTCCAACTTCTAAAGCTTTTTTAACCTTTAAATTAACAGAAATATCGTTTTCAGAAAAGAATTGTCTTCTTTCTGAATGACCAATTATTACATATTGACAACCTACACTTTTCAGCATTTCAGCTGATACTTCACCAGTAAAAGCACCACTACTTTCCCAATACATATCTTGAGCACCTAGCTTTATATTAGTATTTTTTTAATTTATCATACATTTTATCTAAGCAAATAAAAGTTGGACAAATTACAGTTTCAACTTTATTTTGTTTTTTTATATTTTCTGACAATTCATCTATAAAACTTAAAGCTTCTTCAGAAGTTTTATTCATTTTCCAATTACCAGCTATTATAATTTTTCTCATAATTTCTCCAAATAAAGTTTTAAATTTTAAATATATATTAGCACTATATTTTAGAAAATGAAATTAAAAAATTTTTTTGTGTTTTTTAAAATATAATTCTTAAATAAAAATAAATTTTAGCTACAAGTATTAAACATTTGTTAAAATATGATCTATGTGGATACATTTAAACTTAATAGCTATTGGAATGTTTACTATACTTATACCTAGTGCTATGTATGGTAATTTAAATCCTGTAGTAATGAGTACATTTTTATTTATGATAGGAATTTACTTGACAACATTATATTTTATTCTGTTATATTATAAAGAAACAAGAGATAAAGCAATAAAGGAATTAGAAGAATTAAAATCTAAAATTGATAATAATATTTTAAAATAATAAGGAGTGTAAAATGTCAGAAGTTTTATTTACTATTACAAAAGATCATTTGGAAACTGGTTTAAGAGGCTTTCCTGTTGGTTATTGTATTACAAGTAGTGTAGATCCATCTTTAGGACTATATTATGCAGGTTATCCTATAAAAGAATTAGCACATAAAGAACCAGAAGAAATTATTTACTTACTATTTAATAGAGAGTTACCAAATAATGAGCAATTAAGTAATTTTAAAAAACAATTAATAGAACACTCAAATCTTGATAAAAGAGTAATAGAAAGTTTAAAAACTTTACCGAAAGAAGGACATCCTATGAAATGGCTTATACATGGATTAAATATTATGGGCATGGTTTCATGTACAAAAGACTATAGAAAAGATGCTATAAATGTAGTTGCTCAATTGCCAGAATTAGTAGCAGCAATTTATAGAATAAGGTCAGGTTTAGGAGAACCTATAAAATCTCAACCTGAATTAGGATATATGGAAAATTTTGTTAATATGCTAGGTCTAGAAAATGCTAATCCAAATTTATTAAAAGTTATGAAAGTTTTTAATGTTTTACATTATGACCATGAAGGTGGTAATTTATCAACGTTTGTAGGAAAAGCTGTTGCTTCTGGTTTAGCAGATATGTATGATTCTTTATTGTCAGCAATGGCTGCTTTAGCAGGTCCTTTTACATGGTATGGCAAATCAAGAATGTTTAAGATTCTTAAAAGAAGTATTATCAGAAGTAAATGATCCAAATGATGAAAAAGCTGTATATGAAAATTTAGAAAAAAGATTTGCTGAAGGTAAAAAGATTTATGGTTTTGGTCATGCAGTTCTAAGAGTAGAAGATCCAAGAGCAACAGTTCAATATGAATTGGGAGAAAAAATTTGTCCTGATAGTCCTATATTCAGAATGGCAGTAACAATGAGAAAAGTTGGAACAGAATTTTTAAAAAAACAACCAAAGGTATCGAATCCATATCCAAATGTTGATGCAGTTTCAGGCTCATTACTAACATCTGTTGGTTTAACAGATGA
Organism: Candidatus Sericytochromatia bacterium; assembly: GCA_026004035.1. Lineage (GTDB taxonomy): Bacteria > Cyanobacteriota > Sericytochromatia > UBA7694 > JACMQJ01 > BPII01. Next base: position 509 of record BPII01000031.1, on the reverse strand, counting down.
TAATTATTATACTGTTCTTTTTGGATTATCTAGATGTGTTGGTATATCAGCACAAATAGTATATGAAAGACTTGAAGCTAGAAATGGTAAAGGAACACCAATAGTTAGACCTAAATATTTGTACTCTGGACCGGTAAGAGATAACAAATAAATTTAAAGGTAACTCTATTGATGATATAGGCGGTATGTTTCCTGATGATTGAGTTGTTCCTATATTTCTTAATAAAACATCATTTTTAGTATCTATTATTGAAAGATTTCGTCCTATACTATTTGTAACATATATAAAAGAGCCATCATTACTTATAGCTATATCAGTTGGCTCAAAACTATCATCTTTTTTATTATTTGCTAATTTAATATTTTTTATAAGTTTATTTTCTTTTATATCTACCACTGAAACATTAGAAGTAGATTGATTTATAACATAAAGTTTATTTGTTTTTCTATTAACAACTATATTTAGAGGTAATGAATCTTTTTTTATATTTTCATCTTTTAAACTTATC
>BPII01000030.1 GCA_026004035.1 Candidatus Sericytochromatia bacterium | reverse complement strand
TTCAAGACAAACAACCAATATTATATGATGGACAATATAACTATGACAATAATTTCACTTATTCAGAAACTACAAGATGGGCTTTATTTGATGTGATTATTGACATAGGTGAAAGTAAAGAACTTACACATTCAACTATAAATAAACTTATTGATTTGATTAATCAATACAAAAATGAAAGAAGCCATTTAAATTTACTATCTTTTAAATCTACTTTATTTGACAACTTTGATAATTTTATTGATGTTCTTTATTCAATAATAACTATTGTTTATGATGATTTATTACCTTGGGGTATTAGATACAATGGAACAATAAACTATAATCAAGGAAGAGAAAAATTATTTGATGGTAGTTTTTACTACAATTCTCAATATGATTTCTCTCAATTTATATCTGATGGTTTTACATACAACAATAAACAAGATGAATATTTTATCAATTCTAACTTAATATCTTCTGACAATGTTGAAGTTGATATTTTATTTAATGGTAACTTTAGATATGATAATATCTTATCGTATGGAAATAACCAATTACCAGCTGTTGATATTCAAAACTTTGATATAAATTTAAATACAAATGAAAATTACTTATTTGATATAGCTGAAAATCTCTATACAAATTTAGATTTAACTTTAAATGATTTACATAAACCTAATTTAGCTTATGATGGAACAATAAACTATAATCAAGGAAGAGAAAAATTATTTGATGGTAGTTTTTATTACAATTCTCAATATGATTTCTCTGAATTTATATCTGATGGTTTTACATACAACAATAAACAAGATGAATATTTTATCAATAGTAATTTAGAATATTCTGACATTTGTCAAATACTACCAAGATATGATGGTAATTTTTACTATCAAAATTTCTTCTATGGTAATAATAATTTCTCTGCTATTGATACTTATATGGACCTAACTATAAATACAGCATTTAAATACAATGGAACATATAATTACTTCGGTTTAAAAGAAAATGAAACAGTATTTTATAACTCATCTATTTTATATAATGGAGAATACAATTACAAAGAACCAATAACACATATTGGTTATATACAAACTATGGAGTATGTATAATGAATTTAAAAGATATTATTACATTACAAGGTATTTTTGAACTAAAAGTTTTTAAAAAAGGACATTTAATTGAAGATTATATAGATAAAAATCTTATTGTAAATACAGCAAAAGAAGCTCTTGCTAAATTAATAGCTGGTGCAGGTGCTGGTAAAACTATTACTAAAATAGGGTTTGGAACAAATGGATTAGGTCCTACTCCAGACGATACATCTTTGACTTCTTCTTTTGTTAAAAATATATCTTCATATACTTTTCCTTCTGTTAATCAAGTCAGATTTAATTGGACTTTATTAGATACTGAAGCTAATGGAAAACAAATACGAGAATTTGGACTTATTTGCTCTGATAATACTCTCTTTGCAAGAAAAACAAGAGGGCTTATTGAGAAAGCTGATGATATTTCTCTTGCTGGCACTTGGACTATTATTTTTTAGGAGGTAACTATGGCTAATTTAACTGAAACTACTACTTGGGAAAATGGTATTTATCAAATTGAAACTACTGACCCTGTTTTAGGTGGTCCTACTGGTATCGCTAATATTCAAGCTAAACAATTAGCTAATAGAACTAAATGGCTTAAACAAATTGCTGATGAAGTTGTTAATGCAAGAGGAACATATAATAACCTTGATGAAAGATTAGATCAATATGATGCTTATACTCCTGAAAATCAAAATAATATTATTTCTTTCTCTATGTATGCTTTGGAAATACTTAATACCTTAGCTGCTGAAATTGATAATATTGAAAAGAGACTTATCATTCAAGGAGCAACTTTTATTAAAAACAAATATGTTGTGTCTGGTTTTACTCTTACTAAAGCTGATATTAGAGCTTTACATCTATCAAGAACTGGTACTATTACATCGGGTAATTTCTCTACTGCTAGAATTAATGGTGAAATTATATCTTTAGATGATGACGATTATCATGTCTCTGTCCCTACTAATGAAACTTCTTCTGATAAAATTTATTATGCTTATCTTAAAAAACAAAATGACAACTCTTATAGAGTTGATTTAGCTCAATCTGTTCCTAATGATGCTTTATTACTTTATACTCTTAATATACCTGCTAATGATACTGCTTCAAATTTAAATTCTGTTACTCTTACTGATAATAGAATTATTCAAGCTGATAATTCTTGGATTACTAATTTCACTCCTTCTTCTTATGTAGCTTTACCTTTTACTTTACTAAACAATAACTATACTGTTTTATTAGAAATTGAAAATGCTACTAATATCTCTGCTATTAGTAGATTAGCTGTAAAAAACAAAGCTACTAATGGTTTTAATGTTGAAATGCTTGGCTCTGCTGATAATGTTCAAATTAAATGGACTGTTATTAATAACTCTTAAAGGAGAAATTTATGAATATTTTGCATATTAATGAGGGTGATAAAATATCTTTTCACATCACTGGTAATACTATTACTTTTGATAATCAATACTCTATTGATTGTCAACAAAGACAATCTGATACTCAGAAAATTATTAATCTTTTCCTAAATGATAATATTATCTCTGAAATACCTAATGGACAATATATTGCTAATATTATCATACCACCTAAAAGATTTTTTCTTGATGATAACTACGAACTTCAAGAACTTGATTTTGATATTAATTCTATAACTTTACAATTATGGGCTGTTTAAGGAGGTTATATGCCAATTACTATTTCTATTCCTGATAATTTAAGACAATCTGTTGAAGCTGCTAGTGGTGGTAGAAACACTGTTATTTATGATGTTAAAGGTTACCCCTCTATTATGTGTGTTATTCCTAAATTTAATCTTCAAGATATTGACCCCTCTTTAGGTACTGGTGTTCATCCTGCTTTCTTAGTTAATGGTGTTGAAAAACCTGAAATATTCATAGGTAAATTTCAATCTACTGTTCATGATGGAGTTGCTCTTTCTCTACCTAATCAATCTCCTACTGTTAGTATTAATTTTAATACTGCTAAATCCAGAGCTACTGATAAAGGTACTGGTTGGCATCTCACTAATGTATTTGAATGGTCGGCTATTACTATGTTCTGTATGAAAAACAACTTCCAACCTAGAGGTAATACTCAAAATGGTAGAAGTAATGAAGCTCAATTCGAAACTGGTAGAAGAATTGATAATAAACCTCCTGGTGATTCCTCTGGCACTCCTAGAACTTTAGTGGGCTCTGGTCCTATGAGTTGGTACCATAATAATACTCCTTTTGGAATTGCTGATTTAGTCGGTAATGTCTGGGAATGGACTGATTTATTTAAAACTAATAATGGTCAAATTCTATGCCCCTCTGATAATCATTTCACTTTACCTGAAGAAAATTGGACTGCTAGAAATATTTATTTTAACTCCACTGCTCCTGATAACACCAACTCTACTACTGAAAATGTAGGACAACCCGTTATTGCTAACTCTGTTACTAATTCTGTTAATGAAGACACTACTTCTGTAGCTTGGAAAAATATGTCTGTTACCGCTACTAACTCAGATTTAAATTTAATTAAACAGTTGCTTATTGCTCCTTCTTTAACTTCTTCTGGACAGTTATTTGAAAATGCTAAAGGAACTGTCTCTATGCGTAATTCTGGTGAAAAAATGCTATTAAAAGGGGGTAGTTATCAAGACTCTACTAGTGCAGGCTTGTTTGCTAATTCATTATTATACACAAGAACTAATATTTTTGCTACTGTTGGTTTTAGAGTCTCTTATATATCCTAAAATTTTATCCTAATTAATCCTAAATAATCCTAGTTAATCCTATTAAACTGTTGCATTTTAGTGAAATACTTATTTGTAAAGCATTGTAAATATTTCACTAGTAACCTGAAAAATCCTGATAACCTATATTTCAAATTTAATAAGTGTTGCATTTTGAGTGGAAAAATAATATCTAAATTGTCAGTATCTATGACTAAAAAATATCAATTTTACTATATTTTACTTATTTGATTTATTTCATAAAATTTTATTTTATTATAAATATTGGGAAACTTATTTTGATAATTTATTTTTTGAATCAAAAATTTATGAAAAAAAATATTTTTGATATCTTTCATTAATAATATAATATTTTATATCTCTTGAATTTATTGTGAGTTAATTATCATTATTTTAGTATTATTAGAGATTAAATTTATTTATACTCAAAATTTTTGAATTTGTATTCTTCTATAAACTAAAATGTTGAATATACAAGAGGTTTAATAATTTTACGAAATTTTATATTCTTATAAAAAGAGATAAACTTTTTTATGATAAAATTTCAAGTATATATCTTGTATTTATTATTTATGAAAGTTGCAGTTGGTTTAAGTGGCGGTGTTGATAGTTCAGTAACGGCTTGTTTGTTAAAAGAACAAGGCTATGATGTAGTAGGAGTAACAATGCTTATATGGGAAAATAGCACTTGTTGTTCTGGTGAAGCAATAAAAGATGCAAGAAAAGTTGCAGAATATTTAGGAATAAAACATTATGTATATGATTTAATACCTGAATTTACTAAAGAAATAGTTGATAATTTTGTAAGTTCATATCAAAACGGTAAAACACCTAATCCCTGTCCTACTTGTAACTCTAAAATGAAATTTGATTATTTATGGAATGCTATTAAAGAAAAACACCCAGATGTAGAAAAGATAGCTACAGGGCATTATGCTAGAGTAATTTTTGATAAAAATACAAATAGATATCAAATATTAAAAGGAATAGATAGTAAAAAAGATCAATCTTATATGCTATTTAAACTTAATAAAGATCAAGTTTCTAGAATGATGTTACCTTTAGGTAATTACAAAAAAACAGAAACTAGAGAATTGGCAAAAAAGTTTAATTTAGAACATGTAGCTAATAAACCCGATAGTATGGATTTATGCTTTACTAGTGGAAACTTAAAAGAATTTTTAAGAAGTAGAATAAAAGAAAAAATATTATCAGGAGATATTATAGATACAAAAGGTAGGAAGTTGGGAACTCATGATGGAATAATTAATTATACTGTTGGACAAAGAAAAGGAATTAATGTTGGCTCTCAAGAAAAATTGTATGTCTTAAGCATAGATCCTTTGACTAATACTATTGTTGTTGGTAATAAGGATGAAACTTATTCACCAGGACTAATTGCTGAAAACTTGAATTGGGTATCAATAGATGAACCTAAAAATCCTATATATGCAGAAGTAAAAACTAGGTACTTGTCAAATCCAGAACCTGCAGAAATCATACCAATTGGAAATAAGACAGCAAAAATAATATTTAAGGAAAAACAAAGTTCAATTGCACCAGGACAAGAAGCTGTTTTTTATTCAGGTGATATTTTACTTGGTGGTGGTACTATTTGTAAAGTTATAAATTAATTATGAAAGATGAATTATTACTAGAAGCTAAGAATGCTGAAAATGCAGGTGATTTATATAAAGCAATAGATTTATATAAAAAATTATTAGAAATAGAAGAAAATAATATAAAGTTTTTATATAGATTAGGTTTATTAAATTATCAAGTAGGTAATTATAATCAAGCAATAGATTATTACGATAAAGTTTTAAAAAATAATCCTAATTTTGTTGATGCTATTTTAAGTAAAGGAAATGCTTTTTATGCATTAAATAATTATAATCAAGCATTAGATCTTTATAATAAATCATTAGAAATTGAAAATAATAACTCACTTATATATTTGGTTATAGCCTCTGTTTATATTAAACTTAATAATATAAATAAAGCAAGAGAAGCATTAGAAACATCTTTTAAAATTAACCCTTCAAATCCAAGAACTGCACAAACTTTATTATATCTATATCTTTCTTTAAATGAAGTAGATAAAGCACTTAAATTATTTGATATGATATCAGAATATCCTGAATTAGTACCATTCATTAGTAAAACTTTAGCTTTATATTTTCAAGAAACAGGCAATAATGCTAAAGCAATAGAATATTATTCTAAATCTATAAAATATGATGAATTTGATCCTATTGTAGAATATAATCTTGCAATTTGTCAAATACAAGAAGAACAGTACTCTAAAGCTCAAATGACATTAAGAAAAATAATAAAAAAAGATCCAAATAATGCAAGAGCTTTTTATCAACTAGGTAACGTTTATCAGATACAAAAACAATTTGATTTAGCAAAGGAGGCATACGAAAACGCTATAAAATTAGATAAAAGTATATATCCTGCTTATTTTGCTTTAGGTGAAATGCATTTTAAAAATAAAAGGTATAAAAGAGCTTTAGAATATTTTAACGAGTGTAAATCTATATCTAAAGACAGTGAAGTAATAAATATAATTAATGATTATATATCACAAATACCTGATTTTAAATGATAAAAAAAAACGGAACTTAAAATATACTTTAAATTTAGTATTTATAAAATTTTGAAGGTAATTTTTTCTATAACTCAATCCCAGTGCTGAGAATATCTTCTCTCTCTATCAGTTAATAATGATAAATCACCTGTTTTTTTCTGTTATTTTTAATAAATCCTTTATTACTTGTTCAAGTAATTCTTTTTCTTTAATTCCACTTTACTTTTGTATAAATCTTATCTCCTTCAGATACTATATCAATTTTTATAATAAATGATGCATAAGAATTTTAGTATAATTAAATAAAATTGTAACTATAAAAAACATTAATTTTTAATGCACTATCAATTTAATAAATTCGTATTACATTATTCATAACTTGAGCCCAATTCCCATTTTTTATCTTATAAGATTAACAGTAACATCTAAATTAGAGTTATGAACATTTATAATTTTAGATACAGCAGAGAACATTTTTTGGGCAAGTGCTAACTCTGGTAATGTATCATTTAGTGCAGCATTTGATGATTCTAAAGCACTTTGTATTAGATCTACATCATTTACAACAGTTGCAACACCTGCATTTGTAGCATCAAAAACCGTTGAACCATATCTTGAAAACTTAAGAGCATTATTATTTGCAAATCTAAATACTGCTATACATATTCCATTGAAATTATTAGGAGCAAGAACTAAATTACCTGAATATACCAAATTTACCCCTCCATTAACGGTATTAATTGTTACTGAAAATGTAGCACCTGAAGTTCCTGCGTTTCTTCCTATAGCAAAGTTCAAATTGTAAGTAGTAGAATTTGTTGGATCTATAACTCCATCTGGGCTTGGTGTACCAGTACCACCATCAGTTGTAGCTGCAACAGGCAAAACAGTAAGCCCATTAGCAGTTGTCAATATAGTTTGATTATTTATAACACTCCATCTAAAAACTCCATCTCTTGTAAAGAATAATTGTCTTCCATCTGTTACCCCAAAAAAACCATCTCCACTTATAGCTAAATGTGTAAGCTCACCATCTTGAACAATAGTACCTTGTGAAAAATCTATCCTAGTATTTGCAATAGATAATGTAGAATCAGGTATTTGCAAACCTGATTTATTTACTCTTGGATCTCTATCTATTCTTGAAACACCACCACCAAATGAAACCTTTGTTGCTTTATATGCTGTTCTATTAGCACCTCCTAAATTACTGTTAATGACTCCTATCCATTCATTAACAGCCCTTAGCGAAGCCATTCCAGCATAGCCTTGATCAAATGAACCCATTAAATCTCACTCCTTAATATTTTTCTTTAATATTTTTTTAATAATTACTAAACTAAAATAAAATATTTTTTAACATTAAAAATATTTATTTAAAAAATAATAAACTTATTATATGACAATAATACAAAAAAAAAAAAAAAAATATCAATATATTTAACCAATTTTTTACCAAAATATGTTATCATTTTTTTATGAAAAAATATTTGATTATTTTTATATCCCTTTTTTTGATAAATTTAATAAATTCTTGTGATGTTCCAAATGCAGATTTAGTAAATATCACAGAAAACAAAAATAGTATTTTGATAGAAGGTATAATACACAATGATAAAAATGAACCTGAACATGATGTTATAGTAATTATAAAAGATGATAATAAAATACTTGCAGAAACAAAAACAAATTCACAAGGTAAGTTTTCAATAAATGTTCCTAAGTCTTTTAGTAGTTCATACATTATAGAAGCTAAAAAAGATTTTCCAAATTATACACTATCACAAACAATAATAATTAATTCAGGTGAAAAAGCTAATTTTATAGGTTCTAACAGCTTAAAAAGAAATGGTATAGCTAAACCACCAGTTCCAACATCTTAATGAGTTATTTTCAAAAAAATTTGATTAAATTATTTCTTTTAGTACCTATATCTTACATTTTTATATCTATAATAAAAAATGTTTATTCTATCAATGACTTATTATATTGCTATAGTAATAGATCAAATCCTGGCTGTAAATATTATTTTTTCTTACATAATGTAAATTTACCTATACATGAGTTTGGACATTTATTTTTCTTTTTTCTAGGAGATTTTATAAGTATATTAGGAGGATCATTATTTCAAATAATTATACCTTTATCTTTTTCCATATATTTTTTAATTTCTAAGGATTTATTTTCATTTGGTATAGTTAATCTTTGGCTTGGTCAAAGTTTATTATCTGTTGCTCATTATATTTGGGATGGAAAATTAAGATTGCTACCATTGATAACAAATAATGAAGATACTCATGATTGGTATAATTTACTATCTATGTTAGGTCTATTAAACTATTCTAATTTTTTTGGAAAAACTTTAGCTTTTTTAAGTTGTTTATTTATAATAATAAATATTATTCTTTGTTTTTATATAGTTTTTAAAGAAGGTAAGTTTATAGAAATAAAGAAATAGTTTTGAATTTAAATTTAGTCTATTAGCTTAATATTAAGCATAAACTATTTCTATATTTTACACTTTCCACTATTACATGAAATAGTAGCATAATTATACAAAACTTTTATAATAAATAGTGTATAATTAATAGTTAAAAATAAAGTATAAAAAATTTAAAAAAAAATTATAGGTTTTTAATAAATCACTTGACATATAAGAATTTTAGTATAATTAAATAAAATTGTAACTATAAAAAACATTAAAACATTAACTTTTAGTGCACTATCAATTTAATAAAATGGTATAAGTTATCAATAAAAGCAGAAGAAATAAGAAATAAAATAAGAAATAGTAATGTAGTATATAGTGATGAGACATCTTTAAGAGTAAAAGATAAAACAAATTAGCAATGGGTCTTTATTAATAAAGATTATACTTACCATGTTATAACAGATAGACACTGGGATTGAGTTATAGAAAAAATTACCTTCAAAAGCTTATAAATACTAAATTTAAAGTATATTTTAATATAGATATTTAAAATGCTTACTATTAAAGGATTTTGGACTTATCAAAAAATAACATTAGCCCAGTGCTGAAAAGTGACAAATGGATTTAGAAGTGATGTTTTTAAAGATATTTATACAAACTATAGAAGTTTTATTCATACTTGTAAAAAGCAGGATCAAAGTATTTTTAATTCTATTTTACAAATTTTCGATACACCAGAAAAATTCTCCTGTCAATATGGTTGAGTAATTACTTTAATTCTCGTCTTAAAATCTTACCAACATTAGTTTTAGGTAGTTCTTTTCTAAATTCAACTTTTTTAGGAACTTTATAAGCTGTTAAGTTTTCTTTACAAAACGATATTATTTCTTCTTCAGTTAAAGATTCATCTTTTTTAACAATAAAAGCTTTTACAATTTCACCGCTTTTTTCGTCAGGAATACCAACAACAGCACATTCTAAAACTTTAGGATGCAAAGCTATAACATCTTCTACTTCATTTGGATAAACATTAAATCCTGATACTAGTATCATATCTTTTTTACGATCAACTATTTTAAAAAATCCATCTTCTGTCATGTATGCTATATCGCCTGTTTTAAAGTAACCATCTTTTGTAAAAACTTTTTCTGTTTCTTCTATTTTATTCCAATAACCTTTCATAACTTGTGGTCCTTTTACACATAATTCACCTTCTTTTCCAGGTTCCAAATTATTTTCATTATCATCTTTTATTACAATATCAGTTGAAGGTATAGGCAATCCTACATATCCGTTATATTCTTTTAAATTCATAGGATTAATACAAGCTGCTGGTGAAGTTTCTGTTAAACCATAAGCTTCTATTAATGGTGTTTTTGTAACTTCTTTCCATTTTTCAGCAACTGCTTTTTGAACTGCCATTCCTCCTCCAAGTGCAACTTTTAACTTACTAAAATCTAAATTTTTAAAATCTTCATTATTTAATAAAGCATTAAATAAAGTATTAACTCCTGTGATAGCTGTAAATTTAAATTTTTTCAATTCTTTTACGAAATTAGGTATGTCTCTAGGATTTGTAATTAAAACATTTAAGGCACCAATAGAAGAAAATATCATACAATTAGCTGTAAGTGAAAATATATGATAAAGAGGTAGAGCAGTTATTATTATTTCTTCTCCTTCATTTATAAGGTTTTTTATCCATTCTCTAGCTTGTAAAAAATTAGCAATTATATTTGAGTGAGTTAATATAGCACCTTTTGAAACTCCTGTTGTTCCTCCTGTATATTGTAGAAAAGCTATGTCATCTCTTGAAATATCTTCTTTTTTAAATTTCTTTTCATCAGCAATGTTTATCAAGTCTTTAAACATGATAGCATTAGGAATAGTCCAGTTAGGAACCATTTTTTTTACATGCTTTACAACAAAATTAACTATTAATGACTTTAAAGGTGATAGCATATCACCTATTTTTGTAACTATTACATGCTTTACATCTGTATTTTTTATAACTTTTTCTAGTATATGAGCTGAATTTTCTAAAATTATTATAGCCTTAGCACCTGAATCTTTTAGTTGATGTTCTAACTCTCTAGCTGTATATAATGGGTTTACATTAACAACTATCATACCTGCTTGAAGTATTCCAAACAAAGCAACTGGATATTGTAATAAGTTTGGCATCATTATAGCTACTCTATCACCTTTTTTTAATTCTAATTCATTTTGTAGATAGCTAGAAAACTTTTTACTTAAAATTCCTAGTTCTTCATAAGTTATATTTTTTCCCATATTATAAAAAGCAGGTTTTGAAGAGAATTTAGTAATACTTTTTTCAAACAAATCAGCTAAAGATGAAAATTCTGTAATATCAATTTCTCTTTTTACGTTGCTTTCATAATTTTTGAACCAAGGTTTATCCATATTTTCTCCTAAAACAAAAATGATAGTAGGACTATTTTAATAATTTTAGCAAAAAATAAAAAAGTTATGGAATTTCTAAAATAAAATTTTCTATTTTATCTTTATTTAGTAATTCAGAAACTTTTTTATTTTCCTTATCTAAAATACCTATTAAAATTCCACCTTTCCCTGAACCTGATAGTTTTGAAGCATGACATCCATAATTATTCATTTTTATAATAAGTTCATCTAATAATTTATTTGATACTCCTAATTTTTTCAATAATTTTTGATTATAATCTATTAGCTTAGATAATTCACATAAAAAATTAAAAGATTTTTTTGTAAGTAATTTTTTTATTTCAAATGTTACTTCTCCTATTTCATCTATAATTTTATTGTAAAAATATGGCTTTTTTTCTTTTCTATTATACAAAGAATTGACTACATTTTTTGTAAATGCTTTTTTACCTGAATTCACTATTATTATATTAAATTCATTTTTTATATTAATAAATTCTTTTTTCTTATTCTTAATAAAAAATAAAGGTTTCTCGTAAATAATAACTGCTGGATCTATACCACTAGGATTACCATGATATATCTTTTCAATTTTCATAGCATCATCAAATAATTCTTTTTCACTTATCTTTACACCAAACTTATTTGCTAAAGCTTTTATTAAAGATATAGATATACTTGCACCCACTACCCATTCCACTTGATATAGGTATAGATGATTTTATATTTACATCTAATTCATTTATTATTTCTAAATTATATTTTTCTATAAAATTTAAAATTGTGATTTCAATGGGATGATATTTTTTCTTTTTTTTATTAGTAATTTTAAAATTTTTATTTATCTTATCACATTTTATATTTATCACATTTTTTTTGGATTTAACTTCTTTTATTTCAACATAAGATCTTATACTTTTTACAGGTAAAGCTATTGCTGGTTTATTATAAACAACAGAATGTTCTCCTGTTAATATTAGTTTGCTACAAGAAGAAATCATTTTATAGAATATTCTTTAAGAAGACTTTTAGCTTTATCAATTTTTATTTCATTCAATTTAACTAATTCTTTAGCTATAATATTAACTAAATCACCTTTAGCACCAGCACTTGCTGCTACATTTCTAGCATGCAAAGCCATATGTCCTTTTTGTATGCCTTCTGTGGCTAGTGATTTAATAGCTGATAAATTCTGAGCTAATCCAACACAAACTATTACTTCAGCTAATTCTCTAGCTGACTTAACACCTAATATTTTTAAACATAATTGAGCTAATGGATGTATTTTTGTAGCACCACCAACTATACCAACAGCCATAGGAAGTTCTAACTCACCTATTAAATTATCCTGATTATCCTTATACCATTTTGTTAATGATCTATAATGTCCATTTTTGCAAGCATAAGCATGTATCCCAGCTTCAATTGCTCGCCAATCATTACCTGTAGCTATGACAACAGGATCAATACCATTTAATATTCCTTTATTATGAGTTGTAGCTCTATATGTATCCAAGTAAGCAAAATTTTGAGCTTGTATTATACCTTCTACAACATCTTTACCTTTATAATTTTTATTATCAAAAAGTTCATATGGAATTTTTACTTCAGCTTTTGCTAGTCTTTTATCAGTAAAATTTGATAATATTCTTAAATAAACTTTACCACCTGTTATTTCTTCTATATATGGTGATACAGCTTCACACATGGTATTTATAAGATTAGCTCCCATTGCATCGCATGTATCTATTAAAAGATGAATTACTAACATTTTGCAATAAGGATACTCATTTTCGTTTCCTAAAATTCTTACTTCTAAGTCTTTGGCACCTCCTCCTCTTTCTTTCATTTTAGGTTCAGAATTATTAGCTATATTAATTAAAACATCTTTTTGTTCAATTATTATTTTTTTAGCTTTTTCAAAATCACAATTTACAACTTGTATTTGACCTATCATCATGGATTCTGTGCTAGTAGCTTTAAATCCTCCTGCTTGTCTAATTATTTTTGCTGCTGAACTTGCTGCCGCTATAACAGATGGTTCTTCAACAACCATAGGAACTATATAATCTTTTCCATTAATAAGAAAATTTAAACCTAATCCAATTGGTAATGAGAAAGTACCTATAGCATTTTCTATCATTTTATCAGCAATATCTAAATCAATAGAATTATTTTTTAATAAATCTATTTCATTTTGATTTAAAGAAAATATTTCTGATATTTTATTTATTCTTTGCTCAATACTCAAATTATAAAAATTAGGTATTCTAGAGCTAATTTTGTTCATAAATTTGCCTTTCTTATTATTATTTAAGATGTTATCAAAAGATAAATTTATAAATTAGCACTTAAGTGCTTAAGAATGTTAATTTTTTATAAAATTACTTAGCATAGTTAGTAGCTCTAGTTTCTCTTATAACTGTAACTTTTATCTGACCTGGATATTCCATTTCTGATTCTATTTTTTCAGCAATATTTTTTGCTAATAATAAAGAATGTTCATCAGAAACATTTTCTGGTTTTACCATTATTCTTATTTCTCTACCTGCTTGTAAAACATAACATTTTTCTACTCCTTCAAATGAATTTCCTATTTGTTCTAAATTCTCCATTCTTTTTATATAATTTTCTACTTGTTCCATTCTTGCACCAGGTCTTGCTGCTGATAAAGCATCAGCAACTTGAACTAATACAGCTTCTACTGTTTCAAATTCTATATCATGATGGTGACAAGCCATAGCATGTAATACTTTTGGTGATTCATTATATTTTCTTGCAAGTTCTACACCCAAAACTGTATGAGTTCCCTCTTCTTCATGAGTTAATGCTTTTCCTAAATCATGTAACAATCCTGCTCTTTTGGCCAATTTTACATTAGCTCCAAGTTCAGCAGCCATCAAGCCAGCTAAATAAGCAACTTCTTTTGAATGTTGAAGAATATTTTGTCCATAACTTGTTCTATATTGCAATTTACCTATTGTTTTTACTAACTCTGGGTGTATATTTTGTATTCCTAACTCAAAAACTGTTTTTTCACCAGCTTCTTTAATCTTTTGTTCAACTTCTGTTCTAGCTTTTTCAACAACTTCTTCTATTCTAGTAGGATGTATTCTTCCATCAGAAACTAAATATTCTAAAGCTATACGCGCTATTTCTCTTCTAACTGGATCAAATCCTGATATTACAACAGCTTCAGGAGTATCATCTATTATTAATTCTACACCTGTTAAATTTTCAAATGTTCTTATATTTCTTCCCTCTCTTCCAATTATTCTACCTTTTAAATCATCAGAAGGTAAAGTTACTACTGAAACAGTAGATTCAACTACATGATCAACAGCACATCTTTGTATTGCATGAGATAATATTTTTCTTGCCATTTTCTCTTGTTCATTTTTTATTTTATCTTCATAATATTTTATTCTTTGAACATATTCATTTTTCAATTTATTTTCTATTTTATTTAATAAAATTTCTTTTGCTTCATTTTCATTTAATTTAGAAATTCTTTCTAATTCTTCCTTTTGTTTTTCAATTAATTTATTTAAATTATCATTTTTAATATTAAACTCTTCCTCAAGTTTTTTTAATTTATTTTCTTTATTTTCTAACTCTAATAATTTTTTATCTAAATTTTCTTCCTTCTGTGTTAATCTTTTTTCCTTATTTTTTATTTCTTTTTCAATTTCTTGTTTTTCTTTATAAATGTCTTCCTTAACTTTTATTTCTAACTCTTTTTTTCTATTTTCTAAATCATTTTTATTATTTTCTAACTCTTTCAATGTTTCATTTAACTTTGATTCCATTTCAGTTATTTTCTTTTCGTAATCTATAACCTTATTTTGTAATTCTTTTGATTTTTTAAAATACAAGTAAAGCATTATAGAAGCTAGTATTATAGATATTAGTGTTATTATTGCATCCATTAGAGTTCCTCCTAAACTTTTAAGAAAAAATTTTTATTAGCTCATCAGATAGTTCAAAATTTGAATAAACATTTTGGACATCATCATTATTTTCTAGTAAATCATGCAGTTTTAAAATCTTTCTAGCTATATTTTCATCATTTATCAAAACAGTATTTTTCGGTATATATATAAAATTTGATTCTAAAACTTTATATGAATTATTTTCTAATTCTCTAGATATTTTTTCTAAATCATTTACTTTACATATTACTTGAAATGTCCCATCATTATTATCAATCAAGTCATCTGCTCCAACATCCGCTAAAAATAGAAAAAAAACATCAAAATTCAAATTATCACTACTAACAATTATTTGTCCTTTATGTGAAAATAACCAAGAAACACAACCTGTTTCACCTAAATTTCCATCACATTTAGTAAAATATGACCTTATTTCTCCAGCTGTTCTATTTCTATTATCTGTTAATGAGTTTATAAGAAAAGCTACACCTCCTGGACCATAACCTTCATACTGTATTTCTTCCACATTTTCTACCTCATTGTTTCCAATTGCTCTTTGTATAGCTCTTTTTATATTATCAGCTGGCATCATAGCTGATTTTGCTTTATCTATGCAAGCTTTTAGTCTAAAATTTCCTGAAGGATCAGGACCTCCTAATTTAACTGCAACAAAAATTTCTTTAGCTATTTTAGTAAAAATAGCTCCTCTTTGAGCATCAACTTTAGCTTTAGTTCTTTTTATTTGAGCCCATTTAGAATGACCAGCCATTATACTATTATGTTCCTCTTTCTTATTTATATAAATTTTAACAAGTCAAGTAAGTAAATTGTATTAAATTTATTAACAAATATTAAAATTAAATTTTATTTTGTGACTTTTAATATCAAATTAGAAAATTTAAAATTTTAATGTAAATAAAAAATATAAGTTAATTACAAATTAGTTATTAGTATCTACTATTGAAGCTAAGAATTCACTATTTGTTTTACTTTTCTTTAATCTATCAATTAGAAACTCTGCTATTTCGAAAGTTTCTCCTGAATCTAATGTTCTTCTTAGTATTAATTGTTTTCTTAATTCTTCTTTTGTTAAGAGTAGTTCTTCTTTTCTTGTTCCTGATTGTTTTATATCCATTGCAGGAAATATTCTTCTCTCTGATAATTTTCTATCAAGTCTTAACTCCATATTGCCAGTTCCTTTGAATTCTTCAAATATAACATCATCCATTCTACTTCCAGTTTCAACTAATGATGTAGCTAAAATTGTCAAGCTACCACCATTTTCTATATTTCTAGCTGCTCCAAAAAATCTTTTTGGTCTATGCATTGCATAAGGATCTAATCCACCCGATAGAGTTCTACCACTTGGAGGTATTACAAGATTATACGCTCTACTCATTCTAGTAATACTGTCAAGTAAAATAACAACATCATAACCATGTTCAACTAATCTTTTTGCTTTTTCTAAAGTTAATTCAGTTATTCTTATATGGTTATCTGGTATTTCATCAAAAGTAGAAGCTACAACTTCACCTTTTATAGATCTTCTAAAATCAGTAACTTCTTCAGGTCTTTCATCTATCAATAAAGCCATAAGATATATTTCTGGATTATTAAGAGATATACTATTAGCTATTGCTTTTAATAATGTTGTTTTACCTGCTTTTGGAGGTGAAACTATTAGTCCTCTTTGTCCTTTACCAATAGGAGAAAATAAATCTATCATTCTAGCTGATATATTTTCTGGATTCAATGAATTTTCTAATCTTATCATTTCATTAGGATAAACTGGTGTTAAATCATCAAAGTCTTTACTATATGTAAGTAATTCAGGATGATGTCCATTTATCATTTCTAATTTTAATAAGCTATGATATTTTTCACCATCTTTTGGTGGTCTTATTTGTCCTGTTAAAATATGACCTGTTTTTAATTTAAATTTTTTTATTTGTGTTTGTGATACATAAATATCTTCACTACTTGGTAAATAACTCTTAACTCTTATAAAGCCATAGCCCTCAGGTAATACTTCTAATATACCTTGTGCATATATTAAAGGAAATGTTCCTAAATTATTGTAATAATTCATTTGATTATATGGTTGCTGTGTAATTGTAACTTGAGTAGTAGGTAATTGATTATTTTCTCTGTATTGATAATTTTCTTTTGGAGGTTCTATTGATGAATTATTAGAATATTCTATTATTGAAGATATCAATTCATTTTTTTTTAATTTTCTAAATCCTGAAATACCTAATTCTTTAGCTATTTCGTATAATTCAGTAATTGTTTTATCATTTAATTGTTGTTCTGAAAAAATAACTTCTTCTTCCATTCAATCCGCCTTTCTAAAAGGAAAATCAATACCATAAAATATTATGAATAAACTTTGAATACTTACATGATTTTGTAAATATAAGAAAAAGAATAGTATATATTTAATTATTTGACAATACTTTCTTTATATTATTTATTAATCTGTTTTACTTTTTTACTAAAAAGTAAAATAAATATTGACAAATTAGTAAATGCAATTTATTATTTATATTGTATTTTAAGTTTTGTGTTATTTATGTTGGTAAAAGTTTTAAGTTCATCTTTGTTAGGATTATCTGCTTGTATAGTTGATGTTGAAGTAGATATTTCTTCAGGTATGCCCGGAACATGTATAGTAGGTTTAGCTGATAAATCTGTTGAAGAAGCTAAAGAAAGAGTAAAAACTTCTATAAAAAATATGGGATTTGTTTACCCTCAAAAAAAAATTGTTATAAATTTAGCTCCAGCTGATTTAAAAAAAAGTGGTTCTCATTTTGATTTACCTATTGCAGTAGGTATATTATCCGCTTCTGAACAACTATTAACTAAAAATTTAAATAAATTTTTAATATTTGGTGAGTTATCTATTGATGGTATTTTAAGAAAGGTAAATGGCTCATTATGTTATGCAATTTCAGCAAAAGAAAATGGTATTGAAGCAATAATATTACCAAGAGAAAATGCTAAAGAGGCAAGCTTAGTAAAAGGTGTAAAAATATATCCAGCTGAAAATTTAAAAGATGTTGTAAATATAATTAATAATTATCCAAATATAGAACCATATATTAACAATGATGAAGGATTAGAAAATGATAATAATTACATTTATGATTTTCAAGATATAAAAGGTAATGTTATGCCAAAAAGAGCTTTAGAAATTGCAGCTGCTGGTAATCATAATATACTTATGATAGGTCCTCCTGGATCAGGTAAAACATTATTAGCTAGAAGTTTGCCATCTATACTACCTGATTTAACTTTTGAAGAAGCATTAGAATGCACAAAAATATACTCTGTAGCAGGATTACTTACTAAAGGAACATTAATAAAGAATAGACCATTTAGAAATCCTCATCATTCAGTTTCTTATGCTGGAATGATAGGTGGTGGAACACCTCCAAGACCAGGGGAAGTAGTTTTAGCTAATAATGGAGTTTTATTTATAGATGAATTACTAGAATTTAAAAGAAATATTCTTGAAACTTTGAGAACACCATTAGAAGATAGACAAGTAACAATATCAAGAGTTTTGAACTCTGTTACATATCCAGCTAATTTTATGTTAGTAGCAGCACTAAATCCTTGTCCTTGTGGATACAATGGTGATAAGTATAAACAATGTATATGCTCTAACAATCAAATATTAAGATATTGGAGTAAATTATCAGCACCCATAATGGATAGAATTGATATACACATAGAAGTTTCAAGATTGAGTAACGATGAGATCATATCCAATAAAAATTCTGAAAGTTCTAAACAAATAAGAAGTAGAGTTAATAAAGCTAGAGAAATACAATTAAAAAGGTTTAAAGAAATAGGTATTTATTCCAACTCTCAAATGCAATCTAAACATATAAAACAATTTTGTAAATTAAATGAAGCATCTATTGAATTGTTGAAAACAGCTATAAATAAATTGTCTTTAAGTGCTAGAGGTTACGATAGAATATTAAAATTATCAAGAACTATTGCAGATTTGGAAAATAGCGAAAATGTTGAAACAAGACATGTAGCTGAAGCTATTCAATACAGAACTTTAGATAGGAATAGATTTTAGAAACATTTTAAAACACTATTTAATATCTTATACTAATTTTTATAATAGATAATGCATATTATACTTATAAAGTTAATTTTTTGTATATAGTTATGATATTAAAAATAAAGGTAAAAGAGAGTATATTAAGAATTAGATAAATTAGCTAGATTAGAGAAAGATGGTAATAAAAAAGATAGATTAAAATTAATAATACTAATTTTTATAATAAATAATGTATAATTAATAACTTTAACAGCGAAATTCTAAAATTAACATAAAGTATATTGACAATATTTAGAGAATAATTAGTTATAACATAATTTGTTTTGGATATGTTAAAAAGTAAATATGTTACCAGTAAAAAAATACAACATAGTAACAATATATTTTAATAGATGAAATATTGAGAATATTAAATTTAAAAAAAACAATAGGAAGACCATCTAATACCAAATTTTTATAATAAATGGTACATAATTAGTAGTTAAAAATAAAGTATCAATACCTTGAAATTTTAATATAATTTAACAAACAAGATTAATATATGATATCTCTAAATTTTGTCAATTTTGATGACAAAAAATTAAATAAAACTAAAACTATTCTCAATTATCAATTATATATAAACTTAGAATTCATAATGAAAAACTACTCAAAGTATTTTTAAAGATTTAAATTGTTATTCAAAAAGTATTTTTAAATTAGGACTTGAAACTATTAGAAATGCTTTATTCAATCCATTAACTAAACAAAAAATACTTTATAAATGTATTCGCTTCTTTTCAATACAAATATTAGCTTTTAGAACTTGTGTCATTGAGTGACACATATTACTTACTTTTTACTTTCTGATCTTTAATAGATTTAGTTTTTGTTTCAGATTTTATTCTTGTAGACTTTTTAACTTTTAAGTCAGATTTAGAATCAGAACTTGTTTTTTTAGTTTTTTTATTTTTAGCTTTAGTAAATTTTTCTCTTTCTAATTTTTTAGCAGATTTTTTTGTAGTAGATTTTTCTTGATTATTTACAGCTTTCATCACATCTACTATAAACTTATCAGCATTTCTTAATCTTAGGCTTACAACCCTAGCTAAATCCATAATTAATTTTGAAGCTATATCAGGATGTTCAAGTCTTAACCTATCAAAAGAACTTCTTGTTAATTGTAATAATTCTACATCACTTTTAGCAACTATTTTTGCTGATCTCTTTCTTCCATCTAAAAAAGATAACTCTCCAAATACTTCCCCTTCATCAATAAATGAAAGTGATATTTCTTTTTTCCCTTCTGTCTTTACTAAAACTTCAAGTTGTCCTGCTAAAACTATATACAAAGATGTATCATCTGACTCCTCTTCAAATATAACTTCCCCTCTTTGATAAAACTTTTTATAAGAGTAGTTAGATATGGTCAAGACTTCATCGTCTGTAAAGTCTTCAAAAACTTGTACCTCTGTAATTAATTCTTCAGTCATACTATCCTTTCAAAAAGAATTTAATATAATACTTAGGCACACTAATGTGAAAATTATATTTTTTTTCACAATAGAAACAATTTCTCAAAATAATTTTAAGTGCCTTTTAAATGAAAACCAACTATAAAAATATAGTTTATCATAAAACTGAAATTATTGTCAAATAATTTTAATAATTTCCAGTAGTTAAGAATGAAGTTTTGTAACAATAAAAATATTAAGAGAAAAAATAAAATAAAAGTTAAACAAAAAAGTAAAAAAAGTAATAGAAAAAATTTGATCATAGCAAATAGATGGAAAATTAATTTCCATAATATACCAAAAAAATTAATAATAAATTACTCTATAAATCACATCATTTCAAATTTTGTTTTGTTATAGACTTTATTTTTATACCAATTTTTATAATAAATGTTGCATAATTAATAGTTAAAAATAAAGTATAAAAAATTAAAAAAAAACTATAAGTTTTAATAAATTATTTTACATATAAAAATTTTTTAAATTTAGTATTTATCAGCGTTTAAAGGTATTTTTTTTATAACTAAATTCCAGTGCTTCGCTGTTAATTTTATAAAAAAACTATATTAATTTAAAATTGTAAGCTCACAACCACTTTTTACTCTTTCAAATTCTTGATTATATCTTTCAGCTGTTTCAGAACTGCTTATTATTAAAATATTTTCATCATTATCATTACTAGCATTTTGAGTAAAATTAAATGATCCAGTTATAACAGTTTTATTATCTATAATAATAACTTTATGATGCATAAAAGACTTACTACTATCTATACTTTTATATCTATACAAAGTTACACCTTCGTTTAGTAAATTTTTATATTCACTATATAGTGTATTAGAACCAGTGTATTCAAAAATACCTGACACTTTCAAGCCTTCTTTTTTCTTTTTTAGAATAGCTTCAGAAATTTTTGAATGTGTAAAAGAATAACTTAAAAATTTTATTTCTTTATTTGCTTTCATTATTTCATTTATAATTGCTCCTGGAACATCATCTTCTGGTGCAAAAAATGTTTTAACATACTTATTTCCTATTCTAACAATTCTATTTCTCATATTTTGAATAGATTGTCGTCCAAACTTTTTATAAATAAACATTTCTTCAAATTCTGCTATAAAATTTTTAGCTAAATATTTATTTTTTATTTTTATAGTATTATCACAGTGTTTCCAAGATGCATTATCTGTAAAATTAAAGGAACCTGTCCATACTGTTTCATTATCGGATATGAGAAATTTATTATGCATTAAAGAATTTCTATTATCTTCAACAATAGGTATGCCTTCATTAATAATTCTTTTAACTGACTCAGTTTGATTAGTATCTGAATCTATAACAATTCTTACTTTTACCTTTCTTCTATGAGCATCTATTATTGCATCTGTTATAGTTTCAGAATCTATATGATAAATACAAATATCTAGAGTTTTTTTTGTTTCATTTATTAATTTTATAATTTGTTTGTCAGGATTTTCTTCAAAATTTTTAGCTATACTTGGATCCCCACTATTATAAGTTTTTGAAAAAAATGTTAAAAAATTTGGATCAGTATCTCTTACTGTTGGAATATTATTTTTAGAAAATATTTCAAAGTTTTTATCCAAATTATTTTCTAATATTAATGAATTAGAGCAAGAAAATAAATTAAGACTTAAGGTTAATGAAAAAAATAACTTAAAAATATTTTTCATATATTTGTCTCTACTACAATATATTGTGTATAGAAAAAAATATATAAAACTTGGTAAAAAATAATATAATAATAAGTTAAAAAATGTTTAATTACTAGTTATATTTTTAGTATTTAATTTAAAGACAGTTGGATTAAGTTATAGAAAAGAAATTTGAGAGAGTATTTTATACTTAATTATTTTTTTATTTTTTAAGTTATTTTTTGAATCATTAATAATTTTTCGACAGAATAAGGGTTATTAATAATACCTAAAGTGCAGGTACTAATTTAGTAGTGAAATTAGTTTTCAAATAATTATGAACAATAAAATCAACATTTAAAGTTCTCTGTAATCCAAAAGTAGTTTTTACATAAGTATTTGTTTTTCTTCTAAAAGCAGAATTTGTACGTCTTAAAGAACTATTTTTAGCTTCAAGATGATTAGCATGAATTTTGTTTTCATCAATATCTTTTGTGTTATACCAATTTTTATAATGAATGATGCATAGTTAATAGTTAAAAATAAAGTATAAAAAATTAAAAAAAACTATAAGTTTTTAATAAATTACTTGACATATAAGAATTTTAGTATAATTAAAAAAAATTGTAACTATAAAAAACATTAACTTTTAATGTAGTCTCAATTTAATAAATTGGTATAACATTATTAGCCTAGTTCTAGAATAACAAAAAATTAATTATGCTAAAATATTCTTAAGAATTTGTTTTTTTTAGGTAATTAATATGGAAGCTATAGATGCATTTCATTCAAAAAATTTAGAAAAAAATAGTCAAAAACCTGGCTTTGAAACTTGGTATTCTGTTATAATAGATACAAAAGAAAAAAAGTCAGTATGGTTAAAGTATAATACTTTTATACCATTAAAAATTGAAAACTATAGTCCTGCAACTGTAGTTTGGGCAAGTTTTTTTGATTATAAAAATCCTGAAAACAATTTCTGCTATGCTAATTCATCATTTTTAGCATCTTTAAGTGTTTTAGATAATATATATAATTTTTCAAATGGAACTATAACAGTTGATAAATTCAATGGTTTTTTTAACACTGATAAAGAAGTAGAATGGGAATTTAATTTTGAACATAGAAATAAACCTTTAAAATACGCTTACGGATTATTAGAAACTTTTAGAATACTAAAAGCAAATGCTTTTTTAGTTTCACCATTTGGTTTTGCTAGTGGGTATTTTAAAATAAATGATAAGAAATTCAATTTTAAAAATTCACAATCTACAATGATTCATTTATCTGGAACAAGTCTTATAGAGGATATGATTTGGGTATATGCTCCTCAATTTGATGGCGATTTAGAAGGCTGGCAATTAGAAATAATATCTTTTAGACAAGGTATATTTTTTCCAAGATATACATTTGTTACATTATTTGATGGACAAAATTTATTTGTGAATAATATTGTTGAAGCTATGGCTAATATAACTGAACTAAATTATCCTCAAGTCGAATTTGATTTAAGAATAAAAGATTATAAATTAAAAGTTAAAGCTAATTTTTCTGAACAAGTAAATAGACTAATTTATAAAAATCCTGATGAAACAAATAGATATGTGATAAGAAGTGATATATCATCTTTAACTATTGATGTTAATTCTCTAGCTTGTAAAAGAAACTTAAAAATTGAAAACTCTTGCACTATTGAAATAATTTCTAATACTCCTTACGATAAGGAGAATTATTTTGATCCATTTGATAATGAATAAGAACAAGAAATATAATACACTCATAATAGCTCATAGAGGATTTTCTGGTAGATATCCTGAAAATACCTTGATAGCAATAGAAGAAGCAATTAGATTTTCTGATATGATTGAAATAGATGTTCAATTATCAAAAGATAATATCCCTGTTGTTTTTCATGATAGCAATTTAAAAAGAACTACAAATGTAGCAGGTAAATTAAATCAAAGAACTTTACAAGAGTTAAAAGAATTAGACGCTGGTTCATGGTTTTCTATTAATTTTAGAAACGAAAAAATACCAACATTAGAAGAAGTTTTAAAAATTATAAAAGATAGAATTTTACTGAATATAGAAATTAAGAAAAGTTCTGTTTTTAAAGAAAATTCAATAATAGAAGAAAAAATTTTAGAACTTATAAAAAAATATAAAATTCAAGAACAAATCATAATTTCATCTTTTAGTAGTTTAGCATTAAAAAGAATAAAAATTTTGGAACCAGAAATAAAAACAGCTATTTTAACAAGAGCCAGATTTTTAGATTTATCTATAACCAAAGCAAAAAAAATTAAACACACTATATATTCATGATGACAAAAAATTTTTTAAAAGAAATATTATAAGAAAATCTCATGAAAATAATTTAAAAATAAATGTTTATACTATAAATAAAAAAAATGAGATGATAAAGTTTATAAAAAAAGGTGTAGATGGTATATTTACGGATTACCCAGACATATTAAATCAAGTTTTAAATGATATTAATTCAAATCAAAAGTCAAGTTTAATAGCTAAAATAGGTAACTCTCTAAAAAATAGAATTGCTAAAAATAAAAGTATTAGTTAGCAATAAAAATATTTTATATTTTTTCAATTTCATATTATTCTAAATAAATATTAGAAATACTACTATTATTTTCCACTCAAAATGCAACACTTACTAATTTTGAAATATAGGTTAACAGGAGTTTTCAGGTTACAAGTGAAATATTTACAATGCTTTACAAATAAGTATTTCACTAAAATGCAACAGTTTAATAGGATTAACTAGGATTAGTTAGGATTAAATAGGATAAAATTTTAGGCTATGTAAGAGACTCTAAAACCAACAGTAGCAAAAATATTAGTTCTTGTGTATAATAAAGAATTAGCAAACAAGCCTGCACTAGATAGAGTCTTGATAACTACCCCCTTTTAATAGCATTCTTTCACCAGAATTACGCATAGAGACAGTTCCTTTAGCATTTTCGAATAATTGTCCAGAGGAAGTTAAAGAAGGAGCGATAAGTAACTGTCTAATCAAATTTAAATCAGAGTTAGTGGCGGTAACAGACATATTTTTCCAAGCTACAGAAGTAGTGTCTTCATTAACAGAATTAGTAACAGAGTTAGCAATAACAGGTTGTCCTACATTTTCAGTAGTAGAGTTAGGTGTTATCAGGAGCAGTGGAGTTAAAATAAATATTTCTAGCAGTCCAATTTTCTTCAGGCAAAGTGAAATGATTATCAGAGGGGCATAGAATTTGACCATTATTAGTTTTAAATAAGTCAGTCCATTCCCAGACATTACCGACTAAATCGGCAATTCCAAAAGGAGTATTGTTATGATACCAACTCATAGGACCAGAGCCCACTAAAGTTCTAGGAGTGCCAGAGGAGTCACCTGGAGGTTTATTATCAATTCTTCTACCAGTTTCGAATTGAGCTTCATGACTTCTACCATTTTGAGTATTACCTCTAGGTTGGAAGTTGTTTTTCATACAGAACATAGTAATAGCAGACCATTCGAATACATTAGTAAGATGCCAGCCAGTACCTTTATCAGTAGCTCTGGATTTAGCAGTATCAAAGTTAATACTAACAGTAGGAGATTGATTAGGTAGAGAAAGAGCTACTCCATCATGAACAGTAGATTGAAATTTACCGATAAAGATTTCAGGTTTTTCGACACCATTAACTAAGAAAGCGGGATGAACACCAGTACCTAAAGAGGGATCAATATCCTGAAGATTAAATTTAGGAATAACACACATAATAGAGGGGTAACCTTTAACATCATAAATAACAGTGTTTCTACCACCACTAGCAGCTTCAACAGATTGTCTTAAATTATCAGGAATAGAAATAGTAATTGGCATATAACCTCCTTAAACAGCCCATAATTGTAAAGTTATAGAATTAATATCAAAATCAAGTTCTTGAAGTTCGTAGTTATCATCAAGAAAAAATCTTTTAGGTGGTATGATAATATTAGCAATATATTGTCCATTAGGTATTTCAGAGATAATATTATCATTTAGGAAAAGATTAATAATCTTTTGAGTATCAGATTGTCTTTGTTGACAATCAATAGAGTATTGATTATCAAAAGTAATAGTATTACCAGTGATGTGAAAAGATATTTTATCACCCTCATTAATATGCAAAATATTCATAGATTTCTCCTTTAAGAGTTATTAATAACAGTCCATTTAATTTGAACATTATCAGCAGAGCCAAGCATTTCAACATTAAAACCATTAGTAGCTTTGTTTTTTACAGCTAATCTACTAATAGCAGAGATATTAGTAGCATTTTCAATTTCTAATAGAACAGTATAGTTATTATTTAGTAAAGTAAAAGGTAAAGCTACATAAGAAGAAGGAGTGAAATTAGTAATCCAAGAATTATCAGCTTGAATAATTCTATTATCGGTAAGAGTAACAGCATCTAAGTTTGAGGAAGTATCATTAGCAGGTATATTAAGAGTATAAAGTAATAAAGCATCATTAGGAATAGATTGAGCTAAATCAACTCTATAAGAATTGTCATTTTGTTTTTTAAGATAAGCATAATAAGTTTTAGATGAAGAAGTTTCATTAGTAGGGACAGATACATGGTAATCATCATCATTTAAAGATATAATTTCACCATTAATTCTAGCAGTAGAGAAATTACCCGATGTAATAGTACCAGTTTTTGATAGATGTAAAGCTCTAATATCAGCTTTAGTAAGAGTAAAACCAGAGATAACATATTTGTTTTTAATAAAAGTATTACCTTGAATTATAAGTCTCTTTTCAATATTATCAATTTCATGAGATAAGGTATTAACAATTTCTAGAGCATACATAGAAAAGGATATAATATTATTTTGATTTTCAGGAGTATAAGCATCATATTGATCTAATCTTTCATCAAGGTTATTATATGTTCCTCT
>BPII01000029.1 GCA_026004035.1 Candidatus Sericytochromatia bacterium | reverse complement strand
AATTTTTTCATAAATTATATTTGCTTCTTCTTTTCAATCTAAATCTTGCTGCTCTTAATTCAACAAAACCATCTTCAGCTCCGCAAGCTTTCTGAACATTTTCCTACCTTACAAAACTGACTATAATCATCATTTATATTTAATGCTCCCATAAATCTTGGACATTGATCTATAGGTATAAATTTTGGTCCACCATTCAGTATTAGTAATTGAAACTTGATTTGATATTAATAAAGTCCATCTTTTATTTCTATATTTTCTATTGGTAAAAGAAAACCTGATTCTTTAAAATTTATTATAAATTTATCATCTACCCATTTACCCACAATATTATGTAAGGATTCTGAAATTAAATTTTTTATTTTTTTCTTCAAAAGATAATTCTTTTACCTCTTGAACGTTACTAATATCATTATTTGGTTGTTTTTTCTTTTTACATAATCTTTTATACTTTCAGTTTTAGGTCTCTGAAAATTATATTTTTTTTTTCAATTCTTCTATATCAACTTTAGGTTTTTCATTACTTTGCTTGTTTTCTTATTAACTCTGTTTTTTACTTGTATTATTTTATCTTCTACATTATATATAGCTGAAATTTTCACTTTTTCGTCTTCTTCTTCAAAATAAGAAGTTAATTTTGGTGAATAAATCATTAAAGTGTTACTATCTATACCATATTTACTTAATACTTTTTTAAAAGCTAATAAATTATTTTTCTTTATATCATCTGAATAATTTTTTCAATTTCTCTTTTTCTTCATCTATTTCTTTATGAACTTTTTCATATTTAACTATTTTCCTTATTTAAAGGAGAATAAATATAAGTGCTTTATAGCTTCTTTAAAAATCTCTAGGTGCATTTTCAGGTAAAAGATTATCATTAATAGACTCATTGTAACTTTCTGATGCTGAAAATTTATTAGATTTAGATTTTTAATGGAAAGACACCTTTATCTATTTGTATCTCTTTAATAAAAGACCTATTTTTATTTTCCATAATTAATTATAAATTTAATCTAAGATAAGTATATTTTTAGTATAATATAATAATTAAAATTTTAATATAATTTTATGAACTACAAAGAAACATATTTATTTTCAAAGAATTTCTAGCATAGAAGATGGTATAAAATCTAATATTTTATCATGGCCTGAAGCACAAAAATAGAAAAATTTTATCAATATCAAAAGAGTTGTTAATAGGTAAAAATTTGAATAATAATCCTATTTCTTATGAAATGGATTTTGTAATATTTAAAAATAATAATTTTAAGTGGGAAGAACAAAAAAGTAAGGAAGATGTTTTATTAGCAATAAAATTTTTGTTGAAAAATTCTATTTCTGCTTTAGATTTAGACATTGAGAATTATTTATTTAAGTTACATTCTATAAAAGCAATTAGAAAATTATTAGTTATAATAGATACTATTGATATAGATAATAATATATCTATAACTAAATACTTTTATGAAAAACTATTACTATATGCTAACTTTTCCTAATTCTTTAAAGGAGAATTTTTAATTTTGAAACTTGCCCATTTTGTGGTTCTTCTCCATCTAAAATAGAATTTTGGGTATATGATGAAAAAAAAATAAAAGTTTGATTGATTTTAGTTAACTCATAAATGGAAAATAATTATTTAAAATCAATAATACAATCTATTAGTTTATATCTATTTTCATCTTTTTATAGTAGGTATATTAATTTATTGGTTTTGGAAAAATCCTATTTATAACCCTGTTGGTCCCAAAATACAAAATTTTCAATCTAATATAGAAGTTAGATTTAAAAATACTGAAGTAAGAGGTAGAAAAAAAGGTATTCCTTATTGGATAGCAAAATCTAAATTAGTTGAATCAGAAAAAAATAGTCCAATTATTTATTTCAAAAAAAATCCTGAAGGTATATTCTTTAATTTAAGAGATTGGGAAAAATCCGATTTTAAAGATGGAGTAGTTGGAGAAAATGAACAATTAAGACAATTTAATTGGAAAGGAAAAGAAGCAGAATATAACACAGATACTGAAGACTTTTCACTAAAAGGACAAGTAGAAATTATTACAGAAAAAAAAAGACAAAATAGAAACTGAAGAGATAATTTGGGATAATTATGAAGAAAACAGCTGTATCAAATAAAAAAACTAAGATAACATCTTATAAAGGCTATCCTATTATTATATCAAACTAGTATTTAAAGCTGATACTTAAAAGATGATATTATAGATTTTTAAAGGAAATGTAGAATTAATTACTAAATTATCAAGTGAATGAACAATTATAATAAAAAAACTTATGAAATAATATACTCAACTCATAAATTTGATTACTTATTACTTATTGTTATTATAATACTAGCAATTATAGGTTTTAGCTGCTGTTTCAAGTTCAAGTGCTTATATAGCTGATTTAAATTATAAAAAAAGCACATATTTTTTTTGAAAAGCAACTTGTATTCATATTAATTGGTATATTTTGTAATGATAATAGGAATGAGAATAGATTTTTATCATTTAAGAAAATTAATAAAGTTATCTATGACAATTGTAATGCTATTTTTACTATTAACATATTTTCCTGCTTTAGGTGGGTGTAACTGTAAATGGTGCTAATGGTTTGGTATAAAATACCTGTAATAAATTTTACATTTCAACCTTCTGAAATAGCAAAATTAGTTCTTGTTCTTTATGTATCAAATATATTATCTAATGAAAAATATTATAAATTAAGTATTATAGGACAAAATTATTGTTTTTACTACCTGTTGCTTGCACAATAGGTATTGTTGTTTTACAACCTGACATGGGAAATACATTTGTAATATTTAGTTCTGTTTTTGTTATATATTGGGTAGCTGGATTAAATGTTTTAAAAATATTTTTATTTGGTAGCTTTCTTTCTCCAATAATTATTTTTTATAATAATGAAAAATCCTTATATGTTAAATAGAATAACAGGATTTTTAAATCCTTGGGCTGATCCTCAGGGAAAAGGTTATCAACTAATACAATCTTTATATGCTATAGGTTCAGGTGGAATAACAGGTAGAGGTTTTTGGTGAAAGTATTCAAAAAAGATTTTTATTTACCTGAAAGTCATACAGATTTTATTTTTTTCTGTTATATGTGAAGAAGGAGGTCTAATATTAGCATCTGTAATTTTAATTTTAATATTTATGATAGCTTACAGAGGATATAATATTGCTATTAATTCAAAAGATTTGTTCTTGAAATTATTAGCTTAGTGGTATAACTACATTAATTGTTGTTCAATCAATAACAAATATAGGAGTGGCTACTGGTTTATTACCTACAACTGGAATAACTTTACCATTTATAAGCTATGGGTGGAACAGCTATAATAATAGAATTTTTCTGTATAGGACTATTACTTAATATTTCTATGTATACTACTAATAAATGGTATATATTAGAAAAACTAATCTTCACTTTCTATCTCTATATGTAACCCTGTAAGCTTAGAAGCTAACTTAACATTTAAACCATCTTTTCCTATTGCTAAAGAAAGTTTCTCTGAAGGAACTATTACATGAGCATATCTATCATTTTTTTATTTCCACTTTAGTAGGAACAGCTGGTGCTAGTGCATTGTTTAACATATTCTTCTTGATGAGGGGGTCCATTTCTATAATATCAACTTTTTTCATTACCTAATTCAGATAAGATGGCTTTTATTCTTGATCTTTTAGGACCAATACAAGCTCCTACAGGATCAAAATTTTCTTTTAATGAAGAAACAGCTATCTTTTGTTTTATAACCTGCTTCTCTTACTAATCCTTTTATAGCAACAATACCTTCTGATATTTCTGGGACCGTCTATTTCAAATAATCTTCTGACAAAACCGGGATTAGCTCTTGATAAAAACTATTTGTTTAGAACCTTTAAAATTAGTAGATTCCATTAAATAAACTTTTTACAGGATCACCTAATCTAAATTTTTCATTTGGTATTTGCTCACTAGGTAAAAGAACACTTTCATATTTACCTACTCTAACAATAATATTGTTTTTTTCTAATCTTTGTACAAAACCTAATACTATATCATTTTTCTTTGAAGAATATTCTTCGTAAAATCTTTTTTTCTCAGCTTCCTTTAGTTTTTGTGATATAACTTGTTTTGCTACATTTGTTGATAATCTACCAAAAATCTTCTGAAAGATATAGAAACAGGTACAAGGAATTTCTTCACGCTAAATTAATATTTTCATCAATTTTTTTTTGCTTCTTCTAATAAAATTTCAGTTTTTATTATTTTCTAAATTTTCAACGACTTTCTTAACATGATAAATATTTAATTCTGTCATATCCTTATTAAAGGATATTTTTATATTTGCAGAAGTACCAAACTTTTTTTTATATGCAGATAGAAAAGCTACTTCTATTGCTGTTTTTAAGTCAGAAATAGATAAGCCTTTTTCTTTTTCTATTTGCTTTAATATTAATGCAAAAGATTCGGATAATTTCATGAATCTTTCTCCCTAATAAAAATATACACAATAAATAAAAGTGGGATTTTTATCCCCACTTTTAAAAACAAATTTAAAATATCAGTTTGAAATTATATCATAAATATAATATCATATAACATCAAAGTATTTTTCTTTGAAAATAATTTTATATTCCTTTAACTCATCTAATACAGGCTCATATATTTCTTTATCAATAGGGATTTTGTACACCTTTTAAATTTACATTATTATTTAATATATTTTTAGTGATTATACCAACTGGCAAACCTACTGTTTTTTGACATAGCAGTTTCATATTTATTTTCACCTTCTACAATCATAGATGATTGTACTTGCTTTCTCTTTCCTTTTTGTATATAGTCTATTTTGTGAAACATTACAACCATATCTCTTTCATCATCTTCTAGAGTCCATTTTTGTTCTAGTATATGTTGTAATATTTGTGCTGGTGTTGCATTTTTTTAATCCAATTTTTCTTTCTTCAAAAATACCAATCCATTCTAATTTCTCCATAATATCAGAGTCTTGATCTATATGTAAATAATGTTGGTAATTTCAATTCTACAGAATCTCTTTCACTATAAGCTAAAAAAGTAATTTTATAAACTCTCTATTTGTCATGTTTTCAGAATTATCTATTGTATAACTATCATCAGTCATACCTAACTGAACAAAAACATCCCAAGCTGTGCAAAAAACCAGGTCTTCTTAAAGTCCCTCTAAAAAAAGTTCTTGCATTATCTAGCTTATAAATACTTCTATATTTTAAAGAGTCTCTGTTAGCATATCCTACAAATTTACCATAACCATCAATATTTATAACTTCTGTCCTTCTAAAAATTTTGTGATAAGGTATGTATTTATATTTTCCTTCTTGTATAAATTTAGCAGCACCACCTTGACCAGCAAGAACAACATTTCTTGGATTCCAAGTAAATTTATATTTCCAAGGATTATCTTTTTCAGAATCAGGAGCTAAAAGACCACCTGTAAATGATTCAAAAGCTATTACTTCACATCCCATCTCATTAATATTATTAATAATTTGCATTGCTGACATGTGATCTATACCAGGATCAACTCCACATTCGTTTATAAATAAAAGATTTGAATCTATTACATCTTTTTCTAAGTTTTTCATTTCATCAGAAACATAAGAAGCTGTTACTAAATTTTTTTTATATTTTATACATTCTTTAGCTATATTTATATGCATAGACATAGGTAACATAGATATGACAATATCAGAGTTACTTATAAGCTGTTCTCTTAGTTCATTATTTGAAATAATATTGTCATTATATAAAGTAAATCTTGAATTATTATTTATAAACTTATTTACATGCTCTGTATTTAAATCAACAATATCAATATACCAATCTTCCTTAAAAGATTGTTCAGATAAATACTTTATTAAGTTAGGTGTTGATTTACCAGCACCTATTAATAATATTTTTCTCATTATTTCTCCAATGGTTTCATTGTTGGAAAGAAAACTACATCTCTTATAGAATCACAATTTGTAACTATAGCAAAAAATCTGTCTATACCAACACCAAAACCTGCTGTCGGTGGCATGCCATATTCTAAAGCTTCTATAAAATCATCATCTTTCATTTGTGCTTCATCATCGCCTTTTTCTCTTAGTCTAGCTTGTTCTTCAAATCTTTGTTTTTGGTCTATTGGATCATTTAATTCTGTAAAAGCATTTCCTACTTCAGCACCTGCAAAAAGTACTTGAAATCTTTGAACATAATTAGGATTATCTTTATGTTTTTTTAGCCAAAGGTGAAATATCCAATGGATGATTAATCAAGAAACAAGGTTGAATTAATGTTGGTCTAACAAATTTTTTAAATAGTTGGTCTATTAATCGTCCTCTACCAAGTCTAGTGTCAGGGTCAATCCCTTTTTCTTTCAAAACAGGTGCTAAATCTTCAAGTGTTGGATAGTTATCTAAATCTATTCCTGTTTTTTTCTAATATTAATTCTCTATAATCATATTTTTTCCAATCAGGAGTAAAATCTAGTATTTGTCCTTGAAACTCAAACTTTAATGTTCCAAATACTTTATTCAAAACATGACAATACATTTCTTGTGTAAATTTCATTAAATCATTATAATCAGCATAGGCCCAATAAAATTCCATTAATGTAAATTCTTGTAAATGCTGAGTACTCATACCTTCATTACGAAAGACTTTTC
The DNA here is from genome assembly GCA_026004035.1 of Candidatus Sericytochromatia bacterium. Lineage (GTDB taxonomy): Bacteria > Cyanobacteriota > Sericytochromatia > UBA7694 > JACMQJ01 > BPII01. The sequence continues at coordinate 25,072 of BPII01000029.1, read as the reverse complement.
CAATTTCATAGACTTTCTCATAACCACCAACTATTAATCTTTTCAAATGTAACTCTAAAGATATTCTTAAAAAAAGTTGTAAATCTAAAGAGTTATGATGAGTTATAAATGGTCTAGCATCTGCTCCTCCTGGTACTAATTCTAAAACAGGAGTTTCTACTTCCATAAAACCATTAGAGTCCATAAAATTTCTAAATTCTTTTATAAATAATGTTCTTTTTCTAAAAAGTTCTTTTGAATTCTCATTCATTATTAAATCTAAATATCTTTTTCTATATATCATTTCTTTATCTGTTATTCCATGATATTTTTCAGGTAAAGGTTTTAAAGATTTAGATAAAAGATTTATTTCATCAACATTTAAACTTAATTCACCTCTATTTGTTCTTTTAATATTACCTTTTGCTTCTACAATATCTCCAATATCAAACATTTTTAAATTCTCAAATTTTTCTTCACCTAGTTTATTTAATGACATAAATAGTTGTAATTTACCGCTTTCATCTCTAACATCAACAAAATTAACTTTACCACCTGTTCTCCAAGCATAGACTCTACCACTTATAATATAATTATCATCTAATTCTTTTCCATTCTCTAGTTCTTTGTATATATTATGTAGTTCTGATATTTTTATGTTTCTATTACTTTTGGAAGGATAAGGATCTATGCCTTTATTTAAAATATTTCTTAACTTTTCTCTTCTAACTATTTCTTGGTCAGATAAATTTTCTAAAGACATAATCATAAATTTATAATAATAACAAATTTATATTTTAAACTAAAAGTATAATCAAGAGTTTAGAATTTAAATATAAGTTTAAAAAAATTAGCTTGTAAATATTAAACTTATTGTATAAATTATATGATATTATTTAAATACACCAAAACAAATCTTTTCAAAAGTAGAATTTATTATTGATAAAATATATAAATCTATATGTTTGATTTTTAATTTAATTTATAGTGAAAGAAATCTAATTACAGAAAATTATATTTTTTAGTATAATTTAGCTATATTTATTTTTTATATGTTATGAAAGTAGTATTACAAAGAGTATCCTACGGTAAGGTTATAGTTAAAAGTAAAATAATTGGTGAAATTAGTCAAGGATTTGTTCTTTTAATAGGAATAAGTAAAGATGACAATGAAGAAAAAGTTTCATTTATTGCTGATAAAGTAATAAATTTGAGAGTTTTCTCAGATGATAATGGTAAAATGAATTTATCGTTAAAAGATGTAAATGGTGAAATTCTTGCTGTATCTCAATTTACTTTGTATGGAGATACAAAAAAAGGAAGACGACCGAGCTTTACAGAAGCAGCTGATCCTGAAAAAGCAAAATACCTATATGATTTTTTTGTAGAGAAATTAAAAAGTAGTGTATCTAAAGTAGAAACAGGTATTTTTGGAGCTGAGATGGAAGTTGAAATTCATAATGATGGACCAGTTACATTTATATTAGAAAATTAGAAAATATAAACTTGATTGCTTGGTAATCCAACATTTATATTATTAACTGTGTAGTCAGTATAATTAGAATTAAATTTTACAACACTTATAGCACTACCTACGTCATGTGTAACATATAAAGTTAAATTGTCAGATGAAACTGCTATATTTCTTGACTCTGGAATTTTTAGCTTTATCTTAGGGAGTTGTATTAATTTATCACCTTGTAACTGATAGTGAAATATTTCTCTATTAACATTCGCAAAAAGATTTTTTCCATTATTTGAAACAGCAGCACTATAAAGTAATCCATTTTCAGTAACAACAGGTTCAAATTTAGTGTAAGTACTTTGTTTTAGATTAAACACATAAGGAACAAAATTATTGTTTAATTGATGCAAAACATAGACAAACAAACCATGAGGGGAAGGAACAAATATATTATTACCAAATGGAATATCATGTTTTATTGTTTTTCTCTCCTTTATTGATTTTAATTTGACATCTACAATAGTTCTTGTTACATAATTATCATCAAAAGATACTATATGATATGTATCATTTGTAAAACCTGGTTCAATTCTACCCTCACTTATATTGTTTGCTATTGATACCCATTGATTTTTTTCTAAATCATTTAAATAAAATGTTCCTGAATTACCTCTCTTACCTGTAACATATACTTTATTTTTTTCTACAAGAAAATAAGTAGGATTTATTCCTAATTGAGAAAATGACAATATTCTTGATACTGCTTTTTGATTTAAATCTAGCTTGAATAATGAATAATTGTTTTCAGCCTTTGTATTAACATAAACAATATTATTATCTATATCAGCTGACATGCCAACAACAGTACCTATAACAGGTAAAGAAATTTGTTGATTATTTCTTAAATTTATAACTCTTACTATTTCAGAACTTCCATTTTTTAATGATATACATAAAAGATTATCTCTAATTGATTTTTTTAACCAAAGAATTTAATTCCAAAGAAGAATTTTCTAAAAGAACGGAATTATTAATATTATTTTTGGTACAACTAATAAGTAGTAAAGATAATATAAATGCGCAAATAAATTTATTAAACATTACCTAACTAATCCAAGAATTGAATATCTTTGATATAATTCTGAATATTCTTTTGAGTAACCAGCTTGTTTAACAAGTTTTAAAACTATATCAGCATCCATAGCTGTAGTATTACGAACTTCTAATTCTACCCATTTTGATTTATATATTGTTGTAACCGCTAATACACTAGAGCCAGTTTTTTTGGTCTGAAATTTTATAATTTTTTTTGTCATCTAAAATAGCAAATACTGATAATTCATTTCCAGAATTATAAAATGCAGGGTTATCTAAAACTATTTTTTGTGTTATTGTGTCGTTTTGTTTAGTATTAGCTTGCAAAAACTCATCAAAATTACTATTAACATTATAAGAATTACATGATGTAGCTAATGTAAAAGATACTAAAATAAAGAATAGTTTTTTTTTCATATTACATATTAACCTATTACAAAATAGAACTTAAACTTAATTTAAGTATATGTTAAAATTTTCAAAACTTGCTTTTTTTTTTATAAAATTAAATATAATATCAATACTTACTTAGCTAGAGATTTTATACTAAACTAAAATTGGTTTGCACTTTTTTAATTTCTATAAAGCCTACTATTCAATATTTCAGTTTTTGAAAAAATACAAAATTCATAAGTTTAAGTATAATTTACTTGTTATGGATTAATTAATAATTTCATGAAAATTTAATTAATACTTATCCTTTCATATATATTAATTTATAATTTATGTATAAGCTATTATTGATTATATAATTTTTTATGAATGATATAGAAGTAATACAGTTTAGATCATTAAAAGATAACTATAATTGGGTTGTTTATTGTAAAGAAACAAAATTATGTGTTGGTATAGATATATATAATACTGAAGAATTTTTTAAAATAATAGATGAAAATAAACTAATTTTAAAATATATACTTAATACACATCATCATGAAGACCATTGTGGAGGAAATAAAAGAATATTAGAAAAATTTTCTGATATTGAGATTTTTGCTTCAAGATATGATTTATCTTTTAAAAGAATATATGGACAAACAGAAGGAGTTAAAGAAAATGATTTAATAGTAGTTGGTAATATAAGATTAAAAGTTTTAGATGTTCCTGGACATACATTAGGTCATGTTGTTTATTATAATGACGATGTTATGTTTGTTGGTGATACACTCTTTGCTTCAGGTTGTGGTAGATTATTTGAAGGTTCAGCTGAACAAATGCTTAAATCTCTCAAAAAAATAATAGATAATGCTAAAAATGAAACAAAAATATATTGTGGTCATGAATATACAAATTCAAATTTAGAATTTGCTAGTGCTTTAAATAAAGATTACTTTAATAACTATGCAAAAAATATGAAAAAAAGAAAATGCACAATACCAACTAATAAAATTATGGAATTAAAGTATAATCCATTTTTAATGGTTATGAATGAAACTTATAAGAATTATGTTTTAAATTTAAATAATATGTCAGTGCTAGAAGCATTTACATATTTAAGGCAATTAAAAGATAATTATGTTTAATTTTTTATTAAAGAATGAAAGAAGAATATTCTTTTGTATGTATTGAAGAAGAAGAACTAGAAAAACTTAAAAAATTAGCTTATGAAATTAAGCCTAACTATCAAACTGATATATATAATAAGATTATAGATAAAATAAATAGAATAGAGAAAAAATCATTACAACAAGAATTATTTGTATATGATTTAAATGGTGAATTAAAATATTTTGAATTAGAACTACAAAGAAAATATGAAGAACAATTATCAAAATTAGACGATTTTAAATCTAAATGTATTGAATTATTTAAATTACAAAAAGAAGATTATATGAAATTAATAGAAGAACAAAATAGAAAAATAAATTTTATTTTAGATAAAATAAATCAAGGTATAAATACAGAAAATATTTTTGATAATTTTTCCAAAAAAAAAGAAGCCGCAAAAATATTATGTGAGGATTTAAAAAAAATAATTTATAAGTTAAATAATATACCAAATAAAGACTTATATTCAAAACAATTAAGTAAAATAAATTATTTATTTAATCAGTGTCTAAATGATATGGAAAAAGGTTTTTATGAAAGTAGTATGTCAATAGCTAGACTTGTTTATTCAAATATTTTAGATTTTAGAAATTATTTTATAGAGCAAGAAGAAAAACATTATAATTTAATTAATATTTTAAATACTAAAATTGAATATATAAAAGATAAAATTAAAACTAATAAAAATATTAAATTTAAATATGAAAATAATTACTTTGACTTAGATGTTTCATTTTGGAGTAATAATTTAATAGATAAAATATATAATGAGATAGAGACTTTACAAAATATCTCTTTACAAGAGAATGATAACAATAAAATATTATTAGACATTTATAAATATGAAAATGAAGTCGATAATTTAATTAATAAATCAAAATTAAATATAATCAGTTCTCAAATAAGAGCAAATATAGCATCAAAGTGTATTAATATCCTACTTAATTCTAAATTCAATATTATAAATTATTCATATATTAATAATGACATGAGGAATGATTTTAAAATAATTGTAGAAAATTTAATAAAAGATAAATTTATTATTTTAATAAAAACTCTTGATAATTCTAAAACTATATTGAACATTTCTTTACTAGAAAATGATAATTCTAAAGATAAAGAATTTAAATTAAAAGATATAAAAAAATTGTTTTCAATAAATGGAATAATTATAAATAATGAATAATAGAATAAATAAAGACTTAATATTAGAAAACAGAAATATTTTTATATACGGAAACATTTATGAACTTTTTTGTGATAATGATTTGATAATAAAAAATTTAGATTATTTTATAAAAGATATTTTTAAAAAAAATTATCAAAAAATAATTTTTTTTGATATAAATAACTTAGATTATTCTCTAGAAGATAATAAAGATTATAATTTTGAAAATAAAGTTTCTAAAATCTTAGGCCCACTAGGAAACATTAATTTAATAGAAAGCAAAACTAACACTTATGAAAAATCTTTTATAAATAGCATTTTATTTATAGATAAAATTATTCAAGAAAATAATTCAATTTGTATTGTATTTAAAGATTTATACTACCTATCAACTAATTTTATTGAAGAAAGCTCTTTTAGATTTTTAAAAAACAAATTATTAGAATGGTTAAAAATATTTAAAGATATTAAATTTATTTTTACTTTTGATTTAAATAGTTTTGAAGATATATATAAAATAATAGAAGAAAATAAACTTTTGTTCTTGAAGAATTATATAAATGTAAATAATACTACTAAAATAGATTATCCAAACGAAAAGGAAATATTTTATTTACTTAATAATTTGAGACTTACAAAAAATATAAATGTTGATTGGAAAATTTTTAGAAAAATCCCTGAATTACTAGAAAATGAGAAAATATTATTAAAAGATATTTATTACAAATTTAATAAATTAAAAAATTTAAATAAAAATGTTTTGAAAAAATTATTTAATGATAGATTTTTAAAAAATACTAGTATTCAATTAATAGAAAACATAGAAAAAGAATTTTCTTTCAATTTATTCAAAGAATTTGATAAATTAAAGGGACAAAGATTAGTTAAAGAAAATATTATAAATTTATTAGATATTTGGTATAAAGGAGAAGATAAAACAATATCTTTTTTGCTTATTGGTAATTCTTTTGTTGGAAAAACTTTAACAATAGAGATTCTATTGGATATAATGAAAAACTTTTCTTATAAAGGAGTAATTATAAATAATTTTAATTATAAAAATATAACTATAAATGATAAATCAATAATAATTTTTGAAAATGTAGAAAATATAAGCTCTGATGTTTGGAATAATTTTTCATTTTTATTTAGAGAGGAAAATAAAAATATAATTTTATTAACAAGCAATAGGAAAATATCTTTGAATGGAAACTTTATGAGCTTTGAAAATCAAGCTAAAATAAGAAATATTTTTATTGAAATAAATAAAGAGATATTTTCTAATGTAGATTACTTTATAGTTTATAAAAATATTTCATATAAAATAAAATATAAAATTATAGAAAATGAATTAAAGAAAATTGTTAGTAAATATAATTTAAATTTAAAAAAAATAAACAAAGATTTTATAAATAAATATCTACAGGAGAATATTACTTCAGTTAATATTAAAGATATTAAAAATAATATTAAGTACAATTTATCAAGAATAATTTTAGATTTAAAAAGACAGAATCCAAATATTAAGGATATTTTTATATAATCTATTTTCTATTTTCATTATAAATTTTTCAAGGTAAAATATAATATTGCTTTAATTATTTATAAGGAAAAAATGTTGGATACAAAAAATTTTGTTGATGAAATTAACACATCTCATTATGTAGATACAGAATATAACGCTTCTCAAATACAAGTATTAGAAGGAATAGAACATGTTCGCGCAAGACCTGGAATGTATATAGGTAGTACAGGAGAAAGAGGGTTACATCATTTAGTTTATGAAGTAGTAGATAATTCTGTAGATGAAGCACTTGCTGGACATTGTGATAAGATAATAATTACAATAGAAAAAGGGGGTAGTATATCAGTAAAAGATAATGGTAGAGGAATACCAATAGATATACATCCCAAAACTGGAAAATCAGCACTAGAAACTGTATTAACAACTCTTGGTGCTGGTGGAAAATTTGGCTCTGAAAATTCTGGATACAAAGTTTCTGGTGGATTACATGGCGTGGGTATTTCCGTTGTAAATGCTTTAAGTGAGTGGTGTGAAGTAGAAGTTGTAATAAACAATAAAAAATATTTTCAAAGATTTGAAAGAGGAAAACCTGTAACAGAATTGAAATTTTTAGAAGATAATGTAAATGATAGAGGCACAAAAGTTAGATTTTTACCTGATAGTCAAATAATGGAAACTATAAATTTTCACTACGATACTTTAGCATCAAGATTTAGAGAAATAGCTTTTTTGAACAAAGGTTTAAATATAATTTTCATTTCTGAAATAGAGAATAAAAGGGAAGATTTTTTATATGAAGGCGGAGTGAAATCTTTTGTAAGTTATTTAAATGAAAATAAAGAGCCTATACATAAAGAAATAGGTTATTTTCAAGGAATAAAAGATAACGTTTCTGTTGAAATAGCACTTCAATATAATTCAGGATATTCTGAAACTGTTTTAGGATTTGCAAATAATATAAATACTGTTGATGGTGGCACTCATATAACAGGATTTAGAAGTGCATTAACAAGGGTTATTAATGATTATGCTAGGAAATTTAATCTACTAAAAGAATCTGAAAGTAATTTATCAGGTGAAGATGTTAGAGAAGGTTTAACTGCTATTGTAAGTGTAAAAATACCAGATCCACAATTTGAAGGACAAACAAAATCAAAGCTTGGTAATACAGAAGTAAGAGGAATTGTAGAACAGATTTTTTCTGAAGGATTTTCTCATTTTTTGGAAACAAACCCTAATGTAGCTAAAATTATAATATCAAAAGCATTAGATGCAGCTAGAGCAAGAGAAGCAGCTAAAAAAGCTAAAGATTTAGTCAGACGAAAATGTATTTTAGAAACAGCTACATTACCTGGAAAATTAGCTGATTGTTCAGAAACTGATCCAGAATATACAGAAATTTATATTGTTGAAGGTGATTCAGCTGGAGGTTCAGCAAAACAAGCCAGAGATAGAAGATTTCAAGCTATTTTACCTATAAGAGGAAAAATTTTAAACATAGAAAAATCAAGAGAAGATAAAATTTATGCAAATAATGAAATACAAGCACTACTTATAGCTACAGGAATTGCAACAGCTAAAGATATTGATTACAAGCTAACAGAAGAGGATATAAAAAAATTAAATGATGAAGAAGATTTTTATTTTTCAAAACTTAGATATGGAAAAATTATTATAATGACAGATGCTGATGTTGACGGGTCACATATAAGAACATTATTATTAACATTTTTTTATAGATTTGCAAAACCATTAATAGAAAGGGGTTATATATACATAGCACAACCACCTTTGTATAAGTTAGAAAAAGGGAAACAAATTAAGTATATATATAATGATAGAGAATTAGATAATTTCATGAAAAACAATCCAGATGCTAAATCTTATCAAATATCAAGATTTAAAGGATTAGGTGAAATGATGCCTCAACAATTATGGGATACAACAATGAATCCTAAAACAAGATTATTATTAAGAGTTACTATTGATGATGCAGCTGAAGCTGACAGAATATTTACAGTCCTAATGGGAGATAAAGTAGAACCAAGGAGAGAATTTATAGAAAAAAACGCTCTATATGTTAAAAATTTAGATATCTAACTATGAAAGATTTATTTTTACAAAGTGAATTTACGAATTTAATAACTCAAATTCTTAAAAAAGAATTTAATAGTAATTTTGTTATATCAAGATTACATAATCTATTGCATGGTTATGGTAACACATTATTTTACATAATAACAAACGATAATAAAAAATTTTTAGTAAATATAATGGGAAAAAAAATTCAAGACAATTCCTTATTATACTGGGTAGAAAAAGTTAATAATCTTGGTAAAATAGAAAATATTTTTTATGAAAAAGACTTTTTAGTATTATATTTTAACAGAAGTGAAAAATATAATAATGAATTTATTTTTTATACATATGCATACGGTAATCAATACCCAAAAGTAACATTTGCAACAGAAGAAGAAAAAGAAAAATATGTTGATTATTTATCAAAAATGTATAAAAAAGCTGATTTAAAAGATATTCCTAAAGATATAGCTATTTAGTGAAATAATTCAAAAAATCCTACACCTAAACCTACTATACTACCTAAAGCACCATACCATATAAGTAATCTAAAAATTGGTTTTGCAAAATCAAAAATAGCTTCTATTCTAGCTGGATTCATTGCATAGACTTCTCTTCTTACTATTGAATCAAAATCAATAGGTGTTAGAATTTCTCTATTATTTACTCTTAAGCTATCAACAAGACTATTTACTAAAATATTTTCAAAAAATTCTTTTGTTTCAATCTCAACATTCTTATTAAGAATATCTATAAAATCTAGTATTAACCATTTAAGATTTTCTACTATCTCATTATGAAAATTATTGCTATTATCATTATTGCTACTTGTCAATAATTCTGTTATTATTTTTAGATCATTTTCTAAAACTTCAAAATTAATAATTCTACTTATATCTTTATTTAAAATATCAAAAATTTCATCAAGCAATTTATTTTTTATTTCATAAAAATTCTGTGATTTATATATTTCATTCAATATATTTTCTATACTAGAATAGAACTCATCTTTATTTATGTTTTTCAGTAATGAATTAACATTATTTCTTTTGGTTATATTTACAAAATAATTAAATAATAGTTCTTTTGTATCCTTTATAATATTTTCTTTATTAACTTGTAAATTTGTAATTAAATGATTTCTTATTATACTTATTTCATTTTCTAAAATTTCTTCAGATATATCTATATCAAAGCTCTCTAAAATTTGATTTATACTAATATTTTTTGTTATATCTGTATATAAATATTCTATTAATCTATTTGTTATTTCAATAAATTCTTTATTTGCAAGAACTTTATTGTATAAAAGATTTTTTATATTATTAAAATCTAATACCTTATCATCTAATCCAATATCTGATAATTTTATATTTGATATTTCATTTTTAACATATCTTTTAAAAATAATAATAATTTCATCTTTTTTTTGATTTAAGTAATAATTTAATTTTTCATCTATTAGAACATTTACAACTCCTTGTATATCTTTTTTTACACCTCCAAATCTAATCATAAAAGATTCTACTATACCTTTTTTTTGTATATCTGAAACTATTATTTTTACTAATAATTCTTTCTTGTTTTTTGCTATATTCATTAAGTAATTTACTAAAAGATTTATTATAAAGTCAGACTCATTAACTAACATTGAAATTATTTTTCCCCTAAAAATGTATTTTACAGGTATATCAGAAGATAGTTCTTTTACTATATATTTTTCTAATAAATCAAAAATAATTTTTTGAAATGAAACATCATTAATAGTTTTATTTATAAAGTTAATTATTTGTTTTTTAGCAAGTTCTGATAAATCTTTTCCTAGTAATTCATCTAATTTTTTCTTTAATTCATTTTCAAATAAATGTAAAATAGTTTTAAAAAATTCTTTATCATTAAGTTTATTTAATAATGTTTCAATAAAAAATTCTAATAATATCTCTAAAAAGTTAGGTAATATTTTTATTATTTCAGGAGATATTATTTCATTTATATTTTTTGAGTAATCAAAGTTTTGGTTATAAATAATATTTTTTAAGTAATTAAGAATAAACTTATTAGAAGATTGAATGTTTTCATTCAAATTATTTTTTATAGATGTAAAGTCTATTTTATTACTATTTATATTTTTCAGTTCTTCAACAATATATTTTGAAATAACTTCTTTATTTTTATTTATTTCATCTAAACCAAGTTTTATTAAAACAGGAGCGATATCATTATAATTTTCTCTAGCATATTTTTTTATAGTTTCATTAATTATTTCATAATCATTTTTTGAAACTACATCTTTTATTACTTCTTTCCATTTATTATGATATCTTTCTAATATTTCAATCATATTTTCTTTTGATAAAAGCTTTTGATCTATAAATTTAGCCATACTTTTTGCTAATGCTTCTTTATTTTTTGGAAATATGCCAGGTGTAAATGGTAATTTTATTCCTAAAAAATATTTTGGATAATAAGGTCTAAAAAGCATTTTTATAGCTAACCAATTTGTCCCTACTTCTGTAATTCCATATACAAAAGAGTAAGATAAAAGTCCCCACCAACCTGTAACATATTGTCCATAGTTAGGAATAAATGATATAAAATACATTCCAACACCTATTAAAGCACCTAAAAAAGTTCCTAATAGTTTTATTGGTTGTAATTCTTTTCCCATAAAACTATCCATTTCTTGTTTTAATTCTTCATCTGTAAATTTCAAGAAGCTTTCATTAACAGCTATAAATATTTTTCCATCTAATAACTTATAATCTCTTATAAGTTTATTCATCATATTTATTAATGTTTCAGAAAGATTTTTTGAAAAATTTTCATTTTTACACAAATTTGTATATATATCTATACTTTTTTTATATAAAAGTTTTATTTTATTGTTTTTAAGAGCAAGTAAAAAATTGGTTATTTTAGATTTATATAGTTCTAAAAATTTTCTTGTAAGTTCATATTTTAAATTACTTGATATTAAGTTACTAATTTTACTATTACCTATGATATTTGGTATTAGTTTAGAAATATTTTTTGAAAAAGATGTCCATATTTCTTTTTTAGTAATGTTTTTTAATAACAATTTTTTATACAAAGAATATGTATTTGTGTTTAAGAAATAAGATAAATTTTTATTTTTTATTTTTTGTAATTCTTTAAATAAAAAAGATTTTATATATGAGTTTTTTAGTTCTTTTTTTAAATCTTCTTCTACTTTTTCTTTTAGGTATGGATAAATATTTTTGTTAAAAATTTCTTTTAAATCAAAATCTTTTAAAATTGGAATATCATTTATTTTTTTATCTAATAATTTATTAGGAATATTTTTACTAAATCTAGGTAAATAATTATTTAGTAATTGTATAATAGCTATTGTCAGAGCTTCTATATCTATTAACTTACTATCTAAAAAGGTAAATATATCAGATATTTTTATATTATCTAGAAATCTATTTAATACGTTAATTAATTGTAATTTTGTGTTTTCAGCTATATGTTTTATTTCTTCTAGTGTAGTTTCTACTAATTTATATCTTTCAGCTAATTTTTGAGCAAAAAATATACCAAGTATTTGTTTTAATGGATTTTCAGATTCTAAATGTTGGTCTATAGCATCATTTATAAGTTTTTCTATTTCTATTTTATTAATATAAAGCCATTCTTCTAAGTATTCTATTATCTTAGGTAAATTTTTTTCTATAAATATTAACAATTTATTTTCTATTTTTTCAGTAATAAAGTATGATAAAGGTATATCTAGAGATTTAATTATTTGTATTGTATGTAATAATATTTCTTTTATTAAATTAAATCCTGTATTTGAATTAATAAAATTAAGTAATCCACTTATTATGTGATAGTTTATATCAGAATTATTTTTATAATAAAGAATTTCTGAAATTTTTTTATTTTTCAATGACGTAGATAATTTATCTATTAAAGAATTTAAATTAAAATTGGTATTTAATGAGTCTAAATATAAACATATATTTTCAGAAAAATCATTATTCAAAATGTTTGTAATTAGTTTATCTATAAGTTCATTATCTATAAATGTTATAATTGTCTTATTTCCTATTTCTTTAGAAAAGTTTTCTAATAAAAATTCTAAATTGTTAGATATATACTCATATAGTATTTGAATTAAGAAATTTATTATATAATCTATTTGTTCTTTACTTAAAATATTAATTATATTGATGTTATTAAAAAGTGCAGATGTTCCAATATCAATTATTTTTTCTTGATTATCAAGTAAAAAATCTTTTAGATTATTTAATGTTTTATCAAAGCCTTTTATATCATTTAATTCATTAAACTGATTTATATTTTCATTTAAAGTATTTTCTATTATATGTTTTATAAGATTCTCAAATGATTTTCTAAAAGGTTCTTTTTCAAATTCTTCTAGTAATGTAGATGGTTTTACAAGTTTTTCTTCTACTAGTTGGCTTATTGATATTCCAAGATTTACTCTATCTTTTATTATTTCAGCACCACCTATTATAGTATACTCTTTAAAAAGCATATTGATAGCTAAAGTTTTTGTTATATAACCTACAAATCCTCCAGCAATTATATTTATTATTAGTAAGCTATCCATATGTGAACTACTCAACATTATAGAAGGTGGATTCCTGATTGACAGAGTTCTCTGAAGCTTCCGCTGTTACATAGTAATTTTTACCAATTTCTTCAAATATCTCTTTAAGACTTTTACTTATATTTTCTGTTATTACCTTTTTTCTGTTAGCAAAATTAGATTGTATTATAACAGAAAAACTGAGTACTTATTAGTGCCAAGCAATGGCTCTATAATTATATCATAAAACTGAAACTGATTGTCAAGTGGCAATTCATCTCTATAGCTACTTACAAAGTTAGTTTTCTCTGACTTCTCTAGCTTTAGAGTTTTTCTTTTTCCTCTTCTTTCACACATAATTTTTAAATTTAAATCTAAATCTAATTAATCTGTTAAAATATTTTATAATAAAAATTATCTTTTTTTGTGATAAAAAATTTATTAAAAAATTTTTCTAATACTGAATATCCTTTATTTATTTGTATTTCAATATGAAGATTTTTTCATTCTATTATTACTTTACTGTAAACCATTCATTTGTGTGATAAAACATTTTTATTTAACTTAATTTTAACTTTAAAATAAATAAAATATAAGAAAGTATTTTTTATTACTTTCTATATATAAATTATAGGTTAGGTTAGTAAAGGAGAGAAAAAATGAAAAACTTATTTTTAAATTTAGTTAGAGATGAAGAAGGTCAAGGTATGGTTGAGTATGGTTTAATCATAGCTTTGATTGCAGTTGCTTTAATAGCTACATTACAAACAACAAAGGGTAAAATAGCAGAAGTATTTGGTAGAGTTGATGCAGGTTTAGATTCAGCAAAGCCACAATAATTTAAATTTAACACTATCTAGCAAGGAGTCACTCACTTCTACTTTGTAAGTAGGGGACAAATTGCTATTTTTCGCTTGACAAACCCAGGTTTCTGCATACATTATTAGTATTATGAAAATACAATTAGACACTAACAAAAATAATGCAATGCAAGTATAAGCTTATTAAAATATGGGTTTGATCATCTTAAGAGCAGTAGGATAGGAACTGCACGAACTCAAGCATGTGGAGATAGCTCTGGTAGCGGGATGGTAGAAATACCAGTCTACGAGTCACATATCTTTGAAGCAGGAAGATCCATGCTATAGAGCATGGACTAGTTCACTCAAAAGCCACTACAAAAGTAGTGACTTTTTTTATGCTATTATTTTTTTTAAAATTAAGAATAATAAAAAACAACTCAAAGCTATTCTATAAATAGCAAAAATAACAAATGAATTACTTTTTAAAAATTTTAGTAAATACTTAATACATAAGAAACCAGTAATTGCTGAACTTATAACTCCTAGTGTAAAGTAATTTATTATATTTATATCTAACTTCATTTCAAATAAATCTTTTAACTTATATAAAGATGCAGCTGTTGTAATAGGTATTCCTAAAAGAAATGATATTCTAGCTGCTGTTTCTCTATTTAAGTTCAAAAATAAAGCACTTGTCATCGTTATGCCTGACCTTGATGTTCCAGGTATTAAAGCCATAGCTTGTGCAAATCCAATTATAATTATATCTTTAAAATTAAGATTATCAAAATTTCTATTTTTCTTGCTATAGTAATCAGATATTAATAATAAAATACCTAAGAAAAATAAGGTAAATACAATAACTTTAGGATTATGAAGCTTTTCTTCTATAGTTTTCTCAAAAAATAATCCAAATAAACCTGCGGGTATTGTACCAATTAGTATGTATAAAGCTAATTTACCATCATTATTATTTTGAAAAGATTTTTTTTTAAGACATTTAAAAAAATTACTTAATAAAGTTATTATATCAGTTCTAAAATATACTAAAAGTGAAATTAATGTTCCTAAATGTAATGATGTATCAAAAACAAATGGTGGTTCTTGCCATCCCATTATTTTAGGAAAAATTAATAAATGTGCTGAGCTACTTATAGGTAAAAACTCTGTTAAACCTTGAACTATACCAAGTATTATTGACTCTATAATATTCATAATAAGTTAAAAATATAGCTTGATTTTTATTAATAAGATATAAAAACTTTGAGAAAGTTTAAAATTTTAGTGCATTATATGCTGAAACTCTACCATATCCAAAATATGGATCATAACCTTTTTTACCTAGATCTACAGAGGAATATTCTATTATTCTTTTAATTTCAGTATTTGATAAAGAATTATCTTTTGATTTAATTAAAGCAGCAATACCTGCTACAATTGGAGAAGCCATAGATGTACCACTTAATATACCATATTTTTTACCTACTTTAGCTGTTATTTCTGTATTATATGTAGGTAAAGTTGATAGTATTTTATCTCCCGGTGCTGAAACTGATATTTGTTGAGCAAAGTTTGAAAATGTAGCGAATTTATCTTTTTTATCGGTAGCTGAAACTTCAATAACCCCTTTTATCATAGAAGGTAGATGAATTTTAGAACTTTTTGAATCGTTACCAGCTGATGATACTATAACAACATTTTTTGATAATGCATATTTAACAGCTTTTTCTATTGGCTTGCTTTTTGTATATATACCTATACTTATATTTATAATATCAGCGTCATTGTCAGTTGCCCAAACTATACCTTCAGCTATATCTATATCACTACCTTTTCCATTGGTTAGAACTTTTACAGGCATTATTGAACAATTAGGCGCTACTCCACTAACTCCTAATCCATTATTTGCCACTGCTCCTACAATGCCTGCAACATGAGTTCCATGTCCATTATCATCCATAGGTTGTTTGTTAGGTTCTATAATATTTTTACCTTTTATTAAATTTTTTCTTAAATCTGGATGGTTTAAATCTATGCCACTATCAACAATAGCTATCTTTATGTTACTTTTACCTAGAGTTGTTTTCCAAGCTTTATTTAAATCTATAATATCTAAGTGATATTGATTTTTAGCTTGTGAATCATCAATATCTACTGATTCTGCCATAATTTTTTCTAGTTTAACTAAATTAACTTGTTCAAAATCTTCGACATTACTTTCAGCTTTAAAAGATGATTCTATTTTACTATTTGGTTCTTCAATACTAATTTTTTCTGCAACTGCTATTCCAATTTGTGGTATTATTCTTGTGAATTTAGTATTTAATTTATTTTCTAATTTATTTATATATTCGGGTGTAAGTTTGTTTTTAAACGATATGGAAAATCTTTTTTCTGATTTTCCCATAGCATTAAATTCTGATAAATAAGAATCTTCATTATTTAATTGTGTTGCTTCATCTAATAATAAACTATTACTATCTATTCCACAATTCGAAAGAAATATTGAAACTAAAAAAGTTGATGTTAATTTAAAAAATATTTTTTTCATTTTAACCTCTACGCTTACATTTTTCATTTTTACTTATAGAAAATAATAATTTTAAACTTTCTTATTTTAAGAAAATCTTATATTTTACTTAATTATATATTTACCTTAAAAATATTTTTTTTACTTAATTAAAATATTTTGATAAAAAATAGTGATTTTTTTATAAAAAAAGATTATAATTCTTAATTAGTATCAATTTAATAAAATTAATTATTAAGAAATAAAAAGGAGTTAATTCCATAAATGGGAGTTATATTTGGTTTTATTTTTTTTGCTATAGCAATTGTAATAGGACTTGGTGGTGTAAGCTCAATGGGTTCTTATTGGGATATGCCATCAATGACGATAGTATTAGGTGGTACTCTTGGTATTGTTCTTATGATGTTTGGTTTTGGAAACTTCTTTTCAATCCCTTTATTATTTATACAACTTTTATTACCTTTGCCTTATAAAGAAGGCGATATAGTTACAACAGCTCAAAGAATGGCTGATAAAGTTAAAGCTGCTGGTGTTCCTGCTTTAACTTCTGAAATACCAACAGCTCCTGATGAATTTACAAGAAGAGGTATAAAAATGGTAATAGCTGGAACAGATTCATCAACAGTTAGAGCTATTATGGAAAAAGAAATTGAGGAAATTGAAAAAAGACATTCAACAAAAATAAATATGTTTAACTTAGCAGCTGCTGTTTTTCCAGCTATGGGATTACTAGGTACAATATTAGGTCTTATACAAGTTTTAGCTAACTTAGAAGATACATCAAAATTGGGTTCATCAATGGCTCTAGCTTTAATTACAACACTTTATGGTGCTTTCTTTTCAAATGTTATTGCAATTCCTTTAGGACAATCCTTACAAATAAAAAATGACAGAGAAGTTATGTTAAAAAACATGATTATGGAAGGTTTACTTGCAGTTCAAGCAGGGGAAAGTTCTTTTATAGTAGGTCAAAGATTAAAGGCATATTGTAATGAAGGGCTAAGAGCAAAAATAGAAGGTGGTAAAGGAACTAGTAAGAAGAAGACAGAAAAACATATTGAAATTGCAACATATATGAATGCAATAGACCAAGAAAAGGCTATGGCATTTCTTGCAGAGGTTAAAAAGAGTATGGAAACAAAAGATCTTGGTCAAGATGACGCTAAAAATATGCTTGGAGAACTTATTAACGAAGCTGAAGATAAAATTATGATGAAAGACTTTGCTAATGAATTTATGAAAAGTAAAACTGCTAAGAAATTACCTAAAGGTCTTAAAAGAAAAGGAATTACAGGTAAAAAAGGAAAAGGTGCTAAAGGCGCTAAAAGAAAAGCAGCTGTTAGTGATGAAGATGAATAGTGAGGTATTGATATGAGTGAAGGTCCTAATCCCCTTGGATGGGCATTAACTTATGGTGATTTGGTTACAAACTTAATGTTGTTTTTTATAGTTTTGTATGCTATGTCAACTGTAGAAGTAGATAAGCTTTTACAATTATCAGAATCTATGAAAAAATCTTTACATAGAACTGCTGTTGATTCAACTGCTGTTGGTTCAGCTTTGCTTTCTGATCCAAGAAGAGCTACAAAAACAACAGCAGTTTCGGAAGCTATAGAAGAAGCAGTTAAAGCATTAGGTATAGAAAAAGGAGTTACAGTTTCAGAAGATGAAAGAGGAACTGTTATAAGTTTAGTTGATTCTTTTTTCTTTTTACCAGGACAAACAACTTTAAATCCTCAAGTAAAGCCAATATTAAAAGAAATAGGAGATTTTATAAGAGATACAAATGCAACTGTTCATGTAGAAGGTCATACAGATGATATAGAAATATATAGACCACCTATCTACTCAAATTGGGAATTATCCTCACTTAGAGCTACTGAAGTTGTTAGATTTTTCATAAAAGAATCTAAAATCCCTCCTACACATTTAGCTGCTGTTGGATATGGACCGACAAGACCAATAGTTCCTAATACAACATTAGAAAATAGAGCAAAAAATAGGAGAGTTGATTTAGTATTAATGAATGCTGTTGTAAGATTAAAGAAACCTAAAAATGCAGAACCTACAACTTTAGACATAATAGGAAATGATAAAGAAATAAAAGAAAGAGTAAAAGCATTTCAATCTGAATTTGAATCAGAAAGACCACTAGAAAAAGCTAAAACAGAGACAAAATCTAAATAATAAATGAAGCAATTAAGAGCTTTTTTATTTGTTTTATTAATAGCTCTTTTTTATATAAACTATATTCAAAATAGAATAACAAATTTTGAAAAATTATCTATAAAAGTTAATTCAAAAGAAAGATTTTATTTTGTTTCTACTAATTACAAAAAGTTAAAGAATAAAAATCCACCTATTTATATATTTCTACATGGTATTACTTTAAACTGGGAACAAGATGAAGAATTAAAAAAAAATTACTATAAGATAAACAATTTAGCTGAAAAATATAATTTCATAGCTATATTTCCACAAGGTTCTAAAGGTTCTTGTGATTGGGAAAATGGTAAATACAAAAATTATTATTGTTGGAGCACTTCTAAAGAAATAGATAGAAACTTTATAAAATTACTAGCTGATAAAGTAGTATCAGATTATAAAGCTAATAAAGATAAAATTTTTTTGTCAGGATTTTCTAATGGTGCTTTTTTTGTAGTTGACTATATATTTAGACATGAAGACAATGATTTTACAGGATATGGGATACATTCGGGTGGCGGTTATTTATTAAAAAAAGATAAGATTAATAAATATAAGCAAAGATTTTATATTTTTATGTCTGTTGGTGATCATGATGAGTATCAATATAATCAAATGAAAGATCTATATAAAACTTTTTTAAAACTAAATTGGAAAGAGAATATAAATATAAAGTTTTATGAATTTAGAGGTTTTCATAAAATAAATATAGATAGTATAGAAAAAGAAATCAAGTTTTTTTTGAATAATAATGATTAAAAAAATAATATCAGTTATTTATATTTTGATAATATTATCCAATCTATCAGTAGCTCAAAAAGTTATAGAAATAAATAATAATACTTTGTATTCAGAATCTAAAATAAAAAAAGAATATCAAAAAGCTATAAAAAATAATGATTATATAAGAGCTTCTAGTTTATTTGAGAAAATTCTTAAAATAGAACCAAAAGAAAGTAATAAATTTCAATATGCTGAATTATTATATAAAGCTAAAAAAATAGATGAAGCATATAAGCAATATGAATTTATATATAAACAAACCAAAAATAATAATTATAAATTAAAAGCTTTATTAAGAATGAAAAATATTAGTTTTATAAAAGATAATTCAAAGATTTTAAATAAAAATAAGCCTATTTTATTAATAAAAAATGATTCAGAAAATCACTATTTATGTAATCCTTCATCTCCAACTATAATAAATGGTAGTGTTTTTAGATGGGATAAATCAGATTTTCCTATAAAAGTCTATATACCTGAACCTAATAAAAATTTTAATCTTGATAGAGCACCAAGTGATTACATTAAATATGTAAAAAAAGCTTTAAGTAATTGGGAAATAACTTCCCGAGATTTAGTAAAATTTGAAATAACTAATATAGAAAGTGAAGCAAATATAATAGTAAATTGGATAAATTATTTTGAGAATGAAGATACCTGGGGAAAAGCTAATTTTCCTATTTTTATGAAGGAATTTAATAAAAAAGTAAGTTTTTTATATTTAGCTGTTAGAGCACAACCGGGAACAGCTATATATACTGAAAAATCTGTTTTATTTAGTGAAAAAGAATTAATAGAGATAATAACTCATGAAATTGGTCATTCTTTAGGATTAAATCATAGTTTTGCTTATAAAGGTAACGAAGATATTATGACACCTTATTTATATTCAAAAATGCCTGGTTATATTTCAAAAATTACAAATAGAGATATAAATACTTTATATAATTTATATTCTTTACCTGATAATAATATTTATAAATGTATTTATTAGTTAGTGGTTTTCTAATTAGTTGATAAATTTAATAAGATTTATATTTTAAATGAATTTTTTTATTATATTGATTAAAGAATAAATTTAGAGTACTTTTAAGGCATTATATTGATTGGTTTTTGAGAATTTTATAGTTTTCCTAATAAATCTAAAAGGATAACATATTAAATATTAATTTTAAGCTTAACCTTTCAATGTCTTGAGTAAATCTTTTACTAATAAATCTTTTATAGTAAAATACATTCCCATTTCAGAAAATCCTTCTATAAAAGCTTTTACACTATTATAACTATCACCTACATAATAATAAATTACATTTTTACTTTGTTTTGAATATGCTATTCAAATCTACTTTTTATTGTTTTTTTTAAAAATAATTATTTAAAAAATTTATTGATATCATATATTAATCTTGTTTGTTAAATTATATTAAAATGTTCAAGGTATTGAATTAATAAATTTATAGTAAAATTAATTTGTTAAATTGATAGTGCATTAAAAGTTAATGTTTTTTATAGTTACAATTTTGTACAATTATGCTAAAATTCTTATATGTCAAATAATTTATTAAAAACTTATAGTTTTTTTTTAATTTTTTATACTTTATTTTTAATTATTAATTATTTACCATTTATTATAAAAATTGGTAATTACCATGTTTCTTCTAAAGTGTTTATCAATATCATCTTTAGAAAGCTTATATATAATAGGTCTTCCATGTGGACATGTGTAAGGTTGCTTTGTTTTTGCCCAATTTTTTATTAAAATGTCTATTTCTTGATTATCTAAATGCTTACCAGCTTTTATAGCTGATTTACAAGCAATACTTTTTTTTATTTCTGTTAATTTATCTAAATTCTTTCTTTTTATATCATCATTTATTATCTCGTCTAAGATTTGTTTAAATATAGTTTGTGTTTCTGGCAAATTCATAACATTTGGCACTGCTCTAATTATAATGCTATTATTCCCAAATTCATTTATTTCATAGCCAAATTGGGAAAATAAATCTTTATTCTCTTGATAAATATTACAATTCTATATTATTCAAATTAATAATTATTGGGCTTAAAAGTTCCTGATTATTTTTAGGATTTATTTCTAATTGTTCATAAAGATATCTTTCATGAGCTAAATGTTGATCTATAAAACACAAATCATTACCTAAATATCCTATAATATATGTTTCATATATTCTTCCAATAATTGTTATATTTTCTAAATTCTCATCATTTTTTTTTATTTGTCTATAATCTCTTAATTCATCATGAAAAATAAAATTATTATTTTGATATGAATATTCTTTTTGCGGTATATAGTAACTACTATTAAAATTTATAATTTCCTGATAACCATTTTTTGTTTTTTTTATAAACTTCTTCAATTTTATTAATATCTTTAAAATTTGTAGAATAATTTTCTTCTAAACTTTTATTTTCATTTTCAGTTTTATAATTGCAAGAATATAAAGAATTTAAAATACCATAATAAATAAGGTCATAAACTTTAGATTGTTGATGAAATCTTACTTCTTTTTTTGTTGGATGTGCATTAACATCTAATTCATAGCTTGGTATGTATAATTTTATTACTAATAATGGATGTCTATTAGATGGTAATAAATCCGAATATATTTCTTCTAAAATTTTAGATAAAAAATTTATTTTAACATATCTATTATTTACAAATATAAACTGCTTGTTTCTATCAAGCCTTGAATAGCTAGGTTTAGTTATTATACCTTCAACTTTTCCATAATCATTTTTATAATCAATTTTAGATAAATGTTCTGATAGATCTTTTCCAAAAATTATTTTAATATTTTCTTCTAATAAGCTATTATTACCATTTGTTTTAATTATCTCTTTTCCTTTTACTATTAAAGAAAAAGAAACATTATTCCAGCATAAAGAAAAAGAAGTTATTAGTTCTACTATGTGAGATATTTCTGTTAAATCTGATTTTAAAAATTTTAGTCTTGCTGGTGTATTATAAAATAAATCTTCTACTTTTACTATAGTTCCATAAGAAGTTCCCACAGGTTTCAAAAGTTTTAATTACTCCCCCATGTATAATAATTTTTGTTCCTTCTATTTCATCAAAAGTTCTTGTTATCATTTCAACTTTTGAAACTGAAGCTATACTTGGTAATGCTTCTCCCCTAAATCCTAATGTATTCAAATTCCATATATCATTTTCATTTTTTATTTTGCTTGTTGCAAATCTTGCAAATGCTAATTTTACTTCTTCTTTTGGTATTCCAAACCCATTATCTATTACTTTTATATTCCTACCACCCATTTTGTACATCTATTATTATTTCAGTAGGAATCTGCATCTAGAGAATTTTCTACTAATTCTTTAACTACTGAAACAGGTCTTTCAATTACTTCACCCTGCTGCTATTTGATTTGAAATTATTTCTGGTAATATATTTATTTTATTTCTTTTATTTCTTAAGGTAGCTTGCACTAGACAAACCTTTTATAGTACTTTCCACTTGATTTTTTAATATTAATTTTACACCTTTAGATGAAACAATTAAACCAATAATAATTATTGCTGTTATTAATGAATATTCTATTAATGTTTGTCCTCTTTTATTAATTATTTTCATTATTGACCTGAGCTAGTTACAAAAACTATAGGAACTCCAAATTCTAGACTTGTTGGCCAATTTGCATCATCTAGACCAGATAATACAACATTTGCTGATATATTACTAGCACCTTGTCTTTTACCATAATCTATAACTCTAGGACTTACAACAGGTAGTTCAAAAGTTCCAATTCCAACAATAATATTACCTTTTTCATCTCTAAAGTGTGAAGAATCAACCCTGTACGCTACTTTTAACTTGTGTAGCTGATATATCACCAACACTATAGGTTATATTCATTGTATCAAAATTTACACCAATACTTCCCGGTTCCCCTTTAACTTTTATTTTTTGGTAGTTTAACGGTAGCGTTTCTATTACTGTCATAAGTTACAATTGCTACAAATTCTGAGCTACCTTCTATATGATATTGAGCTGGTAAATTTGTATATTGACCACAAGAATTATTTAATAATACTAAGGCACTTGTAATTAAAAACTTTTTCATTTAATAGAAAATCCATAATAATTCAAAGTTTATTATATCATAAATTCTAATTATTTTATCTACAAGAATTTTTATTTCTTATAAAAAAACAAAACTTTATGAATTTTTTATAAAAATCGACTTTTTATACTGAAGCCATAGAGTGTGGCGTAGGGCTATTTTCCCGGGCGGTTACCCACCAAGTATCTTCGCTGCTACTATGTTTCACTTCCGTGTTCGGGATGGGAACGGGTGTTTCCATAGTGCATTTACACCACACTTTATACCTTCACTACTGAATAAGTGTAAGCTAAACCCTCGGACTATTAGTACTACTCTGCTAAAAGTGTCACCACTCTTACACATGTAGCCTATCAACCCTGTTATCTTCAGGGGTCCTTACCTGATTATCTCAGCAAGAGAACTCATCTTGAGGTGGACTTCGTACTTATATGCTTTCAGCACTTATTCACTCCTAACTTAGCTACCGAGCATTGGCATCTGGCGATACCACTCGTACACCAGCGGTTAGTCCGTCCCGGTCCTCTCGTACTAAGGACGGCTCCTCTCAATTCTCTTACGCTCATACCGGATATGGACCGAACTGTCTCACGACGTTCTGAACCCAGCTTCACGTACCGCTTTAATAGGCGAACAGCCTAACCCTTGGGACGTACTACCGCCCCAGGTTGCGACGAGCCGACATCGAGGTGCCAAACCTCCCCGTCGATGTGAACTCTTGGGGGAGATCAGCCTGTTATCCCCAAGGGTAACTTTTATCCGTTGAGCGACGGCCTTTCCATTCTGTACCGTCGGATCACTAAGCCCTACTTTCGTACCTGCTCGACTTGTCTGTCTCACAGTTAAGCTCCCTTATGCCTTTGCACTCTTACGGCTGATTTCCATACAGCCTGAGGGAACCTTTGGACGCCTCCGTTACTCTTTAGGAGGCGACCCGCCCCAGTCAAACTGCCTACCAGACACTGTCCCATCTCTAGCTAATAGATGATGGTTAGAATCTAGATCTTGCAAGAGTGGTATCTCACCGACGACTCCTCTACAGCTGACGCCATAGACTCTCAGTCTCCCACCTATCCTGCACATGCAAAACCCAAACTCAATGTCAAGCTACAGTAAAGCTCCATGGGGTCTTTCTGTCCTGGTATGAGTAAGCCGTATCTTCACAGCTAATCCAATTTCGCCGAGCCTCTCGTCGAGACAGCTCCCAGATCA
>BPII01000028.1 GCA_026004035.1 Candidatus Sericytochromatia bacterium | reverse complement strand
TTTTCCACTCAAAATGCAACACTTATTAAATTTGAAATATAGGTTATCAGGATTTTTCAGGTTACTAGTGAAATATTTACAATGCTTTACAAATAAGTATTTCACTAAAATGCAACAGTTTAATAGGATTAACTAGGATTATTTAGGATTAATTAGGATAAAATTTTAGGATATATAAGAGACTCTAAAACCAACAGTAGCAAAAATATTAGTTCTTGTGTATAATAATGAATTAGCAAACAAGCCTGCACTAGTAGAGTCTTGATAACTACCCCCTTTTAATAGCATTTTTTCACCAGAATTACGCATAGAGACAGTTCCTTTAGCATTTTCAAATAACTGTCCAGAAGAAGTTAAAGAAGGAGCAATAAGCAACTGTTTAATTAAATTTAAATCTGAGTTAGTAGCGGTAACAGACATATTTTTCCAAGCTACAGAAGTAGTGTCTTCATTAACAGAATTAGTAACAGAGTTAGCAATAACAGGTTGTCCTACATTTTCAGTAGTAGAGTTGGTGTTATCAGGAGCAGTGGAGTTAAAATAAATATTTCTAGCAGTCCAATTTTCTTCAGGTAAAGTGAAATGATTATCAGAGGGGCATAGAATTTGACCATTATTAGTTTTAAATAAATCAGTCCATTCCCAGACATTACCGACTAAATCAGCAATTCCAAAAGGAGTATTATTATGATACCAACTCATAGGACCAGAGCCCACTAAAGTTCTAGGAGTGCCAGAGGAATCACCAGGAGGTTTATTATCAATTCTTCTACCAGTTTCGAATTGAGCTTCATTACTTCTACCATTTTGAGTATTACCTCTAGGTTGGAAGTTGTTTTTCATACAGAACATAGTAATAGCCGACCATTCAAATACATTAGTGAGATGCCAACCAGTACCTTTATCAGTAGCTCTGGATTTAGCAGTATTAAAATTAATACTAACAGTAGGAGATTGATTAGGTAGAGAAAGAGCAACTCCATCATGAACAGTAGATTGAAATTTACCTATGAATATTTCAGGTTTTTCAACACCATTAACTAAGAAAGCAGGATGAACACCAGTACCTAAAGAGGGGTCAATATCTTGAAGATTAAATTTAGGAATAACACACATAATAGAGGGGTAACCTTTAACATCATAAATAACAGTGTTTCTACCACCACTAGCAGCTTCAACAGATTGTCTTAAATTATCAGGAATAGAAATAGTAATTGGCATATAACCTCCTTAAACAGCCCATAATTGTAAAGTTATAGAATTAATATCAAAATCAAGTTCTTGAAGTTCGTAGTTATCATCAAGAAAAAATCTTTTAGGTGGTATGATAATATTAGCAATATATTGTCCATTAGGTATTTCAGAGATAATATTATCATTTAGGAAAAGATTAATAATTTTCTGAGTATCAGATTGTCTTTGTTGACAATCAATAGAGTATTGATTATCAAAAGTAATAGTATTACCAGTGATGTGAAAAGATATTTTATCACCCTCATTAATATGCAAAATATTCATAAATTTCTCCTTTAAGAGTTATTAATAACAGTCCATTTAATTTGAACATTATCAGCAGAGCCAAGCATTTCAACATTAAAACCATTAGTAGCTTTGTTTTTTACAGCTAATCTACTAATAGCAGAGATATTAGTAGCATTTTCAATTTCTAATAAAACAGTATAGTTATTGTTTAGTAAAGTAAAAGGTAAAGCTACATAAGAAGAAGGAGTGAAATTAGTAATCCAAGAATTATCAGCTTGAATAATTCTATTATCAGTAAGAGTAACAGAATTTAAATTTGAAGCAGTATCATTAGCAGGTATATTAAGAGTATAAAGTAATAAAGCATCATTAGGAACAGATTGAGCTAAATCAACTCTATAAGAGTTGTCATTTTGTTTTTTAAGATAAGCATAATAAATTTTATCAGAAGAAGTTTCATTAGTAGGGACAGAGACATGATAATCGTCATCATCTAAAGATATAATTTCACCATTAATTCTAGCAGTAGAGAAATTACCCGATGTAATAGTACCAGTTCTTGATAGATGTAAAGCTCTAATATCAGCTTTAGTAAGAGTAAAACCAGATACAACATATTTGTTTTTAATAAAAGTTGCTCCTTGAATGATAAGTCTCTTTTCAATATTATCAATTTCAGCAGCTAAGGTATTAAGTATTTCCAAAGCATACATAGAGAAAGAAATAATATTATTTTGATTTTCAGGAGTATAAGCATCATATTGATCTAATCTTTCATCAAGGTTATTATATGTTCCTCTTGCATTAACAACTTCATCAGCAATTTGTTTAAGCCATTTAGTTCTATTAGCTAATTGTTTAGCTTGAATATTAGCGATACCAGTAGGACCACCTAAAACAGGGTCAGTAGTTTCAATTTGATAAATACCATTTTCCCAAGTAGTAGTTTCAGTTAAATTAGCCATAGTTACCTCCTAAAAAATAATAGTCCAAGTGCCAGCAAGAGAAATATCATCAGCTTTCTCAATAAGCCCTCTTGTTTTTCTTGCAAAGAGAGTATTATCAGAGCAAATAAGTCCAAATTCTCGTATTTGTTTTCCATTAGCTTCAGTATCTAATAAAGTCCAATTAAATCTGACTTGATTAACAGAAGGAAAAGTATATGAAGATATATTTTTAACAAAAGAAGAAGTCAAAGATGTATCGTCTGGAGTAGGACCTAATCCATTTGTTCCAAACCCTATTTTAGTAATAGTTTTACCAGCACCTGCACCAGCTATTAATTTAGCAAGAGCTTCTTTTGCTGTATTTACAATAAGATTTTTATCTATATAATCTTCAATTAAATGTCCTTTTTTAAAAACTTTTAGTTCAAAAATACCTTGTAATGTAATAATATCTTTTAAATTCATTATACATACTCCATAGTTTGTATATAACCAATATGTGTTATTGGTTCTTTGTAATTGTATTCTCCATTATATAAAATAGATGAGTTATAAAATACTGTTTCATTTTCTTTTAAACCGAAGTAATTATATGTTCCATTGTATTTAAATGCTGTATTTATAGTTAGGTCCATATAAGTATCAATAGCAGAGAAATTATTATTACCATAGAAGAAATTTTGATAGTAAAAATTACCATCATATCTTGGTAGTATTTGACAAATGTCAGAATATTCTAAATTACTATTGATAAAATATTCATCTTGTTTATTGTTGTATGTAAAACCATCAGATATAAATTCAGAGAAATCATATTGAGAATTGTAATAAAAACTACCATCAAATAATTTTTCTCTTCCTTGATTATAGTTTATTGTTCCATCATAAGCTAAATTAGGTTTATGTAAATCATTTAAAGTTAAATCTAAATTTGTATAGAGATTTTCAGCTATATCAAATAAGTAATTTTCATTTGTATTTAAATTTATATCAAAGTTTTGAATATCAACAGCTGGTAATTGGTTATTTCCATACGATAAGATATTATCATATCTAAAGTTACCATTAAATAAAATATCAACTTCAACATTGTCAGAAGATATTAAGTTAGAATTGATAAAATATTCATCTTGTTTATTGTTGTATGTAAAACCATCAGATATAAATTGAGAGAAATCATATTGAGAATTGTAGTAAAAACTACCATCAAATAATTTTTCTCTTCCTTGATTATAGTTTATTGTTCCATTGTATCTAATACCCCAAGGTAATAAATCATCATAAACAATAGTTATTATTGAATAAAGAACATCAATAAAATTATCAAAGTTGTCAAATAAAGTAGATTTAAAAGATAGTAAATTTAAATGGCTTCTTTCATTTTTGTATTGATTAATCAAATCAATAAGTTTATTTATAGTTGAATGTGTAAGTTCTTTACTTTCACCTATGTCAATAATCACATCAAATAAAGCCCATCTTGTAGTTTCTGAATAAGTGAAATTATTGTCATAGTTATATTGTCCATCATATAATATTGGTTGTTTGTCTTGAATAATATTACAATCATAATAACCTAGAGCTTTTATACTTTCTTTTATAGAGAAAGGAGTTCCTTTATGTTTATGTAGTAAAATAGCTTTTTTGATAATATTTCTTTTTTCTTCAATAGTAGTAGCTAAGTCATAACCATCAATACTAAATTGAATAGCTAAAATATCAAGTAGATTTTCATTTACATTTTCAATATTAGAATAGATAATATTACTTGATATTTTATTGATTAAATCCTGTAAAGGTTGCTCTAAACTATCAAGTAAATTTTCTAAAGTTTCACATTTTAAATAAAGTAAATCTTTAATCATATATAACTAGTGTATTAATGATAAATATCTTATTCAAGCAATATTTTTAAAAAGCAGTTCTCAAAGATTTATTTTGTATTTTAGATAATACAGAAGTAATTTGTTTTTCAATATCTGAAGTCATTTGGTTTATTTGAGTTTTATCTACATTACCATTAATAGTAATGCCACCTAAATTAACAGTAATAATATTTTGATTAGGTTTATTATTATTAAGATTATTGTTTTTTATTTGAAGAGTTTGTTGTTTTAAATTTAAGTTGTTAAAACTAGGTGTTTCAACAATTTGTTTTATAGGTTGAACTAATGAATATATATTATTTTCAGGTGGTATAACAACTTGTTTTATGGTCTGTATCAATGGTGTTAAAGTAAGTTTAATAGGTTCTATTACTTGCTTAATAACTTGAACTAAAGGACTAATAGAAGTTTTTGCTGGCACAATTACTTGCTTTATTACTTGTGTTAGTGGTAATAAACTCATCTTAATAGGTTCTATTATTTGCTTAATAACTTGAACTAAAGGACTAATAGAAGTTTTTGCTGGCACAATTACTTGCTTTATTACTTGTGTTAGTGGTAATAAACTTATCTTAATAGGTTCAATTACCTGCTTAATAACTTGAACTAAAGGACTAATAGAAGTTTTTGCTGGCATAACTACTTGTTTTATTACTTGTGTTAGTGGTAATAAACTCATCTTAATTGGTTCTATTATTTGCTTAATAACTTGAACTAAAGGACTAATAGAAGTTTTTGCTGGCACAATTACTTGCTTTATTATCTGTATCAATGGTGCTAAAGTAAGTTTAATAGGTTCAATTACCTGCTTAATAACCTGAACTAAAGGACTAATAGAAGTTTTTGCTGGCATAATTACTTGTTTTATTGTCTGTATCAATGGTGTTAAAGTAAGTTTAATTGGTTCTATTATTTGCTTAATAACTTGAACTAAAGGACTAATAGAAGTTTTTGCTGGCATAACTACTTGTTTTATTACTTGTGTTAGTGGTAATAAACTCATCTTAATTGGTTCTATTATTTGCTTAATAACTTGAACTAAAGGACTAATAGAAGTTTTTGCTGGCACAATTACTTGCTTTATTATCTGTATCAATGGTGCTAAAGTAAGTTTAATAGGTTCAATTACCTGCTTAATAACCTGAACTAAAGGACTAATAGAAGTTTTTGCTGGCATAATTACTTGTTTTATTGTCTGTATCAATGGTGCTAAAGTAAATTTAGATGGTTCTATGGATTGTGTAGAATTACCTATTGATTTAGATAAATTTAGATTACTTACTTTACCTAAAATTGATTGGAATTTATTAATTAAGGGATTAGCTGTTATACTTTCTGTTATGGTTTCAATAAGTCTAATTTTATGAATGTCTCTTAATGGACCTTCTTTAGCTGGTGAAAAAGGTAATAAATTTCTAACTTTAGATACAACACTTTTCATTGTTTCAAAAGGTTTATTAATAGCTGATTTAATACCTTGTGTTAAAGAATTAATAATATTAGCACCAGCATTAAAGAAAGAAGTAGCCATATTGATAATGAAATTAAGAGCTTTACCTATTGCTTGTCCTACAATTTTACCCCAATTTTGAGCAGCTTTACCAGTATAATCAAGAGGTTTAAAGAAAGACATAATAGAAGATGTAACAGTATTAACAATAGGAACAATCATAGGAAATAAAGTTTTAATAGAGTTCCAAATAGAGCTTGTAAAATTCAAAAATGAATCTAATAAAGGTTTTAAAACAGGTGATACAGATTCTTTTATGCCAGCAAAAACACCTTTAAAGAAAGCTGAAATAGGTTTCCAATATTTAATTATTAAAATAGCAGCTCCAGCTATTGCTAAAGCAAACCACCCTATTGGAGTAGTAAATAATGCAATAGCAAAAGATTTAATAGAGGCTATAATAATAGGAAAATTTGAAATAAAAGCTATAGATAGACTTTTAATAGTAGCAATAACAACAGGGATATATGCGAAAATAGTCCTAAAGATTGTAAAAATGGGAGAGAAAATTGTTTTAATAAGTCCAAAAGTATAAGTGAAAATAGGAATAGCTAAAGATATAGCTGATAAAGAAGTAACTAAACCAGCAAAACCTGTAATAGTCCAAGCAATAACAGAATTAACTTCTTTATTAGTAGATAAAAAGTCAGATATTTTACCAACAATGTCATTAAGATTATTAGCAAAAGAGTTCAAAACAGGTGCAATAGCTGTTCCAATAGTAGCAAGTAAATTGCTAAAAGTTCCACTTAAAGATTCTAATGTATTTTTTAAAGATGAAGAAATAAGTTCAATTCTTTTTTGTAGTGATGCTTGTTTAAGAATTTGATTAGTAAATTTTGTATAACCTTCTACTCCATTTTTAGCTAAAAGTAAAAATGCATCACCGCCAGCACCTTGACCAAAAAATTTAGATGATAGAGATACTAATTGAGATTCTGAAATAATACCTTTTTTCAAAGCAGTAGAAATTTTATCAATTTGTCCTACCATTAAAGCAGGGTCTTTAATAAATTGTCCTTTACTATCAATTAAATCTAGTGATATACCAAATTGAGATAATTCTTGATTAATTTCTTGTAATTTATTAGAATTAGCTAAAGTTCCAATTAGATTACTTATACCTGTTCCAGCAGTAGCACCACCACCTAATAATTTAGATAACATAGCTACCATAGGAGCTAGTTCTTTTGATGCTTTAAGTCCTTGCCACCCAACAGCTTTTAAAGCACCAGTAGCATTTTCAAAAGCTAAAGACATATCTTTCATTTCAACACCCATATGTCCTATTCTTTGCATTACATCAGTAAATTGGACAGCATCTTCTTTTGCAATACCTAACTGGTCAATAAATTTAGCAGTAGAGACAGCAGCTTCTTGATAAGATATATTTAAAACAACAGCTAAATTAGCAGCAGCTTCAAGACCACCTTTAGCAATAGTTTCTGTTTCTAATCCTAGTTGTTTCATAGCTGAAGCCATTTGATAAAAGTCAGATGTGTTACCAGGTAATTTATTACCTAATTCAATAGCTTTATCTGAAATTCCTTTTATTCTTTTGTCAAGTTCTAAAGCTGAATCACCTGACTCCATAAAAGAAGATTTTAGTTTTATTTGAGCATCTTCTAAATCCATATATGAGTCTGTAATTCCTTTAAATGCAGTAGTGAAAGCGGCAATATTAGCTATATTAGACAATGTATTAGATAAATTACCTAAAGAATTAGTAGTATTAGATACATTATTTTGTAATCCATTAAGGTTGTTTTGTAATCTTGATAATTCATTAGAAAAGTTATTGACAACTCGTATATTAATAAGGAAATCAAAAGAGTTATTCATCTAAATTAGCCTTAATAGTTTCAAAATGATTAGAAAGAGCTTTTAACCAGAAGAGAAGTTCATCATAATCCATTTGAGATAAATCGGAATATGAGAACTTACCTTCTTTAATCAAAATAATTACTTCTTTTTCTGTGATAAAAAAGGGTATAGTGAGTTAAGTTTTTCAATTAATAATAACACATCTTCTAAAGGTAAATCATCAATATCAAATTCAGTGATATTTTTTTGGTCAATAGTTACTATTTTTGCAATGAGGAGTTTAGTAATATCAGAAGGTTCTCCATTAGCAAGTCTAAGAGCGTCGAATAAATCTTTTCCTTTTGCTTTTCTAAAGTTTGCGACTTTGTCATTTGACAAAAGTATTTGTTCATTATCCATATTATCCTCCAGTTACAGTTCTGTAATCTTGTAATTTATCTATGCCATTTACTTTATAGATATTATTTAATACATCAATTTCAATAATATCTTTGTTATCAACTTCTAATTTATAGTAAAGAACAGAGATAGTAGCTTCAGCTTCAGAGCTATCTCTAGCTTTTAATTTACCAGTATCATATTCTTTAAAAAAGCCTTTAATTTCAGCTTTTAGTGGAGCTGTTTTAGATACACCTTCATTAGTCCATACTTGATAAGGAGCTTTTATTATAACTGTTCTTGATTTAAAAGGGTCAGCAGCTAAACCTACAAAATCTGGATAAACAGAATTAAATTTAATTTTTGCTTCCATTTTATCAAGTCCAGTAGGTAATTCACTTTCAGCATAAATACCTAATGATTTGGTATCAGAGAATTTAAATTTTACTTTTGGTAAATCTACTTCTTCAGCTTTAGCTATAAAGTCAATATTATCTATATATACTCTTGCATTAAAGACTTTTGATATTTCAATTGCCATAATTTACACTCCTTTTACAAAAAATATTTTCTAAATTTAGAGCTTTTTTTAACCTTTCTCTTTCTGAAATCAAATAGTTAAGTTTTAAAGCTATTTTATGAAATTTATTATTCAAGTCTGATATTTTTTCAATATTAATCAAGTCATTGATATAACTGTTTTCTAAACTTATTGATAAACTTATCAGATTTTCTACTATATATTTTCTTTCAAGTAATAGATTATTTATTTCTTCTGAAATATCATAAAGTTTAGATTTAATTTTTTCCATTAAGCACCTACCAATTTATTAAGTAAATCAGTATTAATAACTTGTTCAAAAGTCATTCTTTCAGCAGGAGTTGGAGGCATCATTTCATAAGAAAAAGTTAAATGTCCATTTGCTAAATTTGTAGATGGATTTTTATCTTTTGGAAAAGTACATTTTCCATCAATTAAAGCACCTCTACCTATTAAAGTTCTAATAAATGAATTAACTGTTGATAATACAGCATCAATTACAACTGATATAGGTTTATCAAGATATTGCATTGTAGAGTATTCTATACTTTCAGCTATAATATCAGCAGTTCTTCTAACAGAAATAAAGTTCTTTGGGTCTGTTGATGAAGGGAATGAAGCACTTCTATTTCCCCAAGCTCTAAATCCAGTCCCAAAACTATTAAATACTGTTAATACACCATTTTCATTTAAAATATTTGTTTGTGATAATGGATTATTTAATGCTGATGTTAAATGTCTTTCTATACCTACAATTCCTAATATTTCTTTATTAGAAGGTGAAAACCAATATCCTTCTTCGTGGTCTGTTTTTGCTATTAATCCAGCTATTCTTGAAGAAAGAGGGTCTAATCTTTCTTGTGTATCATATACTTTTACTCTAGGATAACAAATTATTACTCTATTTGATGATGTATTCAAAGAGCCACCTGTTCCTCTTGCTGTTAATACTTGTTGAACTGTTAAGCCAGCTTGAGCATCTATTAATGCCATTGCTTTTACATTTGTTGCTACTTGTATCATTTCAGCTTGAACTGAAGCAGTTTCACAATATACTGGTGATAATAATAGCTTTGCTGTAAATCCAAATCTTGAATACAATTCATCTACCAATTTAAATCCAGTTCTAACTCCTGTTGTTGAGTTTATGCTTCCTATTATATCTGTTGCTGTTACAGCTGATGGATTTGGTGAACCTGATACTAAATGAGTTACTGGGTTAAATACATTTACTACTATTACAGTAGCACCACCATGATCAAATATTGCATCTAATGCATAAGGTATTGTATATCCTACTGTTAAATTACCAAAGTATTTTATTGCATCTTCTCTATTTAATATCAATATTGGTTGATTTACTACTTGGTTATACCAATCTGTTGATGTAACTCCTGTTGGTATTGTATTTTGCACAGGTGCAGTACCTACCAAAAAGATTACAGCACTTTTTACCTCTCTAACTGGAACAGGTCCGCTTAAAACTTCAATAGTCTCAATACCGTGTAAATAATTTGGCATAATATCCTCCTTAATTTTTAACTTCTATTTTTTTCTTTTTTTCTTCAATTTCTTGAATGTAACCTAATTGTATATATGTCTGTATAATCTCATTATCAGGTAATTCAATCTCTCTATTTGGAAAAAGATAATATGTATTATTATCAAATTCTAAAGCCGTAGGAAAAGTCATTTTAACAATAAATTTCTTCATTTATCCCCCTATTGAAAAAACATCAGAAATAACTTCATCGCCTTGATAAGTTGTAATCCTTCTTACTAATTCTTCTTCTGGTATAGAAATAATGTATTTACCATTAGCATTGAATTTTATCTGATAACAAAATTCAGAACTTTGATGGTATAGTAAATCAATACTTATCAAAGATAGACTAAAACCAAAAGGTAATGTAGTGCATAAACTATTAATAATATTCTCTACTAATGAATATGCACCTTGTCCTTTTTCTTTTAAACTTCTAAAAAATACAAGTAAAGAAAATCTTGCATTTACAGTATAATGATTTAAACTTAATTGTTCTTTGAAATCTACATTTTCTAATATATACCTTACAGCTGGTAATTTCTTTGGTATTAAAAACAGTTCTTCAGCTTTACCTGACCAAGCTAAAGTATCAATATTATTATCTTGTAATATTTGTAATATACTATCTTCTAATTGTTGTAACATAACCTAACTCGCAATATACTCTATACCTAAAGCACTTATTTGGTTATTTACAATAAAGCTCTTTTCTTGTAAATAACTTAAACAAAAATCAATCTCATTTTTATCAAATTCTGGTAATTGCTTGTAAAGAAATTCCATATCTAAATGAACTTTTTTTATTAAATCTTTCATCAAAAAGGATATTCAAAATTAAAAGATTTAATTCAAAAAATCTTCTTCTATCCATTTTCTAAAGCCTCCTTTAAAAATCTAGAAAAAATATTTTCATTAATAACATGATCTAAAACTGGTTTAAAAAATGGTCTTGACACAAATTTAGAAGTTCCAAATTCATGAAATTGTGCATATTTTACAGGAGTTCCAATTTGTGCTTTGTATCCATCTAAAGTATGTGAAAATGATTGTGCTAATGATGTAGTCTTATGTAGTTTTTTCTCTGAAAATCCTTTTGATACTTTTTCTTGAAAATAATCAGGATTTTTGTAATCAGCCCAATTAATATCTAAACTTCTACCTTCTGTCTGAAAAACTCTTGAAAGCTCACTTTCAAAGTAAAATGCTGTTTTTGATACAGCTTCTTTTATACTATTATCTATATGATCAGTTAAATGAGTTATATCCATTTAAACCTCAATATTAATAAATCCAATAGGAATACTATTAGGAACTTTCAATAGTCTTTCTACTTCAGCAATTACATCTTTTGTTTTTATGATATTTGTTTTTTCTTGTCCTTTCCAATACAAATTTACAGAATTTGCAAGTTCTGAAACAGCTAATAATACAAGTATTTTCTTATCTATGATATTATTTTGTGGTGGATTTTGTTTTATTTGTTCAAATCTTAATAAAGCTATATCAATACAATTTTGTATTTGACTATCATTAAAATCACTTGAAGCTGTATCAATAAATTCTTTTACATCATTTACTGTTATCATTTTTTACTCTTTTTTTCTTCTATTTCTTTGGCATATCCAGCATTTATTAACTGAAGTTACGCAAGGGAGTAAGTAATAAAAGCTTGTGTCTGGAGTAAAAATACAAATAAAATATAATTTTATTAAATTTAAAAAGGAGAAAAAAATGAGAGAAAGTTATAGTAAAGAAAATATAATGGAGATAATAAATAAAGAATATGATATTTTTTCATTAAAAGAAAAGAACTTTTTGTCAGATATAGTATCAAAAATTTTAGAAGAAATAATGTATAAAGAGAGAGAAATATACCTTTCAAATAATATGTTTGATAAGGGTAATGGATTCTATGATAGAGAGATACAAACATCATTAGGAAAAATAAATATAAATGTTCCAAGAACAAGAGAAGGAGAATTTAGACCTAAAGTATTGCCAGATAAATATACAAGATATGATGCAACATTTGAAGAATTAATAAAAAGTTTAATAACAAGCGGAGATAGTCAAGCAGAAGTAATAGCAAAATTAAGAATTAAGGGTTTAAATTATTCTGAAAAAGCTGTTGAAGAAATATATGAGAGTATAAAAATAAAGATAAAAGACTTTAAATTAACAGAATTAGAAGATAAATACTTTTTTGTATATATAGATGCATATAATACAAGTGTAAAAGATTTAAAAGATGGGAAAGTAAAACAATGTGCTGTATATACATTAGTAGGAATAGACTATAATGCAAATAAAAAAATAATAGGTTTTTACAATGTATTTGGTAAAGAGAATAAAGATACTTGGAAAAGTATATTTCAAGATTTAATAACAAGAGGTTTAAAAAGAGTTCTTGTTTTTATTTGTGATGATTTTAGCGGTATATCAGATGCTATTAAAACATTTTTCCCTGATTGTTATATACAGAAATGTTTTGTTCATTTACAAAGAAGTATTTTCAGAAATACTTCTAAACAAGATTGTAAAAATATTATTGAAATTTTAACTCAAATAAAAACATCTAATTCATTTGAAAAAGCTTTCAATTTATTTAAAGAGGAAATTATCTATAAATATTCAGACAAGTATCCAGACTTTATTAAAAGTTTAGATTCTAAAATAGATGAATATATTTGTTTTTTGAATTTTCCTAAGGAAATACAAAAGCATATATATACAACTAATCCTGTTGAATCTGTCAATTCAGGTTTTGAAAGAATTAGATATAGAAAATCTGGATATTTCCAGAGTGTTGATTGTTTAGAAATTTCTTTCTTTTTATTTATTGAAAAAATGAATAATAAGTGGAAGTTTAATTCTATACCTCATATTAAAAATCATATTTATGAACTTAAGCAAATTTTTAATTTGAGGTTTTACTCCTAGACACAACTTTCTTGAGCTACTACTCCTTTCTCAAACATATCTAATTTAGCAGTAGCTAATGTTATTAAATTTGCATCTGTGAATAAATTCAATAATTTATCAGGATGTATAAAACATACATAATAACCATCTTCATATGGTTGTATATTCTGTCTTTGTAATAAATTTACTGCTTTTCTAATATCTGTTTGTGTTATTAATTTCGTTCCATCTAAAGCTCCTCTTGATGTTACTCCACCAGAATATATTACATTTGT
The DNA here is from genome assembly GCA_026004035.1 of Candidatus Sericytochromatia bacterium. Taxonomy (GTDB): domain Bacteria; phylum Cyanobacteriota; class Sericytochromatia; order UBA7694; family JACMQJ01; genus BPII01. The sequence goes on along the minus strand of BPII01000028.1, from coordinate 20,169 downwards.
CCCATTAGTTATTTCATTCATTCCTACTTTGTCTAATGTCTGTTGTGCATTATATGAAAGTAAATCTGTTGATACATCTAAAAGTGGTGTAAATGCTGTTATGTCTGAAAACTCATCTAAATCTATATAGTTACCATACTCATTTATAGTAGCTTCTACATATTGCGAACTTATTGAAGCTCCACTTGCTGGTGTAGGTAAGTCTGTTATTGGAGTTGTTGATACTGTTAATGGAACAAAACGAGTAAATCTTGCTGTCCTTCCACTTTGAGACTGAAAATTATATTTCTGTCCATATTTTATTGTAACTAATGTCTCTTTTATATATTCTATTAATTTCTTCTCGTAATACAATGGAAATAAGTCGGGATTTGTTACACTTGTTATTGTTGGCATTTATTTCTCCTTTACATTACTCTATATTCAAAGTAGCAAAATATTCAATATTTATTCAAGCAATATTTTAAAAGGAGAATTTATTGTTATATTATTTCTATAAATTTATGAAAAAAATTAAAACTTTACTAATGTAAAAAGCTCACCATAGTTGCACTGTTCTTAAGGAAAGTGTGGTGAGCGTGTTATTTTGTATAATACTTTATTAATTTTTAAAATGCAACTGTTTTTTTAATTCCATTAATTCTTTGAGGTTCATTTTTAATAATTTTTCTGATGTTAAAGGTTCATTATCATCTATTTTTTTAGAAGAGGGCATATATTCTTTTTTTGCTTTAATATTGTATTGTTCTACAATATCTTTTAGAGTATTAATGTCAGCTTTTTCTAATAATGCTAATAAAGGACTTGTATCACCTTCTACTAATTTGACAAGTCTTATTGCTTCTTTTTCTAAGTGTTCTTTGTATGTTTTACCTATTTGAGCTAATTGTTTAAAGTTTTCTAATTCTTTTCTACTTACTTCTAATTCTAATTTTACATTTTCTAATTCTTTTAGTAATTTTGCATTTTCTTTTGATAAATTTTCAATTTCTTTTTCCATTTTATCCTCCTTTAAAATAATCTTTGCATTTTTATCAGCACCTTCAAAAACTATTGAAATCTCTTTAAATTCTATTTCATTTACTTGATAAACATTTTCTTGCATTTTTTCTTTTGCGATTAAAGCACCTATGGAAACATCTGTTATTGGTCTTGGTTCTAATTGCAATAAGTTTATTATTTTTTCATTACCTATTTTGCTTATTCTTAATTCTGCTATTATTCCTTTTGTATCTTTATCATAATAGCTATTTGTTACTACTCCTATAATTTTTGATACTTCTGGTATATGGTCTATTAATACAGGTTTGCCTTTTAAATTTTGAGAATATTTATTTAATACTTCTTCTGAAAAATACAATTTTCCAAAAGTTCTTTCTACATATCCTACTGTTATAGCTATTACTTTGAAATCTAGGTATTTATCATTTTCTTGTGAATTTGATAATTTTATTTTAAATATTTCCATATTTATACAATATTTTTCTTTATTTTTTTATTCAAGCAATATTTAAAACAATGATTTTTTAGTATATACTTTAGTATGATCACTTTAGAGAAATCTTTATTTGAGCTTAATCCTGAAAAATCAGCTATTAACTTTATTGAACATTACAATTTAAGAGCTTATTCTTTTAATTCTCTTAAGCAAGTTCAAATTTTACTCTATAAGCTAAATATTGAGTTAAAAATCTTACCTATTAAAAAGTATTATTCTACATCAAAAAACAATACAATAATACTAAATTCTAATACTCTTAATGATACTTGGGCTTTGTCTATTTTATTAGAATTATCTAAAATTATTCTTCCAGAAAATCTACAATCTAAAGAATATATTTATACTTTCTCTAATTGTATTTTAATACCACCTACATTTAGAGAAAAACTTTGGAAAAATCTTTATACAGTAATAACTAATAGAAATTACAAACTATTTTTTTATAACATTAGAAAAATTGATAAATTTGTATCTCCTGAATCTGTATTTTTTACTTTAACTAAATATTATGAAAAAGATTTTGGCAAATTTTATCAGTTTAAACTTTTTTGTCAGAAGATTAGGAAGAGTTAGAATAACAGATATTTATGGATATTAAGCAATTAATTTTATATTATTCTACTTCTCATTTATTAACTTTTTGAAAGTCTTTCAAAGTATATTCTTCAATTAGACCTTTAAATTGATTTCTTTTTTTATTAACTTCAAAAGTTGCTTTATATAGTATTTTACCTAAAACAAGCTCTCTTTCTTTTCCTAATTTACTTAATTCTTTTGAGATTTTACATGAAATAATTTTTTTTGTTTTATTTATTTCAAAATCAAATTTCTTTTTTGACATTTCTGTTATTGTTTTAAAAAAACCTTCATGAACTTCTATAATGTTTTCTTCAAAATTATATATATTTAATAAATCAATAATTCTCTTAATTGTGTTTTTATCTAATTCTGACTTTAAGTAATTATTTTCATTTACAAAATAACTTACACTAAATTGAATTTTACTTTCATCAAAGACCTTTAACATATTTATATATGTATCTATAATATAATTATTTATTTGCTTTGTTTTAAACATTTGTGCTATTTTTTCTTTATTATCTTTTGTGTCTAATAAATTCATCATTAGTGATATATCATCATTGGGGAAAAAAGTAAATTCATTAATTTTATATTCAATAGAGAATGAACCAGATTTAAAGCTATAAGGATTTAGTATTAATTTTGTTGATGATTTATTTTTAACTTTAATACTATCTAGTAAATTACCAATACTTTTAAGTACTTTACTTAATATATTAAGCTCTATTTCATTTGAATTATTATCAAATTTTAATACTGTTACAAGTGTTTGTTTATTATTTTTAATAATCTCCTTTTTTTTATCTTGAATTTCTTTTTTTAAATTTTCAACTTCTTTCTTTATTTCTATAAAAGGTTTTCCATCTAAAGCATAATCACACATTTTTTCAGCTTCTTCTATTAATTCATCAGCATTAAAAGCTATTGAAGCAGCACTCTTAAATAATATAGCTCTTGTAGGCTCTTTATCATAACTATTTTTAAAAGAAAGTGCAACTTCTTTTTCTAACTCATATGCTTTTTTTAATAAATTTTTATCATCATTTCCTTTTCTTTTTAAAAGTAAATATTCTTCAAACAAATTCATTGCTTGATTATGCTTTTCATAAAAAGTATTTAAATCTCTATTTTTACTTATCATTTTTTTAAATACCTCGCTTCAGGTTTACTAAATTCTAAAATTGCTATAAATACAGGCAAATTAGAATTATCTGATTTTTTGACTTGTTCTTCTTTAATTTTTAATCTTTTATCAATACTATTATTACTACTCTCTTTTCCTATACCTGATATTTCTAATCTAGCTTTAAAATCTAAAATATCTTTTTCATATCCTAACCAATAATCTATACCTGTTTTTTTAGCTGATCTTAAAATAATTGTATAATCAGTTAGTTTTAATGTTAATAAAATACCTATACAACTAGCACCATACTCAATAGCTTCTTCTTTATCATTCCAACTTCTTCTAATCTGTTCTGTTAATTCTTTATCCCAATTTACAATATATTCTTTTATATCATTTTCTGTTTTTACTTTAAGAATACAATTATTATTATGACCATATTCATCAAGTGAAACAATACATGCTTCTATCATACAATTAGCTATTGAAGAAGTTACTCCTGGTAATCCTATATTTATATCATTTAGAATTATTTTATTCATATTAAAACATTTTAATTTTTTAAGTATAATATTATACTATTACTTTCATAACTGTTACATTCTTATAGATACTTGTTTTATTTATGATTATATGATTTTTTGTAATAAATTTACTTCTTTTAGAATAGTTTTTTATCCAACAGTCAAAAAACTAGATAACTTAACAAAATCTATAGTAGTATTTATCATTTTTCATTATATTTTTCTAGCTTAAAATAATTATATATTGATGTTTTTACAACTCTTTAAAACAACAACACACCCAAAAAAACTCTATCCCGTCTTCATCCTCTTCAATTCCTCTAACTCTCTCCTCATATCAAATATCTGTTTCTCCCTCTTAACAAACTCGCAAAAATCTTTTTTCTCCTCCTCTGACATCTCTTGCATCATTCTTAATACTGCAACTGTATAGTTATCAAATGTATTTAACAATTTATCAATATTATTTGTGTCATACATCTCTCCAATACCTGTTTTTAACCATGTTAGATTTATATTAAACTTGCTTGAAATAGCAATTAATATACTTTCATTAGTACTGTCACCATTCTCTATTTCCGATAATCTATTTTGGGATATTCCTATTTCTTTTGAAAATTCTTTTTGAGTATAGATTAAGATATTGTCTAACTAATCTTATCCTATTACCTATTTCATTCATTTATAACCTCCCAAAATAATATCGTATTTTTTATATTAATAATATTGACAATATCGTAATACGATATTATAATAAAAATACATTATTCAAAAAAGAATTATTCAAATTTGAATAATTCATTTTAGTAATATTTTAGCAAAAAGGAGGTAGAAAATTGCATGAAAGATTTAAAAAATCGGCTAAAAGAACTAGGAATAACGCAGGAAAAATTAGCAAAACAATTAGGTATCCATAGAAGCTACTTGAATATGATTTTAAATGATAGGTATAAACACCCTATTGAAAATCATAGTGTAAAAGAAAGGATAATAAATTTCATAGAAGTAACTGAAAAATATTTCAGTGAAAAATTAAAAAAAAATAAAAAGTAATTTTTAGTCATAAGGAGGAAAAAATGAGTTTAACAATGCCAAGAATTTTTAAAGCGAGTGAATTAGGAACATCATCAAGACCATTGAGATGTTTAGTTTATGGTGATTCAGGAATTGGTAAAACTACAATGTTAGCTACTTTACCAAGACCATTATTGGTAATAGACTTTGAAGGTGGTAGTGATATAAGGCTATTAAATCAAGAAAATGTATTTATAGCTCCAATATATTCAAGAGTAGAATTATCAAGTTTATTGGAGTATATAAAAGGGACAATAGAAGATAATAGTATTGAATTTAAATCAATAGCTTTTGATGGTTTTTCTGTATTTATACAACAATGTTTAAGAGAAATATTATCAGAAAATAGTAAAAGCACACCTACATTTAAAGAATGGCAAATATTAACATCATTTATAAAGTCAGTAATATTAGGATTGATAAACTATACAACACATACAGTATTTACAGCATTATCAAAGAAGAAGCAAGATAAAGAAGAAAAGATGAGTTGGGTAGGTCCAGATTTACCGAAGTCAATAAGAGAATATTTAAGAGCGATATGTGATTTAGAAGGATACATATACAGAAGTGATAAAGGAAATACATTAGTAGCATTTAATTCACAGCAACAAATAGCAGAACTAAAAGACAGAAGTGGAAAATTAGGAAAATTAGAAGAGCCAGACTTTCAAAAGATTTTCTCAAAAATATTTGTATAAAAATTATTGTTATTTAAAGAAAGGAGGTATATATGAAATTTAAAGAAAGACAAAAAGGACATTTCAGAGTACTGTATTCGTACTCTGAACTTGAACACCTAGTTTGTCATTATAACACTAGAGATTATTTTGTAGATGTTTATGAAAGAAATATTTACCTTATTGATGATATAGATAAAATAACACAGAAAATAACTAAAAATGGAAATATAGCTTTATGTTTATCAGAAGAAGGCTTAATAATAGAGCTGGAAATACTTCTAACTGATATAAATCTAGTAGTTACACACGGTAATTTAATCTGTGATAATAAAGAACTATTTTATGAATATCATTTCTCTTGTGGTATAAGAGGTTTAAGTTCTTTATCAAAATTAATGAATATATCTTTTAGTGATACTTTCAAAAAAATAATTGATTGTAAAAAAAATATTATCAAAGATGTAATTACAAAAAGGGGGACTTATGAGTGCTAATCAAAAAGATTTAACTAATAAACACTCTTTGTTAAGACAAGAATTAATCAATCTTGATAAAGAAAAAAGTAAATATATTCAGGAGCTAATTAGATTTTTGAAAAAAGGTATTGGCTCTAATTTACAGACTTTCAAAATTCTTTCAAATACTTCATTAGAAATAAAATGTGAGAAGTTATTAACAGTAATGTCAGAAATTGAATATACATTCTTGAAATTGATAGATATAGAGAAAAAATTAGATATTCAAGATACTTTTAATACAACATTAGATATTGTGAAAGGAGCTTAAAATGATAGTAGAAATTGAAATTTCAAATATTACATTACCACAAGGATTATTACCAAGAGTATTGACTGGAACAATACAGGAAAAAGTAGAAGAATACAAAGAAGCATACCAACAAGGTGAAGATATGCCACCAATAGCAGTATGGAAAAAGGAAAATCAATATTGGATAGTAGATGGAGTGCATAGATTTGAAGCACAAAAATTATTAGGAAAAAACATAGTAAAAGCTAAACTTTTAGATTTAAAAAATGAATTAGAATACAGAAAAGAAGCTATAAGACTTAATAAGCACGGCATACCTCTAAAAAAAGAGGAAAAAGAATTATTAGCTAAAACTCTATACAAAGCTGGTGTAAATATCATTGAACTATGTAAATTATTCTCTGTCTCTGAAAGAACTATTTATAGATGGATTGATGAACTTATCAATGAAAAAGAAATCAAAAGATTAGAACTTATCAATAAAGCTAAAGAGTTGAGAGAGCAAGGAAAGAGTTTAAGAGAAATTGGAAATGATTTGAATATAGATTTTACAACTGTCTCAAAATGGTTTGGAGAGCAAAAATATAATGTTGAAGATTTGACAAATTGTCAAAATTTCAACACTAAAAATTTTGAATTTAGACACCTATCTCAAACCCAAACTACTTCAGATTTTAAGCATAATGATAATAGTAATACTAGCAATATTAACATTTATGAAGATGAAGAAGAATTAATTTCAGATGATATAGGAAAAGATATATCAAGATATGTTATAGAGGATGAATTAGAAGAGACAGAGGAATTATTGCAAGTAAAGGAAAAAAGGAGTAAAGGCGGTCGTCCAGTATCAAGGATTGAAAAATTAGCACCATTTGATGCTGAAAAGCAATTAGAAATATTGTATGAAAGAGTTCAAGCATATATGTCAAAAATAGCAGGTATATGGGGACATAAAACAGCTATTGAAGTTTTACATAGATTAATAGAGTATATAGATGAAGATTGGGGCGGACATCCAGGAACAGGACACCCAAAAGCAGTATTACCTGAACATAGAAGATAGAAAGGAGTTGTAAATGAATTTACAAAATGAAGTTTTCAGATATAGATATAAATTAGGTATGTCATTATCTCAAATAGAAAGAATGACAAATATAGATAAATCTACACTATGTCGTTGGTTAGGAGAAGAAGAAAATGAAAATTCTTTCTATGGAAAATATGAAAATGTTGTAAATTCACTTTGCAAAGAAGGTATAAAAGATAAAATATTACAACTTTTACTTTTTACAACAAAAGAAAAAGGAAGTTCTAAAACTGTATCATATTACAAAATATGGCAAGTATATAAAGAATATCTATGTAATGCTGGAATAAATAGCATTACATCATTTTATAGATTTATGGATTTTCTAGTAAAAAAAGAATTTGGTTCTGTTGAAAAATTGGAAATGAAAAGAAGACCAAAAGAAGAAAAGAATAAATATAGAGCAATTAAAGGGAATATAAAAAGAGAAAAAGCAACTTTTGAAATTGATGCAACAGGTTACACTTATCAAGGTAATACCTACTTTATACTTTTGGTAAAAGAAATATATTCTGGATATATATTTGAACCATTTGTATTACAAGCAAAAGAAGAGACTGGAGCTAAATTTTACAATAAAGCAATAAACTCTTTTGATGTAGCAAAATTAGTTATGACAATATTTTCAAATTATGGAATTCCAAAAATTGTAAAAACTGATAATGACTTAACTATGAGTAATAATTTACTTTTATCAGCTTTTAATGAATTAGGTATAAAAGTAGAAAGAACTAAAGCATATAGTCCTCAATCAAAATTGATAGAAAGGACTATAAGAGATATTAAAGCCTGGATTAGAGTAAAATCTTCAATGGATTTTTCTTCAGCATTGATTTCAGCTATTAATTCATACAATAATACAGAACATAATTTTATGCATATTTCTGGTAAAGTAAGACCTGTTGATTTAATTGATACTATTGAATTTGAGAAAATTAGTATAGATAAAATAAAAAGAGCTTTTTGTATAAAGCTCACAAGAAAAGTCATTAATAATATTATCACTATTGATAATGATAAGTATTATTATATTTACAAAGATTTTGATATTAATTTAGAACTTGGTAGAAATAAAGAATATCCAACTGTATTTATTAGAAAATATTTAGAAGATAATTCTTTTATTGAAGTTTATGATGAAAATAGTAAATATTTAGGTAATGCTCCTTTAATATCTGGTAGTGTTCTAAGTCCTATTGAAATAAAACAAGAAAAAAATAGAGAAAAGAGAATTATCAAAAGAAAAGAAAAACTCTATGATGAATTAGAAAAAATAGAAAAAGTAGAAAATCAAACAAGTAATGTAACTATTGATAGAGAAAGCGAGTTCAATATTATTGATAAAAATATTGAAATTCCAAAAGTAAATGATGATGATAATGATGAATTTGATCCATTAAAATTATTTGCATTTAATTAAGGAGGTATATATGCATGTAGAAAATATTTTAAAACAGTCTATTACAAGTATAAAAAATCTTTCAAATGTTGTAAATTCACCTGTCCATTGTGCTTTATGGAGTAAATGGGGAACTGGTAAAACTTTCTCTTCTTTGAAAATTGCCAAAGAAAGTGAAGACATCTTTTATGTAAAAATACCTGATGGTGATATAAAGGTAGGTAGATTGTATAAACTTATAGCTTCTTCTTTAGGCTGTGGTATTAGATTTACCTATGAAGGAACTTTAGAAATGATAAAATATCATATTCTTTCAAAAAGAATAAAAGCTGTTTTTGTTTTAGATGAAGCTCAAAGAATTTTGAAAAAAGAACATATTCTAAATGAATTGAAAGATTTATCAGAAATACCTGAATTATCTTTCCAATATGTCTTTTTAGGTGATTTAACATTACCAAAAATGCTTAAAATATTCCCTCATTCTATTCATGAAAGAATACTTGTAAAAAAAGAAATTAATCCTATTGAAAAATCTTCATTAGAAGAACTTACAAAAAATATTGAAGTAGATATTGATGAACTTACTCATATTGCTAAAATAAAAGGGTGGAGTACTTTACATTGTAATTACATTACTTCAGCAGCTAAAGTCTCTAAATCTTCTTTAGTTGGTAAAAATATTGAAAAGATTGCTAAAGGAGTAGGCTTGTGATTAAGGTAGGTAAAATTGTTGAAAAAGGCTTTAAAAGATATATTTATCTTGAAATATTTGGCAATATCACAATATTTATTGTTGAAGGTAATGAAATTTTTTTCAAAAAAAATACTTATTCTGACTTTCTAAAAGATTTAAAAAACAAGTAATTGCTTGTATAATAATATTATGGACTTTCAAAATGATAAATTTCTAAAAGTCAAAGAAGTAGCAAAAATATTAAATCTAGCTCCTAGAACTATTTACACATATATTGAAATGGGAAAACTTAGAGCTCTTAAAGGACAATCCTTTTGTGACAGTTCTAAATCATTTATTAGAGTTAAATTATCTGATTTAAAAGAGTTTATCAAGAATAATAAAAAGCTATAAAACTATTGCTTGAAAATTAACAGTAAATTCATCATAATTTCTATATGATTAATCAAGAAGATAAATTATTATCAATAAAAGAAGTCTCAAAATATTTGAGATTATCTACAAGTACTATTTATTCATATATTGAAGTAGGTTTTTTGAATGCTTTTAAAGTAAAATATTCAGATAATCCTAAAACATTCATTGTAATAAAGGAATCTGATTTAAAAAAATTCTTAGAAGAAAATACTTTATGAATTATGCAAGTTTTGGAAGTATAACTTTTAAATTGCAATCTTATCAAAATCATCAAGAAGAAATTGACTATGTATATGCAAAACATGAGACTATTTTTGCATCTTCTTCTTTACAATTTATGGGAACTGAACTTGAAAGTTTAAAGTTATCTATAAGATTTCATAGAGAATTTTGTAATCCTATACAAGAATACAAAAAATTGAAAGATATTTCAAATAAAGGTAAAGCTGAAAAACTTATCATAGCTACAAGACTAATTGGTAATTTTGTAATAAAGAAAATATCCTCTGTTACTAAACAATTGGATATATGGGGTAAGCCTGTTATTATTGATTGTGATATTGAATTTCAACAGTTTATTGAGAAAAAATTACAAACTAGAAAAATTAAAATTAAATACAATGCTCCAGCTAAAAAGATACTCAAAAGTAGTAGTAAGACTAATAAAAATACAAATTATGTAAGACAAACAAAACAAGATGATTATGTTTTAAAAAAAGTAAAAAACAAAGATGGTTTTGAAATGTATGTTGTAGAAAAAAAGAAATGAAATATATTACAAAAGATAATGATAGATGGGATATAATAGCATATAACTTTTATGGAAATCCATATTTGTATGAGGCTATAATATTAGAAAATCCACAGTATATAAGTTATTTCATTTTACCTTCTGGAATTAGTCTAAATATACCTGATTTATACATACCTGATGATATACAAGAGGTAAATGTTCCATGGCAGACGGATTAATTGATAAACCATATATTTATGTAGAACTTAATAATAAAGATATTTCTACATATATAACCCCATACTTAACAAGATTTACATATACAGATAACGATGGATTAAATAAAGATGAAGTAGATGATATTGAAATTGAATTTGAAGATAGTCAAGATATTTTCAAAAATAACCCTCCTTCAAGAGGCTCATCATTAAAAGTTAAATTTGGTTATCAAGATTTAATACAAAGCACTGGTATATTCTTTATTGATTCATATACTTACAAAAATAGTAGAAAAGGTTTTCTTTTTACAATAAAAGCTCTTGCCACTGATGTAAAAGCATCATATAGAACTATTAAAACTACTGCTTTTGAAAATACTTCTATTAAAGCTATTGCTGAAAAAATAGCAAAAGATAATAATTACAAATTAGACTTTATAGGACAAAATATTTCTTTTAATAGAATTACACAACAAGAAAAAAGAGACTTGCAATTTCTTCATTTCTTATGCTCTAACTATGGTTACACCTGTAAAGTATCAAATAAAAAGATTATTATTAGAAATATTCAAGATGTTTTAAAAAGTTCAAATGTATATATTCTAAAAAGAAATAATATTATTGATTTTGAATTTGAAGCATCTTCATTATTTGATAGTAATATTGAAGTAAGTTATTTAGACCCTGATAAAAAAGAATTAACAAAAGATAAATTAAATACAAATGTTAAATATTCTGGTAATACAAAGAAAAAAAATATTAGAGTAGAAAATCAAAATCAAGCTAATTTATTAGCAAAAGCTCAAAAAAATATTTCTGAATTAAAAGAAGTAAAAGCTAAACTTGTTATTGAAGGTAATCCAAATGTATATTCTACTTCTAATATTGGTATTTCTGGTTTCGGTGCTTTTGATAGAGTGTATTATATAGCTTGTGCCAAACATAGTATTTCAAGAGAAGGTTATACCACTGAATTAGATATTTACAGAAATCCTTATGATACTGTTAAAGAGAATGAAAAATGATTAAATTAGGTTTAGTTACTGCTATTGATGAAAGTAAATGTAAAGTAAGAATTGAGATTTTAGACAATGACAAACTTCAATCTTATTGGTTACCTGTATTACAGAACAATACTAAAGATAATAAATATTATTATTTACCTGATATACAAGAGTTAGTTTTAGCTGTTTTTTTAGACAATGCTTTAGAACAAGGCTTTGTAATTGGTTCTATTTACAATGACAAAGATACAGTTCCTATTTCAAATAAAGATAAATATCATATCAAATTCAAAGATGGAACTATTATTGAATATGATAGAAATTCACATAAATTGTTTTTAGATGTAAAAGGTGATGTAGAAATAAAGGCTCAAAAGATTGATACTAAAGCTAATGATATTAATTTTGATGTTAATAACTTCAATATTAAATCTCAAAACTTTAATTTAGATTCTTCCCTATTGATAAATCTAAAATCTACAAATATTAAGGCTTATGCTTCTTTCTATGCTAAAATTAAAGCTCTTGTTAATACAGATATTGAAGGACTAAATATTAACATAAATCATATTAATCTCAGTATGAATAAAATAACCCCTATACCAGAATAAAAAATATTGCTTGAATAAGTTTAAAAATTAAACTAATTTCTAATTATGGAAGTATTGTTATTAAGTGTTTTAAAGGAATCTTCTTGGGTTATTTCATTTGTAATATTAGGATATTTTTACTTTAATTTAGAAAAAAAAGTAAAAAATTTAGAAGAGAAAATAGATAGTATAAAAGAAAATATTAATGAAAGTATTAATGTTATTAATGCCTATTACATTGATAGAGAAACATACTTTAGAGATGTATCAGGTTGGAGACAAGAATTAAGAGAATTACGAGAAGAACTTAATTTCTTTAAATCTAAGTTCATAGACAGAGGTATCAATAGATGAGATTATTTGTTCTTAGAGGTGAAATTTTAGACTATTTAAGACTTATTGGAGATAGAACTGTTGATGAATTAGAAATAATTCATGTTTTTTATCAAGAGTATAGAGATACACATATCAAAGATGCATTGTTTTACTTATCAGATAAAGGATATATTGATAAAAAAGAAATTAGTTTAAATAATCATAGATACAAGAAAAAAACGACTTATCGTATTACTGCCAAAGGTATAGATTTACTTGATGGACTTATTAATGATACTGGAGTAGCAATACCTGATGAGAAGAACTAATAAAGTAAATCTTTATGGACTTATTGAAGATATTATTACCTTGTATGAGAAAGAAAATCTTTCTTTTTATGAAATAGAAGATTATCTTAAAAAACAAGGTTATGATATATCTAAATCATCTATTCATAAAGCATACAAAACATACAAAGAAGCAGCAAAAGCATACTCTCAAAAATTTGATGAAATACAACTTTTACTTACTTCATTAAAAGATAAACCTACAACTGAAATGATGGAAGCTATATCAGCTATTATTGCAAGGCATCTTTTAGAATTTGTAAAAGATATAGATTCTATTTCTTTTGATAATGCTGAAGAATTAGCAAAAGTAGCTAAAACTGTCTCTGATATGTCTGACAAATTACAAAAAATTAGAGAAGAGAAATTAAAAAAAGCTGTTGAAAATATTGAAAAACAAGCTAAAGATAAAGGTATAGATTTAGAGTTTATTAACTATGTCAAAAAAGAAATATACGGCTAATTTTTTATTACCTTATCAAGCTAATACATTAAAACAGATTGAAAAACATAGATTTTGTATAATAATGTGGTCAAGACAGACTGGAAAATCTTTCTTGGTTTCTTTATTTGCATTACTTAGAGCTATTGAAAAACCAAATCATTTAGTAGCAATAATTTCTCCTACAGAAAGACAAAGTAAAGAATTTATGGAAAAAGTAAAAAAGCATGTAGAGTTTTTCAAAATTATTGGATTACAATATGGTGAGACTTTTTTTTCTGATGCAAATGTAAATATACTAGAAATCAAATTACCTAATGGCTCAAGAATAATAGGACTTCCTGCTAACCCTGACGGTGTAAGAGGTCTAAGTGGTGATGTTATTATGGAAGAAGCGGCTTTTTTCAAAGATGGTTTAAAACTTTATCAAGCTATTTTTCCCTCTATTACAAGAAATGATAATTACAAACTTATAGTAATATCTACTCCTAAATCTAAAAATGATTTGTTTTATCATCTATGGTTAATGTCTGAAACTAATGAAAATTGGTATAGAGAAAAATTAACAATTTATGATGCTGTTGATAATGGTTTAAATATTGATATACAACAATTAAAAAAAGCTGTTCCTTCTGATGATATTTTTAATCAAGAATATCTTTGCCAATTTTTAGATGATTCTTTTACTTTATTACCTTATGAAATAATTGAACAATGCACTCTTGAAAATATTTACATAGATAATTTAAATCAAATTGAAAATGATATTTATTTAGGTATTGATATTGGTAGAAGAAAAGATTTAACAGTTATTTCTGTTTTAGAAAAGATTAATAATATCCTTTATCTAAGAAAATTAGAAGAAATACAAAATCTTTCTTTTTCTGAGCAGTTTAAAATAATTGACCATTATTGCTATTTTGCAAAAAAAGTATGTATTGATGAAACTGGTATTGGTATGCAATTAGCTGAAGAACTTATTAAAAAATGGGGTTACAAAGTAGAAGCTGTATATTTTACTTCTAAATCTAAAGAAGAACTTGCAACAAAATTACAATCTAAATTTTTTGATAAGACTATATTTATACCACCAAAAAAGGAATTAATTGAAGATTTACATTCAGTTTCTAAATCTTTTACTCAATCAGGTAATATTAAAATTGAAGGTAATTATCAAGAAAGTCATGCTGATAGATTTTGGTCTTTAGCTTTAGCTGTTAAAGCAAGTCTGCAAACAAAAGAAAAACTCTTTATTGAACCTATTTTTATTAATCAATCATTATCGGAGATAAAATATGGCATGGCTAAAATTCTTTAAAAAAGATAAAAAACAATTCTCTGATATTCCTAATAATAGATTATCTACTGAAATTATTCCTTCTTTATCTAAATTTTTAGATACTAAATACAAATATATTAATCCTAAATTCCCTTTTGAATGGTTTTCTATCTTAGAAAAAGCTGTTATTGCTAATCCTATTTTATCTCAAATGCATCAGCTTATCATTGATTTAGCTAATTCTGGACACACTATTGAAGTTGTATCTAATGATTCTGAAATAATTAAATACGAAATTGATAAATTAGCTCAAAAATTGAATATTGATAATTTCATAAATCAATTACTTTCTCAATTAGTTATTTATGGGGCTATCTCTATTGAAATTGTTGTTAATGAAAATTTAGAAGGTATAAACAAAATTATTAGAGTTCCTGTTAAAACTATTAGATTTAACTACAATGAATCTTTAGATGTTTATGAACCTTATCAAGACACTTTTTCAAATTCAAAAGAACTAATAAAGCTAAATACTAAAACATATTTATATATTCCAATATTTACTTTAGATGATTCACCTTATGCTATACCTCCTTTTTTATCAGCTTTATCTTCTGTTGAAACATCAGAAGAGCTTTTAAGTCAAATTAAATCTTTGTCTAAAAAAATAGGACTTATTGGATTTTTAGATTTACAATTACCATTACCACCTAAAGCTCCTTCTGAAACTGAATTTGAATATCGTAAAAGATTACAAAATGATATTGAAAATATTTCTAAAACTGTATATGACAATATTTCTAAAGGTATTGTTGTTCATTATGAAGGCACTGAATTAAATTTCAAAGAATTATCTAATTCTTTATCTGGTATATCTGAACTATCTAATATGATTGATAAACTTATTATTTCTGGTGCTAAAGGACAACCTTCTTTACTCGGTAGAACTGAAGGCTCTACTGAAACTTGGGCTACTGTATCTTATCAGCAATTTGTTAAAACATTACAAAATTTTCAAAGAAGTATCAAAAGAGCTTTAGAATATTGTTATAAATTACATATATCTTTATTAGGTTATGATTTTGAAGATATTAATATTATCTTTAATCCTTTACCTTCTTTAAATCCTGATAAAGATGCTCAAAATTCTAAAATTCAAGTAGAAAATACTCTTAACCTACTTAATTCTGGACTTATTGATAATCAAAAAGCTAAAAGTATTTTAGACATAGAGGACTAATTATATGGCTAATTTTGACATTGCTATACAAAAAACTTTAAAATGGGAAGGTGGTTATGTTAATGACCCAAAAGACCCTGGTGGTGAAACTAAATTCGGTATATCTAAAGCATCTTATCCAAACTTAGATATTAAAAATCTTACAATAAATCAAGCTAAACAAATATACAAAAACAATTATTGGGACAAAGTTCAAGGTGATAAAATTAAATCTCAAAAAATCGCTGAATCAATTTTTGATTTTGGTGTTAATGCTGGTGTATCTACTTCTGTTAGACTTGCACAACAAATTTTAAATGTATCTATTGATGGTGTCTTAGGTAATCAAACTCTAAATGCTCTTAATTCTTTTAATGAAGAACTTTTCTTACTTAAATTTACCATAGCTAAAATTCAAAGATATATGCAAATCTGTAATAATAGACCAACATCTATTAAATTTCTATTTGGCTGGATTAGGAGAACTTTAGAACATTTATGATTGAAAAATTAAACAAATACATATCTTCTATTATTGCTTTATTTACTATTTTTCTTACTTTCTTGCTATTTACTATCTTATTCTTTGTTGAAATTAAAGATACTCACAAAGATATTGTTATATATATTTTAGGTGCTTTATCTACTGTTTTATCTCAAATTTTCTCTTTCTATTTTGGCTCTTCTAAAGGTAGTGAAGACAAAAATTCTTTAATTAAGGATTTGACAAATGACAGATGATACAATAGAAAATATTATTAATGATTTAAAACCTTTTCTTAATCAAGCACAAAAAAAAGTTATCAAAGATATTCTTGATAAATTTAACTATTTCCTTTCTTTTGTTGATTTATCAAGATTTATTCTTTTAACTTTAGAAAAACATTTCAATTTAGATAATGATACATTACAAAAGTTAGAAAAGCATTTCTCTGATATATCAAAAAATACTATAAACTCTACTATAGAATCTTTACCTATAAATATACCTAAAGATTTAATAATGGATAATCAAAGAGCTATTGATTACTCTAAATCTACTACTTCTTTATATTTCAGTAAATTCTTCAATAAAGACCAAAATGTTCATACAGAACTTATTAAATTTCTTAATAGGTATTATTTTGAAGAAGGTAATCCTATTGGTAAAAACAAAGCAGGTATTAAAAAGTTTATAAAAAAATTTGGTAATTTTCTAACTACAACAGAAGATTACAAAGTAAGACAAATTATTGATACTACTGTATCATATATTAAATCCTCTTCTACAATAAAGCAAATGTATAATGCTAAAATACAATTCTATAGATGGGACGGAACTAATGATAGACTAACTTGTAAAATATGTCGCTCTATGGACGGTAGAATTTTTAAAACTGAAAACGCTGTTAAACTACTAGAAAAAATTGAAAACTCAGACCCTTCTAAATTACCTGAAATCAAACCTTTTATACTAAAACCACAAAAAGGTAAGTCTGATACTATCAAATCCATTTTCGCTCCAGCTCACCCTAATTGTAGGTGTAGAATGCAAGCTCATTTTGATGATAATTCTATTAATACTACTGTTTCAAGACCTGACAAAGTTGAAGTAAATGACTTACAAAAAGAACTTGAAGAAGAATTTAATAATCTCTCTAATCAAGAAAGAATTAATAGAATTAAATCTCATTTAAGTGCTACTTGGGTAGCTAAAACTCAAGGCGGGCAGTTTGATTTTGATAAAGAACATCTTAAAGATCATTACAAAAAACACAAAAAAAAGTTTAATTTTTTAACTTTAGATGAATATGTAAAACAAAGTTATGAAGTTATTAAAAATCCTGAAAATGTTTATGTACAAAAACATAAAAAATATATATCCGACAAAAAAACTATTAAGACTACAAAATATATTTTTGAAAAAGATAGGAAAATTGTTGTTGTTAATGATGACAATTTAGTTATTGCAAGTTATCATAAATTATATGAATAATATACTGATTATTTAGATAGATTTGTGAGGACAAAAAATGGAGAGAAAGACAAATCAGAAAATCAACAAGGAAATGGACAACAAAATATACCAGAAGAAATCGGAATTATTAAAATCTTATGAAGAAGAATTAGATGTTACTTAAGAGGATTAAAATATGATTATTTTTTTGAAGATTTAGAATCTGATACTTGGTGCTCATTACAAGAAATGATTTAGAAAACTATGGAATACAAAGATGATAGACTTAGAAAATTAGACACTATTCTTTTTATAGAATTAACTAAAAGAGAACCAGATGATTGTCAATACAATGATGATAAAACTTGGTATTATTGTCTTTATGATATTTATGTAAAATACTTTCCTATTGAACTATTACCAGATTATTTACAACCTTTATACCAAAAGTATTTAGATGGTTCTTTGGTTATTCCAGATGATATACCTAAAGATGTTTTACCTTTGTATAAAGATTATCTAAAAGGAGTTGATCTTAGACCTGCTTTAAATTTAAAAGGATATTCTTAATATGAGCTGTTCTTTAATTGAAAATGATGTTATCAAAAGTATTATTCAAAATGTTAAAATTATTCTAAATACTCCTAAAGGCTCTGATATTCATAGACCTGATTTTGGTTCTGATTTATGGTTACTTTTAGACCAACCTATTAACTCTCTTATTGAAGGACAAATATACTCTGAAATTTATCAATCTTTAGAAGAATTTGAACCTAGAGCTGATATTTTATCTATCTCTATTCTTAAAAATTCTGATAATCCCAAAATCTCTATTCAATTACAAGTAAAAGATACTAGTGAGGTTATTAATGTATGGATTTAGTTAAATTTGTTGATACTGACCCTTTACTTTATGAATCTCAATTAATATCAGCTTATGAAAATATTACTCAAAGAACTTTAAACCCAGCTGATCCTGAAAGATTACTCATAAACTTATTATCTTATGTATTAAGCATTATATCTATAAATATTGATTATGCAGGTAGAATGAACTTACTTTCTACTGCTCAAAATGATTATCTTGACAAATTAGGTGAATTATTAGGCTGTATTAGATTACCAGCTCAAAAAGCTAAAACTACTATTAGATTTTTTGTATCTTCTCCATTATCGTTTGATGTTATAATACCACAAAATACAAGAGTAGGACCAGATAATGACAATTATTTTTATACTTTGTATGAAAGTAGGATATTAGCAGGTAATTTATATACAGATATTCAAGCTGAGTTTTTTCAAGAGGGTTCTTTAGGTAATAATTTTGCTATTGGACAGGTTAATAAACTTGTTGATGTTATTAATTATGTATCTTCAGCTCATAATATCTCTATGTCTATGTATGGAACTGATATTGAAAATGATGAAAGATATAGGCAAAGAATTAAAATGTCTTTATCTTCTTTTTCTACAGCTGGTCCTAAATCCTCTTATATTTATCATACCAAATCAGCACATCAAGACATCTCTGATGTTTCTGTATGGTCTCCTATTCCAGGACAAGTTAATATATCCTTCTTACTTAAAAATGGACAAATTCCTAACAATGATATGCTTAATTTAGTATCTTCTTATCTAAATGATGATAAAGTTAGACCTTTAACTGATACTATTATTGTTCAAGCTCCTTCTGTTGTTAATTATGATATTAACTTTACTTACTATATTGAAAAAGATTTCTTACCAAATCAAAGTAATATTCATACTTTAGTTAATCAGAAAATTAATGATTTTATTTCTTTTACAAAAAAATTAGGTAGAGATATCTTACCAGAAAAATTAACTGAATTTATTATGAGTATTAATGGTATTCATTCTTTAGATATTCTATCTCCTTCTAAAACTCCTATTGAAAATTATCAAGTAGCATTACCTCAAAATATATCTTATAACTATGGTGGTGTTAAAGAATAAATTTATTCCACTAAAATGCAACACTTTTAACAAACTATTCCGCTCAAAATGCAACCAATTTATTCCACTAAAATGCAACACTTTTAACAAACTATTCCGCTCAAAATGCAACCAATTTATTTCACTAAAATGCAACACCTCTATTAAATTAATATATCTTAATAATTGCCTTTTCTGAAACCTTTGTTATATAATGATCTTAGAAATATCTCTTATTTTTATCATGGTGTTGCATTATTACTGGTAAATAATAA
>BPII01000027.1 GCA_026004035.1 Candidatus Sericytochromatia bacterium | reverse complement strand
TAGTTGAAACTCTGCTCTGTCTTGTAAAATTGAAAATAAATTAACCAAATTATTTGGAATAGCAACAGTTATTATATTACCACTAGTAAACGAGTCATCAGGTGAAATTTTCCATTTTCCATCAACAGCTAATACTAAAGCATTTTGAAGAATTGGAGTGTTAATTTTTTTTATTTTTATTCTTAGGATCATTTATTGAAACTATTATATCAACATGATCAGAAGGTTTTATATATGATAAAGACTTTGAAGTAATATTTATAGCTCTATGATTAATAGGAACAATAGGTGATACCCAAGGACTTTCTTTTTCTGATACAAGCCTCTTTGTTAGTAATTGTTCATTTGGGTAAATAGTTGTTAAAGCTATTTTACCTATATATTCTTTATAAGCATCTGGATTATTTAATATAATAGCATCTTTTAAAACAAATTTTTTAGGTATTTCTAGCTTTGCTAAATCATCTTTTGTTATAACTTTTTTTTCAGGAATTTCCTTTTTGGCTACTAAAACATTTACTAATTCAGAATTGTATAACTTCTCAGCACTAAGTTGATTTAAGTAATTAATTACAAGAATTGAAGCTACAAGAGCCATGCCTACAGCTAAAAAAAACATTTTTTTGTTTATATTTAATTTATCAAGAATATTTTCTTTATTATCTTTTTTATCATTAGTTGAATCAAATATACTTTTATTTGTTTGCTTTTTAAATATTTCGTCTTCTTCAACAGGATATAAAGATTTTTTTTCATTAGATTTATTTATACGATTTAATCTATTATTAGTTTCTTTATTTATTGTTTGTTCAGGACTTTTTATATTTTCTAATTCTGAATTTGAGTTTTCATTATTGACAAGTATATTATCTTCTTTCTTAGAAATATAATTTTCTGATTTATTTAATTTATCTTCATTGTTAGAACTATCAATATGATTTATTTCACTATTTTCAATTATATTATTGTTCTCATCGTTACTCTTTTCTCTTAACTTATTTCTAAGATTTATTTTTGCCATTGTATTAATAACCTCTTAATTATTATTCTATCATATTAATATATATGCTAATTATAGTTTGATAATAATATTTATTGTTATTGTTTTTAAAAGTATTGATAGTAATGTAACAATTGTATTTTTCTTTTCTGAAAATTAGAGTTATAACAGGATTTTTTGATTTATCACTATTTAAAGCTTCTATCCATATTCTATATTCAATATTGTTAGGAAATATTAATTTCCAACCTCTTTTTATCATGTTGCTATAGTAAAATTTTATACTTTCTTGAAAATCTGAATTTGTTAAAATAGCGTCAATAGGAGCATTAAGTTTTTTATCCATTTTGTATCTTATAGAGTTAGGATAATATGGTATTTCTTCTCTTATATCATTAATAGTTTTAGAATAAGTAGCACTAGTTAGCAATAATATTAAAAATAATGTTTTAAATATCAATTTTACTTTTTTTTAAAAAAATTAAAATATCTGTCTATATTATCCTTTAAATTTTTTATTGCTTCAAGCTTATTTGTAACTATTTTATAGTTTTTATTTAAAATTGGCTCTAAAACTTCTGATAATTCTTTTCCTGTTTTAGAATCATCTATTCTATCTATTATTTCTTTTATATCATTTAAGGTATAACCAAGCTTTTTTAACTCATCTATAAGTTCCAATCTTTTTAATATATTTTCATTATAATATTTATAGCCACAAGAAGATATTTCTGATGGTTTTATAAGATTTAATTCTTCATAATATCTTATAGTTCTTTTAGTTAAATTTTTTATTTTAGCTATTTGACCAACTGTTAATTTCATTAACAAACATTTTAATAATATTTCTAAGTATATCTATTTTTTTGAATAAATGAAATTGCATATAAATTGATATTTTATTAACTTATAAATTACATAAAATTTTTAAATATTAAATAAACATTTACTTTTTATTAAATAAATATTGTAAATGTTTTATTTTTATTTTACTTGGGAATATTTTATTGACATTGTATTATTTAAATATGTATGAAAAAAAAATATGGATTTACATTAATTGAAGCAATGATGGCAGTTGTAATTTTAGGTATAATAATATCATTATCTATTGGTCAATTCAATGAAGCTCAAATAAGAGCAAAATATGCTAGTTTAAAAAACAATATGAGAAATCTACAAACAATGGTTGAAACGTATAGTATTAATAATGGTGGTATATGTCCAGGAAAAGCAGATGCTTTAAGGACAGAAGCTTTAGAAAAAAATTATTGGAAACCTTTTAAAAATCCTTTCTTAGGACAAAATGATCCTGTAAAAGACGTTGAAGATATAACTTCTATTAATGATTTAGAACCAGGGGAAGTTTTATATGGTGGTGCTGATTCTAATGCAACTTTTATTGATATATTTAATAACTCTTTTAATGATAGAGGATCTTATGTAATATATGCAGTAGATAGAGTAAAAGGTGCATTAACTCATAATGGTAGAATATATTATGTTTCAAATAATTAATACTCCGATTTAAAATTTACTCATAAATTCATTAGCTAATCTCATGTAAATTTCACAAGTAAAAGACTTTATATCATAAAAATTTATAGGTTTAAGTTGCTTATTTGATTCATTTATTGTATTACTAAAGGGAATTATAGTTTTAAATAACAAATCACCTATTTTTTCTTTAAACTTTGTTAATAATTTTCTTGATTCAATATTTTCAGTATAAAAGTTTATTAAAATACCTCCAAGCTCAATCCATCTATTGTAATTTTCTTTTATTTCTTGTAAATCTCTAGTCATATCTAAAATATCATTTAAATCTTTATCTTGAGCTTTTATTATAAAACAAGATATATCACTTGCTATTAAAGCAGTTTTAATAAAAATATCTTTATTTGATGTATCTATAAATATATAATCAAATTTTATCTCTGAATTATCTATTAAATTTTTTAAAGAAAATAAGTTTTCTGAAACTATATCAAATATTAAAGAATCAAGTTCTGAGTCTTGTTTAATACAAGGTAGTATAAATAAATCTTTTATGTATGTATCATAAACAGCTTGTTCTAATAATTTATCTTCTATTAAAACCTCTTTAATATCACATTTATATTTATTATCAAAATATTTAGTTATACTTCCTTTCATATCAAAATCTATTATTAAAGTTCTTTTTCCTAATAATGATAACCATGTAGATAGATTTAATATTGTAGTAGTTTTTCCATAACAATTATTTTTGCTAATAAAAGTAATAATTTTTGACATAATATCTTATTGTAATATAAAATATTGTTTTTAGTAGAATTTTTTTTATATGAATCAGAGTAATCAACCTTTCAAAAGACCTAAATTATCTGAAAATGAGGAATATCTGAAAGTTCCTCCTCCACCAGGACAAGAGAATAAATTTATTCCTCCTAATCAACAACAAAATAATAATCAAAATTCAAAACCAGAATTATTAAATCGTCCAATACAACCACCATCTCAAGAAGAAATTAATTGGGCTATACAACTAGAAGAAAAAGTTAATAAGCAAAACTATAAACCAACAAAAGAAGAAGAACAAATGTATCAAGATATTGCTAATAGAATAATTGCTTATCAAAAAGCACAAGCACAAGCTCAAAAATATTATCAAGCACCACAACCACAATCAAATCAAAATCAAGTTATAGTAAAAAAGTCAAATTCTTTTATTAATTTTTTAAAATTTTTATTATTTTTAATTTTTATTATAATATTTTGGGCTAAGGCTAGTATATTAGTTTTAGAACCTTGTAATTTTGTTCCTAAAGGTAGAATATATATAGTTTTGAAACCTAAAAATTTTGATAAAGTCTTTTATTCCTTTAATATGGATAAAATAATTGATAAGAAACTTAAAAACAAATCTTCAAAGTTTGAGTGGTATTATGATCCTGAATACTGGGAAAAAAATTATATATTAATAATTCCTTATATATCCTTTTAATATTTTTTATTTAATTTTAACTTCTAATAAAATTCTGTTAATTCTTTATTATGTAAAGTATTTTTCTTTATAAAACATAGTATATTTTTCTTAGTAATATTTATTTTAAAAAAGGAGTTTTTATGGGTTTAGCAAGTATAGCTGCTGCAAGCGCTTCTGCTGTTAGGGCTGCAAGTGAGTTTAATCTTTACACAAATGAAAATAGAAAAAGGATAAATGCTGAAAATAAATTAGGTGAAGTAAGAGCAAAAGAAATTGATGCAAAAGCAAAAGAAGCTGATGATAATAAAAGTAAAACTGTTGCTGCTTTTTTTGATAAAAAAATAGCTGATATTTCAGCTGAAATAGCAGAGTTAGGTAAAATTTCAGCTGTTTTAAGTACAGTTAGTTCATTAGCTTCAGTTGGAGCAGGTGCTGCTGGTGCTGCTGCTAATGGTCAGTTTAATCTAGGTTCAACTATATTTGATGCAGTGACATCTATTATACAGGGAGGATTTAGTATTGCTGGAGCAATTTTAGCTGCTAATGCAGCAAAAGAAGAAGCAAAAATGCTTGGTAAAAAATACGGTGAATTGAGTGAAGAAACTAAACAAGATAAAAAAGGTATAGAATTATTAGGAGTAGTTTATGGCTAATATTTATATAATTTAAGGAGAATAATGAAATGGGAGTAATTCAAAGTTTAAGATCACAAGCAACAGCAGCAAGAGCTCAAGCTGATACTCAAATGCAAGTATCAGGTTATCTTGCAAGTGTTAATAAAAGCTTAGGTACTCAAGTTGATCAATTAATAGATGGTTTGCAAGCAGCTATAAATGAAAGAACAAAAGCTTATAATGGTATAGTCTCCAAGCTTACTCAACAAGTATCAGGTAAAGGTGGAATAGGTGATCAAGGTGTTCAATTTGCTTTTTCTCTAGTGAAAGCTATAATTGCTACTGCATCTTCTATATCCATGGGTACTGCATCTACAACAAATGATGCTGGAGCAAGTAGTGAAGCTTCTTTAGAAAGTTCTTCTTATAACGTTGAAATGAGTGTTGCATCAACTTACGCTTCATTTTATGATTTTATAACACCAGCAATGTATTCTGCAGCAGGAGCTATATCAAATCTTATAAGCTCTACTAAAAACTCAAATTCAACTGCATCTGATGTTGCTGGAGCAGCTGCAATTTCTGCTGAGGTTTTAAAAATAACGTCTAAATTATTAGATCTTGTTAAAGCTATTTTACAAGGACCTTCTATATCTAAAACAATAGAATCATTAACTTATGATTATAGAAGAATGGCAGCACAGTTAGGGTTTACTACTGAAGGAACAGATAATAACTTAAAAGATCAAGGAGCAAGTAAGCATCTTAATATGAGAGATTCTCTTTTGCTTAGATACAAACCTAAAGATGGAAATGTTGGTCCTGTACCTGGTAATAAAGGTTATGTAGGAACTTTAAGAAGAAGAGTGTAGGAGTAAATATGAATATAACTCAATCAGGTTTAATAACTTCTTCAAGATTAGATTTTACTTCCAATGCTCTTTATACAAGAGCTGCGAGTGGAAGCACAACGTTTATACCAACAAGAGATGAAATTAAATCAAATCATGAAACTGATAAACAAAATGAAGATAATACAACTTGGTTTCTTGAATATAAAGCTTTGTTAAATTCAAAATTAACTACACTGATTACAACTCTTACAAATGCTTATACAACTGATTTAGATGCTGCAATGGGAAGTCCTAGTTCTTCTTTAGGGCTTCCATGGTCTAAACAAAATATGCAAGGTAAAACAGGAGAAAAAGATACATCTGGAAATACAATATTAGATCCAGGAGCTATGAGAGCTAGTTTTGCATATTTGAAAACATTTAATTCTTCTATAGCAACAACATCAGTCAATCCTAGTGATACTAATTGGTATAATGATACAAGTAACGCTACTAGCAGTTATAATATAGATTATAATAATGGACCTAATGGTACTACAAATGACGTAATCACTGGAACAACAACATTTACAACATCAAAAACATTTGAACTTGATAGACTTGAAGTTAATATATCAGTAGCTAATCAAGCAACAGCAACACCAACACCACCTACTTATATTGTTACTAAAATTGACAAACCAGGATTAGATACAGCATATAAAACAAAAAATATAGGTAATAATTTTCTTCTTACTTTATATAAGTTTTTTGAAAGACCTGAAAACATGGATTTACTAAGGTTTGATATGTTTAAGGATGTTTATGTAATTGGTACTTCTTCATTGCCTACGGGTAGTCAAATGCAGGGTAGTATATCTTTAAATTGGGTAACTCCTGGATCAGGTAATGCATATATTTCAATAACACAAGAAAGATTTGCTGCTTTTTATCATTCTTAAATTAGGGTATTAATATTATGTCTATAGGATTTTTAGGTGTAAGTTCAAGTCAAAGAACAGTAGATGTTTTTTCTGGTAATGCATCTTCTGTTGTTGATAGATCTCTACAAGGAACTCTTGTTAATTATAGTTCAGCTAAAGGTGATTTGGGTAGATTAATAGATAATGCTGTAAGAGGAACTTTTGATATTACTTCTCAACAATATTATAATAGATATACAAAAGAAGCTGCTACTGGATGGGCTGAAACTTGGTATGCTGAATATAAAGCTGTTTTAGCATTAAGAGCTGATGCTTTACAAAAAAAATTACAAGCGGCATATAATAGAGTTTTAGAAAAAAGTGTTTATGCTGAAATAAAACCAAATAGCGAATCTGTTTTTGCACCTTATGCTAATAGAACTTTTAATGTTACTGATACTAATTATAAAATGCCTGTATCAGAAGTATTTTACAGTGATGTTACTCAAACAACTACATATACTCCTGATACCGTAAATCCTCCAAATATAACTTTAGTAAATTGGACTCAAAAAATAAGAGAAGCTATACAAAGATGGAGTTATGCAGATTATTTGGATACCGGTCAAATTTCTACTCAAGGTTCAAATGCTGATTCACCACCTTTTAATAGAAATCAAGTTGATGTAGATGAAGATGGCCAACTTCCAACAAATGATACAGGAAGCAAAGGAGTAATTTTAGATAGTTTACCTTATTATTATAATGATCCTAGAATTATATTAGGTTTGTCGTTCAGACCAGATCCAGATGGCCCAATTGATGAAGTAGCAAATGCAAGAAAATACAATAATGTTATGTCTCCAACATTAAGGAGATATATATCTACTTCAGATATTCCAGCTAATAATTCTGTCTATAGAATAGAAAATATAGGCTATAATTCTTCATATAATAATATTTATTTTAGAGAGAATGGAACTATTGGAACTTTTTCTAGTTATTACTGGAATGGTAGTAATCCAGCTACTATAACGACAACAAATCCTGGAGGTTATAGTATTTTATTTACAGGTGGAAACTACACACAGCTAACAACAACACAAATGAGTACTTTAAATATTATAAATACTTCGCCAAGTCCATTAGCTGGTAGTCTTACTAATGAACTATCAAAATGGACATTAGCTAATACAGGTGGAGCTTTAGATATATCAACTGGAGAAATAATTACAAATAAAAGAGCTGCAGAACTTAAACTTACTGCTGGTGGTGGTAAAATTCAAGTTAGTCCTATAAATGGAAAAGAATATAATGTAGCAACAAGTACATCTCATACAAGATGGCTAGTAGATCCTAATGATACTGAAGATATAACAGGTGATGGTATAGCGGAGAGTCTTGCTAATTTTGCAAGATTGAGAGATGGAACAGGATATGGACTTTGGATAGAAAATTATGGAGGAATGAATGATAAATCTACAAGTGCAGGTGATCCAAATTTTGGTCATATTGATTCTGTAGCTCATAGACTAGTTAATCCTCTATTATGGGATGGTATAGCGAACTTTACGGCTAGTAATTGGCCAGATATTTATAATTTAATGGATAGTAGAGAAGAAGCATTTAGAGCTGTTGCAAGAAATGCACAAGTTGATGCTGCTGTAAAGGCTGTAGCAGATGCATTAAATAATCCTACTTATTCAGCTTTTAGTACACAATATCCGGAAGAATTTAATAATCTTATAAAAATGGTTGAAGACAATATAAGAGACATATATGCTAAAAGACAGTTAGATACAAGATCTTTTCTATCTCATAGAGATTTTTTATACCCTTTTGGTCTGGCAAGTTCAAGTGTATCTACAATAAATCAGCCTCAAGTGTTGTATGATAATAAATATGCACCTGAAAATGTAATTAGTTCATTTGATTTTAAAGATGTAACAAGCGGAACAATAACTGTTGATATTTTTGGAAAAGATGCTACTAGTGCAAATACACAAGCAACATTTAAAATACAATACAGTACTGATGGAGGATCTAATTGGAATGATTTGGAATTGGCAAGTGGTGGAACTACAAAAACTATAACTGCTCAAGTATCTAATCCTTTTCCAGACTCTTACTCATATCCAAAAAGCGCTATTAATTTAGCAGATACTACACCTCCATATAATGATAATCCTCCATATAATGTAGAACCATATTTAACTAATTCCTCAAATAATCTTCCTGAAATGCCAGGAAATCCAGATTATTCTGATCCAGGAGAACGACCATATCAACTAGCTCCTGATGAAAATGGAGATGGAAATCCTTATAACGATATTTATATTGGTGGAGTGTACTTAGATGCTTCTGGTAACAACTATAATCCATCTTCATATACAGGTCACCCTCATTCTGGTTACAATACTCTTTATCCAGTTTCTAACATACTTCATAAGTTTGCTGACAATAATATGGATGGTAATCCTTTTAATGATGAACCTGATCCTGATAATCCTAGTGAATTTTTAGATGATCCACTAAATCCAAGATATAATCCAGAAAAATATGAAATAAGAGGAAAGTTGCAAGCAAATATATCTAATACATCTAATTCATTTTTGACAGGATCATCAGCACCAAGTAATGTTTCCTTTAGAGTAGTTAAGACAATGAGTAATGGTACAGCTACATTTCTAGATAATGATGATAGAGGGACTCCGTTAGCTAGTGATGATATAGCACAAAAATTTAAGATAAATGTTCAAAGAAACATTACAGTTACAAATAATTCACATCCTTGGGGATCACCTTTATCTGCAAGTCCTTTTCATTTAGGTATAGATTATAACTCTGTAGGTGCTAATTCTAATATTTGGAAAAATAGAAATGGTTTATATACAGCAGTTAGAAGGATGATAGAAGATGCGATAGATCCAATAATGAATCCTCCTAAAAATGCACCTAGTACGGGTGGAAGTGCTGAACCTTCAAACTGGATTAATAGTTATTATGATAGTGATCTAAGCTTTGATAATATAGATAATGATGATAGAATAGGAAACCCAAAAAGATGGATACCTCAATTTGGTATTGGAGATATAGATTGGAGTAATGTTCCATCAAATATATATGATACTATAATGAATAGTCCATCTGCTGTTGGTGCAATAAATATGGCATTGCAAGAAATAAATAAAACATTCCTTGGTAGGCAATATAATGATATAATAGCAGGTTCTAAGTACAAAGGTGATTATTGGAGTACTTCTGTATCTGTTTTTCCTGGTCCTTTGCAATTTCAAAGAGCAATAGATGAAACTCAATCAATGATTTTAGGAGGAACTGTAATGCAAGCAGGAGCTTTACAGATTGTAAGAGCTCCTTTTGTAGATGTAAGAGTTGGACCAAATTTATACTATGGTCATTTATCTTCATTATCACTTCCTGGTGTACCTAGTATTCCTGGTGTACCTAGTGTACTTGAAGGATTACCTACAATAGGTATGTTTGGAATGATGATAACACTTCCTATACCTTTTGCGCCAATAACAGTGCTAACTAATACTTCCTATGATCTTTTTGCTGACATTTTTGTAAGTTTTATGAATAGACTAAAAAAAGTAATGGTAGAAGCAGTTCAAGTTCAAGCTTATGGTGCTTCAAGTGGAACAGCTTTTGATACTTATGCATCAAGGGCAGAATATCACTTTTCTGAACCTGGCTTTAGTGAAGCAATGAAACAATTAAAAATACCTATAGCACCAGGTATTGAACTAGATTTCGGAAAAGCTTTTAATGAAATTATGTTTACAGGTTCTCCATTATTAGGTGGCATAAGTTTGCTTGGTAATAACTTAAATGGGACGATAAATGGAACCACATATAAAGAAAGATTATTTAATTATAAACATAGTGTTCAAGGTGCTGAAACAAGAGAAACAGATGTAGGGGCTTTTTTTGCAACAAATGCATTCTTAAGCCAATTTGAATTAGATAATCTTGATTATGAATACTGGATAGGTGCTCAACAAAATGAAGAATATGTTAATATGGATATGCAAAGAACTGTCATAACAGCTGGAAAAGAATTATTAAACATTATATTAGAAGGTGCTTTAACTTATGCAGCAGCATTGGGAGGAACAAATCCTTATATAGGAGTAGCTTTTTCTGTTGCAAAAATGTTATTAACTCAATATATAAATGCTGCTGCTTCAGAAATGATATATAATTTTTTGTATAAAGATCAAAATTTAAAAGTTGGTAAGCACACATTGCTTTCAGCAGGTGGATTTATAAAACAAGGTAAGGTTACAACTGAGGCTTACGATTTTATAGAACCCGATAAAAAACCTTTTGAAGGTGATTCTGATTTTAATTATAAAACAGGAGGTATATTATCTTTCTTAACTGATATTTTTAGTAAAGGAAATCCTGATTTTATATTAGATGGATACGCTAATACAATGAGATTCAGAAAATCAGGTAACGCTGGAAGTGTAATAGGATCTGCAGAAATATGGGATTCATCTAAGAGTGGTGATGCTAGTAAATTAACAACCTTAATAGCTCAACAAATGGGATATAATGCAGACAATCCTGCTTCTCCTCAAGGACTCGGACCTAGAGCGAATGCAGGAAGAACGTCAGGATCAGAAGGATTTTGGACTGATACTAATGTTGGAGATATAAATGAGGTACTTATAGGTTCTCGTAAGGTTAGCTTCAATGATTTAAGTATAGGTTTTAATGCATTTGATAATGGAACATTAGGAACTAATAAACCAGGATCAGGAAATTATGGAACTCAAAGTGTAAATTGGGAGGTGAGAAGATATACTGGTGCATCATCAAGAATATATCAAAATAGGTATAATGCAGCTGACCCAGTAAATCTCGAAAGTTTTTCAGTTGGTATGTATTCAAATAGAACAGATATTGGTATAGATAGTGTAAAAGGATATTATGATAGAAAGAACCAATATTCATTAAGTTTCAAAAGTAAGTATGATAATCAATTTAGTTTATTCGGAGCACAAGCACTTAATCCTACTATAGGTGGTGGTATAAAAATAGCTGAGATAGATAAAAATAAAGAAGATGATCAACTTTTAGCTTATGAAAGTGGAGGTATTACAGCAGTAAAATCTTTAACTAAAGATAATAATGATCAACAATTTGGAGCATCTCCTGACGGGACTTTAAATGAATTAAATAGAATTCTTTATGAGCATTTACATTTAAGAGCAGATGGTAAAAATTTATCATTAGTAAATGAGTATAGAGACGTCTTTAATTCTGGATTCTTGAAAAATATTTTTGTAAGTGGTCAATCTTATCATTATGCAGGTGGTGGTATTAATTCTTCAATACAAATAAGATTTGATCCTACAAAAGGAAATGATAATTTACAAACAAATACTAGAGAATATTATGATAATACAAATTATGATCCATACTATACACCTTTCTTAACAAGAACAAAAGGTAAAGCAGAAGTTTTTCTATCAACTTATTTTGCTTATAAGAAAAAACCAGGTAAGAAATAAATAATAAGGAGTAAAAATATGACATTTAATAATGTTAATATATTTAGAAGTGTTGTAAAAACACTCAATACATCAGGATCAAATACTAATAATATAAAAAGGGGTGGTGCTTTTTCACCTACTACCTTTGAAGCTGTATCTATAATGAGAGCTGAATTTGATAATCAATGGGATAATTCTTACATAACAAAATATGAAGCTTTATTACAAACAAGACTAAATAGATTAAAACAAGAGCTTAATAATGCTTATAAAGCTCTTTTAGAAATATCAGGAGGTATGCATATAAGAGAAGATGCTGATTCCACAAGTGCTAATAAATCATTACTTACTGCTTATGGAACTACAATCCCTGGTGGTTCAGCTAATGCTTTTCAAGATTTAAAGTATTATTCCGATAGTAATTCTTTTGAAGCAGCTGATGTATATAATCAAACAGCAGGAGATGGAATACCAAGTTATTGGCAAGATGATCCTAATTTAGGAAAATATGAAATGAGAAGGTTATATATTACAGGACCTGCTTTACAAATATCTAATGAAATAAAAGTAGCAATGAGAACAGAAGAAGTTCCTGGAAAAGCTGCTACTATCAGTTCATTTTTAGAGGATGTTTTAGGAAGTAAACCTTTTGTTGGTGCTCAGAAGGTTGCTGAATACTCTACTGAAGTAAAAACAGGGGGATTTTGGTCAACTATAAATTATTTATTTAATTTTTCTCCAAGAGAAATTAAATATAATTATGTTACAGCTTATAGCACAACTTCAGAAGAAGCAGGAACAAGACAAGTAAACGGTAAGCAAGCATTATTAGCAAATAATCAAGTTTTAGATTCTAGAGATGCTGGTACAAATGGTATGAGTGATAGTTTTGGTCCTTATACTTTTGATAACAAACCACCTGAAGGAGCAAGAATAAAATGGGATCCTAGTAGCGGTTCTTATATTACTGAAAGAAATGTTTTTAAAGGAAAGTATAGTACTGCTACAGATGATAGAAATATACACAGAAGAAAAGCAGATAATGATGCTGATTTTGCTGATTATTTAATAAACAAAGATAGGTTTGGAGATGTAGTCAAGGATTCTTTCCCTTTAGCACCAGATGGAGGACAAGCTGGTAAATTTGTAGAATATGGTAGTGAAGAATTTGCTAATTCACCTATGAATAAAAGATTAAAGTGGGAATATCAACACAATGGTATAGGTGCTGCTGATTTGAATCAAGATGGTAACATAAACAGTAGTGATGTTCACACAGTCAAAGCAGCATTTGTAAATCACTACATAGTTCAAACAAAAACTGTTGAAATGAATTCTAGTACAGATTCATTTGGTAAAATAGAAGTTGTAGCTAATAAATTACTTCGTTCTACGGGAGTAGATGGTTCAGCTGATCATGTACATATTGATGATGATAAAGATAAAATAATAGATAACGATGAAAAAGAAAAAATCTTAATGGCTGGATCTAGTAAAATATCAAAAACATTTACAGGAGCTTTCATAGGTGGATTACATACAATAGATAGTTTTAATGGACAACAAATAGCTACTAATAATGGTAATGTTATGTTTACGAAACCTGTTGTTTTAGGAGAGTATGAAGGATTTGAAAGAGCAAAAATGATGTCAAGAGGAGTTGCTGAAGATTATTTTGATGAGATTAATTCTTTATCAAGAACAAAAGAAAAAGCACAAGAGCTAGCAGCAAAAATTCAAAGTGAAATTAATGCTATTGGTATGGTTGATACAGATTGGCATTATTCGCAATATAGAGACTCTGATAATGATCCTTCAAATGGTGTTTATAATGATAGAATAATGTTTAAAATGATAAAAGATGTTAGATATGATGGTGGATTAATTAAAATAGAGTATGATCCTAATAAAGTAAATGGAACTGCATTACCAAATGGAACAGAAATTGATCCAAATAATTATACAGATCCAATAGTTGCCTTTAGAAAAACATTTAACTTAACAGCTGATGAAATAGCAACTTTAGATTATTCTGGAACAATGGATGGTTCTACTGCAACAAACCTTCCAATAGACACTCCTAATTTAACATATAAGGATGCAAGGATAAAAATAATTACATCAACTTTAAATGGAGGTATAGATTTAATAGTTAACGGTAAAGTTGTTAGTGAAGAAACACCTGGAACAGGTATTTATAATTTGAAAGGATATTTGAAGGAAGGTGAAAACGTTATAGCAGTTCAAATGAAATTTCAAGATCCAGGTGATCATTATTTTACTTTAGAAAATGTTGCTTCAAATAATACTGAAGTAGGGCAATGGATTAATACCAAATTATCTACTGATAGAACTAAAAATGGTGATGCAAAGTACCCAAAATTTAATAATAATCCTGATTATGGTTATACTTCTTCTTGGCAATCAAAGTTAATGGTTAGAAAAGCTGATGTTAATAATGAACAAGAAATATTAGAACTTGGTAGTTATAAAACAGCAACAAAAGTTAAAGATGTAAATCCATTACTTAGAGTTCTTATTGATGCAATGAACAATCCTGAATATAGAGATATATTTTATCTAGGAATGTTAAATAGTAATATGGGTAAGAATTTACAATTAAAAGCAACTATTAGTGCCCCAACTGGTGGTTCTATAGAAGGTATTTTAGATGTTCAGTATGATCCTAAATCTCATAAATTTAAATTAGTTCAAACTAAGTATGATGCTTTTGGTGGTGTATAATATATTATATTAATGTAAGTGAGGAGTAAATATGAATGTATCTTCAGTAAAACTTCAAGGACTTTCACAATATTTAAATTTAATGACCAATCCAGTATTTTTAAATGCTGTAAAGTCAGCTGCTTCTAAGTCTGGAGATAGTAAGTATAGTTCTCTTTTAGAAAATTTAGAAAAACTTAGTGAGCAAATAAATTCTTCTAACTATTCAGAAACTAGTTTATCAAGTACAAGTAATTTGAATGCAACAGATGCAGAAAAAGCTTTAATGGCTAATATGCTACAAGGTCAAGCACTAGACCAAATAATAAATGATATAATATCAAATGCAGAGGAACTTGAAGTATTATTAGAAGTTTTAGATCAATTTATACCACCTGATGAAGAGTTAATAGCTTTATTGAGAAAATTTAGAGAAATTATTTCTCAATTAGAAAAAGATTCAAATGAAATAAGAAAAGAAGTAGAAAAGAAAAAAATGAAAGAAAAATATTTATTATTACCATCAAGTAATACAAAAAGTGGTTTTGAAGATAAAATGCAATTTTTAGCAAATGTATAGTTTAGAAGAATTAAAAAAGCTTTCAAATGATGCTTTAGCAAATTCAGATTATCAGAAAGCTGAAGAATATTTAAAAAAAATTCTTGAAAATAATCCTAATTCTTATGAAGCTTTAAATAATCTAGGAATGGTTTATTTTGTAACAAATAGACAAGATGAAGCTTATGAATATTTTAAAAAAGCTTATGATTTGAATCCAAAATTATTAGAAGCAAATCAGAATTTAGGTTCTTACTATTTATATAAAGGTGATATAGATAAATCAGAAGAATTTTTTTTAAAAGCATTGCAAATAGATCCAAATAATTTTAATACATATCATAATTTATCTACATTATATTTGAATAGCGAACAATTTTCAAAAGCTAAGAAATCTCTTGAAAAACTATTACAAATAGATTCTGATAATTTTCAAGCATCTTTTATGTTAGGTTCTATATTTTTAAATTTAAAAGAATATTACCCAGCAATAGCAAACTTTTTATATACATTAAATATTAATAAAGATATGCATAATGCTAGAATGGGGCTTGCAGAAGCTTATTACAGATTAGGAAGATATAAAGCTGCTTTAAGAGAGTTAGAAATTCTTTTTAAAGTTATGCCAAACATGGTTTCACCTTATATAAAAAGTGCTTTAATTTCAATAGAAATGGGTGATAATAAAAATGCTATTCCATACTTAGAAAAAGCTTTACAAATAGATAGAACTAATCTTGATACAATGGAAATGTTAGCAATACTATATGAGGAAAATGGAAATAAAGAAAAAGCAGAAGAACTTTATCAAGAAATGTTAATAATAGATCCTGAAAGCAAAGTAGCAATTGAAGGAATTGAAAGATTAGAAGAATTAAATAAAAGATTATCTCAAACTTAATAATAAAAACTTAACTTAAATATATACTAATATTAAACAAGTCTTTATAATAAAAACATATAATTTATTTGTAGAGATAAATTTTTAAATAGTATGAAAAAAATATTTATTTCATTATTAACTTTAAGCACATTTTTAACTGCTTGCAATAGAGGAAATGATTTACTATTAAATTCTACAGCATTAGAAGAAGTATCTTCTCAATCTGTAAATGAAGTCTCTGAAGATGAATATATAGTAAAAAGAAAAGGAATAGAGTATTTAGATGGTGATAGTGCTTTTGCTGAAAAGTATAATTTAGAAATAATAAAGAAAATACCAGGCTTAATGGTTGATATAGTAAAAGCTTCATCAAGTTCTTATGAAAAATTAAAATCTTCACCAACAATAGAATATGTAGAACCAAATTATATTAGAAAAATGAATATACAAATTGCTCAAGAAAATTACTCCTATTCTACATCACTAAAAAAAACAGGTATAATAAAAGCTAATAATATTTTTAAAGGTAGAGCTTTTGTAACAGTTGCTATAATAAGCACAGGTGTAGATCTTAAACATCCTGATTTACAAGGTAAAATTGTAAATGGTTTTAGTACTTTTAGTAAAAAAGATACTCCTCAAGATATAAATGGTGTTGGTACTTATCAAGCAGGTTTAATTGTTGCTTCTAACCAAGAACAAGGAATTGTGGGAGTAGCTCCAAATTGTAAGGTAATGCCAATAAAAGCAATGTCTGAAAATGGAATTATAAAAGATTCTGATTTAATTCATGGAATAGCTTTAGCAGTTGAATACGGGGCTAGTGTTATAAATGTAACAGCTGAAGGTTCTAATCCTAGTAAAGCTTTAGAAGATGCTGTTAAATATGCATTTGATAAAAAAATTCCAATAATAGTAGGTGCAGGTGACAGTTCTTCTTCAAATCCTACTTACCCAGCAGCTACAAAAGGTGTTATTTCTGTTGGTGCTATTTCAAATAATTTATCTAGATTATCTACATCTAATTTTGGTAAATGGATTTCTGTATCAGCACCTGGGGGAAGCTATTAAATCAACATCTTTAACTTCTTCAAGTGCTAAAATATCGTCAAATTATGCTTTTTTAAGTGGAACACTAGTAGCTTCTTCTTATGTAGCTGGAACTGTAGCACTATTAAAAAGTCAATATCCTAATATAGATATGCTTACATTGAGAAAACATTTAGAATTAACAAGTGATGATATAGGTATAAAAGGTGCTGATGATGATTTTGGATTTGGTAGTATTAATGTTACAAAAGCTTTAAGTATAAAGCCAACTTTTCAAAAAAGATAAAAAAATTATTTAAAAACTCTTTGAAATTTTAACAAAATATAATAAAATTACAAATTATTATTTTCTTTCAGGAGTATAAACTATGAGCTTTTTAAATATAGGATATGGAAATGCTGTTTCTATTGATAAAATAGTTGCAATAGTAAGTACAGGTTCAGCACCAATAAAAAGAATAATACAAGATGCTAAAGATTCAAATAAACTTATAGATGCTACTTATGGTAGAAAAACAAGAGCAGTAATAATAACTGATAGTAATCATGTAATTTTATCAGCTTTACAACCTGAAACAGTAGCAAACAGGTTATACAGCGAAGAAGAAGAAGAATGATTTAATAATGAGAATTAAAAATTTATTAAAATTCTCATTGCTAACAATAATATTTTCTTGTTCAAATATTGAAAATAATTTAGACAGAACAGTAATTACTTTTTGGCATACTCATAATAAAGAAGAAACTTCTACATTAGAGGATATTATAAAAAGCTATGAAAAGAAAAATTTAAATATAAAAGTAGAGTTACAACAAATACCATTTTCAGATGCACAAAATAAATATAAAACAGTTGCACAAGCAGGTAATGCTCCTGATTTATTTAGAGCTGAAATAGCTTGGGACAGCACAATTTGCATCTTTAGGTTATTTAATGGCAATAGATAACTTTTTAACTAATGAATTAAAAAAAGATTTTTTAGAAGCACCACTTAAATATAATTATTATGATAATCACTATTGGGGGGTTCCTCAAGTTACTGATTGTTTAGCACTTTTTTATAATAAAAAAATTTTTAAAAAAGCAAATTTAAATGTTCCTAAAAATGTAAATGAATTAGTAGAAATTGGAAAAAAATTAACTAATGAGAAAGAAAATAAATATGCTTTTTTTTTATAGAGGCGATCCATATTGGTATCTTCCTTTTCTTTGGTCATTTGGTGGAGGTATGATATCAGATGAAGGTAAAATTTTAATAAATACTCAAGATGCAATAGATGCTCTTAATTATCTTATAGATTTGAGAATAAAACACAAAATAGTTCCTAGTACCGTTGATTTTGCTAATGATTATGATAATCAACAAACAGGTTTTAAAACAGGTAAATATGCTATGATAATAAATGGACCATGGGCAACAAGTGATATACTAGATGGTGAAGAATTTAAAAATAATCCTGATAACTTAGGAATAACTAGAATACCTGCTGGTAAAAATGGTTTTTCTTCTCCTGTTGGTGGTCATAATTATGTAATATCAGCTAATACTAAACATTTTAAAGAAACTTGGGATTTAGTAAAGTTTCTATCATTACCAGAAAATCAAGCAAAATTTGCCTTAAAAAAATAATCTATTACCTACTAGAAAATCAACTTATAATTTACCAGAAGTTAAAAATAACCATTTAATAAGTGATTTCAAGTATGTTTTAGAAGCAGCTAATAATAGACCTGTAATACCACAAGGAAGTGCATTATTTGTTTATATGAAACAACCTTATCAATCAGCTTTATTATTAGAGAAAAGTCCTAAAGACTCTTTAGATGAGATAGCAAAAGCATGGGAAAAAATTATTAAAGAATGAAAACTAATAAATTTATTCCTTATTTTTTTATACTTCCTAGTATAATAGCCATGCTATTACTAGTTTTTATACCGTTATTTATAGGAATTGGATATAGTTTTACAAATATAAATCAAAATAACTCTACAAAAATAGAATATAAAATTCCTTATGAAGAAAACGGGGAAATAAAATTTAAAATAGAAGAAAAACCTACTAATCTTAAGTTTGTAGGTTTAGAAAATTATAAAAAAACTTTATCTAACCCTTCTTTTTGGCAAGTTTTTAAACAGACTATTATATGGACATTTACAAATGTTTTATTTCATTTTTTAATAGGATTAGGATTAGCTTTACTTATAAATAAACCTATAAAATATAGAGGTATATATAGAATATTTTTACTTATACCTTGGGCATTACCAACATACATAGCTGCTTTTTCTTGGCGATGGTTATTTAATGCTGATTATGGATTTTTTAATCAATTATTAATTAGATTAAACATTGAACCTATTTCCTGGTTATCACATCCTCAATGGTCAATGTTTGCTGTAATAGTAACTAATATATGGCTTGGTTTTCCATTCATGATGGTTACATTATTAGGTGGATTACAAAATATACCTGAAGAATTATATGAAGCAGCTACTGTTGATGGTGCTAATAGATGGCAAAAATTTATAAATGTTACTATGCCTCTTTTAATGCCTGTTGCACTAACAACAACCTTATTAGGTGCAATATGGACATTCAACATGTTTAATATTATATATTTGATAACTCAAGATAACCCTCATACTGATATACTAGCTACATTCTCTTTTAAAGAATTTTTTGTAAAAGGTGAATATGCTTTAGCTAGCACCTATGCTGTGATAATATTAATAATATTGTCGATTTTTAGCTTTTTTTATTTAAAAATACTAAGAAAAAGTGAAAATATTTAATGTCCTATATAGATTTTTCAATACTATCACTAATATTTTTAATTGCTAATATAGTTGAAGCTGTTTCAGGCTTTGGTAGTGTAATAATATCTGTTACTTTAGGTTCAATTTTTTTTGACATAAATTTTTTATTACCTGTAATAGTTCCACTAAATATTATTTTAAGTATTTACCTAGTAACTAAATATTTTCAATATATAGATAAAATTTTTCTTTTGAAAAATATATTGCCATTTATGGGTTCTGGTTTGTTAATTGGTATATATATTTTTAATGTATTAGAAGGAAATCTGCTAAAAAAAATATATGGAATAGTAATAATAATTTTGTCTTCTAAAGAATTGTATTTTTACTTTACAAATAAACAAAATTCTATTATTTCAAAATCTAAATCAAATTTATTTATTTTTCTTAGTGGATTAATGCAGGGTATATATGCATCGGGTGGACCATTATTAGTATATGGTCTAAGCTCTATGAAATTCACAAAAACAGTATTTAGAAGTAATTTATCTATAATATGGTTAATTTCTAATTCAATATTAATCATTAACTATTACAATAATGGAAATTTTAATTATACAAGCATAAAATATACTACAATGTTAGCACCTATCATTATATTAGGCATATTTTTAGGAGAAAAAATTCATAATAAAATAAATGAAGTAACATTTAAAAAAGTAGTCTATATTTTGCTTTTAATAGCTGGTACATTTTTAACTATAAGAACTTAAAATAATTATTTTACCTCAACAATGAAATTATAAATTTAGTGTAAAGTACTATTAATAACATTTAGAGAACAATATTAAGTTGAAAAAAAATACAAAATATTTCATTACTTTTTAAGAAATCTTATAATTTATAATCTAGTTCCTATAATTATTTCATAAGTTATAATAATAATTTTATTAATATTAACCTCTTATCAACTAAAGAAAATATTTTTAGCTGGTTACTAATTTCTTTATTAATACCAAGGTGCATAATTAATAGTTAAAAATAAAGTATAAAAAATTAAAAAAAACTATAAGTTTTTAATAAATTATTTGACATATAAGAATTTTAGTATAATTAAATACAAAATTGTAACTATAAAAAACATTAACTTTTAATGTATTATCAATTTAATAAATTGGTATAATTAAAAAAAATTTTATTCATCTATTTTAAAATTCCATGAATTTTTTTCTTGAATTTTTAAATGCATATTTCTTTTTTCAAGTTCTTTTATAAATAAGTTAAAAGGGACTACTTTTTCAGGTGGATAAACTCCAAAAGTATTTATTATTTTTTTATCAATCATTTGAGCAATTATTGAAGGTGGGGAACCTGTATTTATGTCTGTTCCAACATTCCATTCTGGTTTGCTGTAAGTAAAGCAATCTAATATTAATGTAGTTTTTTTGTTATTTTTAATACCTTTTGCTATAACTCTTATAATTTCACATTGATTTATTTTACCTATTACATCTGGTACTTTTTGAGACATAGCAACTTTATTAACAACATCTATTGGGGCTATTTTTATACCATTTATGTCAATTTCTTCTTCATTGGCTAACCCTAAATCTCTAAGAAATTTCACTTTATTAACAAAATCTTCTGGAAAAGCTATTTTAAAAGAAACTTCTTCTATTCCTTTGTCTTTAAAACTTATAGGTAATGTAGCAATTTCTGAATGTATCGTGTACATAGGTTTAACTTTTCCAACAGGTTTTGGGAATTTATGAGTTTTCATTCCTGACATAGGTCTTAAAAACTTTAATTTTCCTTTTGTAAAAACAGCTGGTTTATATGAAAACTCTTCCAAAATAGTTCTTAAAGAATAAGATATAGGTAATGCTTGTTTAAATGAGTATTTTGTAAAATCTTTTGAACCTAATCTTATATGTATTTCTTTTAATATATCAAAATATTCATAAGCTTTATTTGATAATATATTGGTTATACCTGGTGAAGCTCCCATGCCAATTATTGCTAACAATTTATTCTTTTTAAATTCTTCATTTAATAATAATTGCTTATTTGTAAAGTGAAAAAGTCCTCCTAAATCTATATAATTAGCTTTTATTTTTAGAGCAAAATTCATAACATTTAAATTATATTGATATTGAAGACAATTAATAATGATATTTACGTTAGAAAATTTATTTATAAAATTATCTAAATTTCTAACATCACAGAAAGCTGATTGTATATTTTTATTTTTAAAAGGTTTTATTAATTCTTCAACTTTTTGTTGATAAAAATCAGCTACTATTATTTTAGTATCACCTTTATATGTTTCTATTAAATCTCTTAGAGCTATTGAACCCATAGCTCCTGCACCTAATATTAAAAATGCCATAAAAAATTCTCCAATTATTTTGTTAATAAGAATAAAAGATATAAAATAAAATTAACTGACTTTCAATATTTTATTTACAAAATATTAGCTAAGTTAAATATATTACTCGACATCAGCTTCTTTTAGACCTAAACTTTCTCTTAAATGTTTATTATATATTTCAACACTAAATTTTGCTTCTTCCATTGTAAGAATGTGTTCTGATTCATCTTGAATTATTGGATTTAAAGAATTACCTATCAATAATAAAGTAAAACCTCCTCCAATTCCTGCAATACCATATATATTACTATTTTCAAACTTTAATATATTTGTTAATAAAAATGCTCCACCTAATGTAATAATTAATCCTGATATTGAAATAATATCACCTATATTTCTTTTAGCTTCAAGATTTTTTAATCTTTGATAACCTATTTCTTCACTATTTACAAGTTTTAATAATTGCATATCAGTTAAAGGAGTATTAACACCTTGTATGATATCCCATTTACCATATTCATATCTTATTGACAACTTTGACATTTTATATTTCCAAATTTTTATTTCATAAGGGGTTAATTCTGTTTTATCATCAAAATAAAATTTATTTTGTTGAGCATATGCATTATTTATAAAAAAAAGTATTATAATTACAGCGGATAAAATTTTTTTCATTT
Source organism: Candidatus Sericytochromatia bacterium (assembly GCA_026004035.1). Taxonomy (GTDB): domain Bacteria; phylum Cyanobacteriota; class Sericytochromatia; order UBA7694; family JACMQJ01; genus BPII01. The sequence continues at coordinate 12,922 of BPII01000027.1, read as the reverse complement.
TGATTTATTTTTTAGATATGAGTTTATAAAAATATCAATTTCACCATCCATTACTGATTGAACATTGCTAGTTTCTACATTAGTTCTATGATCTTTTACTAAACTATAAGGATGAAAAACATATGACCTTATTTGATTTCCCCAAGATGCTTCAGAATAACCACCTTTTAATTGCGATATATATTCTTCTTTTTCTTGCTTTTGTATTTCATATAATTTTGCTTTTAATATTTTTAAAGCATTTTCTTTATTTTGGTATTGCGACCTTTCATTTTGACACGTAACAACTATACCTGTGGGTATATGTGTTATTCTAACAGCAGTTTCAACTTTATTAACATTTTGACCACCAGCTCCACCAGATCTATAAGTATCAATTTTAATATCAGAAGGGTTTATTTCTATTTCATTATCATCATCGGGTATTAAAGGTATAACTTCAACAGATGCAAAAGATGTCTGTCTTTTACCATTAGCATTAAAGGGAGATATTCTAACTAATCTATGTACTCCTTTTTCAGCACTTAATTTACCATAAGCATAAAGTCCATCTATAAGCATAGTTACACTTTTTATTCCTGCTTCTTCACCATTTGATATATCTAGTATCTTAACATTGTACTTATGTTCTTCAGCCCATCTTGTATACATTCTAAGTAACATTTGTGCCCAATCTTGAGCATCAGTTCCACCTGTACCAGCATTTATTGTGAAAATTGCTGGGTTTTTATCATACTTACCTCCAAGTGTTATTTCAAGTTCCCAATCTTCTATTTCTTTAGATATATTATTAATATCATTTGAAATTTCTTTTTCAATAGATGAATCATTTTCTTCTATACTTAAATTTATTAATGTTTCTAAATCATTTAATTTTGATAAGTTATACTTATATTTATCCAATATGTTTTTTTTTAAAGCCAAATCCTGAAGAATTTTTTGTGCTTTATCATTATCATTCCAAAAATCAGTTTCTAATGTTTTGTTTTCTAATTCTTTAGTAATTTCTTCTAGTGATTCTATGTCAAAGAGACCTCCCTAAACTTTCAAGTTTATTTTTCATATAATTAACTTTTTCTTTATATTCTGTTAATGACATATTTATAACTACTCCATTAAATAAACATCATTGGCATAGAATATTCTATTTGCATATGGAATATAGTCATTACAAATTCGTTTCTTATTGAACGCATCATGTCGTCAAACATTTCTCTAGCTTCTTTCTTATATTCTATTAGAGGGTCCTTTTGTCCATAAGCTCTAAGTCCTATACCTTCTCTTAAAGAATCCATTTCATGTAAATGATCTATCCATTTTTGGTCTATTATCCTCAATATAACCATTCTTTCAATACTTCTCATTAAATCTTCACCCATAGTAGCTTCTTTTGCATCATAAGCAATTTGAGCTTGTTCTTGAATAAATTTTGTTAATTCTTCTTTTTCTTTTCCTTCTAATTCTTTTATTGATAAGGATTTAAGTATTGGAATATATTCACAAATTTCAGTAAATATTCCGTTTAAATCCCATTCTTCTTCAGGAATTCCAAGAAGAGCGTATCTATCAACAATATCAGCTACAGTTTTATTTATCATTTCTATTGCAAGTGGTTTTATATTATCACCTTCTAATATTTTTCTTCTTTGTGCATATATAATTTTTCTTTGAGAATTCATAACCTCATCATATTCAAGAACTGATTTTCTTATTCCAAAGTGATATAATTCAACTTTCTTTTGAGCATTTTCTATTGATTTAGAAACCATAGAGGATTCTATAGCCATATCATCTTCAACTTTTAACATTTCCATTACTTTAGTTATTCTATCACCACCAAACATTCTCATTAAGTCATCTTGTAATGAAAGAAAAAATCTAGATGTTCCAGGATCTCCTTGTCTCCCTGCTCTACCTCTTAATTGATTATCTATCCTTCTTGATTCATGTCTTTCAGAACCTATAACATATAATCCACCTAAATCGACTACTTTTTGATGTTCTTCTTCAACTTGTTTCTTCATTTTTAAATAAACATCATTATATTCATTTTCAGGAACTTCTTTATAGTCTTTACCTTTTCTTCTAAATTCTTCTTTTGTAAGAAATTCTGCATTACCACCAAGTAATATATCAGTGCCTCTTCCTGCCATATTTGTTGATATTGTAACTGCATTTAATCTACCTGCTTGAGCTATTATTTCTGCTTCTTTCTCATGATTTTTAGCATTTAAAACTTTATGAGGTATTCCTTTTTTTCTTAGCAAGCTTGATAAATATTCTGATTTTTCAATAGAGATAGTACCTACTAGTATAGGTCTTCCTGTTTTATGAACTTCTTCAATCTCCTTTGCTATTGCTTTAAATTTTTGCTCAACGTCTTTATAAATAACATCAGGTAAATCTTTTCTTATCATTGGTCTATTTGTAGGTATTACAACAACTTCTAAATTATAGATTTTACCGAATTCAGCTTCTTCAGTTAAAGCTGTTCCCGTCATACCTGATAGTTTATTATACATTCTGAAATAATTTTGAAATGTTATTGTAGCTAAAGTTTGTGATTCTTCCTGTATTTTTACTCCTTCCTTTGCCTCTATAGCTTGATGTAATCCATCAGAATATCTTCTACCTGGCATTAATCTTCCTGTAAATTCATCTACTATAACTACTTCATCTTCTCCTTCCTCATTAGGTTTAACAACATATTCTATGTCTCTTCTATAAAGTTCTTTTGCTTTTAAAGCTATTATTAGATGATGTGCATAACCTGTGTATTTTTCACCGAATAAATCATCTATACCTAATAACTCTTGGGCTTTTAAAATACCTCTTTCTGTTAATATAATATTTTTTGCTTTTTCATCTACAATATAATCACAATCTTCTTCTTCATCAGGGGCATCTTCATCAATAAATAAAGGTTTCTTTACATTATATTCTTTATACTTACCTGTGAGTTTATCAACAATAGATTGGAATTTTTCATATAAATCATAAGTATCTTCTACTGAACCAGATATTATAAGAGGTGTTCTAGCTTCATCAATCAATATACTATCAACTTCATCAACTATACAAAAATTTAATTCTCTTTGAACACATTGAGATAATTCAGTAGCCATATTATCTCTTAAATAGTCAAATCCAAATTCATTATTTGTTCCATAAGTAATATCACAAGCATAAGCTTTTTTTCTTTCATGTGAAGACAAATGATGTTGAATACAACCAACTGTTAAACCTAAAAATCGATGTATCTTTCCCATCCATTCAGCATCTCTTTTTGCTAAATAATCATTTACTGTAACAACATGAACACCTCTACCTGTAAGAGCATTTAAATAAGAAGGTAATGTAGCAACTAATGTTTTACCTTCTCCTGTTTTCATTTCAGCTATTTTTCCATCATGAAGAACCATTCCACCTATTAATTGAACATCAAAATGTCTCATTCCTAAAGCTCTTTTTCCAGCTTCTCTAACAACAGCAAAAACTTCAGGTAAAATTCTATCCATTACTTTTTTTTCGTGTTTTAATCTTTCTTCTTTATCTTTTATATTTAAACATTCTTCTTGAATTAAATTTTTAAAATAAAATGTTTTATTTCTAAGTTCTTCATCAGTTAATTTAGAAATTTGAGGTTCCAAATTATTTATATGTGCTACTACTTCTCTATATTTGGCTACTTTTCTTTCCATTGGATCGCCAAATAATTTTTTCCAAAAACTCATCAAATAATACTCCTAAAACTATTTAGATTATTTAAATACTTATTAAATATTAACACGATAAAAATTATATCATTTTTTAATAAAAATAATTTTTGAATAAAATAAGTTTAAAATTATTTAACCGATTTAAATTAACGGCACTGGGATTAAGTTATAGAAAAGAAATTTGAGAGAGTATTTTAGACTCAATACCTTAGTTTGATTTGATTAAATCTTACATTTCTTTTAAGTTTTTTGTCAAAGTCAGAATTAATTTTAGTATCAGATGAAAGTCTTTTAGGTAAATCGGGAAAAAGAACTTATGGATTAGATATTTTTTTAGTAATTTTCAATATTAAAGAACAAAGAATTCATAATTTTATTAAAATTCATAATTTTATTAATTTATCTGTCTTTATAATTAATTTATCACAATCTTTAATTATTGATTATAGAAAAAATAATAAATATTTCTCATTAACAGATTTAATATCTTTTTATCGCTCTAAGTTCTATACTTATCATATTTTAAAATTAATCAAAAAAAAAGTATCCTAATTTTTTATTTGATACTCATTCTAATTAATACTTATCCTTTCGGGGCTATTAATTTATAATTTATGTATAAGGTATTGATGAAATTATAATAATTATGTTATTTGATATTATATCAGTAAAAAAAAGTGGTGAAATTCTAATAAAATCCTTTTTTTTAAACTTATATTGTTATATATTAAAAAAGGAGTCTAAATATTATGAATACAAGTAAAAATGAAAAAATAAATTTGTTTTTTGAACAAATAAAAAATATTGGTTTTTTCTCAAGACTATTTTTTTGGAAAAAAGTAAAATATAATTTAATTGAAGCATTTAATGAATACAAATCTCTAATTTCTGAAAAAGAAAGATTATTTATAGAAATAAATAATAAAAATAATCAAATAAAAATACTTGATAATCAAATAAAAGATTTTTATAAAGAAATAGCAGAAAATAAAGCCATGATAGCTCAACTTCAACAAACAAAAATTGAATATGAAAAACAGATTAATCAATATAAAGAACAAATACAATCAAAAGAAATAGAAATAAATAGTTTAAATAAAAATATTTCAATACTTGAAAAAGAGATGATTAAACAAAAAGAACAAATAGAAAATAAAGAAATTAAAATAAAAGAACTTAATTATGAAATTGATACTTTTAAAGCAGAAAAAAAAGTAATTCAAGATCAAATAGATAAATTTCACAAAGAAGAAACTATTCTAAAAAAAGATTTGGAAGAAAAAGAAAAATATATTCTAAAATTAGAAAAAGATATTTCTTATAATTTAGAAAAAATAAAAAAACTTGAAAAAGAAATAAATACTAAAGAAATTGAAATTACTAAAAATGAAACAAAAATTGAAAGTTATACTAGTAAAATATTAGAATATGAAAGAATAATTTCTGAAAAAGAGCAATATATAAAAAATATAGAAGAAAAACTAAAACAACAATCTAATGAAATATCAAGACTTTCTGAATCTGATAATAAAAATAGAAATACTATAGAAGAACTAAAAGTAAAAGTATCAAAATTGGAAGCTACTATTGAATGTATTAATAAAGAAAAAGAAAAAATTAATAAGGAATTGATTTCTTCTGAAGAAAATAAAAAGAAACTTGACGAATTCTATTATAAAAAACTAGAGAAACTAGACACAATGATCGAAAATAATGAAAAAGAGAAAGAAAAAATAAGACAAGAGAGAGAAACTGAAATTCGTAATAAATATGAAAAAATTAAAAAATCATGGAAAAATCATGAAGAAAATGTTAAAAATAAAATAATAGAAATATGTAAACGTCATAATATTGAATATATTGAAAGAAATAAATCTCCTCTCAAACTTTCTCCTGATAATATTATTAAAATAGCAGATGAATATATTATATTTGATGCAAAATCTCCACAAAATGAAGATAAAATGGATAATTTTCCAAAATATATAGAGGAACAAGCAAAAAATCTAAAAAAATATACAGAACAAGATAAAGTTAAAAAAGATATATTTCTTGTAGTTCCTTCAAATACTATCATTAGTGATGATGAAGAAAAAAGATCATTGAGAAATTTTCATTATCAAATGAGTGATTATAGAGTTTTTATTGTTGCTATTGATAGTCTTGAACCAATTATTATTAATCTAAAAAAAATAGAAGAATATGAGTTTGTAGATAAACTAAGCCCTGATGATAGAGATTCTATATGTCGTATTATTGCTAAATTTATACATGGTACTAAAAGAAAAATACAGCTTGATGTTTTTATGGCTGAACATTTTATAAATATTATAAGAGATTGTGAAAATCTTATACCTGAATCCTTTAGTAAAAATATAAGTATTATTGAAAAAAATGAAAGAATTAATCCTCCTCAAGATCGTGGAGGTAAATTAATTAATATAAAGGAGATTGAAAAAAATATTACTTATGTAAAAGATAATGGAAAACGTCTAAATATTAATATACAAACACCACTATTGAAAGAAATAGATGAAATACCTTTGAACGAAAATCATTGAAAAAAAAAAACTTTATTTATATTATTGATTGTGATTAAATTTTCAAAAAAAAATATGAAAATAAGCGACACTGCACCGGGATTTAGTTATAGAAAAAAAACTGTCTTTAAATACTTAATAAATTTAAAGCATATTTTTAATTCAATACCTTATACATATTTTAAAATAAAAATTTTTTTGTTTCCAAAAAATCTTTCAAGAAAGATAAAATATATTAAAGTTGTTTTAGTTTATAGCAATTCTAATTTTTGACTATATTAGAAGAAACTATACAGAATTTTCAATAACATGTTTAATATTTCTGTATTTTTTTGATTCTATAATTTTCAGATTTTAAAATTAATCAAAAAAGTATCCTAATTTTTTATTTGATACTCATTCTAATTAATACTTATCCTTTCGGGGCTATTAATTTATAATTTGATGTATAAGGTATTGTTTTGAAATAATTTAAAATATATGCTATTATGTTATTTTTATTACTTAAGGAGGTTTTTTAATGAGTTTAAAAAAAATAAAAGCAATTTTCTTAGCATTATTTATTTTTTCAGTTAATAATATTTCATTAGCTCAGCAAAATGATATAAAAAATTTTACAGATAAATGTCAAAAGGGTAATGCTGATGCTTGTTCAGAGCTTGGTTACATATATGATAAAGGTGAAGGTGTAAAAAAGGATGATTTAAAAGCTATTGAACTTTATAAAAAATCTTGCGATTTAGGTAGTGCTCTAGGTTGTTATAATTTAGGTATTAAGTACAATTATGGTGAAGGAATTAAACAAAATTATTTAAAAGCATTAGAATTATATGAAAAAGCTTGTAAAATGAATTATAGTTCCGCTTGTAATAATATAGGTTATATGTATCAATATGCAACAGGTGTTAGTCAAGATTATAATAAAGCATTTTCCTTTTATAATAAAGCTTGTGAATTAGATAATAGTTTAGCTTGTTATAATTTAGCTCTTATGTATAATAATGGTGAAGGAGTTAAACAAAGTTATATAAAATCATCAGAATTGTATAGAAAATCTTGTGATTTAAATTATGCTTATGCTTGTTATAATCTTGGTGTTATGTATCAAAATGGGCAAGGAATAGAATTAAATTATAATAAAGCACTTGAGTTATACACAAAAGCATGTGATTTAGGAGATGGTCTAGCTTGTAATAACTTAGGTTTTATGTATCACTATGGAAAAGGCGTTAATAAAGATGATAAAAAAGCTTTTGAATTTTATAATAAAGCAGCAAATTTAAATGAAGGTGCAGGTTACTACAATTTAGGAATAATGTATGATAATGGACAATATGTTAAAAAAGATTTAGTAAAAGCTGCTGAGCTTTATAATAAATCATGTGATTTAGAATATTCATCTGGTTGTTATAATTTAGGAGTTATGTATTGTAATGGTAATGGAGTAGAACAAGATTATAATAAAGGAATAAATTTATATGAAAAAGGATGTAATCTTAATCATCCTTCATCTTGTTATAATTTGGGTGTTCTATATGATTATGGAAATGGAGTAGAAAAAAATTATAATTCAGCAATATATTACTACACAAAAGCATGTGATTTAGGAGATGGTCTAGGCTGTAATAATCTTGGTTTTATTTATAACAAAGGAAATGGAGTAGAAAAAAGTTTAGAAAAAGCATTTTACTTTTATGAAAAAGCATGTGATTTAGAAGAAGGTATTGGTTGTAATAATTTAGGAGTTATGTATGAAATTGGAGACTTTGTAAAAAAAGACTTAAATAAAGCAATGGAAATGTATAAAAAAGCATGTGATTTAGGTTATGAGAAAGCTTGTGAGCTTTTGAATAAAGATGGTTAATTAGAAAAGTTTTTTATTAGTAATTCATATACCGGTCCTGGAACAAATTTTTTTACTACTTGCTCCCATCCTTCTGGACCAACTAATCCTTTAACAAAACTTGAACTAATTTCTGCAATTTCTCTTGGTGGCATAAAAAATATAGTGGTTATATTTTTATTTAAATCGCCATTTATATTTCTCATTATTCTTTCAAACTCGTAATCAGATTCATTTCTTATCCCTCTAACAATATAACTACAATTCATTTTTTCAGCATATTTTATAAGAAATTTGTTTTCAAAAGAATCTACTATTATATTTTTTAAATTTTTTGTTGTTTTTTTTATAATATTTATTCTTTCTTCAAGTGAAAATGTATATTTTTTTGTTGGATTTACCCCTATTGAAACAATTAGTTCATCAAAAATTCTAGATGCTTCTTTTATAATATATAGATGTCCATTTGTTAATGGATCAAAACTACCCGCATAAACACCTCTAATTATATTTTTTCTCATGAATTTTCATTATTTACATAAATACTACGCAATTTAAAAACAGGCTTAAATCCCAATTTTTTTAGGTACTTTAAAGGTGGTAGGTTACTTTCACAAGCAATACCACATATTCTTGGAGCTAGATTTAAAAGTAATAAATTACAAAAATATCTTATACACTTTGTAGCAATACCTTTACCTCTTTCTTCTGGTATAACGTAAGCTTCATCTATTTGAGTAGCATAATCAGTAAAAAAACTTACCATTATAGTAAATTTAACTTTATTATTTTCCTTATAAACATAATACATTCCATTTTTAATCCTATTTAAAACTAATTCTCTATATTCTTGTTTTTCTTTTTCACTTCTATAAAAATCAACACCTACTTCTTCTTTATTCATTGCTGCTACTAAGTCAGCAACTTGTATTGCATCTTCTTCTTTTGCAACTTCTAATTTTATATAATCATTGTTACTAAAATCAAAATAATCTTTATGTAACTCTTGAACTATCAACTCTCTGTCTAAATGAACTTTATCTATATTCATTTTTTTACTGTAAATATTCCAAAATTTATCAACTGTTTCTTTTCTACCAGTTAAGCGAAAATTTTTTATATCTTTATTTATAACATCATTAACAAGAGGTTCTATTGCACTATTGTCAGTAACATATATAAAAGTTTCCCAATCATAATTTATTACCCCCTTCCATTTACCATTATCTAAATAAGCTGAAAACGTTTTTATATCACCATATTTTAAAATAAATAATATTTTTAAATTTTCTAATGGACTTATTGATAAATATCTTTCTATTGATTTTTTGTGTTTATCTTGTAACTGAATTACTTTACCCATTTTCTTTTTTTATTTCTACCGATATAGGAGTTTTTTTTATAGAAAAATAAAATAGAAATTAAGAAAACTACAAATGATAATAATATAATAATATAACCTTTTATTTTATCTTCTTGAAGTAAAGATAAACTTATATCAGGAACATATGTTATTAACATTAAAGTTAAAAACATCAATCCAAGAAAATGGTAACGTTGATAGAATATAAAGTTAGTATGCTTTTATTAAATCTAAAGCTTGAAATAAATAAATTTAGACCTACTGGAGGTGTAGAATAACCTATTTCAAGATTTAATAAAAATATTATACCTAAATGTGTAGGATCAACACGATATTCTAAAGCAATAGGTATTATCAAGAGGAACTACAACTAATATTGCTGAAAAGATATCAAGTAAAGCACCAACTACTAATAAAAAGATATTTAGAATTATTAAGGAATGTTGTTTTACTATTTATGTATTTTTTAACCCACTCTAATAAAAATATTGGCAATTCTTGATCTATCATAAAATTTGTTAGGCCTAAGAGCAACACCTATTATTATAAAAAATCCCACCTACTAAAAGCATTGCTTCTTTTATTATTCTTACTAAATCATTTTTAATAGAAATATCTTTATAAATGAAAACTTCTACTATAAAAACATAAAAAGCAACAACTGATGCTGCTTCACTAGCAGTAAATATACCGCCATATATACCTATTAAAATAATCAAAGGAATTGGTAATTCCCAAAAAGATTTTTTTAAACTTTCAATACAATCAGTTTAAAGAAAAGTCGGTTCTTTCTACTTTAAATTTTGATGCAATATATAGTAGAGTATATAGCTAAAACAACAAGTTCTATTATACCAGGTATAGCACCAGCAATAAATAGATTATCAATACTTACAGGTTTAGCATTTTCTAAATTTTGCATGCTCATAGAAGCTATTACACCATAAAGTATTAAAGGAAGACTAGGAGGGAAGGTTATTCCCCTACTACCACCTATTGTTAAAATTCCCAAAGAAAAATTTTCAGGATATTTTTCTTTGATTAATGAAGGAAATAATAAACCACCTAAAGCAATAATAGTTACACCAGAAGCACCTGTGAAATACTGTAAAAAAAGAACAAGCAATAAGAGCAACAATTCCTAAACCACCAGGCATCCACCCAAAAAAAGCTTTAGATAAGATTAATTAATCTTTCTGATGTTTTACTTTCAGCCATAAGATAACCAGCAAATGTAAATAAAGGGATAGTTATAAATACAGGCTGCTCAGCTATTTTATACATCTCTTGTATAACTGCTATTGAAGAGTTTAGATCATAGTTATTTGCTATTATAAAGCCTAAAAAGAGCTATACCACCAATGATAACAAATATAGGAGCACCTAATATTGTCATTATAAAGAAATATAAATGATAGATACAAGTATGTCCATGTCTATTTTTTAAACAATAAAATAGTTTTTTCTATTGATTTCAATAAGAAATCTAAAAGAAATTACAAGATAATGTAATAGGTATTATTATTTGAACAATCCAAGACTTTAAACCCCAAAAATAGTACAGTGTCAGAATTAAATTCATATTCTGACTTTATAAATAAGGTAAGAAGCATAAACCATTAAAGGCAACTATAATGAAAGAAAATAAAGTTTGTTAATACAGCAAAAATATTGTCTTTTTCTTATCTGATACTATACGACTTAAAACATCCATATTTACATTTTTATCATGTTTAGTTGCAATTGACGCACCTAATAAGCCTATATACAAAACCATATGTTTTAAAAAAACATCAGCCCAACTTATACCTGAACTAAAGAAATTTCTTAGTATTACTTGTGAGAAACTTAGTACTAAGAATTACTATTAATAAAGATTACAATAACAAAACTTTCTACTTTTCTCTAAAAAGTCATCAAATTTTCTAATTATATTCATTTCACTTCATTTCTTAATTTTCTAACTTTTTCCAATAAATCTTTAGAATATAAGTTTCCCAACTAAATTTTCAGCAACTTTATTTGAAGCCATTTTTATTTTTGCAACTGCTGCAGCTTCAGGGTTTGTAAATGATATACCACTTGACTTTATAGAAGCTTTAGCTTTTTCATTTTCCTTTCTAATTTCAGTTACTAACTTTTCTGTATATACTTCTTGCAGTTTCTTCAAGAAGCTTTTTTAGCAGAAGGACTTAAAGAGTCCCAAGTAAGATTTGAAATTAGTACATAGCACCAGTAGCATAAGTCATTTTAGGCTCAACCATATACTTAACTTTACTAGTCCATTGTAAAGCAATAGCACCAAGAGGAGGAGCATAAACCCCATCAATAAGACCTGTTTGCAGAGAAGTTAATACATCTTGAACAGCTAAAGGAGTAGGAACTAAATTTAACTCTTTATAAAGTTCTTCAACTAACTTATCACCTTCCCACATCCACATTTTTATACCGTTTAAATCGTTGAAATTTTTTATAGGCTTATTAGAAAATATATGAACAAATCCAGTTTCAGCCCAACCAATATTTTTAAAACCTTTTTCTTCAAACTTTTTATTATATATGGGAGTCATTCTATCTAAAACATAATCAACTTGTTTATATGAATCAAACATAAAAGGTATTTCCATAAGTCTAACTTCAGGGACAATTTCACCTAAACCAACGCCAGTAAAAGCTCCAGCATCTAACTGACCACTTCTCATTTTTCTTAAAACAGTTTTCTCATCACCCATGCTACCACTTGGATAGAATTTAAAGCTAACTTCACCGTTGCTTCTCTTTTTTAATTCTTTATCCCAGTCTTCAAGTATGTTCATCCAAGTGGAACCTTTGGGGGCTACAATAGCACATTTAATTCTTATCTTTAGCTAGTGCATTACTACCAATTAAAGACAATTGGTAATAGTAAAGAAAGAGAAAAAGCAAAAATTTTGTTTAATTTCATAATATTCCCCTTAAAATAATTCTTCTTCCAATTTCAGAAGTTCCATAGCTTTTTGTTTAGCTATTTCATTTGTTAGTCTCTCTTCAGGATAAATATCTGATGAAGTATTAATAATATTGTATCTAGAGTAGATCTAAACAATTCAACATCTTGGTTTTGAACACAATAATGAGCAGCAAATAGATAATCTAAGAATAAGAATTTACCATTATTTATTTCTTTGGCTTTGTTATAATGAAATAAAGCTTTTTCAGGATTACCACCTAATAAGTGTAGGACGACTTGCAAAATAAACCATGTAGAAAATATGAGGACCAGCATTAAAATATGTTTCGTCAAGTTCTAAAACTCTTTTCATCATTGCTTCAACTTTTCCTAAATTCACTATAGAATCGGTGTCTTCTTTAGATAAATTTATTAAATTAGCCCAAGCATAAGCAGTCCAAAATAAATGAGGGAACTTGTTCTTTATGTAAAATTAGTAAAGGTATTTACTAAAATCTTCAGTATTTG
>BPII01000026.1 GCA_026004035.1 Candidatus Sericytochromatia bacterium | reverse complement strand
TAGCATTAGCATCAGGAAATTTATTTAATCCTCTTAATTCAAATGGCGCATCAGTAGGATTATCTACATCTTTAAATTTTTAAAAATTATTTTCTCTTAATTCCTCGAACACTTACTTGTTCATCACCCAATCCAAAATTATTTTCCAAAATTTTTTCTTTTTGTAATTGTCTATTTTCCTGTTCTTGATTATATCTTTCTGCTTTTTCTTTTCTACGCTGATTTATATTTTCAGCTAACCCTGCACCTATTTGAACTCGCCCAACTTCCCTACTTCTAAGTTTTACTGTCGGTACATTGACCATCTGACCTCCCATACAAACAGATTTCCATTCTTTTTGAAACTTAGGTACACTTATACTAAATTCTAACGGTTTTGCTTTTTTAGGAGTTTTCTTTTTTGGTGCATCAAGTTGAATATTGGGACGATTGTATTGCTCTTCTACTATAGTTTGACTTTGTTTAGTTTTAACTTGTCCTTCTATATGATAATTTCTAGTTTCTACCCTAGGAGTATTAGCTATCATAGCAGAAAAATATCTCATTGTTAATGTTGTAGCATAACCTTTTTTATTGTCTATACCACCATTTTCATCTAACTGTTTAGCTAATTTTGTACTTATAGCAGCCATATCTCTTTGAAAATCTTCTATTTTAAAATTACCAGTTGTATAATATTTAACAATTCTTTCAGCTACTTGCCTTTTTTCATCGGGTGTCATTTTTGCAAATCTATCAAAATCTTCTGGATTTCTTTCCATATGAGCAATTAAAGATTCAGCATTAGGAAACTCTTCGCTTAAATCTTTACCAGTTGCACCAGCTAATCTTCCTAGTTCTGATCTTTGGTAAAAATTAAAATCACTTATATTTTGTTGAGCTGTAGGTGCTCTATCCCAATTTCTTCTATCTCTTGCTAAATCTAAGTAAGGTTGATCCTGACTTATTTTAACTACAGTCTCTTTGTTTTGAAGTTTTAAATCTTTATCTTTATTATCTTGAACTTCCGTTGTGGTATGATCACTTTTAACAACTTCACTTTCTTTAAATGTTGTTTGAGTGGAAGTTTTTTTACTAGCCCTTTGGATAAAATCATAAGTAAGTCTTTTTGCAATACTTTCAGCTTCATCTTTGTCAAATCCTTCTTTTCTCAAAGTTTTTTCTAGACCTTTCTGAAACTTTTCTCTTATTTCTCTATTTCTCATTAATAAGTCTCTTATTTCTTGAGGACTTTTACCTTCTAATTCCTTTGGTAATTGATTATGCTTTTTCATTTGATTAATAGTCTTATCTAACCTATCAAATAATTCTTTTTCTCCTTTAATTTCTTTAGATACATTATCTGGTAAAGTTTCTTCTAATTCTAGTTCCCATTTTGCTTCAGAACTTCCTGCTTTTATATCAAATTTACCTCCTAAATTCTTCTCTATAAAATCATCTAGTACTTTAATTTCTTCTTCTGTTATTTCTTGCGTTCCGTTTTTTATATCATTAGTAGCTGCTACATCTACAAGTCTTTGAACTAATTTTTCTTTTGGTAATTCTTTATTCTGATTATAAGTTTCTATCAAACTTTGTCTAAAAGCTTCTATTCCACCACTCATATTAAATATACCTCATAGACAAAATACTCCTTAATAGGTATAGATAAAATGTATTAAATATTTTATTTATTTAAAAATCATTTAATAATACTTAACTACTTTTTAAAAACAAATATTACTGATAAAATAATAAATATAAATCCTAAAATATAATTCCACTTTAGACCTTCTTTTAAATATAAAATAGCAAATATACAAAAAATTGATATAGAAATTATTTCCTGAAGTATTTTTAATTGAAATGCTGAAAAATTTTCTTGATAAAAACCTATTCTATTAGCTGGAACTTGCAAGCAATATTCAAAAAATGCTATAAACCAACTTATTAGAATTACCTTCCATAGACCTGTTTCTTTGTGTTTTAAATGGCCATACCATGCTATTGTCATAAATAAATTTGACAATATTAATAAAAATAATAGTTTTCATTATTTTAAAAAAAAAATTTAATAAAGTATAACAAAAAACATGTTTTTAATAATACAAAATTTTATTTAAATTTATCCATGCTTAAATGTATAATAATTTTTATTTCTATTCTTCTATTTTTAGCTCTATTTTCTTCAGTATTATTTTTTACTTTTGGGACGTTCAAGTATATATTTGAAAATACATAGTAAATATCATACAAGGTCAGCTAGAGAGAGAAAACAATATGAGTGTTTAGTTTGTAATAAGAAATTTTCTTCAACTCCGATGTTTAAAATAAACACAGAGATAAGTAAGATAGCTAGTTGTATAAAATTAAGGAGTGAGGGTTTAACTCAAAGAGCTACAGGTAGGGTTTTAGGTATTCATAAAAAATACAGTAAAAGCTTGGTAGGAGAGATTTTCAAGCATAAAAGAGACATTAAAATTATATTTATTTTTGTCATAAATTTGTTAAGTTAACATTTGAAGGAGATAAGATTTATACAAAAGTAAATAAGAATAAAAGATCTATGATTTAAAAGGATGGACAGCAATATTAATGGAGAGATGTAGTAGATATATTATTGAGAGTAAATGTGGAATTAAAGAAAAAAGATTATTTGAACAAGTAATAAAAGATTTAGTAAAAATAGCAGAAAAAACAGGTGATTTACCATTATTAACTGATAAAAAAAATAATAAAGTATAAAATATACTCTCTCAAATTTCTTTTCTATAACTTAATCTCAGTGCATTATTTTTACTTTTAAAAAATATTCTTGTAATTATTAATATTGATATACTTATTGTTAAAAGTATTATTATTAATGTAACAGTTCCCTTTATATCAGCTATTGATAGTTTCATAAATATAGCTATTGGCAATGTCTCCGTTTTTATAGGTATTGAACCAGCTAAAGTTATTGTAGCTCCAAATTCACCTATAGCTTTTGCCCATACTAATATTATGGAGGATATAATACCTTTTTTAGCTAGTGGTAATGTTATTGTTAAAAAGACCTGTATTTGATTAGCTCCAAGGGTTCTTGCTACATTTTCATATCTTATAGGTACCTCATCAAATGATATTTTAATTAATCTTATTGCCATGCCAATTATTGTTATAAATTGTGCTAATACTATACCAGAAAACATAAAAACAAATTCTATTAAATTATTCTGAATAAAAGTACCAATAGGTGTTTGAAAAAAAATTAACAAAATAGCACCTAAGGCCGACGGTGAAACTATTATTGGAAATTCTAAAAAAACATCAATAACTTTCTTAAAATAAAAGTTATATCTACTCATAGCATAAGCAGCTGGAATAGCAAATAATGTTGCTATAAATGTTGAAATTGTTGCAGCATAAATACTATTTTTTATTGCAAAAATTACTCTATCATTTTTAATACTATCTAATAAAGTTTCTTTATCAAAAAAATAAAATACAGATAAAAAAATTATTGAATATAAAATAAAAAATAGAAAGAATTGAACTTATAGCAATGTTTTTAAAATTCATTTATTTTCTAGCCAATCATCTGGGACTTTATAAAAACCACCTACTTTTTTCTTTTCACCTATATACTCTTCTGCTTCATTTAAAGTTGAAAAAATATTTATATTCTTTAAATATACTTTTACCTTTATCAGAAATAACATAGTCAATAAATTTTTGTGCTATTTTTTTATTTTTTGTGTATTTAGATATAGCAATAGGTATATAACCTATTCTTATAATTTCATTTTTATTTAATTTTATTGTCTCTATTTGTTCTGGATTCCAATGTTCAAAAACTTCCCAACCTATAACAGCATCAACAGCTTTTAATGCTACTACTGAAGCAGTTCTATCACAACTTTCTGTATAATTCACCAAATTTTTTTTAAATAACTCTTTTTCTTTTTTTGAAAAATTTTTTTTCTATTATTTCTACAGCATAAGCTCCGACACATACACCTTGTGGATTAGCTATTGCTACTTTTATATTTGGTTTTATTAAATCTCTTAATGTTTTTATATTTTTAGGATTACCTCTTTGAACATTTATAGCATTGACAAGATAAACAACTATTTTTTGACTTTCGGGATAAACAAGATTTTCTTTTATTGCTAAATCCATGTAATCAGATGAGCCAGGAAAATATATATCACCTTTTTTACTTAATTTCATTTGAGATAATATATAACCAGAACCTCCAAATATACTTTCTACTTTTATACCTGTCTCTTTTTCAAAATTTGAAATAATTTTTTCTGTTGGTAGTTTAGATGCCGCACCTACAAATATTAGTAATTTCTGATTTGCAAAACTATAAGTTTGGAAAGTAAAAATTAAAAATAAAGATATAAAAAATTTTTTTAGCATATTTAAAAATAAAAATAATTAATTTTTATATTTTAGCATAAAAAAGCTCAGATAATTTTAATTTCTATAAAGCTCTACTATTCAATATTTCAGTTTTAAAAAAAAATGCAAACTTCAGAAGTTTGAGTATATTATGAATTATTTAATAAATTATTCCTCAAATCTTCAATTTCATTAGCTATACTATCTTCATTTTCAATTTCAAAAGTAATATTTAATCTTGTATTTTCTTTAATACCTTTAGGTAGAAATTTTAATGGAATATCAATTTTATATTCTTCTTTATTTCCCATATATAAAACAGCAATTTTATTCTCTATTCTATCTAAATAACCTTTTACTACTTTTTTTTTCATTCTACAGTTACCAATTTACTTAAAATTTCTAATTTATTTTTGTTTATACCTTTTACCTTTAATAAATCATTTATATGATAATAAGGTCTATTATTAATAATATTTTTAGCAGTTTTTTTTCCTATACCTGGTAAAGAAATTAATTCTTCTAGTGATGCAGTATTAATATTTAATATTTTAGATTGTTCTTCTTGATAATATTTTGTGTCATTTTTGCTAAAGCTAACATAATATTTGTAACCATCACTTGTAATAATAATATCACCATTTAAATCAGTTCTATAATATTGTATTTTTAGTCTATTTAATCTATTTAATAATTGTTTGTGAGGATGTCCATATGAATTATTTAATCCACAGGAAATAATAGCAATACTTGGATTTACTTTTTTTAAAAATTCTTCTGAACTACTATGCCTACTTCCATGATGAGCAATTTTAAGAATATCTGAAGAAATATTAATATTATCTCTTAAAAGTTGCTCCTCAATTTCATTTTCTATATCTCCTGTGAATAAAAAAGATACATTATTATATCTTAATTTTGCAACAATAGAAGAATTATTAATATCTGAACGAGTATTTTTCAGTAATGGTTCTTTTGGTGATAATATTTCTAAACTTAAATTATTTTCAAAAGAGAATTTATCACCTCGTCTAGCAATACTAAATTTAACTTTTTTAGAATTTAATATTTTTAAAAGTTCAAGATATGTTATTGCATTAGTTTTTGCACCACTATCAAGCACGTGTTTTATTTCAAATTTTTTAGCTATATTTAATAATCCTCCATAATGATCTATATGTGGATGAGTTATTATCATAATATCAATTTGTTTTATTTTTCTATCTTTCAAAAATTTTTCAAGGTATTTTGAATATTCTTTATCACCACCATCTATTAATATATTTTGATTATTTGGTAATTGTATAAGTACTGAATCACCTTGATTTATATCAATAAAACTTACTACTAATTCTTTTGAATATGTAGGGTATATAAATAAAAATTGAAAAAGTATTAAAAAGAATAAATATTTTAATATAATTTTTTTTATTCTAAATTTAATCATAATATATTTAAAGAAGCCTTTATATCATAAAATATAGAATTAAGATTTTGATTCAAAATAGACATTGATTCTAGTAATATTAATGCTGTCAGAATAGCATCTTTCTCTAATATATGATTATTTATATTGAAATAAAAATCATCATTTAAACTACTTCCTAATATACAATTATGAGTTCTCATTAATTCAGCTATTTGTCTTCCATCTTTTGAATTAATGTAGTGTATTTCAACTTGATTATTTTCACAATATAACCTTATCAAATTGCTTCCATTTTCTGGAATAACTATACCACCTTTAGAATCTTCCAAGTTTATTAAATGTTTTAATATTATACAAAAAATTATTTCACTATCTAATACTATTCCTGATGCATCAACAACTTTCAATTTACTACCATCTCCATCTATTAAAAAACCTACTTGAAGAGAACACCTAGGAGAAACAACTACTTGCTGTAAATCAGAAATATTTTTCTCATTTAAATTGGGAATAAGATTACCAAAATCGATTAATGGTTTATTATTAATTTCTCTAATCATGCAATTATATTTAAGAAAAATATCTCGTAAATAATTACTACAAGCGGAATTAATATAATTTATAGTAATATCTATACCTGTTTTTGAAATTATTGGTATATCAATTATTGAATATAATTGATGAAAATAATAATTTCTTGGGTTAAACTCAATTATTTGACCAGGAGTAACTATAAAATCTTCAATACCTTCTTTTTCTAAAATATCCACTTCTTTTTCTATACTTTTTGTAGATTTTTCTCTTAAAATAGAACCCTGATAGTTACATATCTTTATACCGCTATATTCATAAGGTAAATCAGAGCCTGTGACCATTATACCAGCTGTTAAAGAAAGTATTTTAACAGAAGAAAACAAACAAGGAGTTGAAGTTGGTCTATCAGATAAATAAACATCCATGCCATTATTTACTATTATTCTTGATATTTCTTTAGCGTATTTCTCCCCTAAAAATCTATTATCAAAACCGACAGCAAATCTTGGTGGAAAATTATCAATATAATTTTGTTCTCTTCTAAAATAATTACAAATAGCTTGAGCTAAAATTTTCAAATTATCAAATGTAATACCACCTGATATTACTTCTGTCCAGCCATTTTCAGTAAAAAATATATCACTCATAGTTTTTCATTTTATCTTTTAATAAAAATATAGGTTCTATTGGACTTGGGTTAATTTCGTTTAAAATAGCTAAATATATACTTAAGTAATCACCAACATAAAGTAATTTCATTATTCTTTCTAGAAAACTTTCAGATTTTGGTAAAAAAATTATATATCATTGATTTATCTTTTATTAATTCTATAAATGTTTCTATTTGTTTATTTACAAAAGGTTCTTCATCTGTATCTCTTAATATTATAAAGTAATAGTCATTCAAATTCTCATAGAACAAATTAACTATTTCATTATGAGTCAATTCAGGAAAATTATTATATATTACTGTTAATTTACTATTCTCGTTAAATTGAGTTTTCCATCTTAAAGCAACAGAAGAAGTGTAGGGATTTACACCAAATATAACTATTTTTCTATTTATTATTTTCATAGCAAGTTCAACTAGCCAATTTATATTATTTTTGTAAATGTCTATTTCATCTCTTAATTTTTTTAAAGCAATTATAGATGAATCTATTTCATCCTTATTAATATTAAAAACTTCTAACTTATAAATGAAACCTAATAAAGAATAAAATAATTCTCCTATTGCACTTCTAGGCATTTTATTATTATCATTTAATTTTATTAAGTAAGCTTGATTTTCAATACAAACTTTTGATAATTTACCTCCTAATGTTATACAAGCAACTTTTGAATTTTTATTTATTGCTTCTTTAGTACAATTCAACGTTTCTATTGTATTACCAGAATAACTTATAAATATAGATAATGTTTTTTCATTTACAAAACTAGGTAAAACAGAACTTCTATTTATTATTATAGGTTTATTACTTTTAAAGTATAAATAAGAATTTAGTATATCTGCACTTATACATGATCCGCCCATCCCTGAAATTAAAATATTATCAAATTCTTTATATTTACTAGGAATTTCTTGAGATAGTACTTTATTAAATGCTTTTTCTGCATCATCAGGAAGTCTATAAGTAGTTTCTATTAAATTATCTTTATCATAATCCTTTAATTTATCTTTAAACATAGTAAGAAAATTATAATACAAAAATAGTATATATCAATATCTATTCAAATATAATTTATAACTTATAGACTTTAAACTTATTATAAAGTAGTATTCATAATATTTAGAGAATAATACTAAATAAAAAAATACAAGATGTTTTATTACTTTTTAAGTAATCTTATAGGTTATAATCTAGTTTCTGTAATTATTTTATAATTATACTGATCATTTTATTGTTATTAATGTTAACCTCTTATCAAGTAAAAAAATATTTTTAGTTAGTTACTAATTTCGTTGTTAAGGTTATAAAATAATTGTATTTTTTATGAAAATTTAAAAGTAGTTTAAGAAATATTTTTGTGTTGTTTTTAAATTATTTTAAGTAAATAAATTGTATTTTAAATTAAACTTTATGATATAAATATATTATCGTTTTTTAAATTAAACTCAAAAATTTATGAATGAAGATATTTTGATTAATGAAAAGAAAAATTCTGAAATTGTTATAAAAGGGGTTAATAATGACCTTTTAATCATATTTCCAGAAGATATATCTTGGAATGATATTGTATCTCAATTGACAAATAAACTTGAAGAAAATAAAAACTTTTGGATAGGTGCTTCTGTATCCATTGACTTAGGAAAAAGAAAACTTGATGAAACACAAATAAACAGATTACATGATATGTTAATAAAAAGACATCATTTAATTTTAAATACTATTTATACTCAAGATGATGAAACTAAAAATTTTGCTAAGAAAATTAATATAAAAGTTGGAAAGTTTAATCCTTTAGTGAAAAATATTAATACAAATCCAAAAGTAAATGAAATTTTAGAAAATAATATTTTAGGTAATGCTTTATATATTAAACAAACTGTTAGGTCAGGTCAAATAATAAGATTTGATGGAAATATAATTATATATGGTGACACAAATCCTGGTTCAGAGATAATAGCAACGGGTGATATAGTAGTTATTGGATCTTTAAAAGGTCTCGCTCATGCAGGTGCTAAAGGTGATGATAAAGCTCAAATAATTGCTATTAACTTAAAGCCTACACAATTAAGAATTTCAAGTTATATAGGTAGACCACCTGATGATGTTCGTAATTCAAATACTCCAGAATATGCATGGGTAAGCAATGGTGAAATTCATATTTCAAGCCTTAAATTAAAAAATAAATAATTATTAATTTGTTTATATAAAAATAAGTATATATTATAATTTTATTAAATTTTAAAAAAATGTGAGGTATATAACAAAATGGATGGAAGAGTAATAGTTGTAACTTCTGGAAAGGGTGGTGTAGGTAAAACAACTACAACAGCAAACTTAGGTATGGCTCTTTCTAATTTAGGAAAAAAAGTTGCTTTGATAGATGCTGATATTGGTCTAAGAAATCTTGATTTAGTTTTGGGACTAGAAAATAGGATAGTTTATGATATAGTTGATGTTGTTGAAGAAAAATGTAAGTTAAAACAAGCTCTTATAAAAGATAAAAGACAACCAAATTTAGCTTTATTGCCAGCTGCACAAACAAGAGATAAATCAGCTGTTACTCCTGAACAAATGATAGAAGTTTGTAATGAATTAAAAAAAGAATTTGATATTATTATTATAGATTGTCCTGCTGGTATAGAACAAGGATTTAAAAATGCGATAGCTGCTGCTACAGAGTCAATTATAGTAACAAATCCAGAAGTTTCATCTATAAGAGATGCTGACAGAATAATTGGTTTATTAGATTCTGTTGATCATGAAATGATTCCTCCTAAATTA
The DNA here is from genome assembly GCA_026004035.1 of Candidatus Sericytochromatia bacterium. Lineage (GTDB taxonomy): Bacteria > Cyanobacteriota > Sericytochromatia > UBA7694 > JACMQJ01 > BPII01. Next base: position 26,929 of record BPII01000026.1, on the reverse strand, counting down.
ATAGTTAATCGTATAAGAATGGAAATGGTTAAAGAAAATGAAATGTTAAATGTAGATGATGTTAAAGAGATTCTTGGAATTGATTTATTAGGTGTTGTTCCTGATGATGAAAGTATAATAACATCAACTAATAAAGGAATACCAGCTGTTATGTTAGATAATTCTTTAGCTGGTCAAGCATTAAAAGATATTGCAAGAAGACTATTAGGAGAAAATGTTCCTTTTATGGATTTAACTAAAGATAATAATACAGGTATTTTTAGTTTTTTTAAAAAACTTTTTGCTAAATCATAAATTAAGGAGAAATATTTAATGAGTCTTTTAGATATTCTATTTGGTAAAAAAGAAAAAACTAGTAAAGAAGATGCAAAAAAGAGATTGCAATTAGTATTGCTACATGATAGAACAGAAATACCATTTGAGAAACTAGACATGATGAAAAAAGAAATATTTGAAGTTGTTTCAAAATATGTTGATATAGACATGTCATCACTAGAAGTAAATTTAGAAAATATTGAAGATGGAAAAGTTGCTTTAGTTGCAAATATACCAATTAATAAAAGGAAAAATGATAATCAAAATAATTAATGTTTATAAGAAGAAGCATTAAATTTAAAAATTTTGATTTTATACTATTTTTCACAACTATTTTATTATTAGGAATTGGTTTATTATCAATATATAGTTCTACAAAAACAAAAGTATTCAGTCAAAATGATTTTTATAAACAATTAATATTCTTGCCTCCAGCTTTTTTGGCATTTTTTCTAGCAACAATTTTTGACTACACTAAATTTAAATATTTGTCTAAATATATATATGCATTTAATATTTTATTACTACTTATAGTAATGTTTGTTGGTAGTTCAGCTTATGGTGCTCAAAGATGGATAGGAATTGGTGGAATAGGAATTCAGCCTTCAGAAATAGCTAAAATTTCTCTTATATTAATACTAGCAAATTATATTAGTCAAAACAAAATACGAAAAATAACTAATTTAATACCAATATTAATTTATTTTTTTATACCAGCTATCCTGATTTTTAAACAACCAGATTTAGGAACAACTTTATGTTTATTAGCTATAACAATGGGAATGATATTTATATCAGACTTTAGTATAGTAAATTTTACAGCTCTTATAACACCATTATTTAGTGCAATATTAATTTTAATAAGTAAGCTTTTATGGATAATATATTTATCAATATTATTAATTTTAATAGCACACTTTTATCTTCAAAAAAAGAATTTAGCAAATAAATTAACATTTAAATTAGAAGATTTTAAATATATAATTTTATTTGTTTCAAATATTGTAAGTGGAGTTTTAATACCTTTATCTTGGGATTTATTAAAAGAATATCAGAAAAATAGAATTAAAGTTTTTCTTAATCCTGAACTTGATCCTTTAGGAGCAGGTTATCATGTAAGCCAATCTCAAATAGCTATAGGTTCGGGAGGATTGTATGGTAAAGGTCTTTTTAATGGAACACAAACACAATTAAATTTTATACCATTTCAGCATACTGATTTTATATTCTGTACTATAAGTGAAGAATTAGGTTTTATAGGAAGTATTTTTATTTTATTTTTGTTTTTAATAATAATTTTTAGAACCTTATATATAGCTTCTTTATCTAAAGATTTTTTTGGAAGAAACATAGCTGTTGGTATAGCAATAATGTTTATATTTCATATATTTGTAAATATAGGAATGGTAACAGGTATTTTACCAGCTAAAGGATTACCTTTACCATTGATGAGTTATGGTGGCACGTTTTTAGTTATAACAATGTTTTGTATAGGCATACTTGAAAGTATCGCATTAAGAAGAGAAAAATCTATTTTTTACTAAAACAAAAAATTTATTTGTTTTTTCTTTTTAAAGAAAAAGTAAATTTTCTATTTTTTCCACCTAGTTCGTATATTGATATATATATCTTATCAATATTTTTAAACAAAAAATTTTTTAGCAATATATATCCTTTTGAGAATGAATTTGGGTTTATTTCTGTTATTTCATTTGGTATTGTTTGAAAATCTATATAACTACTATAATCATTATTATAATCATCAAAAATTTTCAAATTATTATTTTTGATAATTTTTATTTTATCATCAGTAAAGTTATTAATAACAAAATATATTTCTGTGTTATTATCACTTTCAATAATGTTTGATTGTATATTTATATTATCAAGCAATATAGATGTTGGCTCCCAATTACTATAAGGTATGTAAGAGTCTATTTTACCTTCAAATATTTCTTTTAAATTTGTCATCAAAATTTGAGGTTTATTTTCTTCATTATTAATACTTTTTTTATTTATAAAATATTTTATTGGATATATAAATGATAGAGTAATCATTATAATAGAAATTGGTTTTAGAATATTAATTTTTCTTTTACTTACAAACATAGAATTTTTCAATTCTTTTACAAATTCTTTTATGTTTGAATATCTTTCTTCAGGATTTATTTTTATTGCTTTTAATATACAATTACTTAAATTTTTACTAACGGAATAATTTATCTCACAAGGTTCAATTATATTTACTTTCTTTGAGAAATATTTATTCATAATAATTTCAGGTTCAAAAGGATATGAGTCAGTAAGTAATTCGTATGCTAATACTCCTATTGAAAATATATCAACTCTTTGATCTATTATTCCATTATTATTAATTTGTTCAGGTGCCATATATATTGCTGTTCCATATCCATTATTATTTTCTGAAGTTTCAAATAAATTAGCTAATCCAAAATCTATAATAATTATTCTTCCATTGTTATATATAATATTTTCTGGTTTTATATCTTTATGTATTATATTTTGATAATGAGCATAATCTATTGCAGAACATATTTGAAATATAATATTCAAAACATCATTAACAGATATATCTTTATTTTCCTTTCTTAGTTCTCTTAAAGTTTTTCCCTCTATCCACTCCATTACTATATAAGCATCATCATCTTCAATAAAAAAATCATAAACAGAGACGATATTAGGATGTACCAATTTTTTCAAAATATTTGCTTCAGCAAGAAATTTTTCTAATTTTTGATTTCTCTCCTTACCTAATAAAAAGCCGTTTATTAGAACCTTTTTTAAAGCAACTTTTTTATTTAATTTATTATCAATAGCTTGATAAATAATACTATTTCTTGTTTTTTTATAAATTTCTCTATTAGTATATCTTCTTTGAGAACTATTTTCATCTTTTTCGTATTTATAGTTTATAATAGAATTTCTTAAGGAATTCATAGTAGAAAACCTTTGATTAATATCAAATTTTAATGCTTTTTCAACAATATTATCTATTTCCTTACAAACATCTTTATTAAAAAAGCTTGGATATAAAAAGTTTTTTTCATCTATATATTTAGGTATTTTATTTGTTAGTAATTCATAAAAAATAACACCAACGGAATATATATCTACTCTTTGATCTACATTATGATGACCTTTCAAACCTATTTTAAATTCTGGTGCTGAATATGGATTTTCTTTTATCATTTCTTTTAAATCAAAAGTAGAACGAGTTGAAATATCATTTTTTTTTGCTAATTCAAAGTTAGATATTTTAATATGTAATTCATCATTTATTAATATATTTTCTGGTCTTATATTCCTATGAATTATTCCTTTACTGTGAGTATATTCTAAAGCATCACATAATTGTTTTATTATACTTATAACTTCATCAGTATTTAAAGTTCTTTTACAAATAAAATCTCTAAGTGAATTATATTTAAACAAGTACTCTGTAACTATATATAGTTTATTTTCTTTTTCTATAATTTCTTCTACATTTAAAATATTGTTGTGATTTAATTTCATTGTAAGTTTTGCATCTCTTATCAATTCTAATTTTTCTAAATCATCAAATTTTTCTTTATATAAATTTATTTCTTTTAATGTAAAAAGTTTTTCTCTCAATGTATCATAAGCAAGATAAACGATAATATTATCTAAAAACTCAATTTCTGATATTATTTGATATTTATTTATTTTATAGTTAATATTTGTTCTAAAACAATTAATAATATCTTCAATATATTTATCAGTAAAAGCAATACTTAGATTATTTGAAAATATAAAATTTTTTATTTTATCAAAATGTATTATAGATACTTCAGTGTTATCTTTATTATATATTTCCTTTATATCTTTATCTACTACTATAATAAGCTGTGGTAAAACACTTAAATTTATTTGATTAGATTTAAGTATTAAATTAAATTTTATTACATATTCTCTTAAATATATTATTGCATCTTCTAATGATAAATTCTTACTAATAATTTTCTGATAAGAGATAAGATATATAGAACTTTTACTAATTAAAATTATTACATAATCGTTAAATTTTTTATGTAGGTTTAATGGACTTAATATTATTGTGTAATCATCTGGTAAATTTAGAATATTACTAAGAACATGAGATATACTTATATCAAAGTTTTTTTCTACTGTTCTTAATTTAACCATTTAATGTATAATTTAAGTTTTTTAAGAATTAATTTTAACATATCTTAAATTTATATTGTGACAAATGTTACATTAGTTATCTTTTTTAATTAGTGATTTTAACCAATTTAATTCTTCTTTTGTAAGATTTCTATATCCACCTGGTGGTAAATCTCCTAAATTTATTTCTCCTATTTGAACTCTTTTTAGTTTAACTACTTTGTAGTTTAAAGCTTCAAACATTCTTCTTATTTGTCTATTTCTACCTTCATAAATACTTATTTCTAGTCTATTTTTAGCATCTTTTAAAATTCTAGCTTTAGCTGGTAGAGTATATCCATCAGATAGTTTTACACCTTTTCTCAATTTTATTAAATCTTCATCTTTAAAATCAGAATCTAGAGTAACTATATAAGTTTTATATATTTTATTACTAGGATGCATTAAAGCATTAGCAACTTCTCCATCATTTGTTATTAAAACTAAACCTGTGCTATCATAATCCAATCGTCCTACAGGATACAAATATCTATCTGTTTGTAATAAATCTATAACAGTTTTTCTACCCTTTTCATCTTTTCTTGAACATATAACAAATAGAGGTTTATTCATAGCATAATATATTTTTTTTTGTTTTAAAATTAACCTTTAATGTAGTGCCTTTAATTGTTATTTTATCTTTACTAGTATCAACTTTTATTCCTAAATTATTTACAACTTTACCATTAACTTTTACAAGACCTTTTTTTATAAGTTCATCAGCTTTTCTTCTTGATACTATACCAGCTCTTGAAATAACTTTATTTAGTCGTTCTTCCATTATTTTTTACCCCAAAAGAAAATAAGAGCATCTTTTACGTGATTTCCCCAATTACTCCAAGTGTGTCCTTCAGTTATTTCTTGATATTTAAAATTAAATTGTTTTTCTTTGTAAATTTTTGAAATTCTTCTATTAGAATATATTAAACTTTCAAACAAGCCTACATCCATATATACATTAAATTCTTCATGACTATTCATTATTAATTTTGTTATTTCTTTTTCTAAATATAAAAAAGAAGAAGATTGACCAGCTATATTTTTAAAATATTTAGGGAAATTATAAGCTGTAAAAAATGAAATTATACCTCCTAGAGATGCACCCATTATAGCTCTACCTTCAGGAGATTTTATAGTTCTAAAATTAGAATCTATGTTTGGTATTATTTCTTCAACTATTAGTTTAGAATATTTTATATTATACATATATTCATTAAATCTATTTATTGGATTTATAAAAACTGCTATTATAGGTTCTATAATATTGTCATATATCAAATTATCTAATGTATTAACAGCATTTCCTCTATTTATATAATCAGCACCATCATGAAAATATATTGTAGGATATTTTTTATCTGTTTTTAAACTATATTCAAAAGGTAAATATACATATATCATTCTTTTACCTTCTATGTTTTTACCTGAAAACTCATATTCTATCAAAGAGCCTTTTTTTATTCCTTCTCTTGGGAATATTTCATTAACTTTTTTATAATTTGGCATTAACAAGTATGAATTATAATCCCCGATACCGTTTTCACATTTTAAAGGATTTAATTTATCTAAATACCATTTTCCATCTACAAAAAATTTATACTCTAGTCTTGCAGTATCAGGTAAATATAGTGTTATATGATATAAATCTTCATTCTTTATTTTTTTCATTGGTGTATTATTATTTGTTGTCCAAAAGGATAACTCTGAAATTAAATCAACTCTTAGCTTTGATTTTCCCCAGTAAAGAAATGTTACCTCATTATTTTCTATAAATGGAGAAACATTTTTATGAGATATTTTTTTTATATAATCATCATCTTTATAATATACAGGAAACAATTTTAATGATTCTGTAGGTTTTAAAAAAGAAGGTATAATAGGTGATTTTTTACCTTCTTCTAATTTTTTCTCTCTTCTTAGATTGCCATGTCTATTTAGAATTCTGTTAAATAATCCTGCATCCATTTATAGATAAGCGTCTCCTTATTGTTAAGTTTTTACTATTATAAAACATAGAGTTACTAAATATATTATAATAAACAATTCTTAAAAAATAAAAATATCAAGTAAGTTTTTAATTATTTTCTACTATAATTTAGTATTATTTTTTTATAATATCTAAGAGGATACTTATGTCATCTATTTCTATAAATGGAAATAAATATTTACCTGATAACTTTAAAAAAGTTGATTTACAAGGAAAAGATATAGAAACATATTTAAAAGAAAATTCTGGTAATATAAAAAATAATTTTAAAGATGAAATTTATGTTGCAAAAGGTAATGATTTATATGTAGCTGAATTTAAAAATTTTCCAAAATCTGACTTAAAAAAAGAAAATATAAGTTTTGTAGATATACCTGATGCAGAAATAAAATTAATAGACGATGAAATTGAGAAGCATAAAATAGCGAAAGTTTCTATAAGTGGAACTCAAGACAAGGAATTAGAAAAATTTATAAGAAAAACTTTAGACATAGATAATGGAGACAATTTATCTTTTGATGATATTATAGGAAAATTAAGAAATCTAGAAGAAAAAGGAAAAGGAAAATATCTAAACATAGATGTAGTACCAGTTCCTGTAAAAGGAGCAAAAAATGGTGAAGTTGAATTAAAAGTTTCAGTTATAGAAAATCCTAAAAAAATTAATTTTAAAGGAGTTAGTCAAGATGATGCTAAAAAATTAGAAGAACTTTTTAAAGGGGATTTAACAAAAGAAAATATTCAAAAAGGTATAGACCAAATAAAGGATTATTTCAGAAATCATCCTTCAAAAATGCTACCTGATAATCAAAATTTTCCTTCTTTAACTTATGAATTGGATGATAAAGGAAATCTTAATTTTATAATAAATGTAATAGATTTACCTTCAAAAGCTAATTTAAAAGTTTATACTCCAACATCAGAAGGAAGTTTAGGTATTCAAGCTTTAAATGAAGAAGATAATAAATTAATAGCTGAAACGTTTAAACAACCTTTAAATCCCAAAAATATAGAAGAAGGTATGAAAAAATTAAATGATTACTATGCTAAAAAAGGATTTATTCTTGTAAATCCAAATTTAAATATAAATAATTCTGGTGAATTAGATATTCATGTTATAAAAGTAAAATCACCTACTAAAATAAACGTTACAGGTATGGAAGTTTTCAATGCAGAAGATATATCAAATAAATTTAAAAAACCTTTAAGTTCTGATAGTATAAATGAGGGAATAGAAGCTATAAAACAAATGTATAAGGATAAAGGTTATCTTTTATTAGGCCCATCAGAAGGCGTTGAAGTTTATACAAATGGAGAAGAACTAAGAGTAAATATACATGTTGCAAAATTTGATGGTTTTGAAGTTTATGGAAATTCTGATACAAAAGATAATACTATAATAAGAGAATTAGCAGATATAAAACAAGGAAAACCATTAAACTTAAATGATTTAGAAAATGCTATTAATAGATTAAGAGGAACAGGGTTATTTTCAAATGTTGGTTATAATCTCGTTCCAACAAAAGATGGAAAAGTCAAAGTTAATATAATTGTAAATGAACAGAAAAATAATGAATTTTCATTATTTGGAGGCTATAGTATAGGTGGTGGATTATTTGGTGGAGGTGGAGTAACATTTGGAAATTTAGGTGGTACAGGACAATCTTTATCTATAAAAGGTGAAGTTGGAACAAGAAGATTGGGAGGAAGTATTACCTATACTAATCCTTGGTTAACAGATAAAAAAGTAGGTTTTTCAACAAGTTTATACGGTTATAGATGGGATAATACGCAAACAACTGAATTTAGAGTTGGTAACACAACTAACTTTAATATTCCTTTAGGTAAAGATTATTTAAATACTAAATGGTCATTAAATCCTAGTTTAAGAACAGAATATATAGGTATTGATCCTAGATTTTCTTCTAGTGGAACAGGAAAAGATTTTCTTGTAATGCCGAAAGTTGGTCTAAATTATAATAGCTTAGATAATAACTCAAATCCTAAAGAAGGAACTAAATTTAATATTTCAGCAGGACTTGGAACAGGTACAGCTACTTTTGGTCAATTTGATACTTCAGTAAAACATTATATACCTCTTACAAGTGATAAAAAGCTTACTTTAAATTTAGGTGCAAGTGGAGGAGTCCAAGTAGGCAATACACCTTATTATGAAAAATACAATACTTGGAATACACCTATGGTTTATGGTAGGGCACAAAATAGCTTAGAAAGAGATCAATATTATGCTGTAGGTAGTGCAAATCTAAAGTATAATGTATGGGGACCTATAAGCTTAGTAGCTGGAACTACAGTTGGTGGAATTGGAAAAAACATTACTGATTTAGGTGCTGGTGGTGGTATAGAAGTAAATGTATTTGGTATGCCAATAAGTATTACCGCTGGTGCAAAATATAATCCTGTAACTGGTGAAAAAGGAACAGCTATTAATCTTAATATATTTAGAGTTGATTTTTAACAAAAAATAATATAAATTTATTTCTAATAACTCTTAAAAAATTTTCTATGATTATTAAATGTTGAAAAAATTATATGGTCAAATATCATTAAGATTAATATTTATATCTATTTTTATAATAACGATATTTACAAGTATTGGATTAGTAAGTTTAATCTCTTACAAAAATGGAATAGATTTAATAGAAGACTTTTCTAATCAAATATTAGAACAAGTAGCTTCAAGAGTAGAGCAAACTTTACCGTATTATTTATCTTTACCTGAAAAAATTATTGATAATAACTATTATATAATAAAGCAAAAGCTTTTAAACATAAATGATAACAAATCACTTGAAAAACTTTTTTGGAATCAATGTAAGTTATATAAAAATATAGCTTACATAGGTATAGGAAAAGAGAATAAAGAAAATGTAGGAGCAGAAAGATTTGGAGATGATTTGATAACATTAAGAGTTTCAACAAAAGAAACTAATTATATATTTGGAACTTATAAAACAGATGATAAAGGTAATAAATTAGAATTAATTAATAGTATTCCATTTGATCCAAGAAAAAGACCTTGGTATAAAGCAGCAATTAATACAAAAGAAGATAAAGCATGGAGTGGCGTTTATCCAAATACAGCTGGTATTACATCATATTTAGGAATATCAAAAGCTATATACGATGATAATAATAATCTACAAGGTGTTTTATTATCAAATATTAATTTAAATCAAATAGGAAGATTTTTAGAAAGTAGAAAGATTAGTAAAAATGGATTAGCTTTTATTATTGAAGATAAAACAGGTTTAATGGTAGCTAATTCAATAGGAGAACAACCTATTATGAAATTAAAAAAAGATTATGGAGCATATCAAATAAAACCAAGTCAATCAAAAAATATTTTAATAAAAGAGATTGGTAATTTTATAGAAAGTAATAATATAGAAAATTTACTAAATAAATCAAGTGATATTTTTATAAACAAAGAAAAATATCATATCTTAATAAAAGATTTCAATTATTCTTATAACCTGAAATGGTTTATAGTTATAGCTATTCCAAATAGTGATTTTACATCAGAAATACAAGAAACTATAGAAGATACTTTTTATTTAGGAATAATAACTTTAATTGTTTCTACAATTATTTCAATATATCTTTCTACAAGAATAACTAAACCTTTGATAGAAATAAGTAATGAAATGAATAAAATATCTAATTTAGAATTTGAAAATGATAAAAAATATAATACTCTTATGAAAGAAATAGAAATTATTAGTAACTCTTTAAACTTAATGAAAAAAGGATTAAAATCTTTTGAAAAGTATGTTCCGTCTGAACTTGTTAAGATACTTATAAAAAATAATAAAGAAGCTGTTATTGGATTTGAAAATGCTCAGGTTAGTATTTTTTTTTCCGATGTAGAAGATTTTACAAAAATATCAGAAAAATTATCATTAAATGATTTAGTTAATATGATGAGTGAATATTTAGGAGAACTAAGTGAAATAATTATAAAAAATGAAGGAACAATTGATAAATATATAGGTGATGCAATAATGGCTTTTTGGAATTCACCGCAAATTGTAGAAAATCATCCTTATAAAATATGTAAAACAGCTTTGGAATGCATAGAAAAAGTAAAATATTTACAAAACAAATGGTATCAAAAAGGATTACCATATTTTAAAACAAGAATAGGATTACATATAGGTAATGTTTTAGTCGGAAATTTAGGTTCTAACAAAAGAATAAATTATACTATATTAGGCGATTCTGTTAATCTCACATCAAGATTAGAGGGATTAAATAAATATTATGGAACCAACATAATAATAAGTGATTCCTTGTATAAAGAAGTTAAAGATGAATTTTTGTGTCGCCCTCTAGATGTAGTAAGTGTAAAAGGTAAAGATATTCCTTTAGTTATATATGAATTAATATGTATTAGAGAAAGAGCATCTGATTTACAAGTTAAATTAGTAGAATATTACACAAAAGCTTTATGGTTTTACAAAGATAAAAATTTTGAAAGAGCTTTAAATGTACTAATTGAAATAAATAAAAATTTTGAAGATATCGCATCAAAAAAACTTTTAGATAGATGTAATTATTTTATAAAAAATCCTCCTGGTAGTGATTGGAATTGTGTTTATACTTTTAGTGAAAAATAATAAAAATTTATGTAATATCTTTTTAAGTTAAAAAATATGATAATATAACAATATGTTTAACTTTTCTTTTAAAAAAAATGATTTTTTAAAAAAAAATGATCAGAATAAAGAATTAGAAAATCCATCTAATGTAAAAGTTTATACTTCATCTAAATTTATAAATAAATTAAAAGACAATTATCAAATAAAAGAAGAATTAGAAAAAATATCTAATGAATTAGATGAAAGTTTGTCTAAAAATAGGGAGGTTTCTTTAAAAAATATAAAATTAAAATTATCAAACATTATAAAAAACTATCCTGAAGAGTGCTTTTCTTATTTTCTTTTAGCAAAAGTTTTAAATTACTTTAAAGATTATTATAATGCTTACAAATATTTGAATATTTCAATAGAAAAAGGTTATTATGAAGTTGATAATCTTAGAAAAGAATTACTTTCAAAAATTATAAAATCAAATAGTCTAGATAATTATTATTTAGAACAAGAACTTTACAAGACTATTCAAATCTTTTCTAAAGAACAAGCTATTTACAAGGTTTCATTTAAAAATGAAGAAATAGAAAAAATAGAAAAATTCTACGAAGAAATAGGCTATTTTTGTAATGAAATTACTAATTATGATAAAAAAGATAAATTTGTAAGACCTTGTGAAGTTTTACTTAATAAATTAATTGGTATTTTAGAAAAATCTGTTTTATTGAATATCCTTTATGAAGGAATAAAAAGTAGAATGAATTATTTAAAAATTTTAAACAAATATAGTGATATAAATAAGATAAAAGCTTATTCAGTTATAATTTCACAATTAATAATATTTGAAAATATACTTAATAATATTAATATAAGTAAAAATTCTGAATTAATATTAAATTTTAAAGAATTATATAATGAAATATTATTTGATTACTCTTATGAAGAAGATTTTTTAGATGATTTTTTTAATTACGACGAATATAATGATTTTGAAGAGGAAAGAGAACCTAAAATAATCAGTTTGCATAAAATAAAAGTTAATATAAGAGATAATTCTAAGCTTATAGGAATACTTATTAAAAATCTGGAATTATACAATAATCTTTCAGAAGAAGATATTATTTCAGAAATAATTGACTATATTGATGAATTAGAGTATGTAGTAAGTTTTTTGAAGAAGAATATAAATGTATCTATTGAGTTTCTTTTAAAATTAGAACTTGTTGTATCTTCCTACTTATCTTGGTTTTTAATACTACATGAAAAAAGAAATAATATTGATAAACTAGCAAGACAAATTTTAGAAATAAATATAAAAAAAATAAAACTTTGTTTATGAAAGGATTAAAATGCAAGAAACAATATACGAAAAAACGTTTGTTGTTGATACATCAGTTATATTAGATGATGTAAATAGCTTATTTGTTTTATCCCAAAATGGAAAAAATAGAGTAATTATTCCTGAAACTACTCTTGATGAAATAGATAGTAAAAAAAAAGGGTGGGATGATGTAAATTTTCAAGCTAGAGAGTTTAATAGAATATTAGATGAATCTATAACTATAAAAGAATATGATATAGATTTACCTTCTAATAACAAACTATCTGTAGTTGTTGTAAAGATAAATGATTGTATATTAGAGCTTGTTTCAAAAGATAAATACTCTGTTTCTTTTCACAATGAGAATCACAATATTATAAATGACAGAAAAATATTAGAAATAGCAAAGCATTTTGAAGATTCTGTAATGATTTCAAATGATATTGCAATGAGAATAAGAGCAAGGTCAATGAAAATACCTTCGGAACCTTTAAAAGTTACTAGATATGAACAAGTGGAGAAAATAAACTTTATTGAGACAATATATATATCATCTAAACAAATAGATTATTTAGAAGATATGTGTCCTGATGATTTTGGAAAAAGCTTTTCTTTTTACACTAACGTAGAGTTTATATGTGAAGATACAGGACATAGTATATTAGCTTTCTATAAACAAGATAATAAATTCCATATAATAGATGAAAAAAAATTAAGAAAATTACCTGTTAAGCCAAGAAATAAGGAACAAATACTTTTTTTAAATATGCTTTTAGATAAAGATTTACCAATAGTCGTTTGTGCAGGTGTAACTGGAAGTGGTAAAAATTTACTATCTCTACAAGGAGCTGTTAAATACTCTCAAAATTTAAATAAACCAAATTTTGGAATAAAATATTGCCGTAATACTGTTACAGCTGGTGATCCTGAAGCTCAATTAGGATTCTTAAAAGGTGACGAGACAGCAAAACTAAATGTATTTAGTTATCCTTTATATGATTCAATAGGTGCATATCTTGAAATAGAACAAGAAGAGGCAATTAAAGATAAAAAAAATATTCCAGTAAAGAATATAAAAGAGTTTATGGAAGATTACAATATACAAGTTATAAATATAAATCAAATGAGAGGAACAAATTTAAATGGTTATTTAATATTTGATGAATGGCAAAATTCATCTGCATCTGTGAATAAACTTATGCTTACAAGAGTTGTAGAGGGTAGTAAAGTAGTTATAATAGGTGATTTAAATCAAATAGATCATCCACACCTTTCTAAATATAATAATGCTTTAGCTATAATGTTAAAACATGCTAAATATAATGATTTGGTTGGAGGAATAACAATGACAAAAGTTGTTAGAGGAAGAATTGCAGCTTTTGCTGATTCTAATTTGTAATAATTTTTAAATTTTATAAATTATTCATATGAAAATTAGTTATTTTTCATTATATAATACTGATTTATCTTTTTGTATAGAATTAATATGTCTTTAAAGAAAATTATATTATCTAGTTTTTTGTTTTCTTTGATATCCTGTTCTGGTAGTGGAGAATTTGAAATAATTGGAACTGTTAATTCTATTAATTATGTTGGCTTTAATTGTTGGTATATTGTAGATAGTCGAAATAATTATTATTATGAACTAGTAACAGATGATGAATTACTTTTTAGAAAAGGTCTAAAAGTCAAAATGCGAGCTAAGAAATCAAATTCTGAAACTATATGTAAAGTAGGTGATAGAATAGATGTACTAGGTTATACAATAATAAAAGATGTAGAAAAACCTAAAGAAGAAATTTACTAAAAAATTAATTTTTTATACTTAAAAAATTATATTTTAGATTATAAAATAAAATTAGAGATAAAAATTTTTATGCAAAGGAGCTTAATAAATGACATCTGTACTTACAATTGATAAAGTTATTTTTAATATAAGAACTCAATCTTTATTAAATTTTACACCAATATCATTTATTTTTAAACATAGAAACTTTGTTAGAGGTGAAACATTTGAAAAAAATTATTGGAATGATGACGTTCATAAAACACTTGGTAAAGATTTTATAACATTTGTAGATAATGAAAATAAATTATGGGAGATAAAAATAATAAATTTTCCAAAACAATATGATAGAATTGTTCAAGCTTTAGAAATAACTCCTAATCTTATACCTGAGCAATTTAATCTTTTAGAAGCTGGTTTAGTTAATGTTAATTTTTTAAGTGTTATTAACTTAGCATATAATAAATACATAGTTCCAAGAAAAATGGGAGAAAGGAGCTCATATCAAGGATAATGGATAATTTACCAAGACCACCAAGAAGTTTAAGAGACAGAAAATCTTCTATAAACCAACAAAATAATATTATTAGTAATAGTAATAATATATCACCAAATTTAAGCAACAATTCATCAAGTTATTTAGAAGAAATAGAGAAAAATGAAAATCCAAATAATAGTAAAGTTTTAAACAATACAGAAGTAGAAGAAAATAAAGATGAGCCTATAATTGAAGAAAAAATATCAAAACCTAAAGTTACCGTTTTAAATATCAGAAAAAATTCTACAGCTGAATTAAAAGAAAAACTAGAAAAAGAAAGAGAAATTATTAATACACAATTAAAAGAAACAATAAAAAAAGAAATTAAAAAAGTTGAAGAAGTAGTGGAAGAAGCAAAAGAAGAAATAAATGAAGTAAAACAAAAAACAATTAATAAAATTAACAAAACTAGTCAAAAAATAATTAACTATACTGTTAATAAAATAGAAACATTTGTTGATAAAACAAAAGATTTATTATTATTTTTTATTTTTAGAAAAAGAAAAACAAAAAAAGTTCTTATAAAATACTCTGATTTAGTAAAAAAAAATATAGAATTTCTTGACTATCAAAATAAAAGTTTAGTTAAAGGAGTTGATATAAATTCACCAAATTATGAAAAAATATTCTTATCAAATGTAATAAAAGATGTTAGATATTGTGAAAGATTTGTTAGAGATATACCACCTAATACTCAAGGTATTTATGCTAATAAAAATTTAAGTGATATTTTTAAAAATATAAAAGATAGAGATATTTATAGATTTATAGATTATATATATAATAATCCTGATAATTTTGTAGGAAAAAAATATAAATTTTCTGAAGCTTTTGCAACGTGGATTGTAAAAAAATCTCATGAAATATAGCTATTGTTTATAATTTCTTTAATTTTATCAGTTATATAAATAACTTCATCATCTTTTAATTTGGGATAAAAAGGTAATGATAATATTCTATTTCCAACATTTGTAGCATTAGGAAAGTCTTCATTTTTTAAGTTAAATGTTTTTTTGTAATAAGAATGAAAATGTAGTGGCAAAAAATGAACTGATACACCTATATTTTGATTTATTAATTGATTCATAAACTTATCTCTATCAATATTTTCAGATAGTTTTATTATATATAAATGTCTAGCATGAACTATATTATCTATTTCTTTTATAACAGAGATTTCTTCTACTTCAGATAATAAATTATCATATAATTTTTTGATTTCATTTCTTCTTTTTAAGAAATTATTAATCTTTTCTAACTGACATATACCTAAACTTGCTTGAATATCGGTCATATTATATTTAAATCCAGGATAAATTATATCGTAATGTTTATAACCTTCATTTGAATATCTCTTCCATGCATCTTTACTCATCCCATGAAGACTTAGTATTCTGACTTTTTCAGCTATTAAGTCATTATTAGTTGTAAGCATTCCTCCCTCGGCTGTAGTTATATTCTTTGTAGCATAAAAACTAAAACAAGAAATATTTTCAAAACCTATTTTTTTACCTTTATAATAAGCTTCTGTTGCATGAGCAGCATCTTCTATAATTTTTAAATTATATTTATTAGCTAAATAATTTATAGTATCCATCTCACAAGGTTGTCCTGCAATATGAACTGGTATTATAGCTTTAGTTTTTTTTGTTATTAATTTTTCAATTTTATTTACATCTATATTTAATGTTTCTGGATTTATATCACAAAATACAGGTTTAGCATTACAATGTATAACAACATTTGCGGTAGCTGCAAATGTCATGATTGGGATTATAACTTCATCATCTTTGGATATATTATTAACCAATAAAGATAAATGTAGTGCAGCTGTGCAAGAATTTAGAGCTATTGAATGCTTACAACCTATATAATTAGAAAAAAGTTCTTCAAATTTCTTTACTTTTGGTCCTGTAGTTATCCAATTTGAATCTAAAGTCTCTAAAATAGATTTTTTTCTCGCATTCATCTATACTATATAAATTAAAAGGAATAAAATTTTTTATTTTATGAGTGCTATTAATCACATATTTGTATTTCATTTTTAAATATATTTAATAAAAATATAGTTGCAATTTTAATAAACTATATTTTAATATATAGTGATATAGTTTTTTGTAATTATTTTGTATTACAAAATATTAAGTTGTTATTATTATAACAGAATGGAGACAAAATTATGAAAAAAAAAGTTATTTTTAGTATTGCTCTTGCTAGCATGTCAATTTCTCAGTTAGCTTTTAGTGCTAATGCAAAAGAAATTGATAAAATAGCTGTTGAAGATGAATCAGAAGTTATGTTTTCTGATGTAAGCACAAGTCATTGGGCATACAAAGCAATTAAAGAATTAGCTCAAGAATATCAGATATTAGGTGGATTTCCTGATGGAACTTTTAGAGGTAATAAAAATATAACAAGATATGAAGCAGCAGCTATGATATATCAATTAGTTAAAAAGTTTGATGAAGTAGCAGCAAAAAGTAAAAGTGGGTTAGTTGGAAAAGCAACTTTAGATAAGTTAAAAAAAGAATTTGCTAATGAATTAGAAGACATTAGGAGTGAATTAAAAAAATTAAATAAAGATCATCAAGATATGCAACAAGATATTGATGAAGTAAGAGACAGTGTTGAATCAGTAAAAAATATGTTACCAAAAGTTAAATTAATGGGAGATGCTTCTGTAAGATATGAAGGATTAACAAATCAATTAGGCTTAACATCAGATAATTTCCTAACATCTGTGCCACAAGCAAGACTAAGATTAGCTGTAAAAGGTGATATGAATGGTGGTTTTACATTTGGAACAAGATTAACAACATCTAATGCTGGTGATATAACCAACCAATTTGTTTCATTAGGTAATTCTAATCAAAGATTAGGATTAAATCTTGATATGTTATATGTTGCTTTAAGACCTTGGGATGGTGCTTTTGACCTAACATTAGGAAGACATAAAAATCCTTATCGTGGAACTACGGAATTAGTATGGGATGATGATTTAACTTTAGATGGTGCTTATTTAAAATTAAGATTTGGAGATATGGATAATCATTTATGTTTAATGGGTGGTTATGATGTTTTTGGAATAAATGGAGTTAATCTAGCTACAAATCCAAGAAGTGGTAAAGTAGCTTTATTCAAATCTGACGAAACAGGAACAGCAGGTATGGCTTCAGGGGGTGCTGGCTTACATTTGGGTAATGATACAGTTGGTTTTATGTTAAATGCAAATTATCATACATTAACAAATCCTAATAATTTAGTTGGAAGAACACTAAGTTTTAATCCTAGAACTAATTTATTAAGAACTGATGGAAAAGGTTTTGTTTCTAAGTTTGACCTAGCTACAGGCTCTTTAGCATTAAAACTATTTCCTAAAGCATATTTTCCTGTAACATTACATGGTGATATTTCTTACAATTTAGGTGCAGGTGCTGGTTCAACAGCTGATGCTGATAAATCATTATCAGACCAAGCTAAATCTCAAAACTTGGGTTTTGTAGCTGGACTTAAATTAGGTAAATTAGAAGAAGCAGGTAACTTTATGTTAGCTGCTTTATACAAATCAGTAGGTACTGAATCAGTATTTTCAGCTTTCAATGAAGATCAATTAGGAGGAACAAATATATTAGCTTATGAAGCACAATTAGGAGTTCAATTAGCACCTAGTACAACTTTATTATTAACTGGACAATTATCTAATAAATTGGTTGGTAAAACAGATGCTGATAAAGATTTATACACATTAAGAAGTTATCTAATGCATAAATTCTAAAACTTCTAAGAGAGCTTTGTGTATAAGCCACCTTAAAAAGGTGGCTTTTTTTATTTCTTTTTTATAATAAAATCAAAATTATATATCATAAGTGATATACTAATTATCTAGTTATTTTGTTAAAAAGAGGTTTTTATGAGAACAGCTAAAAGAATGGAATTAATACCTCCTTACTTATTTGCTGAGTTGGATAGAAAAAAAGAAGAAGCAATATCTAAAGGTATAGATGTTATAAGTTTAGGTATAGGGGATCCTGATTATCCTACACCAAAACATATAATAGATAAAATGAATGAAGAAATTTACAAAACAGAAAATCATAATTACCCTCCTTATGATGGAACAAAAGAGTTTAAAAAAGCTGTTTCTGAATATTATTTAAAAAGATTTAATGTAGAACTTGACCCTGATAAAGAAGTTTTATGTTTGATAGGTTCAAAAGAAGGTTTAGCACATATACATTTAGCTTATGTTGATAATGGTGATTATAATTTAGTACCTGATCCTGCATATCCTGTTTATAAAATAGCTACTTTTTTTGCTGGTGGAATACCATATACTATGCCATTATTAGAAGAAAATAAATTTTTACCTGATTTAAATAAGATACCTGAAGAAGTAGCTAGAAAAAACTAAATTAATGTTTTTAAATTATCCTAATAATCCTACTGGTGCAATAGCTGATTTAGAATTTTTTGAGAAAGTAGTTCATTTTGCAAAAAAATATGAAATACTTGTTTGTCATGATTTAGCATATTCAGAAATGACCTTTGATGGATATAAAGCACATAGTTTTTTAGAAGTTAAAGGTTCTAAAGATGTATGTATAGAATTTAAACTCATTAAGTAAAACATATAATATGACAGGTTGGAGAATTGGTATGGGCAGGTTGGTAATAAAGATGCTATATCTAATTTAGGAAAGATTAAAAATAATATTGATTCTGGAGTTTTTAAAGCTATACAAAAAGCAGGCATAACAGCAATATTAGGAAATCAAGATAATGTTTATGAAATGAATAAAATATATCAAAAAAGAAGAGATATTGTTATAGAAGCTTTATCAGAATTAGGTTGGAAAATACCTGATGTTAAAAGCAACATTTTATATGTGGTTAAAAACTCCTAAAGGTTTCTCATCAACAGAGTTTTGTTCTTATGTTTTAGAAAAAACAGGAATAATAATAACACCAGGAATTGGGTACGGAGAATACGGTGAAGGTTACTTTAGAATTGCTCTAACAGTCCCTGAAGAAAGATTAAAAATAGCAATGCAAAGGTTAAAAGATAGTAATATAAATTTTTCATAGGTATTTTATGAGAATAGTTTTTTCATACAGGTAAAGGTGGTGTAGGTAAAACAACAATATCAGCAGCCACAGCTTTAAAAGCATCAAAACTTGGATATAGAACTTTAGTTATTAGCACTGATCCAGCTCATAGTTTATCTGATTCTTTAAATGTTCCTTTAAGTGGAAAACCTACTAAAGTAGCTGATAATTTATGGGCACAAGAAGTCAATGTTTTAGATGAAATAAGAGAACATTGGGGGGAGTTACAAGCTTATATTTCATCACTTCTTATAACAAAAGGATTTGAAAATATTGTTGCTGATGAATTAGCTATTGCACCAGGAATGGAAGAACTTTCAAGTTTATTTCAATTAAACTTACATGTAAAATCAGGACAGTTTGATTTTATAGTTATAGATTGTGCTCCAACAGGTGAATCTGTTAGACTTTTAACTTTACCTGATGTTGTAGATTGGTATATTAGTAAAGTATTTACTATAACAAGAACAGCTGTAGGTTTTATGAGACCCTATTATGAGTAAAACATCTTTATTATTACCTGAAGATAATGTTTTTCAAGCTATTGAAAGATTATTAAAACAAATTGCTGAAGTAAGAGAAATTGTTAATGACTCAAATCAGACATCTGTTAGAATAATTTTAAATCCAGAAAAAATGGTTTTAAAAGAATCACAAAGAGCTTTTACTTACTTTAATTTATATGGTTATAATGTTGATTGTATTATATGTAATAAAATTATTGATAATACTTTAGACAATAACTGGACAAAATTACAGAGAAAATATTTAGAAGAAATTAATAATACATTTTCTCCAATTCCTATTCTAAATAATAAAATGTTAGAAACAGAGGCAGTAGGATTAGAATTATTAGAAAAAATAGCTGATAATATTTTTTTTAGATAATGATCCTACTAAAGTTATGTTTAAAGAAAATCTTCAGAAAATAAAAAAAGAAGATAATAGTTATATATTATCTATTTATATGCCGTTTATAGAGAAAGAAAAATTTAATCTTAAAAAGAATAATGATGATTTTATAATTGAAATAGGAAATTTTAGAAAAAATATAGTCTTACCTAGAACTTTGAGCAATTTAGAACCAGTTGATGCTGAATTTAATAATCAATATCTAGACATTAAGTTTATTTAAATTTAATTCTCCTACAAATTCTATTATATTTCCTGATGGATCAAAAGCTTGAAACCAGTACATTCCATTTGGCATTCTAATGGGCTCTTTTTGAACTGTTACAACATCATCAAGTTTAAATTGTTTAAATAAATCAAATATATCTTCAACATAATAAACTACAGATGTATGACTTATATTACCTTGTTCTGAAGAATACTTAAATCCACCAATTATCCATAAATTAATATTACCTGCTCTACCATAGACAGAAAATTGACCTAAATCTTTTTCTATTTCAAAACCAAAATATTTTTGATAAAATTCTATTGTTTTATTTAAATTATGACAATATATTATGTTCATCATAAAATCTTTTATTTTAAAAGTTCTTGCTTCTTTTTTTTTCATAAATTAGTTTAGTAAAATTATCTTAAATTATACAATAAAAATTTTATGAATTATGATATAATTCTATAAATCAAATGGGGATGTGGCGAAACTGGTAGACGCACCATCTTGAGGGGGGTGGCGGGAAACCGTGTGAGTTCGAATCTCACCATCCCCATTTAAAAGATATATTAAGATTCTAAATTATCTGCATTATTTTCAATTAATTCTCTTACTTGTTTTTCAATTTCTTTTAAAACAGAAGGATTTTCTTTTAAATATTCTCTAGCATTATCTCTTCCTTGACCTATTTTTGTATCTTTATAAGCATACCAAGAACCGCTCTTTTTGTATAATATTATTTTCAACTGCTAAATCTAATATGCATCCTTCAGATGAAATTACCTTGTCCAAATATAATATCAAATTCAGCTTGCTTAAAAGGAGGTGCAACTTTATTTTTAACAATTTTAGCTTTTACTCTATTACCTATTTCACCATTTTTATCTTTTATAGATTCTACTCTTCTTATTTCAATTCTTAATGATGCATAAAATCTTAAAGCTCTACCGCCTGTAGTTACTTCAGGATTTCCATACATAACACCAACTTTTTCTCTTAATTGATTTATAAATATTACAGCACAATTAGACTTACCTATTGACGATGTTAATTTTCTTAGTGCTTGAGACATTAACCTAGCTTGTAATCCTATTTGAGCTTCTCCCATTTCACCTTCTAATTCAGCTTTTGGAACAAGGGCAGCTACAGAATCTATAACAATTAAATCTACAGCTTGAGTTCTTACTAATGTTTCAGCTATTTCTAATGCTTCTTCTCCAGAACTAGGTTGAGATACAAGTAAATTATCAATATCTACTCCTATCTTTTTAGCATATTGAGGATCTAAAGCATGTTCAGCATCTATAAATGCTGCTATTCCTCCTGCTTTTTGAGTTTCAGCAATTATATGTAAAGATAAAGTTGTTTTTCCTCCTGATTCAGGACCATATATTTCTATTACCCTACCTTTTGGTATTCCTCCAACGCCTATAGCTATATCTAAAGATAAAGCACCTGTTGGTATAACTTCTACCTTTTCTTTTGCTACATCTCCAAGTTTCATTATGCTATTTTTACCATAGATTTTTTCTATTTGTGATATAGCACTATCTAATGCTTTTTTCTTATTATCATCTAAATTATTATTTATAGTTTTTTCTTTTGTAGTTACCATACTTTAAATTCCAAAATATTATGAGTTATTATATAATAATTTGATGTATTTGTAAAATAGAAATACTAATAATCAAGTGTATAATTTTTTTTCTTTTGAAGAAAGATGAAACATATACCTAATATATTTTTAAATGAAGATGAAATAAAAAATAATATTATAAAAGATTTGGATAATTATAATCATTTAATAAATGTTTTAAGATTGAAAAAAGGTAGCAAGTTAAACATTTTAGACAATAAAGGTAATATATATTCATCAATCATAACAGATATTCAAAAACATAAAATAATTTTTTCTATTAATTTTAAAGAAAAGAAAGATAACAATAGAAAAAAATTATCACTAATTCAATCCATTTTAAAAATATCTACATTTGAAGAAATACTGGAAAAATCAACTCAATTAGGAATTTATGAAATTTACCCTATTGTAACTGATAATACTATTGTAAATTTAAATTTATTTAAGTCTAAATATGAAAGATTTAACAAAATAATTAAAAATTCATCAGAACAGAGTAAAAGAGCTTTTATGCCAGTATTAAAAGAACCTATAAATATGGATAAATTTAAAAAATATTTTAATAAAGAAAATACATTTATAGCTTTTGAGAATGCAAACATTTTTTTGAAAGATATTATTAAAAATTATTCTTTACAAGATAATAACTTTATTATGTTTGGTCCAGAAGGTGGATTTTCAGAAAAAGAAATAAACTTTTTTGTAAATGAAAATTATAATTTATTCAAAATAACAGATAATATATTGAGAACAGAAACAGCTATTTTAGCAGCTATATCTAATTTTTTATATGAATTTAATCTTTGAATTATATTAAGACTTGGATATTACCAACTACTTTATTGTCATTATTATATATTAAAGACATTTTTTCTTTAAGTTCTTCAAGATTATTGTTATTTATACCTATCTTATTAAGTATAGCAATAATTGTTGGTATTATACATCTCAAAGAACCATCAGCTATTTTTAATACTATTGATAATTTTTCATTTGGTATTGAAACACCAATTATAGCTTCACCACCACTTTTAGAAAAAAATCTTTTTTCTCCAGCTTCTATTAGCAATGTATCTCCTCTTTCTTTTCCTCCTATTAGATAAGGGTTATTTAAAAAAGCATTTCTTATTAACTCAAATTCATTATCCTTTAATGTAGCAAGTTTATTAAATAAGATACCAATATTTTTCATATTCATAGAGTAAGTAGGAACACCGCAACCATCAATTCCATGCTTTATGTTTTCTTCTTTTTCTTCAGATAATTCTAATAAAATTTTTCTAATCTGTATTTGTAAAGGGTGATTATAATCATAGTAATTATTTATATTCCAGTTATTTATTATACAAGAAGCTAACATTCCTGCATGCTTACCAGAACAATTACAATGTAAAACATTGGGTTTTTTATTTCTTTTTATTAACTTTTCGTTTGTTTCTTTGTCAAATGGAGGATGAATACCGCACTTTAAATAACTTTCATTTAAATTAATTTTCTTCAATATTCTTTTTACTACATTAGTATGAATTCTTTCTCCACTATGAGATGCACAAATAATAGCTAATTCTTCTTCTGTTATTTTAAATTCTTTAATACCATTTGAATATAATAATGGTAGTGCTTGAACTGATTTTATAGATGAGCGCAAAAAAACATTCGGATATTGTTTATTACTACCAAATATTATTTTATTATTACAATCAGTTATTAAAAACCAACCATAATGATAAGACTCATCTATATTGTTTCTTTTTACTATTGATAAAAGTTTTGGCTCAATCATAAACTAAAAATCTATATTAGAATATATATGTTAGATTTAAAATTTAAATTGTGATATATATCTTAATAGTAATTATAATTTTTTTTTCTCTTTATATAACTTTTTTTAAAAGCATAGAAGCTTATTTTCATTACATAAAAGGTAATAATTTATTAACAGAGAAAAAATATGATGATTCTATAAGAGAATTTTTGAAATGTATAGAATTAGCACCTCATTATAAACAAGTATATTATTTAAAGGGTTTAGCACATTATAATTTAGGAAATTATTTATTAGCATTAAAAGATTTTAAGAAAGCTTTACAGGATAATCCTAATGATAAAATAATTAATTTATCAATAGCAAATTGTTTTGCTAAATTATTTGAGTATGAAAAAGCTTTATATATTTATGATTTAGTTATAAACTTGGATAATTCATTTTCTTTAGCTTATTATAATAAAGGATTATGTCTATATGAAATAGGTAGATATATTGAAGCTATAGACAATTTTTCAAAATCTATAGAATTAGATAAAGGTTACTTACCTTCATACTATAGTAGAGCTTTGTCATATTGTGAATTAGAAAAATTTCAAGAAGCTATAGATGATTTTACAATAGTTGCTACTAATGATCCAACATATTTTCAAGTTTATATAGATAGAGGTTTAGCATATTATGAGTTAAAAGAATTAGTAAAAGCATATAAAGATTTTGATATTGCTATTACAATACAACCAAATAATCCATACCCCTATTTTTTAAGAGGAAATATTAATTTTGAAGTAGAAGACTATTTTAGAGCAATAAATGATTTTAACAAATGTATTCTTTTAAATCCAGATTATGTAGAAGCATATCTTTATAGAGGTTATTGTTTTGAAAAATATAATGATTTAGAAAATTGTTTGGAAGATTGGAAAATAGCAGCTAAATTAGGCTCTCAAGAAGCAAAGAAAAATTTAGAAAAATATAAAAATTTAAAATAAGTTTTTTAACTATAGTATAATACATTTATACTATAATCATTTTCTATTTTTGTAAAAAACTTTATTTTAAAGGTTAAAACAATTTTTTTATTAATAAAGACAAGTAATTTTTTTAAAAAACTATATAAGTATTATATAATTTTTTATAGCAAAAAAAATATGACACAAATAGGAAGTTTTTTTAGTTCTCTTGTAAATGATTTTTCTATAATAAGAAAATCTTTTACTTCTGTTTCCGACAGGATTTCTAAATTATTATGTCTTAAAAATACAGAAACTACAATTTTAAAATCACCTGATCAGTTATTTTTAACAAGTAGAGA
The DNA here is from genome assembly GCA_026004035.1 of Candidatus Sericytochromatia bacterium. GTDB lineage: Bacteria > Cyanobacteriota > Sericytochromatia > UBA7694 > JACMQJ01 > BPII01. The sequence goes on along the minus strand of BPII01000026.1, from coordinate 1,215 downwards.
TTCTAGTAAAGTAAATAATAATTTTTCATTCTTAGATAATAGTTTTACAAATAATGATATCGACAAACTAAAAAGAATGAAGCCATCAGAGTTAAAAAAGCTTGGACAAAGTGATAAAATAGCTTTTTTTAAAGCGTTATTACCTGCTGCTTTAGAATCGGAAAGAAAATATGGAGTTCCTGCTTCTGTAACTTTGGCACAAGCTGCTTTAGAATCTGGCTGGGGAAAATATGCTATAGGTGGTTATAATATTTTTGGTATAAAGGGATCTGGTAGTGCTGGCTCTACAACTGTAAGAACTAGAGAATTTATAAATGGTAGATATGTAACAATTACAGACAGATTTGCTAAATATAGCAACTTTTATGATGCAATTATGGCTCATGGTAGAGTATATCAAGCTGATTATAGAAGTTATCAAAAAGGATTAGAAAAGTATTCAAAAAACAAAAATCCTTATGAATTTATAGATATAGTTGCAAAAACTTATGCTACAAGCCCAAGTTATGCTTCTAAAATAAAAAGTATTATGAAAGAATATGACTTAGTAAATCTTACAAAAAATTATTCTATTCAGCAAGTACTGAACTAATTTCCTATTTAAATGAGTTAAAATCATTTAGTAACAATTATTTTAGAGATTTATATTAAAAAATACTCTAAATTTAGTAATTACCAGTTTTTTGAACTAATTTTTTTATAGCTTAATTTCATTACCTTCTATTTTATCTTAAATTTTTAATTAGTATTATCATATTAAATTCAATTAAAAATAAGAAAAATTGGATAATATATTTTTATAGTTTTATATTAAAGGAATAAAATAAATGAAAACAATTTATGACATAAAAGTAAAAAACATAAAAAATGAAGAAGTTTCTATGGAAACTTTTAAAAATAAGGTTTTATTAATAGTAAATGTAGCTAGTAAATGTGGATTTACACCACAATATAAAGAACTAGAAGAACTTTATAGAGAGTATAATGATAAAGGACTAGAAATATTAGGTTTTCCTTGTAATCAATTTGGTTCTCAAGAACCTGGTAATAATGAAGAAATTTATAGTTTTTGTTCAACAAAGTATAATGTTACTTTTCCTATGTTTTCTAAAATAGATGTAAATGGTCCAAATACTCATGAACTATATTCTTATTTAAAGAAAAAAGCTCCTGGAATATTAGGTACTGAACTTATAAAATGGAATTTTACAAAAT
>BPII01000025.1 GCA_026004035.1 Candidatus Sericytochromatia bacterium | reverse complement strand
ACAGATTATTAATAAATATATTAGATTTTTTATCATTAAAAAATTCTTTATCTAATCAAAGAGAAATTACTGATAAATTATACGTAATAAGTTCTAACTTTCAAAATAAAATTTATTCTTTAAAATTGTCTATATACATAATAATAATTTTAATAAATAGCTCTAGCTTTAATCAAGCTACAATACTTTTAAATAGATTATTTTCATTACTTTATAAACTAGATGATAATTTAATATTAGAAATAATTAATTTTCTTTTTCTATCAATAAATAAAGTAAATTATATTTATAAGAAAACTTTTGTTAATCATTTAATAGTTCATGTATTTAACTTTATAGATAGAATACCTAATAAAGATTTAATACCAACAATATTAAATAATTTTTTAGACGTATTGTCAAAATCAAATACTTTTGTAGAAATAAAAATAGTTTTTGACAAAATACTAGAAATAGTTTCTAGAAACAATGATAACATTAATTATATATCTATGATAAACAGCATTATATCTCATATACATTTAATAAATAATAATAAGGAATTAATCAATATTTTAAATAAATCTATTTATGCATCTGAAAATTTTAAAGTAGATAAAAGATTAATGGGTTTATTAAGTATTTCTTGTAAAAGAGAAGAATTAAAAGAAAAAATATTTGATTATGTTACAAAGGCTTTAGAAAAAATAATTGATGAAGAATATAAATCTTTGGTTATAAGACATTTTATCAAAATTTTGCTAAAAATTAATGATTTAGACAAGTTAGAATACAATATTATGAATTTATTGAATTTAAAAATAAATAATGATTTTATTAAAATAGATGTTTATATAAATATTGCTGAAAATATTGTAAAAATTCAAGATAATAATATTATACTAAAAATTTTTAATAGTTTAGTTGATAAAATTTTTTTTATAAAAATAGAATTTTTAAAAGTTGAATACATAATTAAGCTTTTTTCATTAGTGACTAACTTTGCTAAAATAAAAGATTTTGAAAATGTTTTAAATGATTTGATAAAAACTGCTAATTTGTTTGAAAATAGCTTAACAAAAGTAAATATTTATAAATCTTTTATGATTTCATTATTAAAATTAGGTAATAAATATATTAGTAAGCTAAATAAGGAAATAGAAAATACTCTAAATTACTTTGATTACGGTGACAATACTAGTGAAATTTTTTCTGTAATAGCAACTTCTTATTATAGAACAGGAAATCTTAATAAAGCTAATAAATATTTTGATAAATCTTTAGATTTTTTAGAACAAATAAATGATGAAATTACTTTTTTTTGATACTATTTCAAATATTCTAATAAGATCAATTTCTACAAACAAGTTAAAAGATTTTTACTTCATAATAGAGAAAGTGACTTCATTACTTGAAATACTTGAAACAGAAGAAAAAAAATTTAATTTGTTTTCAAAAATATTATTGAAGCTAAAGCAATTGAATTTTATAAATGATAAATACAAAGAAGATATATTTAAGTTAATAAATAGTAATTTAAACTTTAATAATGATAACCTAAAAATATTTTCATATAATAATTTAATATCAATTTGTAATAATATAAATGATAAAAATAATAGGGATTTATATATAAATAATTTTATTTCTTTTTTTAAAAAATTAAATATTACTTCAAATAATATATTTCCATTAATTCAAATTTCATTGACCTTATTAAAGGGTATAGATAGTAATAATTCCATTTTAATAATTGATAAAATAATAGAAAATGAACAATTAAAAAATTATAACGATGCAATAATTTTTTTATTTAAAGAATTGTCTTTTTTAGGTAATTTGTATTTAGAAGATGAATTAATAAATAAAATTTCAAATATTATAAATAAAATAAATCAAAAGTCTTTAAATGATAAACAATTGTACAATATAGCTATTTCATATATTCAAATAGATAACTTTGAAAAATTTATAAGTTATTATACATATATAAAAGATATAAATATAAAAAATAGAATTCAATATGAAGTAATAAATCTTTTATTTTCTAGAGAAGATATAAATAATTTAAAAAACTTTTTAGAATATACACTGGATTCATCAAGTAATCTAGATTTATTATTATCTTACATAATTCTTTTAAATGATAATGATTATTATATTGATAACTTAAGTATCTTGTAGTTTATTACTAAAATTTATTTTGAAAATGTGATAAAATAAAATTTGTGTTATAAACAATTGAACTCTTTTAAACTTTAATTTTAAATAGAAAGAAGGATTTATGTCTAATGAAAATTATTCTAAAAATAAAGTTACTGATATACTTTCACCTCAAGAAAAATCAAGTATTTTTTCAATAAGAGAAGGAAGTATTATAGAATTTAAAGAAAAAAAAAAGTTATAACTTTATTATGCTTAAAATATGATTCAAAAACAAAAAGTCTTAGAGTTATAAATCAAAGCAATAAAGAGTTTAATTTGCCTATTAATAAAATAATAAATAAAACTAATATTGTTTTAGATATATCTAAAAATAGACCTGAATTAGTTCAAGAGTTAGCAACAATATCAAATAATTTTGATAAATCTTCTAATAATATATCGCTTTCGGATTTATGGGAAATTCTTAAAGATGAAGAAAAATCATTTACTTTAGAAGAAATTTGTGAGTTATATTTCGGACAAAATTATTCTGATGTAGATAAAGCTGGAATGATAAGATCCTTGATAGAAGATAGTATATATTTTGATTTTAAAACAGATATAACATTTATACCTAAAAGTCAAAAAATTGTAGAGCAAATATTATTACAAAAAAAGATAGAGGAAGAAAAAGAAAAACAAAGAGAAATTTTTTCTAAATGGTTTTATTCAGTTATAAAAAATGAAAATAATGTAGATAAGCCTGATAATATAGATAAGTTTATAGAAATATTTAAAGATATTGCTATTTTAGGAAATAAATCTGAAAAGTACTCAGAAGGATTAAATATTATTTCTAATCTTAATATTAATGCACCATTGGAAGATATAGTTCTTGATTTTCTTATAAAAATAAAATATTTTGATGAAGATGAAAATATAAAACTACATGAGTTCAATATTCCAACTGAATTTAGTAATAAAGTTTTATCAGACATAAATATTAATTTAATATCGAATATTGATAATAGAGAAGATTTAAGACATTTAGAAATAATAACTATTGATGATGAAACAACAAAAGATATAGATGATGGAATATCTTTACTAGAGACTGATAATGGTTATCAATTAGGTATTCATATTGCTGATCCTTCTCATTTTGTATTGCAAAATACTTTTTTAGATAAAGAAGCTAAAAATAGAGCATCTAGTATATATCTACCTGATAGAGTAATAGAGATGTTACCAAAGCAATTGTCAGAAGATATTTGTAGTTTAGTTGAAAATCAAGAAAGGTTAGCTTTAAGTATATTAGTAAATTTATCTAAAAATTTTGATATTTTAGATTTTAGTATAGTTGAATCTTTGATAAAAGTTTCTAAAAGACTTACTTATGAACAAGCTGATTTAATGTTAGAGAATAATCACAATAAATTGAAAATTTTATTTCAAATAGCAAATAAATTAATACAAAATAGGATAAGCAAAGGAGCATTAATTTTTAATAAACAGGAATTAAAAATAAAAGTAGATTCAAATAAAAAAATACATATAAGTAAATACAAAGATTATAATAGTAACATAATAGTTTCTGAAATAATGATTCTAGCTAATAACTTAGTAGCAGAATTTTGTTTAAAAAATAAAATACCTTGTATTTATAGATACCAAGATGAACCATCTCAAATTATAGAATTTTCAGCTGATATAGATCCAATATTATTATCATATAAACAAAGAAAGCTTATAAAAAAATCTGAAGTCTCTACTATAAGCAAGTTTCATTATGGTTTGGGTTTAGATTCCTATACTCAAATAACTTCACCTATAAGAAGATATATGGATTTAGTTATTCACAGACAAATTAAAGAATTCTTAAAAAATAAAAAGATTCTGTATACAGAAGACGATTTAAAGGAAATAATAACTTACGTAGATTATATTTTAAGCAATATTAATATAGTTCAAAAGTATTCTAATAAATATTGGTTATGTAAATACTTAAAAGATTTTATAGGATACAGAACTCCAGCAATAGTTTTAGATGAATCTGAAAGCAAATATTTAGTATATTTAACCGAATTTTTTACAGAAGTTTATCTTTTTAAAGAAATTAGATATAAGTATGATATAGGTTCTAAAATAGAAGTCGTTATAAAAGATACAGAGCCTTTTAAAGGTGGATTATACATTGATAATTTTAAGGCTGATAGAGATTCATTATCTCAATTATTATTAATAGATTATTAATTTTAAATGATTTTGAAAAATATAATACCATTATTTAGAATTGGACAAGTATTTATTGACTTAATACTCATAGTAACTGTTTATATATTTGTTTTCATTACAAGATTTGAAGGTAATATACCTCAAGAACATATAAAACATTTCTGGTTCTTTCTTCCAATAGTTCCACCTTTAAGAATATTTGTAAATTATATTTTTGGTATTTATCAACATCTATGGAAGTACTTTGGAATGAAGGAAATGATTTCAATATTTTATTCTACTTCTGTAGGTTCTATTGTATTTGCTTTTATAGTATATCTTACAGGTAATTATGGTTTTCCTCGTTCTATATTTATAATAGAATGGTCTTTAATGCTTATTGCTTTTCTTTCAGTAAGAAGTAGTAAAAGATTTTCTCATTTTATAGTAAATACTTCAAAAAATGCAAAACAGAGGGTTCTTATATATGGTGCTGGAACAGCAGGTCAAATACTAGTAAATGAAATGATTACTTCACCTGACAATATTTACATGCCAATAGGATTTATAGATGATGATATAAAAAAAAGAAGAGCAGTAATAAATGGTTTGAGAGTTTTTGGAGATAGAAGTCTTATTCCAACTTTAGTAAAAGAGTTAGAAATAGATATGATTATAATATGCATACCTACAGCTAATTCAGAAACTATCAAAGAGATTGTTGATATATGTAATAAAGTTAAAGTTAAAGTTAATATTATTCCATCTATTAATGAAAAAATATCAAAAAAAAATATAAGAGAAGTTAGAATAGAGGATTTATTAGGAAGAGAAGAAGTTAAAATAGATATATCAGAGATTGAGAAATTTATTTCTTCAAAGACTATACTTATTACTGGTGCTGGTGGTTCAATAGGTTCTGAATTATCTTTACAACTGTCAAAATTTAATCCAGGTAAAATATTATTACTAGGTCATGGTGAAAATAGCATATTTAATATTTCTAATGAATTAAAATCTAGATTTCCTAATTTGAATTATAAAAGTATCATATGTGATATAAAAGATTATTTTTCTATTGAAAATGTTATAAAAAATGAAAAACCTGAAATTATTTTTCATACAGCAGCACACAAACATCTACCATTAATGGAAGAAAATATTTTTGAAGCTGTCTTAAATAATACAATGGGAACATTAATATTAGCTCAAGTTTCTGATAAATATAAAGTTTCTAAATTTATAAATATATCAACTGATAAAGCTGTTAATCCTACTAGTGTTATGGGAATGACAAAAAGAATGGCTGAAATAATAGTCAAATATTATGATAGTATTTCTGATACTGAATTTATAACTGTTAGATTTGGTAACGTTTTAGGTAGTAGAGGAAGTGTTATACCTATATTTAAAAAACAAATTGAAAATGGAGGTCCAATAACAATTACCCATAAAGATATGACAAGATATTTTATGAGCATACCGGAAGCAGTATCACTTATTATTCAAGCAGCAAGTATTGGTAAAGGTTCAGAAATTTTTGTTTTAGATATGGGAAAACCTATAAAAATATTAGATTTAGCAAAAAATTTAATAAAATTATCAGGTTATAATGAAAATGATATACCAATAGTATTTACTGGAATAAGAAATGGTGAAAAAATTCATGAGGAACTTTTTTCAAAAAATGAAAATATTATAAAAACAGCTCATAATAAAATATTAATTTCAAATGAATCTTTTTTTGATGAAAAAATATTTAATGAGATAAATAATATAATAGAATTAGCTAAAAAATTTGATCCTTCTATAAAGGAAAAATTACATGATATATTTAAAACAATAGCACTAAGCTAATGTTATTTTTTTTTTTTTTTTTTTTTTTTTTTTGATAAGATCAAAATCATTTAATAGTAAGCATTTTAAAGATTTATATTAGAAAATACTTTAAATCTATATATTTACTTTTTGATTTATCTATATATTTACTTTTTAATTTAATTTTATAGTATAAGATGTCTAATAAAAAAAATTATTTAAAATCTAAATATTAAATTTATCAAATAATTAGAAAACCACTACTAGTTTAGGAAGTGTATTATTCAATAATATCAACTTCTGTTAAACTTGGATCTATAATAGTAAGACCATTTCTACTTTCAAAGTTTATCATTAGTAACTTTTTATTGTTATCTTGTATAATTCTTTTTATTATACCTATTCCAAATTTTTCTGTGCTTATTTTTTGACCTTGATAATAATCTTTATTTCTTTTGTAAGAATTTAACTTTTCGTTATAAAAAGTTTTTTTAATTTTCATATTTGTATTTACAAAATTTAATGGGATTTCATATATAAATCTTGAAGGTTCTTGTTCATTTTGGTAGTAATTTCTAAATACATTTTCACTAAAAGTAATAAAAAGATATTCCTTTGCTCTAGTCATAGCTACATACATTAATCTTCTTTCTTCTTCTAATTCTTCTTCTGTTTCAGAAAGATAATGAGGAAATATTCCTTCAGCTAATCCTGAAATAAAAACCACAGGAAATTCTAACCCTTTTGAATTATGTATTGTCATAAGTTTTATAGACTCATTATTTTTATTTAAACTATCTAAATCTGTAATCAATGATATATAGCTAAGATAAGCACCTAAAGAATAATCTTCTGATTGTAATTCAAATTCCTTTGCAGAGTTTATTAATTGATATATATTTTCTTCTCTACTAGTATCTTTATTTTCTTTTTTATCTTCATTTCTTATCTCTTCTAATATACCGCTTTCTTCTATTATTAACTTTATTAAGTATGACGTTGGTTTATCTTTACTTTCATTTATAAGATTTTTTATAAAATTTATAAAATTTTTTATAATTTTTTCTTTACTTTTTCCTACTATATCCACTATTTCATTTAAATTAAAAACTTGCCATAGAGTTAAATTATACTTTTCTTTTAAATCTAGGAATTTTGATATTGTTGTATTTCCTATACCTCTTTTAGGAACATTTATTATTCTTTCTAAACTAACACTATCATTTGGATTAAAAATTACTTTTAAATAACTTATTATATCTTTTACTTCTTTTCTTTCAAAAAATTTAAATCCTCCTATTATTTGATGCGGTATATTATTTGAAATAAAGTGTTCTTCAAAAATTCTTGATTGATAATTAGTTCTGTAAAGAATAACAAAATCTTTATATTTGTATCCTTTTGTATTGATTAAATTATGAATTTGTTTTGTAATAAATCTTACTTCTTCTTGCTCTGAAAATGCTTGATATATAAAAATTTTTTCACCATCAGGATTATCAGTATATAAAACTTTTTCAAACCTTTGGGTATTATTTCTTATAAGAATATTAGAAGCTTCTACGATATTCTTTGTAGAACGATAATTTTTTTCAAGTCTTATCAATTTAGCATTTTCAAAATCTTTTTGAAAATTAAGTATTATTCTAAAATCAGCATTTCTAAAAGAATATATACTTTGGTCTATATCACCAACAACACAAATATTTTTATGTAAATCAGATAATTGTTTTATAAGTATATATTGAGCCTTATTTGTATCTTGATATTCATCAACCATAATATAATTAAATTTATTTTGATAGTAATTTAATATGTCTGGATTATCATTAAAAAAATCTATAGTTTTTAATAAAATATCGTCAAAATCTAAAGCATTATTTTTTTTCAATTCTTCTTGATATTCTAAATATAAATCAGAAATTTTTGAATGAAAATAATCATTATAATAATAATTATATTCTTCAGCTTTTATTAAATTGTTTTTAGCTTTTGATATAGCAGTAAGAACTTTACTTGGTGTAAATCTTTCATTATCAATATTTCTTTTCTTTATTATATCTTTTATTAACTTTAATTGGTCTTCTGTATCATAAACAACAAAATTATTACCCATAATATTACGAAGTATTCTTATACATACTGAATGAAATGTTCCTGACCATAAACCACTAGATTTATCTAATCCAATTTGATTATTTATTCTTTCTTTCATTTCGTTTGCAGCTTTATTTGTAAATGTAAGAAGTAAAATATTATATGGTTTTATACCTAATTCTATAAGTTTTTGAGTTCTGTATGTTAATACTCTAGTTTTACCACTACCAGCACCAGCTAAAATGAGTAATGGACCATTTATATGATTTACAGCTTCTAATTGTTGATTATTTAATTCTTCACTTACAACCAAATAACTTTCCTTTTTAAGATTTAAACAAATTTTATTATAAAAATACTATAATTACAATAATATATTAAATTTTTTTGTTAAATAATATATATTAACACTTCACATTTACATATAAATTTTGATATTATTTTTGCTTATTATTATTTTTGTTAATTTTAAAAACTTAGACGAGGTATTTTAGAAGATGACTATTACAAAGAAAAAAGAGTTTGATGTTGATCAACAAAATGACTTAGACTATGAATCAACATTTGTAAATTTAGAACAAGGTAAAGTTGTAAAAGGTGTTGTTGTAAAGATAGATCAAAATGAAGCATTAGTTGATGTAGGCGGTAAATCAGAAGGTATTTTACCTTTAAAAGAATTAACAAATACAAATGCATCAATGAAAGATTTATTGGAATTGGGCCAAGAATTAGAATTATACATATTAAAAGAACCAAACGAAGATGGTCAAGTTACTTTATCAAGAAGAAGAGTAGAACAAGCTAAAGGTTGGACAGCAGCTCAAGAAGATTTTGAACAAGGTAGAATTGTAAAAGCTAAAATTATTGATACTGTTAAAAGTGGCTTGTTAGTAGAATTACATAAAATAAGAGGTTTTGTTCCTTCTTCTCAATTAAGAAATATAAATGTTGATAATATTTCTGAATTAGAAGGAACTGAAATACCTTTAAAAATCATAGAAATAAATCAAAAGAAAAATAAATTAATTTTATCTCATAGAAAAGCTCTAGAAGACGAAAAAAGTCCTATAAGAGCTGAGGTAGTTTCTTCATTAGAAGAAGGTTCTATCATAACAGGTAAAATAGTAAGATTAGTAGAATTTGGAGCTTTTGTTGATGTTGGAGGAATTGATGGATTATTACCAATATCTGAAATATCTTGGAAAAGAATAGCTCATCCAAATGAAGTATTAAGAGCTGGTGAAGAAGTAACTGTTAAAGTTTTCAAAATAGATAGAGAGCTAAATAGAGTTTCTTTAAGTTTAAAAAGAATGCAAGAAGATCCATGGGAAGCTATAAAAGACTCTTTTCATAAAGGTGATAAAATAAAAGGAATAGTTACTAAATTAACTAATTTTGGAGCTTTTATAGAAGTTTGTGAAGGAATAGAGGCGTTATTACCAATAGCTGAAATGCCTGATGGTGAAAATACTAATTTAGATAAACTTATGCCAATAGGTACAGAAGTAGAAGCTACAATTAAAAAATTTGAACCTGAAGAAAGAAAAATAAGTCTTACTTTAAAAGAATATGTACCAGATGAAGAGGAAGAAGAAGTAAAAGTAGAAAACTTACAAGAAGAAGAAAAAATTGAAGATAATACACAACAAGAAGAGAAATCAAATTAAAGTTTTTTGAAAGTTGTCAAGAAAGTTTTATTTATACATATTTGAAATCAGTCTATAAAATGTTTTTAGGATTTTCATACACAAGATTTAAGACAACTCTCATTGTAAATAAGGAAAGTTAAAAATGGTACAAGTTTTTACAAAAATGAGATTATATGATAAGAATAAAGAAGAAAGAACACTTTTACCAAAATCAATTTGGATTGATCCAAAATATGATACTACTAAAGGAAGTAATCTAATTAAAAAATTAAAGGAATACCAAATATATTTAGTGCAATAAGTTTATTCAAAAACTAAAAATAGTTAATATAAACAATTATTGAAAAAGTAAAAATCTAATAAAAAATTATGTAATATATTTACTCTTAATTTTATTAGTAGGTTATATTATGAAAGCTAGAAATGATATAAGAAATATTGCTATAATTGCTCATGTTGATCATGGTAAAACAACAATAATAGATGCTATTCTTAAGCAAACAGGAGTATTTAGAGATAATCAAAAAATAAATAATCAAATAATGGATTCAAATGACTTAGAAAAAGAAAGAGGTATTACTATTTTTAGTAAAAATGCTTCTTTCTTCTACAAGGATGTAAAAATAAATATAGTAGATACTCCAGGACATGCTGACTTTAGTGGTGAAGTTGAGAGAGTTTTATCTATGGTAGATGGTGCTTTATTATTAGTGGATGCTTTTGATGGGCCAATGCCTCAAACTAAATATGTTTTGAGAAAAGCACTAGAACAAAATTTAAAAATATTAGTTGTAATAAATAAAATAGATAGACCAAGATGTCGTCCAATGGAAGTATTAGACATGATATATGATTTATTTATAGACATTGGAGCAGATGAAGAACAATTAGACTTTCCTTATGTTTTTACTTCAGGTAAAGAAGGAATAGCTAAAAATTCTTTAGATGAAGAAAACAATAATATATATCCTTTATTAGATAAGGTTATAAAAGAAATACCAGCACCTATAGTAGATGAAAATTTACCATTTCAAATGCTTGTAAGCTCAATAGACTATAATGATTATTTAGGAAGAATTGCTATAGGTAAAATTTTTAAAGGTAGAGTTTCAAGTAATGAAAATTTATCTTTAGTTCAAAAAGGAGATATTATAAAAAAATTTAAAGTTCAAAAGTTATTTGGTTTTTCAAATTTAAATAGAGTAGAAATAGAAAATGCTTATGCTGGTGATATAGTAGCTATTTGTGGTATAGATGATGTGAATATAGGTGATACTATAGCAGATCCAGAATTTCCAGAAGCATTACCTTATATAAAGGTAGATGAACCAACAATAAGTGTTAATTTTATGGTTAATACGTCTCCTTTTGCAGGAAAAGAAGGAAAATATGTAACTTCAAGACATCTAAGAGATAGGTTATATAAAGAATTACTTTCTAATTTAGCTTTAAAAGTTGAAGATACAGAATCAACAGAAGTTTTTAAAGTTTCTGGAAGAGGAGAGTTACATTTGTCAATATTAATGGAAACTATGAGAAGAGAAGGATATGAATTTGCAGTATCAAGTCCTGAAGTTATTTATAAAAATGAAAATGGTATTATAATGGAACCTCTAGAAGAAGTAGTTTGTGATGTTCCTCAAGAATATGTAGGAGTAGTTATTGAAAAACTAGGAAATAGAAAAGCAGAAATGCAAAATATGGAAAATATTTCTGACACTCTTACAAGACTAACTTTTCATATTCCAACAAGAGGTCTTATAGGTTATTCTAGTGAGTTTAAAACAGATACAAGAGGAGAAGGAATAATAAGCCATGTTTTAATAGGATATACAGAATTCAAAGGAGAAATAAAAAGAAGAAAGAACGGAGCTATTATTTCAATTGAAAATGGAGTTGTAACAAATTATTCTCTTGATAATCTTGATGATAGAGGAATATTTTTTGTCAGTGCTGGAACAAATGTTTATCCCGGAATGATAATAGGAGAGCATAATAAAGATACTGATTTAACAGTTAATATTACAAAAACAAAGAAATTGACAAATATAAGAGCAGCTGGTGCTGATGAAAACATAAAAATAAAACCACCGAGAATACTTTCTTTGGAAGAAGCTTTAGAATGGATAAATAATGATGAATTAGTAGAGATAACACCTAAAAGTATTAGGTTAAGAAAAAAGATATTAGACGAAAATGAAAGAAAACAATATGAAAAAAAATTAAAATTAGTGTGTTAAAGCTACATAATAAACTTTTTAAGCTTATACTAATTTTTATAATAAATGATGCATAATTAATAGTTAAAATAAAGTATAAAAAATTAAAAAAAACTATTATTTTTTAATAAATTACTTGACATATAAGAATTTTAGTATAATTGTACAAAATTGTAACTATAAAAAACATTGATTTTTAATGCACTATCAATTTAATAAATTGGTATAAAAAAATTTATTTTAAATATTTCTAAAAATTAAAGATTTGTTCATTTTGTAAAAAAATTAAAAATTCTTCTGGTAATTGAATAGATATTGAGAAGTATATTCAAAACAATTTTAACATTACTTTTAGTCATGGAATATGTATAGAATGCACTCATAAATATTATTCAGATTTAACAAATAAATTATAGTTTTTTGAAATACTTATATGCTTCTATAGTTGCAATTCTTCCTCTAGGAGTTCTATTTAAAAAGCCAATTTGTATTAAATATGGTTCATAAACATCTTCTATTGTTGTAATGTCTTCATTAATAGCTGATGCTATTGTTTCTATACCTACAGGACCACCTCTATAAGAGTCTATTATTGTATTTATTAACAATCTATCTATTTGATCTAATCCTTTCTCATCAATATTTAAAATATTTAGTGCTAAATTTGCTATTTCTTTGTCAATTATGTTTTTATTATTAACTTGTGCAAAATCTCTTACTCTTTTTAATAATCTATTAGCAATTCTTGGTGTTCCTCTTGATCTTTTAGCTATCTCCAAAGCCCCTTCGCTATCTATATCAATATTTAATATTTTTGATGAACGTTCAATTATTTTTTGTAACTCATCTATATCATAAAATTCTAATCTATTTATTATTCCAAATCTATCTCTTAAAGGAGACGTTAGAGAACCCATTTTTGTTGTAGCACCAATTAAAGTAAATTTTTTTAAAGGTATTCTCTTTATCCTTGAAGAATGACCTTTTCCTATTGTTATATCTAAAGAAAAATCTTCCATAGCTGGGTAAAGTATTTCTTCTGCAACTTTATTTAACCTATGAATCTCATCTATAAATAAAATATCAAAATCTTGCAATGTCATTAATATTCCTGCTATATCTCTAGGTCTTTCTAATGCTGGAGCTGATGTTATTTTTATATTTGATCCCATTTCCTTTGCTATTATCATAGATAAAGTTGTTTTTCCTAAACCAGGTGGTCCATAAAAAAGAATATGGTCTATTGCTTCATTTCTCTGTTTTGCTGCTTTTAAAGAAATTTTTAAACTTTCTTTTAATTTTTTTTGCCCTATATATTCATCAATATTTTGTGGTCTTAATTTTAATTCATTACTATCTTCACCAAGCTTTATATTTTCTACAATTCTTTTTTCTTTATCTATTCTTTTTGAAGGTTCTTGATTTGAAGATGAAATAATTGCCATAATTAAGAAATATAACATAAAAAATTTTTTTAAGAAAGATTTTAATCATCAAGTCTATATAAAAAATATATTTCGGAGGTTCTCTATGTCTAATATTTCTTTTTCAAATCATGATTTACTAGCTAAAGCTTTAGATACAAACAAAGATGGGTTTTTAAATGAGCTACAAGTATCTGAAGACTTAAAAAATAGGGTAGATTCTAATGCAGATGGAAAAATAAGTATAAAAGAATTGGCCTCAGCTATGAAATCTGATATGGTAGAAGTAAATAATGGAATGATAAAAGAAAGTAGAGGATTAAATGTTAATATTAGTGGTTTAGAAACTCTTAAGAATATTAATAAATTAGCTAGTAATTCAATAGACTATGTATTTAACACAAGTTATTCTCATTTGGAAGGTGCTGAAAGAGAAAGAGCTTTAATACAAAGTAATAGAGAATATGCTCTTGCAATAAGTAAAATGGATAATGCATTGAGAACTATAAGAGATATATCATCAGGCAATCGCGATAATATCTCAAGGTCAGTAAATACAATAGCAAGAAATACTTTAAGCGATGTTAGATTTAACCAAATGCTAGATTTTGTTAATACTATTGTATTAAATAATTCAGGTAATTCTGTATATGATGATCCATTTTCTAACGGAGGAAATAATATATCAGCATTGGAAGCAAGAAATCAAAATTTAAGATTATCTTATGAGTTATTAAATAGTGCATTAAGAAATATTAGAGATAATACTTCAAACTTACCTGATATACAAAATACATCTAAAGCAGTAGATTTATCTATATCAAATGCTTTTTCTAATATAAAAGAAATAGAAAGCTCACCTCAATCACCTCAAGAAGTTAAAGAAAAACTATATAAATTATCACAAGAACAGATGAATCAAATAAAAGGTAGAGCTTTACCTTATGCTGGATGGGGTGCTGGTGTTGGTGCTGTAGCTGGTGGAACAATAGGTTACCTAACAGGTAAGACTGCTAAATCTATTTTAATAGGAACAGGTATGGGAACAGCTATAGCTGGTGGTATTGGTGCTTTAATAGGTCATTCAAAAGATAAATCATATGAAAAGAAAGGAAATGAATTAAAAAAATTAGGTGATGAAGTAGCAAATTATAAAACTGATAATCATAAAAAAGTACTAGAAAATGCTACATTAAATACTTATAATGAACTATTAAATGCTAGAAACAAAAATGATGTAGATAGTGCTATACCTATAAATAATAATCTTAAAAATATTTACTCAACAGTTAAACCTATTGAAGAACAAACTAGTAGAATATTAAAAGGTTATAGAATGAAATAACTTTTTTAAAGGTAGAATATAATATATTTTATTAAACTAAATTTCATCAATATTTGACAATATTTTAATATCTGATATAATAAATTGTCTTATATTATAAGATATGTTTTTTAATATAAAAATTTTGTTTCTTTTATAAAATGCAAAAAATAATTTTAGCATCTATAATTTTATTATCTAGTTTCAATTATTCTTGTAAAGTAAAACCTACTGAAGAAGGAACAGTTTTTCGTTCAGCTTTTGAAAGTGATGTTCCATCATTAGATTCAATACAAATAGGAGATACTACTTCACATGATGTAGGACATAATATATATAGTACATTAGTTACATATAGAACAGAAATAAAAAAAGAAGGAGAAAAATTAACTGATATTGTTCCTGATTTAGCAGAATCATGGGAAATTTCAAAAGATGGTAAAATTTATAAATTTAAAATAAGAAAAAATGTTAAATTTCATAATGGTAGAGACCTAAGTGCTGAAGATATTAAGTATTCAATAGAGAGAATAGCAAATCCAAAAAATGCATCTAAAGGACTTTGGACATTAGGAGCTTTACCATTTAAAGGATTAGAAAAATATCAAAAAGAATGTCAAGAAGGTAAAAAATCTAATCTTGAAGGTGTTAAAGTTATTGATAAATATACTTTAGTTCTTGAATTTGAAAAATTCGTACCATTTATATTACATGTTCTAACTATGCCTTACTATGCAGTTGTTCCAAAAGAAGAAGTAGAAAAGTGGGGGAAAGATTTTAGTTCTCATCCTGTAGGAACAGGACCATTTATGTTTAAAGAGTGGAAAAAGGGAAAAGAAGTTGTGCTTGTAAAAAATCCATATTATTTTGAAAAAGGAAAACCTTATTTAGATAAATTAGTTTATCAAATAATACCTAGCGATGTAATAAGATTAGGTAGATTTGAAAATCAACAATTAGAATATATTGACAATACAAGTATCCCTTCAGCTAGATTTGAGTCAATACTAAATGATAAAAGATGGAATCCTATTGGAGCAGAAAAGATAAGAGAATTAGATGAATTAGTAGATCCTGATAAAAACTTACTTATGAAACAACCTAGATTATCAACTGAATATCTGGGAATGAATGTTACAAAAGAACCTTTTACTGACAAAAGAGTTAGAAAGGCATTTAATTATGCTATTAATAAACAAAAAATAGTTGATAGAGTATATAATGGAAGAAGAGTTATTGCAAAAGGTGTTTTACCACCTGGATTTCCTGCTTTTGATGAAAAAAGAGAAGTTCCTTATCCTTATGATCCTGATAAAGCTATTGAACTTTTAAATCAAGCTGGTTGGAAAGATACAGATGGAGATGGATTTTTAGATAAAAATGGCAAAAAATTTTCAATTACATTGTGGCATAATCAAAGAGAAATTTTAGCTGCTTTATGTTCTTCAGTTCAAGCTGATTTAAAAGATATAGGGATAGAAGTTGATGTAAGAGCTTTGCAATGGGCACCTTATATAGAAAAAGTTAGAAAACAAGAAGCAATATTTTTTAGATTTGGTTGGCAAGCTGATTATCCTGATCCTGATAATTTTCTTTGGACACTATTCAGTTCTGATAATATAGGACAAGATAACTCTACTATGTATTCTAATAAAGAAGTTGATAAGCTTTTAAATGAAGCAAGAAATATAAGTGATTGGAAGAAAAGAGAAGAACTCTACAGAAAAGCTGAAAGTATTATAATAGATGATGCACCTTGGGTATTTTTGGAAAATGAAGTTGAATATAAAATTGTTCAGCCTTACGTTAAAGGATTAAAAATACATCCTCTTATTCCTAATGATATGAAAATAGTAAGATATGAGTACAAATAATGTTTAATGTATATTTTTCAAACTCTTTAAAAAATAATTTTGATTTTGATAAATTGTCAGAAT
Organism: Candidatus Sericytochromatia bacterium; assembly: GCA_026004035.1. GTDB lineage: Bacteria > Cyanobacteriota > Sericytochromatia > UBA7694 > JACMQJ01 > BPII01. Next base: position 20,088 of record BPII01000025.1, on the reverse strand, counting down.
TTCTAAAATTTCAATTTGCAGATAATTTTTTTATAAAAGAGAATTATATACTTATTTTAAAAGATAATGAATTTTTGGAATTAGAAAAAGATTTTGATGCTTTTTATAGTAAAAATAAAAACTTTAATATTATTTTATATTCTAATAAATTATATGAAAAAGAATATATTTTTGATATAGTTGACGAATATATATCTATTTTAAAATTATCATTTATTATAAACAAGGCATATATAAATTTAAAAAATATAATAGAACTAGAAAATTTAAGAACTAAAGTTTATATTCAATCAAAAGAATTAAAAATATTAAATTCAATAGGTATATCACTTTCTACAGAAAAAGATGTAGATAAATTATTAGAAACTATTCTTTATAAATGTAGAGAAATAACTTGTTCTGATTCAGGTAGTTTATATCTTATAGAAGAAATAAAAGATATTGAAGAAAATCCAAATAATTATTTTGAAAATAAAAAATTAGTTTTCAAATTAGCTCAAAACGATAGTATAAAAGTAGATTTTGAAGAAAGAGTTTTAGAACTCAATAAAAAAAGCATAGCAGCTTATGTAGCACTAACAGGAAAACCTTTGTTAATAGATGATGCTTATAATATACCAAAAGAAGCTGAATACTCTCATAATAGAAGCTTTGATGAAAGTATAGGTTATCATTGTAAATCTATGCTAATAGTTCCTATGAAAAATCAAAAAGATGAAATTATAGGAGTAGTGCAATTAATAAATAAGAAAAAAAAATTTAATATAAAACTTTTATCAGAAGATATTATTAATAAAAATGTTTTATCTTATACAAATGAAGATTACGAATTAGTTTATTCACTAGCTAGTCAATCAGCTATTCTAGTAGATAATACAAAACTTTACTATAATATAAAACATTTATTTGAAGGGTTTATAAAAGCATCAGTTACAGCTATAGAATCAAGAGATCCTACAACTTCAGGTCATTCTCAAAGAGTTGCAGATTTGACAGTAGGTCTAGCTGAAGCTATTAATAAAATAAAAAATGGAAATTTGGCAAAATATAAATTCTCAAGAAATGATTTACAACAAATAAAATATGCTTCACTCCTTCACGATTTTGGAAAAATTGGTGTAAGAGAAGATGTTTTAGTAAAAGCTAAGAAACTATATCCTTATGAATTAAATGAAATAGTTCAAAGATTTAAATACATAAAAAAATGTATGGAATTAAACTTAACAAAGGCAAAATTAAACTATGTTTTGAAAAATGGTAATAATAATTTCAAATCATATTTTGAAGAAATAGAAATAGATTATAATAAAAAAATAGAAGAAGTAAATAATTATTTAAATATTATAATTGCTTCAAATGAGCCATCAATACTACCTCAAGAGGTGTCAGACAAATTAAAATTACTAAATAGTCTTTATTTTGAAGATGAACATGAAAAGGTACAGTACCTTACAAATTATGAGTTAGAAAGCTTATCTATTCTTAAAGGAAGTTTAAGAGATAATGAAAGATTAGAAATAGAATCTCATGTAACACACACTTACATATTTTTAAGTAAAATACCTTGGACAAGTGAATTTAAAAAAGTTCCTGATATAGCATATTCTCACCATGAGAAATTAGATGGAACAGGATATCCTAGACGAATAAAGTCTGATGATATACCTTTTCCTTCAAAAATGATGGCTATATCTGATATTTACGATGCTTTGACTGCAAGTGATAGGCCATATAAAAAAGCACTTCCTCCAGAAAAAGCTATTGATATATTAGGCTTTGAAGTAAAAGCAAATAAATTAGACAAAGATATTTATAAAGTTTTTGTTGAAGCAAAAATTTATGAATTAACTAGAAAGGGTTAAAAAAATTTTTTAATAATTTATTTATTTAGGCACTGAAATTGAGTTATAGAAAAAATACCTTCAAAAGCTTATAAATACTAAATTTAAAGCATATTTTAATATAAATCTTTAAAATGCTTACTGTTAAAGGATTTTAAGCTTATCAAAAAATAACATTATCCTAGTGCATACATTATTTATAACTTGAGCCCAGTTCCATTTATTTATTTTTCTAATATCATTTAAAAGTTCTTTAGAGAGATTATTATTAATTTCTTTGATATTTTCTATTAATTTTTCAGAAATTTTATATAATTCTTTTTCAAGATTTAAAATTATTTCTTTTTGCTTTTCATAAATATTTGATACTAGTTTAAACCATTCTTCATAAACAATTGTTGGTAATTTATAAGATACTTCTTGATAAACTTTTTCCCTTATTTCTTGTGCCTTACTTGATGCGTTCCATATTGCAAGTCCTATAGCAATTAAAGTTCCAATTCCAGGAAACAAAACTCCAATACTTAGCTTTGCTAGAAAAGCCATACCTATTGTTTGTAAAATAGTTTCAACAGCATTATCTAATGAAGAATTTAAGCTTGAGACATTTATATTTATATTTCCATAAATAAGCGGATTATAATTATTTATTATATCATTTTCATCATTAAAATTTACAATATCAAGATATGTAATCATTATTTTATCTAATGAATCTAAAAAATCATCTGTATATTTTCTTATATCATCTTTATATTCATATATAATCTCAATCATATAGGATTCCAACTGATTATTCAAAAAGTTTATTATTTCTTCTATAGTTTCTTTTCCAGAAAATAATAAGTCCATATTGGAAGTATTATATAAATTTCTATACAGGTTATTTAAATAGTATTCAGTTAGATTTTTATGAAAGCTTAAAATACGATTATTATGGTTTAATAATTCATTTAAATAATTATCAAATTTTAGATAATTTATTAATTTATAAATAGAAACATAAGAAGTCAATATTAATATATCTTGTAATGTTTTTATATATTTTTTACCTGTATGTTTGCTTGATATTGGTAAATATCCTAGAATTGATTTACTATCAATATTTTGTTCTACTTTAGATTTTATATCTTTTATAATACTATCTATTTCATCAATAGAAGAATCCTCTATCACCATGTCAGTTTTATTTATTAAAAATAAAATTTGAGGATTTTTAGATTTTAATTTATTTAAAATTTCTAAACTTTGTTTTTTAAAGCCTTTTGATATATCTAATACAAAAAATACAATATTATAGTAAAAATTATCTAAAAAATCAATTATATTTTGATTATAACTTCCATCAAAACCTGGTATATCTATTAACTCTATAAAATCAAAAATTTCATATTTTGTATTCCAACTATAATTATTTAAAATATCAAAATTACTACTATCATGATAGTTTTCATGTTTTTTATTCCAAATACTTAAAGATAAAAAATTCTCATTTCTTGAAAGTTTAGTTATATTTGTTGTAACTTCACCTTTTCAAATTTTTTCAAAAATTTTTCGTTAGATTCTCTTATAAAAGCTTTTAGTTCTTCCTCATCACTTGCTAATTTATCATCCAATTTATAAGTATCATTATATCTTATGTAGTATAGCTTTGCAGTAGTCTCTCCTATTCTTGCATCTAATATTTTTTTCTTGAATAAAAGAGAATTTAACAATGTAGATTTTCCATTTGAAACTTCAGCAAGAACTGATATTTTAACTTTATCTTCTTTTAAAGGATTAATTATTCTATTGAGAATATTATTTTTTTCTTCATCCAAAATTTCACTAATTGAAACTTCTTTTAACAAGTTTATAGAAGTTTCTAACTTATTAAAAAACTGATTAGAAATTTCTAATAATTTTTCTTTTTCATTATTGTATTTAGTAATATTTAACATATTGTAAAATTATATTAAGAACTCTTTATAATGTCAATCATTTTTTTTCTTCTTTTAAATTTACTAAAATTATATTTTATTTGTATTTTATTTCAGACATAACTTTTATTTTACTCCCAAATACTGTAAATGAATTAAAACAAATGAGAATTAATCTTAAGGATGGATTACAGAAAGATGAAGCTCAAAAAATATTAAGTGAACTAAAGTCAGAAAAATCAAATAAAAATGAAATAAATAATTTTTTAGAACATTTTAATAATCTTGAAGAAATGAAGGGAAAACAAGCTATAAAAGTATAAAGCTTTAGAATAGCAGATGTTACCTCTTCGTAAAATCAAAAATAATTAAAAACATTTTTTCAACAATTTGTAACTAAGTAATTTTGGTAGTTATATTTTTTTTTAAAATAATCTTAGAATATAATAATTTGATAGAATTATATCAGATTAAAATCACAATTTAATCTAAACTTTATAAATTTAAATATGGAGGAAAATGAATTTAGAAAACTTAATTTTAGGATTAACAGATTTCAAAATATTAGGAAATAAAAACATTGATATAAAAAATATTTCATCAAATTCAAAAAATATTGAAAAAGATTTTATGTATATTTCATTACCGGGTACAAAAACAGATGGAGATTTTTATATTAATGATGCAATAGAAAAAGGAGCAAAAGCAATATTAACTTCAGAAGAGTTTTTAAAAGATAATAATTTAGTAGAGAATGTAACATATATATTAGTTAAAAATAGAAGAAAAGCTTTTTCTATAATAGCTTCTAATTTTTATGATAATCCTTCAAAAGAAACTTTTAATATAGGTGTAACAGGAACAAATGGAAAAACAACAACAACACATTTAATATATGATTTACTTAGTGATAATAATTGTAATCCAGGTTTAATAGGAACTCTATATAATAAATATTTAAATGTTGTCAATGAAGCAAAATTTACCACACCAATGCCTGATGAAATACATAAAATATTTAGAGAAATGTTAAATAATAATGTTAATTCAATTGTTATGGAAGTTTCATCACATGCCTTAGATCAATATAGAGTTTCAAGTATAAATTATGATATTGCTGTTTTTACAAATATAACGCAAGATCATCTTGATTATCACAAAACATTTGAAAATTATAAAAAAGCTAAATCAATATTATTTTCTGATTTATTAAAAGAAAATGGTTTTGCAATTATAAATATAGATGATCCTAATTCAGATTATTTTATAAAAAGTTCTAAATCAAAGAACATTATAACTTATGGAATTAATAATGATGCTGATGTAAAAGCAAAAAATATTAATTTAAAAATGGATGGAACAACATTTATTGTTGAAACAAAAAATAAGAATATAGAATTAGATGTAAATTTATTAGGAAAGTTTAATGTTTATAACTCTCTTGCTACAATAGCAGTTGGAATCGCAAAAGGTTTTTCTTTAGAAAAATGTAAAAATTCTTTAGAGAAAAGTAAAGGTGTAAAAGGTAGAATAGAAATAGTTACTCCAAAAGGCTATCCTTTCACTGTTGTTATTGATTATGCACATACTCCTGATAGTCTAGAAAATATTTTAAAGACTGTTAAAGAATTCTCAAAGGGTAAAGTTATAAGTGTATTTGGTTGTGGTGGTGATAGAGATAGAGCAAAACGCCCTATTATGGGTGAAATTTCAAGTAAATTAGCTGATATTACAATAGTAACTTCTGACAATCCAAGAACTGAATCCCCTAGCTTTATAATATCTGAAATATTAGAAGGAATGAAAAATAAAGATAATATTTTGGTAGAAGAAGATAGAAAGTTAGCAATAAAAAAATCAATAGAAATAGCAAATAAAGGTGATATAGTTGTTATAGCTGGTAAAGGTCATGAAAACTATCAAATATTTAAAGATAAAACAATACATTTTGATGATAAAGAGGTTGCTTTAGAGTTTTTATCTCTCAATAGGTAAATTATTTTTAGCCCATTCTAGCATGCCACCTTTCATACTAAAAACATTATTAAAACCATTACTTTTTAGTATTTTTAAAGCTTTCATACTTCTTGAACCTGAACGGCAAATCATTACATAATTAATGTTTTTATCTAAAAAATTTAAAGAACTTTCTATTGTTCCAAGAGGTATTAATTTAGTACCTTTTATATGTCCTTCTCTATATTCATATTCTTCTCTTACGTCTATAAATTGATAATTTTTGTCGTTTAGTAAATTAAACACTTCATTTACATCTAATTCTACTTTATTATTTTCTACTTGTTGTGAATTTATTTCATCATTATTTTTTTCAGAATTAATTGAATAACAAGAGTAATTTAATAAAAATGTTAAAAAAATAGGAATTAAAAATTTATTTTTCATTATTTATACCAACATTATTTAATATATTATAATCTAAATTTTTACTTTCTAATTTATCTAAAACAAAAATACAAATTATATTATAACTAATATCTCTAAATATTATCAATATTACTTTATGTTAATTTTAGAATTTTGTTATTAAAGTTATACTATAACTATTTTCTTTTTTTATAAAAACCCTTTTATTTTAAGCTTAAAACAAGTTTATTAATTTGCTTAAAATTAATTTTTGTAAATAAAAAAAACTTAACAACCTTATTATCACCCATCACCCTGCTTGTTAAAAAGAAATTAAAAAATCTAAAGAGGTTCCTATTATATATTATACCATCTTCAAATTCTTTAAAACCAAACCCAAACTTTAATGCTGAATAGTAATTAACTAATTAAAGTAATTAACTAATTAAATATTTTATCTTTTATTTCATTATTAGATTTAATTTTCTTTTTTATCAAAACTTTTTGAATTCTTATACCATCCAATTCTAAAATTTTTATATTTACATCTTCTAAATCTAGCTCTTGATTAATGTTAGGTAAATCTCCTATAGTATCTATTATAAATTTACTTACACTTTGAGTATTAGGTAAATCTAAATCAAGAATTTCATTTATTTCAGATATGCTTATCATAGGATTAACTATCAATGTATCTTTATCTATTTCTAATATATTTGGTTCTTCATCAGCATCATGTTCATCTCGTATTTCACCGACTATTTCTTCTAATATATCTTCCATTGTAACTATACCTGCTGTTCCACCAAATTCATCACTTACAATAGCAATTTGTATTCTTTTTGTTTGCATTTCCTTTAATAAATCTATTATTAATTTACTTTCTGGAACATGAAACGCTTCTCTCATAAAAAATTTAACACTTTTATTTGAATTTTCTTTATTCTCTCTAATAGCTTTAAATAAGTCTTTTATATGTAAAATTCCTACTATATTATCTATAGTATCTTCATAAACAGGTATTCTTGAATATTCTTCATTTAGCATCAAATCCAAAGCAGATTCTACCGTTGCATCTATATGAACACATTTTATATCTACTCTTGGTGTTACTATGCTACCAACATTTATCTTGTCTATATTAAGAGCTGAATTTATTATTTTCGTTTCATAATGTTCTAATAAACCTGATTCCTGTCCTATTTCTACAAGATCCTTTATTTGTTCTTCATTAAATTCTTTTTTAAAACAAGATAATGTTTCTGAAATAGACAAAATTTGTTTATAAAAAATTTTATTTATTAGAAAACTTAAAGGAAAAAATAAATAAAACAATATGTTTATTAAAAATGTTAAATTTAAAATAAATTTATCAAAATTTTTAGATGAATAAAATTTTATAAAAATATTAGAAAGTAATATTATAAATAACCCTAATAAAGATATAACTACTTTTTGAATAAAATTATTACTTGAAATAATAAAATTTACTAAATTAAAATACATAAAAAAATTTGATACTAAGCTAGAGATTATTAATGTAATAACTAGATAATTACCATTTTTTATTAGATAAATTATTTTTTTTGCTGAAAAACTACCATTTTCAGACAATTCATGAATATATTTTAAATTTATAGAATGTATAGAATTACTAAATGAGCTTATTAGAGATGAAAATATACAAAATATCAAAAAGTAAAGTAAATTACTATCAGGGTCCAGAAAAAAATACCTCTCAAAAATACATTATATATGTTAATTATTATAAAGCATAATTTTATATTTTGGTTATAATCTTTTTATAATATTTTTGTTAAAAGAAACATACTTTTCTAAAAGGTAATATTTAATCTTGTTAAAATAAACTGAAAGAATTGATAAAAGTATTACTAAAAGGGATTGTGAAAATATTGGTATATAAAAGTAAGAAATAATTAAGTAATAATAATTATTAGTATTGTCTTTAATAAAGATAATATATGTTAAAGCTATTATGTGTATCAAAAATAAAGCTAATAAACTTATTAAAGTAATATATTTTGTTTTAAATAAGTACGCTCTTTTTTTTAACCTTGATAAAAAGCTTAATAATAGTAGTATTGGTATTGAAAACAATATATATATATATGAGTTTGTATTTATATATTCAAATCCACCTCCATAATAAAAAATATTTAGACCATAAAAAATACCTATATAAATATATATTCCTAAAAAAAATATATTTAATCTAAAAGGCAGAATTAATGATGAAAATATCATAAAAGGTAATTGTAAATTTGATTTGTAAGTTCCAAAAGTTAGAAAAGAATTCTGATATATAACATTTACATTATTAGGTATATCTTTAACAAAAAAAACTATAAATGGAAAATCAAATATTAAAAAAGTAAAAAATATTAGACAAAAAAATAAAAAATTAAATATGATTAAGTTAAACATTATTTTGTTGTTACTAAATCATTATTGTCTTGTGAGTTTTTGATTCCAGCACTATATAATATTTCATTATTTTTATTATCATCTAATATATAATACCATCCACCTTTATAAATAGTTCCTTTCCCTTCTAGTGTGAATGAATTAACTTTTTTTTCTATATTTTCAATTTCAGATAATTTTTTTGCTAAATACATTATTTCAGATAATTGTATATTGGTTTGAATATTTTTATTTACAATTCTTAAAATACTTGGAATATTTAAAATATTTTTAGGTGTTAAAACTTTTGGTAATATAGCTCTTATTATATCTTGCTGTCTCTTAATTCTATTCAAATCACCTAAAGAGTCATGTCTAAATCTTAAGTAATCATGAACTTTTTTACCGCTTAAATGTTGATAACCAGGATACATATTTATATATAATCCTGCTGTTCTATCTACATAATACATTCTCTTAGGTATATAATAATCAATACCACCAAGTAAATCTACTATTTCTTCAACAGCAAAAGTATTTATTAAAACATATTTTTTTATGTTTAAATTAAATAATTCATTTACAGTTTTTAATGTTAATTCTGGTCCACCATAAACATTAGCTGTATTGATTTTATCATTATAAAACCCTGGTATTTTAACCCTTGTATCTCTTGGAATAGATACTATATTAATAGCATCATCTAAAAGTTTAACTATAAAAATTGAATCTGTTCTACCATTTAAAGATTTAGTTTTTCTTCCTCTCGCTGAATAAACTATATCAGTTGCCATTACTAAGAAGATATTATCATCAATTTTACTTTCTTGAATTTCTTCAGGTTCATTATTTGTATTTTGCAAGTTATTTTGTTTTTCTTCTTTTTCAAAAATTATTTCATCACTATCTTCAGAAGTTTTTATAACTAAATTATCATCTTTAGGTTTTATAACTTTTACTTTCCAAGGCATATTAGCATCTAATCCAAATAAGGAAAAACTTATTCCAAAAATTGAACTTAATATAATTGAAATAACAGCAATAATTTTTCTCATAATTTATAAAGGTATGTTACCATGTTTTCTTTTTGGTCTATCTGATCTTTTTGTATATGTTAATTCTAATGCTTGTATAAGTTTTATTCTAGTCTTTGAAGGTTCTATTACATCATCTAAATAGCCCATTTCAGAAGCAACATAAGGATTAGCGAATTTATCAGTATATTCTTTAACTAAATCATCTTTCATATTAGGGTTTTTTGCTATTTCTTTTCTAAAAATTATATTAACTGCTCCTTGTGGACCCATAACAGCTATTTCAGCTGATGGCCAAGCAAAATTTATATCAGCTCTTATATGCTTGCTACACATAACATCATAAGCACCACCATAAGCTTTTCTTGTTATAATTGTAATTTTAGGAACAGTAGCTTCAGCATAAGCGTATAATAGTTTAGCACCATGAATTATTATTCCTCCATGTTCTTGATTTTTTCCTGGTAAAAATCCTGGAACATCTACAAATGTTATTAAAGGTATATTAAAAGCATCACAAAATCTAACAAATCTTGCAGCTTTTATAGAAGCTGATATATCCAATGTTCCTGCTAAGTATTTAGGCTGATTTGCTACTATGCCAATAGATCTTCCATTTAATCTAGCAAAACCTATAATAATATTTTTAGCGAATTCTTCTTGAATTTCAAAAAAATCTCCATTATCAACAATTTTAGTTATTACATCTAACATATCATAAGGTCTATTAGGATTATCAGGTATAATTGTGTTTAATTCTATTATTTCTCTGTCTATTGGATCATCATTTTCTACGATTGGTGGTTCATCTAGGTTATTTGAAGGTATATAACTAAGTAAAACTTTTATTTGTTCTAAACACTCTTCTTCTGTTCTACATCTAAAATGAGTTACACCACTTATTTTTGCATGAGTTTCAGCTCCTCCTAATTCATCAAAAGAAATGTCTTCACCTGTAACAGCTTTAACTACATCAGGACCTGTTATAAACATATGAGAGGTTTTATCAACCATAAATATAAAATCGGTTATAGCAGGTGAATATACAGCACCACCTGCACATGGACCAAGTATTGCTGATATTTGGGGTATAACTCCTGAAGCTTGAACATTTCTATAGAAAATTTCAGCATAACCAGCTAAGGCTATTACTCCTTCTTGTATTCTAGCACCACCTGAATCATTTAAACCTATTACAGGACAACCATTTTGCATAGCTAAATCCATTATTTTACATATTTTTTTAGCAAATGCTTCTCCTAATGAACCACCAAAAACAGTAAAATCTTGTGCAAAAATATAAACTTGTCTTCCATTTATTTTACCCCAACCTGTAATAACTCCATCACCAAGTATTTTTTTATTTTCCATTTCAAAATTTGAACATCTATGAACCATAAATCTATCGAATTCAAGAAACGTTTCAGGATCTAGTAATTTTTCTATTCTTTCTCTAGCAGTTAATTTTCCTTTTTCATGTTGCTTTTTTATAGCATCTTCACCACCACCTAATAAAACTTTTTTTTCTAATTCTTTTAACTTATTTATTTTTTCCATAAACTACCTCATAAATTTTTTCTCTAGGATAAATTTTTTCCATAATTGCTAATTCATTGTATAATTGTTTTTCTTTATTTGAAAGATTTTTAGGTATTAGTATATTAATTTTTACATATTGACATTTAATTTTATTTTGTTCTTTATTATAAAACCCTCTTTCTTTTAGTCTGAATATTGTTCCATTTTGAGTTCCAGGCGGTATTTTCATTTTAATTGGTCCCTTTAATGTAGGTACTTCTATTTCAGCACCTAGTATTGCTTCTGTTACTGTTATTGGTAATTCACAACTTATATTACCTTCACTATCTAATTTAAAGAAAGGATGTTCTTCTACTTTAATATTTAATATTAAATCACCTTTTGTAATACCACTACCGTAACCTTGTGATTTTATTTCTAATTTATCTTTAGGTAATGTATTTTTAGGAATTTCTATTTTAATATTATTTTTGATTATTATAAAACCTTTACCTTGACATTCTAAACAAATATTATCAAGATATTTTCCTGTAGAATTGCATTTTTTACAATTTTCTTCGTTTGTAATAATAATATTTTTGCTACTACCATTGTAAGCCTCATATATTGATATACAAATATCTTTTTCTATATTATTAAATTTCTTTACTGTATTTATTGTCCCTTCTTTTAAATTTCCTACAATATTTGAAAATATTTCATTAAAATTGAATGATTTTGATTTTTCTTTGTTTAAATTACTTTTACTTTGAAATGATTTTATACCTTTTTTACTTAGACTATCTATTATGTAATCATAACTTTTTCTTTTTTCCTTATCAGATAAAACTTCATAGGCTTCTATAATATCTTTTACTTTACTATTAGTAATAGTATCTGAATTAATATCTGGATGATATTTCCTAACAAGTGTTCTAAAGGCAGATTTTATTTGTTCTTCAGAACAATTTTTTTCTAACCCCAAAATACTATAATAATCTTTATAATTAATTTCATTCATTATATAAAAATTATACTTAAAAATTTAATGTGAGTAAAATAAAAGTTAAGTTTATCAGTAGTTAAGAATGAAGTTTTGTAATAAGAAAAATATTAAGAGAAAAAATAAAATAAAAGTTAAACAAAAAAGTAAAAAAGTAATAGCAAGAAAATTTAGGTATAGCAAAGAGATGGAAAGTTAGTTTCCATAATATACCAAAAAACTTAAAACGTTAACAACGAAATTAGTAACCAGCTAAAAATATTTTTTTTACTTGATAAGATCTTAATATTAATAAAAAACATTAGTAAAATGGTTAGTATAATTTACAAAAGAATTATAGGAACTAGATTATAATATATATGATTATTTAAAAAATAATAAAACGCATTGTATTTTTTGAATTTAATATTATTCTCTAAATATTATAAATACTACTCTACACTAAATTTATAGTTTCATTGTTAAGGTTATAAAAATTTACCTATTAAAGACAATAAGATTATTCTTGAGAAACATAATATTGAACATGCTGACATAAGTGATAAAATGCGTATAAGTCTTGGAAAAATTCTAAAGTAGATGTTTATTTTTTTATAAATTCATTAAAGGATATTGAATAAAATTTATATTATTTATATAATTGTTAATATAATTTGAAATTACTTTTAATATGTATTATAATTTTTTTTTTAAAAAATTAATGTATTTACCAGCTTTTAAAAGCTGCCTTCTATGGCTGAATGGTTCGCATATATACCTTCAGGTAATTAGTAAAATATATGCTTTTACATTTATTTATTTTTTTATGGAGGATTTTTAACTATTAGTAAAGATATTAATACATTAGTGAATGAACAAATTAAAGTAAAAGAAGTAAGATTAATAAATTATGATGGTTCTCAATTAGGTATTGTTAATACAAATGAAGCTTTAAGACTAGCTAAAGATAAAAATTTAGATTTAGTTATGGTTTCACCTAATGCTGTTCCGCCTGTTTGTAAAATAATGGATTTTGGTAGACATAAGTATGAATTAGAGAAGAAAAACAAAGAAGCTAAGAAAAAACAACATGTTATTACAATTAAAGAACTAACTTTAAGTTATAAAATTGCTGAACATGACTTTCAAGTTAGAGTAAAACAAATACAAAAGTTTATAGAACATGGTGACAAAGTTAAATTAACGGTTAAATTAAAAGGTAGGGAAGAACAATATGCTCATCTTGCTGTAAATTTGTTAAACAGATTTGCAAAGGAAGTTGAAAATATAGCTTCTATAGAAAGAGAAGCAAAGCATGAAGGAAAACAAGTTATAATGATTATTACACCTAAAAAGGAGGTTAAACAACATGCCAAAAGTTAAAACAAGAAAATCAGCAGCAAAAAGATTTAAATTAACTGCAAGTGGCAAGTTAATGAGAAGAAAAGCTGGTAGAAAGCATCTTTTACATTGGAAAACCAAAAAAAGAATAAGAAATCTTACTGGTGAAGCACTTGTTTCTAAAACAGATTTAGATAGAGTAAGTTCTCAATTACCATATAAAGAATATTTAAGATAATTAAGGAGAGTAAATAAAATGAGAGTAAAAGGAGGTAATGTCTCAAAAAAGAGACATAAGAAAGTTTTAAAATTAGTAAAAGGACATAGAGCTGGTGCTGGTAAAATAATAACATCAGCTATGCAATCTATGATGAAAGCTTTAAGATATGCTTATCGTCATAGAAGAGAAAAGAAAAGAGAATTTAGAAGATTATGGATAACAAGAATAAATGCTGCTGCAAGAATGAATGGATTATCTTATAGTCAATTAATAAATGGTTTAAAGTTAGCTGATATAGATATAAATAGAAAAATGTTATCTGATCTAGCAATAAGTGATCCAGCAACTTTTTCTAATATTGTTAATGTTGCAAAAGAAAAATTAGCATCTTTAAAAGCTACAGCTTAATAATTTTAACCATCATCTTTATTTTCAAATAAAGATATTTCTTGCATATCCAATGCACTTATAATTGTTTCTGGAGAACAATAACCTAGTTTTATTAAAACTTGTCCTAATAGTCTTTTTTCCTTTGCTTGTACATCAAGAGCGTGTAATAATTGTTCTTCTGTAATAAAACCTAAGTCCAATAATATTTCTCCTAATCTCTTTTTAGGAGATGGAACTAAACTACTATCTTTCATAAAACAAAAATATAATAATAAAAAATTATATCACTTTACGAACTTATTTTTTCATTATTATAAATAATACTTTGATTATTTAAATTTTTTGAAACAGAATCTTTAGGTTCTATCCAAAATTTTTTTATAAAAAATCTTCTTATAGCTGTGATATTATTAAATATTCTCATACCAAAAACTACTATTGCTGCTATATATAAATCTATTCCTAATAAATCACCTAAATAGACTAAAATTACAGCCATTAATATATTAAACGTAAATCCACTTGTAAAAATTGATAATCTAAAATTTTTCTCAAATCCGGCTCTCATTCCACCTAAACTACTATCTAATCCTGCTAATATTGCAACTGATAAATATTTACTAAAAGCAACGGGTATATTTAAAGGAGTTAAAAAACCTATTAACATTCCAAGAAAAAAACCACTAAAAATTACCCACATATCAAAAATCCTTGTTATTTGATATGTTTAAAGTTTTTGAATATTTTAAATCAATATTACCGTTATAAGCAGGTAATACTATATTGTCTTTCTTTTCTATTTTTACTTCTAACCCAAAAAACTTTATAGTTTCAAGTATTCCTCCTCTCATTTCTAAAGTTGCTATCATATTATCTTGATTTCCTATAGCTGATATTACAAATGGAGGAGTAATTCTAGTTTTATTAACAAGTATTGTTGGTCCAGCACAAGTTATTTCAGAATTAGATATTAATCTTTGTCCATTTATTGCAATAGCTTCAGCACCACCAGCATATAGTTCATTGGTGATTTTTAGTAAATCTTCATTATGAACTATACCATTATTAGGATTTTCTCCATTTGTTAAAGGTGTCTTACTATCATCTATGGTTACAATTATTCCTTTACCTACTAGAGGATAAAAACCAGTAAGAACTTTAGTTGTAGTATCTTCATTTGTATTTTTGTTACTTTTAGATTTTTCTATTTCAGCTTTTAATTTTATTATAGTTTCTTCCAAGCTATGTATCTTTTCTTCTGATTCCCTTAGCATTACAGTCAAATCTTCTATTCTTCTACTAGGTATAGATTTTCTTTGTTCTGCTTGTGATTTAAATTGTAAAGAAAATAAAAAACCAAGAATTAAACTAGTTAAACCAACTGAGATTTGCCAAGTATTTAATAAAAAAAATTTATTTTTCGTATTAACCACTATCCTTTATTTAACTAATAATATTTTAATTTATTTTCTAAAAAAAAATTTTTAATTTTCATTAAATCTATAGTGAATTAAATCACTATGGCACTAGGCTAATGTTATTTTTTGATAAGCTTAAAATCTCTTAATAGTAAGAATTTTAAAGATTTATATTAAAATATACTTTAAATTTAGTATTTATAAGCTTTTGAAGGTAATTTTTTTCTATAACTCAATCCCATTGGCAAATTTTTTAGTCTACTATTATTTACTTAGTTTGGCACAAGATATAAAGAAAAGTTTTTTTTAGTATTTATTAAAATATTTAATTTTTTTATCTATCTAATTCACCAGCTATTATATTTAAACTACCTAAACATGCTATTGCATCAGCTATCATATGTTCTTCTATAATATCAGCAAAAGAAGAAAATATATAAAAGCATGGTGGTCTAACTTTTACTTTATATGGATAACCACTACCATCACTTACTATAAAGAAACCTAATTCACCATTAGCAGCTTCAGTACAATCATATATTTCTCCTGGATCTACTTTAACACCTTCAAATATTAACTTAAAGTGATTTATTAAACCTTCTATATTATTATATGTTTGTGATTTATCAGGTAAAGTTACTCTTTTATCATCTACATTTATTGATCCTCCAGGTAAATTTTTCATATATTGTCTTATTAATTTTATACTTTGATATATTTCTTCAAACCTCACAAAAATTCTATCATACACATCTCCTTTTTCTCCAACAGGTATATCAAAATCAAATTGATCGTAGTAGTAGTAAGGATGAACTTTTCTTATATCATATTCAACACCTGAAGCTCTTAAACAAGGTCCAGTAAATCCATAACTAATCGCTTGTTCTTTTGTTACAATACATATATTTTGAGTTCTATCAAGAAATATTCTGTTTTTTCTTATCAATTTTGTTACATCAATTGTTGCTTTTTCTATCTGTTTTAATGCATATTTTAAATCATCTTCAAAACCATCATATAAATCTCTATATAAACCACCTATTCTTGTAAAACTATTTGTTAATCTAGCTCCTGTTAGTTTTTCAAGTATCGTATAAACAAGTTCTCTTTGGTTATATAAATACCAAAAATTAGTTAATGCTCCTATATCAACTAAATTAGCAGCTATACAAACTAAATGGTCAATAATTCTCATTAATTCACTTAATATAACTCTTATGAAAATACACCTATCTGTTATTTGTATTCCAAGCATTTTTTCTACAGCTTTTGCAAATCCTACATTATTCATAATAGAAGAGACATAATTAAGTCTATCAGTGTATGGTATAGCTTGATTATAAGTTTTGTGCTCAACTGTTTTTTCAAATCCTCTATGTAAATATCCTATTTCTGTAACAGCAGCTTTTATAGTCTCTCCATCCAATGCACAAAAAGTTCTTAATGTTCCATGACTTGCAGGATGTGATGGGCCTAGATTTATGAATAAAAGTTCAGTGTGTAATTCTTTGTAAAAATCTTTTTCTAATTCTTTAGGTTCCACTTTAGTATGTGCCATTTATTTTAACCCCTTTTGAATAAGTTTTTTATCCATTTCATCCATTAAACTATCATTCAAGGATAATTCTTGACGTTTTTTAATCGGGTAATCTTTTCTTAGTGGATGTCCAACAAATTCATGATGATTTAATATTCTTTTTAAATTAGGATGATTATTAAATTTAATTCCATACATGTCATAAGCTTCTCTTTCTGCCCAATCAGCTGATTTCCAAAGAGAAGTTACAGAATCTATATAAGGTTCTTTAAGACTTACAGGAGTTTTTATTATAACTCTATGAAATTTATTAAGAGAATATAATATATAGACAACTTCAAATCTTTCTTGTTTTTTTATTGGGTATTTTAAATAATCAATAACTGTAATATCCATTAGAACATTATAGTCAAGTTCTTTATCATCTTTTAAAAACTTTAGTATTTCAAAAATATTTTCTTTTTTTACTATAATAGTGTCATTATGCTTATTATCAGTTATCTCTATAATAGAGTCAGAAAAAAATTTTTTTAACTTTTTTATTGTAATACTTTCATTCATTGTTTACCTACTTTTTCAAAATCTCCTATAAATATTTTTTGTCTTTTTTTCTCTGATAATTCTGATTCTTGCTTATCTATTGCTTCTTGAATTTTTATTATAGCATCAATAACAGCTTCAGGTCTAGGAGGACATCCTGCTATATAAACATCAACAGGTATTATTTGGTCTATACCTTGAACTGTGCAATAATTATCATAAAATCCTCCTGATGAAGCACAAGCACCCATTGAAATAACCCACTTTGGTTCTGGCATTTGTTCATATATTCTTTTTAAAATAGGTGCTTGTTTAAATGTTATTGTTCCAGCTACTATTATTAAATCCGATTGCCTTGGTGAAAACCTAACTAATTCAGCACCAAACCTTGAAACATCAAAAACTGAAGAAACTGTGCTCATATATTCTATTGCACAACAAGCTGTACCAAAAGGCATAGGCCATAATGAATTTTTTCTACCCCACTTTATAACTTCTTCTATTTTTGTTGTTATTATTGAATCACCTAAAAAATTTTCTAATCCCATTTTAATGCACCTTTTCTAATAATATAGATATATCCAGCAAGTAATATTCCAATAAAAATTATCATTGATACAAAACCATCAAATCCAAGTTCTTTAAATGTTACAGCCCAGGGAAACATAAAAACAGTTTCAACATCAAAAACTATAAAAAGGATTGCTATTAAATAAAATCTAATAGAAAATCTTTCTTTTACAGAACCTACAACATTTTTAACACCAGATTCGTAAGATTCCATTTTTACAATAGTGTCTTTTTTCTTTCCTAAAAAACTTGATAATAGTAATATTATAGTTGGTATTGCACATGCAATTAAAATGATTGCAATGAATGAAAAAGCTAATTCTGTCATAAAACTATTATAATCATAATCATTATAGTAGTATATCACAAAATAAATTTTGGTAGAGTTTTTATAAAATACTATAAGTTATGACAAACTAATTTTCACACTTAGAATAAATTTATTACACTTGGTTTGTTACCCATTTTAAAATATCCTTGATTTTTAATTTTATAGTGCAAGAAGTCTAATATAATAATCTTTACAAATGTTTTAAACTAATTTGGTAACTATAGTTTTTATTTATCAGGACCTTTTCCACCACAAGCAGGATGGTCATATTCAGGTATATTTTTATTATTTAGTGCTGCATATTTAATTCTTCCGTATTCTTGGTTATAAAATTTAGCTACTTTTTGAGATTTTATTATTAGAGTATTTTCATTATTAGTTTCTTCAGCATTTTTTGAATAGTTAAAAGAACCTGTTATTACTGTTTGGTCATCTATTATTATAACCTTGTGATGCATAAGAGCTTGATTACCATCTCTTAAAGAATATATACCATTTTGTCTAAAAGGTCTATATAATGAGTAAGAGTTTCTAGCCATACAATCATCAAATACACCTTCTATTTTCAAACCTTGTTTCTTCTTTTCTAAGATAATATTTTGAGTGTTTTTATCAGTTAAAGAAAATGTCATAAATTTAATACTTTTTTGAGCTTTTTTTAATTCTTCCAAAACAGCATCTTGAGTTCCACCTTTTGGGGAGAAATATAATGAAATAGTAGCATCATCAACTTTAACTTGTTTGTAAGGTATATCGTGAGAATTTGGACCAAACATATTTTGCTTAAACATTCTTTCAAATTCAGCATTAAAGTTTTGTGCTAGTTCTTTAGATGTTATTAAAAGAGCATTATTATTATGATGAAACATTGAAGATGTTGTGAGATTCCATGAACCTGTCCAAACTTTATTATCATCTACTACCATAAATTTATGGTGCATTAATCCATTTCTTTTATCATCTATTACTTGTATTCCTGATGCTTTTAAATCCATAATAGCTTTTCTTGGTTGTGTAGGATCTTCTTTTGAAACTAGGTTGTCTGTATCAGTTACTAATCTAACTTTTACACCTCTTTTATGAGCTTCTATAAAAGCATTAGTTACTTCAGGATCATCTATATCATAAAAAGCACCATTTATATAATTTTTAGCATTTTTTATTAACCCTAAAAAATACTTTTCAGGATTATTTTTACTTGCTCTTCCAATAGCTTCATTTTCTTCAGTAGTTATTTTGTAAGCATTATTAAACATAACCCATAGAGGTAAATTTGTTGTTGCAATTGAAGAAGATTGTATTAAATTATTTTCTGTATATAAATTTTGATTATCTAATATTAAATCATTAGTAGTTGAACAGGAAAATAGTGTTGATAATAATGTAAATGATATTGAAATACCTTTAATAATAGATTTAAACATAAATTTCTCCACGCTATATATTTAGTATAGTTAATTTATTTAAAATAATTCTTAACATTAGTTTATTTATAGATTATATTTTTTTTAAAAAAATAATAAGGAGAAAATAAGGTGAAAATAGGAATTATAAAAGAAGGAAAAATACCATCAGATAAAAGAGTTGCTTTAAGTCCTAAACAATGTAAATTTATAAAAGAGAATTTCAAAATAGATGTAATTATTCAAAGTAGTAATA
>BPII01000024.1 GCA_026004035.1 Candidatus Sericytochromatia bacterium | reverse complement strand
GCGATTCGAAGAACAATTCAATTATATGAATAAGCATTTTGAGTCTATTAATAAACGATTCGAAGAACAACTACAAAATATGAATAAACGCTTTGAGGATTTAATCCACTATTCAGATAAAAAATTTGAGAATATAGATAAGCGATTTGAAGAGCAATTTAATTATATGAACAAACATTTTGATTCTATGAATAAGCGATTAGATTCCGTTGATAAACGCTTTGAAGAACAATTCAATTATATGAATAAGCATTTTGAGTCTATTAATAAACGATTCGAAGAACAACTACAAAACATGAATAAACGCTTTGAGGATTTAATCCACTATTCAGATAAAAAGTTTGAGAATATAGATAAGCAAATTGATTCCGTTGATAAACGTTTTGAAGAACAATTACAATATATGAATAAACGCTTTGAAGATTTAATTCATTATTCAGATAAACGGTTTGAGAGTATAAATAAACGATTTAATACAACTCAATGGTTAATAGGATTATTATTTAGTGCCGTACTGGGCGTGATGAGTTTTTTTCATTATTTAGATCAAAAAACCAATAGCGAAATTATAAAAGGACTCAATCAAATTCATCAAGAAATACAAAAATAATCTTAAAAATAAAAATATTAATTACTAAAAATCTGTTGCATAAAAGTTAATTATTTGCTATTTATAAAAATATTTATCAACATTCTTAGACAATTTTTCTCGATATGAAAAAAGGTAAACGATCAATTTATATTTTCGTAAATTATTTTAGGCACATAATATTTCTATGTCTTCTTCTACAAGCTCCCTCGCCCTGTAAAATCGATGCTCTATCCTGATTTCTGTAATACTTGTTACAAATTCACGACCAATTTCCCTTAACGGAACCCTTAATAGAGATACCTTATCATCAAACCTTCTATAACATTCCCATTCTATTAGTAATCTTATAATATGACTTACACTATAACCCGTCATCTCTGATATATCCTTTAATAATTGATGAATATTCTGACTTACTCTTATAGAATAATGTTCATAATCATTACATACTATCTGATAAATTTTTTTACTGGTTTTCTTTTGATTTGCTAATTTTTTTAGTCTTTCAATGTATTTAGAAATAAGAAAAAAAACATATCCGAATAGCTGGAATGCTGATTTCTTAGATCCTGCAAATCATCTTTATAGGGTAAATAAATCATAAAGTGTAAAATTAGTCGTATTGCTTGATTCTTCCAGCTCTTCGTTAGGACTATGGATATTCTTTCTTGTATATGTAGCCATCAATATAATAGTCTATTTTTTGTTAAAAATCTTACTAAAAAAAATATAAGTTTTTAATAATAAAATCACAATTTAGAAGTAGTATTTATAGAAACTATAAATTATACGGCGTTCTTTGATCGCTTACATGAAAAAAATATTGAATTTTTAAAGATATGTTAGTATTATTTGAGAAAAATTTCACTTTTATAAAAAATTTTGTTTTAGAAAGGGAGTTATGCAACAAAGCTACTATAAAATACCACCAAAAAGACAATTCATCTCAATTAATAATGTTTTTAAGATCAAAAATGAGTAAAAAATTTGAACAAGAAAATAAAATCGGATTGACAAAAGTTGTTTGAAAAATTATTTGCTATTATAACTAATAAATGGAAGAATAATGTAAATTGATTTTAGAAGTAAATTAATTATATAACTATAAAATAAAGAGAAAAACAATGAAAAAAGCATTAATTACGGGAATAACAGGTCAGGATGGTTCTTATCTGGCAGAACTTTTGCTCTCTAAGGGTATGAAGTACATGGTATGATACGTCGTTCCAGTTCATTTAATACTCATAGGATTGATCATATTTACAAAGATCCACATAATCCAGATGTAAGGTTATTTTTACATCATGGGGAATTATCAGATACAGGGCAAATAGTTCAATTACTTTATGATATACAGCCAGATGAAATTTATCATTTAGGAGCACAAAGCCATGTAAAAGTTAGTTTTGATATACCAGAATATAGTGGTGATATTACTGGATTAGGTACTACAAGAATCTTAGATGCAATAAGAAGAACAGGCATAAAATCTAAATTTTATCAGGCTTCTTCTTCGGAAATGTTTGGAGCATCTCCTCCACCACAAAGCGAAAAAACACCATTTTATCCCAGAAGTCCTTATGCAGCAGCAAAGGTTTATGCTTATTGGATAACAGTAAATTATAGAGAATCCTATAATATATTTGCATGTAATGGAATTTTATTTAATCACGAAAGCCCAAGAAGAGGAGAAACTTTTGTAACTCGAAAGATAACAAGAGGATTGGCAAATATTTTAGCAGGAAAACAAAAAAAATTATATATGGGTTATCTGGATGCAAAAAGAGATTGGAGATTTGCACCAGATTATGTAGAGATGATGTGGTTGATGCTACAACAGGATATACCGGATGATTATGTAGTTGGGACTGGAGAAAGTCATTCTGTTCGAGAATTTATTGAAAAGTCTTTTTTATATGCAGGAATTGAAATTGAATGGAAAGGCAAAGATAAAGAAGAAAAAGGATTGATAAAAAGTTTTGATAAAAGAAGGGAATATCTTTTTAAAATAGGAGATATTTTAATTGAAATTGATCCCTCGCTATTTTCGACCAGCAGAAGTACATCATTTACAAGCAGATATAAGAAAAGCAAAAAAACAATTAGGATGGCAACCAAAAACAACATTTGAAGACTTAATCCATATTATGGTAGATTATGATTTATTGGGGGTAGGGATAACTCCTCCGGGGAAAGGATTAGATGTCTCTAAGAGAAAAGGGTTCCATTATACGGAACATATAATTACTTATGACCCTAATTGAATAAATAATATAAGTATAGGAATGTGAAATGCAAAAAAATAGTAAAATAGCAGTTTTAGGTGCAAGTGGCTTAGTAGGTAGTACTATAACAAGAAGACTTTTAGAAAAAGGTTTTAATAATTTAATAGGAGTCTATCGAAGTAGAGAACCAGATATACAAAAAATAGTCCAATTAATTCAGGTGGATTTAACCAATCAGGCAGCAACAGAAGAATTTTTTAAGGATTATCAACCTGAATATGTTTTTTTAGCAGCAGCAAAAGTAGGTGGTATTCTTGCTAATAATACTTATAAAGCAGATTTTATTTACGAAAATTTAGCTATTGATGTAAATGTAATTCACTCCGCCTACAAATATAAAACAAAAAAACTATTAAATCTTGGATCTTCCTGTATTTATCCTAAATTTGCGCCACAACCTATGAAAGAAGAACATCTATTAACTGGAACCTTAGAACCTACCAATGAACCTTATGCAATAGCAAAAATTTCTGCAATAAAACTATGTCGATATTTTAATGAACAATATAAAACCAATTTTATATCTGTTATGCCAACAAATTTATATGGAATTGGTGATAATTTTAATTTAGAAACATCCCATGTCTTGCCAGCATTGATAAGAAAATTTCATTTAGCAAAACTTCTAGAACAAGGAGATATCGAAGGAATAAAAAAAGACTTTAAAAAATATCCCATAGGCTTTGGCTTAGACGAAAAAGTAGATTACAGTGATGAAAAATCCATATTACAAACTCTTTCCGTACTCGGTATAAAAATTCACTCATCACCTCTCACTTCTCACGTCTCACTAACTCTCTGGGGAAGTGGAGAAGTATATAGAGAGTTTTTATATGTTGATGATATGGCAGATGCATGTATATATTTAATGGAAAATATAGATTCAGATAAAATGAGAGAATTTTCCGATGACTATTTTGTCAACATTGGAACTGGCGAAGATATTAAATTAAAGGACTTAGCATATAAAATTAAAGATATGATAGGATTTAAAGGAGAGATTACCCATGATCTTTCCAAACCAGATGGAACACCAAGAAAACTTTTAGATGTAAGCAAGATTAATCAACTTGGTTGGCAATATAAAATAAGTTTAGAAGAGGGAATCAGGAAGACGTATAGATTTTACATGAATAATTTATATTAATTTAATTATATTATACGGAAGATGAATAAGGGAGTGTATAAATCATGAAGGTAGTCATACTTGCAGGTGGATTTGGTACAAGATTAAGTGAAGAGACAGAGATAAGACCAAAACCTATGGTGGAAATAGGTGGAAAGCCAATCCTTTGGCATATTATGAAAATCTACACAGCCTATGGATTTAGCGATTTTGTAATTCTTTTAGGATATAAAGGCTATATGATAAAAGAGTATTTTGCTAACTATTATTTGCACCAAAGTGATGTTACTATAGATCTAAAAAATAATACGATGAAAATACATAATAGTAAAGCTGAGCCATGGATAGTAACTTTAGTAGATACAGGAATAAACACTATGACAGGTGGAAGAATAAAGCAAGCAAAAAAGTATATTGGAAATGAAAGGTTTATGTTGACGTATGGGGATGGCCTAGGTGATGTTAATATAAATGAATTATTGAACTTTCATAATTCTCATGATGGTTATATATCAGTTACTTCTGTCCAGCCAGAAGGTAGGTTTGGGGCACTAAATATTTATGAAAACAACAAAGTTACAGGTTTTGTAGAGAAACCTAAAGGTGATGGTCATTGGATCAATGGAGGTTTTTTTGTATGTGAACCAGAGGTTTTTGAGTATATAGAAGATGAAATAAACACTGTTTTTGAACAAGAGCCATTAAGGAATCTTGCAAAAGATGGAAAGATGTATGCGTATAGACATACGGGATTCTGGAAAGCTATGGATACTTTAAGAGATAAAAAGGAATTGGAAAGGTTATGGAATTCTGGAAATGCTCCCTGGAAGGTATGGAATGATTAGTTTTGAGAAGTTATTTAATGGTATTTATAATGGAATTACAGTATTAGTAACCGGTCATACTGGATTTAAGGGTAGTTGGTTGTCTTTATGGCTTACACAAATGGGAGCAAAAATTATTGGATATTCTAAAGATATCCCTACAGATCCAAATCACTTTTTACTATTGAAAGAAAAAGGATATTTTGAGAATATGATTGATATTAGAGGCGATATACGAGATATTAAAAAACTGGATGAAGTTTTTAATAAATATAAACCGGATATAGTTTTTCATCTAGCAGCTCAACCTTTGGTTAGGAATTCTTATAAAAATCCCATAGAGACATATGAAACAAATGTGATAGGAACTTTAAAAGTATTTGAAGCCTGTAGAAAAGCTGGAGTTAAGGCAATAGTAAATATTACAAGTGATAAATGCTATGAAAATAAAGAATGGGTTTGGGGTTATAGAGAAATTGATCCAATGGGTGGTTATGACCTTTATAGTTCCAGTAAAGGTTGCGCTGAACTTTTAACAAGCAGTTATAGAAATTCATTTTTTAATTTGAATGATTATAAAATAAAGCATAATACTTTGTTGGCAAGCTGTAGGGCTGGTAATGTAATAGGGGGTGGTGATTGGGCAAAGGATAGATTAATTCCTGATGTTATGATTTCTACAAGCAAAAAAGAAAAAGTAAAGATAAGAAAACCACATGCTACAAGACCATGGCAACATGTATTAGAGCCATTGAGTGGATATTTGATGATAGGACAAAGACTTTTGGAAGGCAAAAAAGAATTTGCAGAAGGATGGAATTTTGGTCCAGATGGCGAAGGGAATATAACAGTTGAAGATGTTTTAAAGAATATGAAAAATTATTGGTGTGAAATAGATTATGAAGTAGATAATAGCTCACAACAATTTCATGAAGCAAATTTATTAAAGTTAGATTGTTCAAAAGCACATTACTATTTAAAATGGAAGAGTGTATGGGATAATCAGAAAACATTTGAAAAAACAGCAAGATGGTATAAGGAATATTATAATAATAATAAAATTATGTCTATGTTGGATTTAGAAGAATATATCAATGATGCAAATTTGGGAAATATTGCATGGACTCAAAAATGACAGTTCTTTTAACTGGTGCTACTGGCTTTTTAGGGAGCCATTTATTAAAAAGATTGGTGGATAAGGGGTATAATGTCGTAATTTTAAAAAGAAGTTTTTCTAATACCTGGAGAATAAACAGTTATTTGGGTAAAATTAAAAGTTACGATATAGATATTACGGGAATAGAGAAACCTTTTGAAGAACAAAAAATAGATATAGTTATTCATACAGCTACTAACTATGGAAGAAAAAAAGAAAGTGTTTTAGATGTAGTTGAAACAAATTTGATTTTTTCTTTAAAATTGTTAGAAACTGCTTCATTTTTCAACACAGACACGTTTTTCAACACAGACACGTTTTTCAACACAGACACGTTATTATATAAATATCTTAATCATTATTCATTATCAAAAAAACAATTTGTTGAATGGCTTAAGTTTTTTAGTGATAAAATCAAGGTAGTAAATTTAAAAATAGAACATATGTATGGACCACAAGATGATGATACAAAATTTGTATCATGGTTAATTTCACAACTGCTCCAGAATGTTGAAAATATTGACCTAACAGCGGGTGAACAAAAAAGGGATTTTATCTATATTGATGATGTTGTAGATGCTTATATGCTTTTACTTGATCATGTTATCAATTTTAAAAATACTTTTCAAGAATATGATATAGGTAGTGGAAAACCAATAAAATTAAAAGAGTTTGTTATAAATGTTTATAAAGAAGTGATGAAAATAAAAAAAATAGATACTAAACTAAAATTTGGTGCTCTCCCGTATAGAGAAGGTGAATTTATGGAGATAGATGAAAATATTGAACCTCTTCTTTCTTTAGGGTGGCTACCTAAAACATCTTTGGAAGAGGGAATAAAAAAGACTATTGAGGGGTTTTTAAATGTTGAAGCAAACTGAATTGAAACAAGAGATTTTAAGTAAAGTTAAAGACTATTATAAATTGGTTCATGAGCCTAAGCAAAAGGAAAAATTTGTGGAAGGTAAAAGCAGGATAAACTATGCAGGTAGAGCTTTTGATGAAAATGAAATGTGTAATTTAGTGGAAAGTGCTTTAGATTTCTGGCTAACTTATGGTAGGTTTTCAAAAGAATTTGAAATAAAATTAGCTAATTTTCTTGGAGTTAAATATGTTTTAGCTGTAAATAGTGGTAGCAGTGCTAATCTCTTGGCATTTTTTTCTTTAACATCACCTTTACTTAAAGAAAGAAGAATAAAAAGAGGAGATGAAGTTATAACTGTTGCCGCTGGTTTTCCAACAACAATTGCTCCTATAATTCAATATGGAGCAGTTCCTGTTTTTGTTGATATTGATCTGGAAACTTTGAATATCGATGAAAATGAAATTGAAAAAGCTATATCAGATAAAACAAAAGCAATTATGGTTGCCCATACCCTGGGTAATCCATTTAATATAGAAAAAGTCAAAGCTATATGCGAAAAATATAATTTATGGTTAATAGAAGATAATTGTGATGCACTGGGGAGTAAATATAAAGGCAAATATACTGGAACTTGGGGTGATATAGGAACCAGCAGTTTTTATCCACCACACCATATAACCATGGGAGAAGGAGGAGCGGTTTATACTAACAATAGGATTTTGAAAAAAATACTTTTATCTATGAGGGATTGGGGAAGGGACTGCTGGTGTGAAAGTGGAGTAGATAATACCTGTGGTGCCAGATTTTCTCAAAAGATTGGTAAACTGCCTTTTGGATATGATCATAAATACGTTTATTCCCATTTTGGGTTTAATCTTAAAATTACAGATATGCAAGCAGCCATAGGTGTCGCTCAACTTGAGAAATTGCCAGAGTTTATAAAAAAACGACAAGAAAATTGGGAAAAGCTGTATAATGGATTAAAAGATATTGAAGAATTTATATTTGTGAAACCACAGGAGAATAGTGAAGTGAGTTGGTTTGGTTTTTTTATAACATTAAAAGATGGTATTAGATTTAGCAGAAACGAAATTGTTAGATATCTAGAAGATAAAGGGATACAAACTAGGAATTTATTTGCTGGTAATATAACAAAACATCCTGCTTTTGATACTCTAAAAGAAGGTTTAGATTATAAAGTAATTGGGAGTTTGAAAAACACTGATAAAATAATGAACGATGGTTTCTGGATAGGTGTGTATCCTGGATTAAGTGATGAGGCTATTAGTTATATAGTAAAGACGATAAATGAATTTGTGGAGAGATATGTATGAGATATTTAATAACTGGAGGTTGTGGTTTCCTTGGTTCAAATATAGCTTCTCATTTATTAAAACAAAATGAAGAAGTAATTATATTTGATAACCTTTATAGGGTAGGTTCTATAGATAACTTAGCATGGTTAAGATCTACTGGAAATTTTAAGTTTATTCATTCTGACATAAGAAATACTAATGATGTAGAAAGAGTAATCAAAGATATTAAACCAGATATAATTTTTCATCTAGCAGGTCAAGTTGCTATGACAACTTCGATACAAAACCCAAGAATAGATTTTGAGATTAATGCAATGGGAACGTTTAATTTACTTGATGCGGTAAGAAACTTTTCTCCAGAAAGCATAGTTATATACTCTTCAACAAATAAAGTTTATGGAGATTTAGAATGGGTCAGATACGAAGAAACAGATACAAGGTATGTAGCTGTAGATTTTACGAATGGATTCCCTGAAAATATTCCATTAGATTTTCATTCACCTTACGGTTGTTCAAAGGGTACTGCATATCAGTATATGCTTGATTTTTATCGTATTTATGGCATTAAAACAGTCGTTTTTAGGCATTCATCAATGTATGGTGGTAGACAATTTACTACATATGATCAGGGTTGGGTGGGATGGTTTGTTCAAAAGGCAATAGAAATAAAAAAAGAAATCTTAAAAGAACCATTTACTATCTCAGGAAATGGAAAGCAAGTAAGAGATCTGCTATATGCGAGTGATTGTGTAGATTTATATTTAAAAGCTTCAGAAAAAATAGAAGATATAAAAGGAAAAGTTTTTAATATTGGTGGTGGAATGGAAAACTCCTCATCATTAATTGAATTATTTTCATTTTTAGAACAAGAACTTGATATAAAAATGACCTACACAAAACTTCCTCCTAGAGAAAGTGATCAAAAAGTTTTTGTTGCTGATATAACAAAAGCAAAAGAGTTAATAGGCTGGGAACCAAAAGTTTCCAGAGAAGAAGGTGTTAGAAAATTGATTGAGTGGATAGAATCGATTTTTTAAGAAATAAAAATGCGAACAATAAGTATAAAAAATCATTATTTTGTTGTATGGATAGGTTGGATTTCAAAAGTTATATCTACTATTTTTACACTAATTAATACAAGGCTTCTGATAGAACTTGTTGATATAAATGGTTTTGCTGCTTATTCTATCGTATATTCTTTAGTAGGATGGATTTCTTTATTTAATTTAGGATTACCGCCAGCTATTCAGAATGAAATATCAAAATACAGATCTAAAGGAAAAAATATTGATCAGCTGTTGAGTTTATCATTTTTTCTGGTTATAGTGATAACCATAATTGCTATATTCTTAATATTTTTAATAACTTTTATAGCAAAAAAATATTTATTATCCAATTATACTTTTGTTGAGTTTAGAACTTTATACTTATCTTTATTTTTCTTATTTTTCGCGGGACTTACAGAAATATATTATAGAATCTTATTTGCTGAGCAAAAAGGATATTTGTCAAATCTATATCCCTCTTTTATTCATATTTTTACTATTATATTTTTAATAGCTTTAAAAACATTTAACATAAGTGATTTTAATACAGTGTTAGTATTCACCTGTTTTCCATACATTCTAATTTTTTTTGTATCTCATTTTTCGGCTATAAAAAATAATAAACCTTGCTTTACCATAAGTAAATTTAAAAGCATATATTCTAAAGCAAAAAATTTCTGGATATTTGCTATAATGGCAAACCTTACATTAAACATTGACTATGTAATTATGTCAAGGATTTTATCTCCACAAGATATATCTATATATAATATAAATATGAAAATCTTTAATTTTATATTTGTTTTTTACAATACAATACTTCTTGCATCATGGTCAAATATAACAGAAATGTATTACAAAAAAGAATTTTCTAAGATTGATAGCAAGATTTTAGAAACTTTGAAGATAGGATTATTTATCTTAATTATAGGAACAAGCTTAGTTTTAATTTTCAAAGATTTAGTTTTTAAGTTTATATCGGTTAATAATTTAGCAGTTAGTTATAAAGCCATAATTTTAACGGCTTTATATTTTTTATTGAGAATATGGACTGACACATTTGCTATAGTTCTTCAAAGTATGAATAATTTAGATATTTTTTTAAAAATTGTTCCTATTCAAGCAATTATAAGTATAATTACTATGAGGTACTTTGGAAGTATGTTTGAATTAAATGGCATAATATTAGGATTAATTTTCTCCTTTATTCTTACTACAGCTTGGATTTTACCTTATAAGTACTATACTATTCGAGGGAAGATAAGATGAAGGAAAAACCTTTACTTTCTATTTGTATACCTACATACAATAGAGATAAGTTTTTAGATGAAACTATCGAAAGTGTAATTTCTCAGATAACCAAAGATATAAAAGAAAAAGTTGAATTATGCATAAGTGACAATGCTTCAACTGATGATACAGATAAAGTAATTGAAAAATGGAAGGTTAAATCTCCTATTAGGATTGTCTATAATAAAAATAATGAAAATCTAGGAGCTGATAGGAATTACTTGAAAGTGATAGAGATTGCAAGTGGAGAATACTGTTGGTTTTTAGGGAGTGATGATAAGATTGCACCCACAGCAATTAAAATGGTATTAGACCTGATAGCAGATTTTAAATATGATATTCTAATAACAAACCGTTTGGAATGTGATCTTAAAATGAATCCAATTAGAAATCAATCTTTTTTCAAAAAACCAAATTTAACATGGAACATTTATGACGCTAAAATGTTAAAAAAATATTTTGATAATGTAAATTTTTTAGCAGGAGTTTTTGCTTATATTAGTTCAATAATTTTAAGAAAAAAAATATGGGTTGTAGATAGCAATATTGAAAAATTTATAGGAACTGCTTATGTACATGTTTATGTTTTATTGGGTTCATTAATCAGAGGAGCAACCATAAAACATGTAAACAAACCTTTAGTGTTTACTCGTCTTGGTAATGATAGTTTTGCCAGTGAAGGTTTTATTAGAAGACTTTTGTTGGATTTCGAAGGATATTCAAAGATAGCAGATTATTATTTTAAAGATAATAAAGAATTATATGATTCATTTCTTAAAATATTAAAAAGGAATCATTCTTTTCGAAGATTGATAACAATACAACATTATTCAGCGATGAAATATTTTTATGATTACCTAAAACTTTGTGGATGGTCTGAACTCCACATTAAACTATCCTATTATTTTAGATGGGTATACAGGTTTAAAAGAATATATAAGCTTTTTGTATTTATTTTTAATAATTCAGCTACATGTTTTTCAAAATATATTACTAAGATAATCCAATTTAAATAAAATATGGTTTAACGGAGGTAAGTTTAACGAATGGATGATAGGTCTGTTCATATTCAAAAGAAAATTAATAAAGAAGTATCTGAATGTAATTTTATAACTGGATGTTGTATATTAATTAAGAAGGAAGTTTTAGAGAAAGCTGGATTACTAGATGAGAGTTATTTTATGTATGTAGAGGACTTAGATTATTTTTATAAAACTATTAAATCTGGGTACAAGTTAGCTATAGTACATACTGCAAATATATGGCATAAAGTTGGAGCGGGCAGTGAAGGGGAAATATCAGAGTTTTCAGCATACTGGATTATGAGAAATAGGATTAAGTTTATTTTAAAAAATGCTAATTTTATTAAAAAATTATCTAGTTTTGGTTTTATAATTTTTACTAGATTAATAAAATTTTTTGAGTACTGGCTTAATGGTAAAAGAATTATTATTTTAGCCCAGGTAAAAGAAATAAAGGATGTTAATACAAAAGCAGATTAATATATTACCTAAATTTATACAGGTGGGACTATGATTTATATAAACCGCAATTTAGGAATAATTAGTGTAGATTTTAAATTATATATATTTTTAGTTCTATTTTTTAGCTTAATTAATCCTTCTTTAATACTACTATATAGTTTATTTCAATATTCTATATTACCTAAACTATTAATCTTAAAGAATATACTATTATTTTCAATGGCATTCATTTTCCTAACTTTAATATCTTTTGCTCTTAAAATTAAAGTTATTTCTAAAAGTAATTTATTTTTAGGTATTTTTTATATTTTAATCCTTAATATTTATTTACTTTTAAGCTTTTTTGGTAATTACTTTCATTCTGGAACTTTAATTTATTATATAAAATTTATAACTATAGGTATATCTCTAACTATCTTAACCTCTTTATATATTCAAAAATTTGAAATTTTTAATTTCTTAAGAGTTTATAGATTAATAGGGTGGATAATAGTATCTTTTGGGCTTTTAGAATATAGTCTACCAATAGAAACAATATGGAGCGACATCATTAAAATACAATCTTTTATGGGAGATACTGAAGTTGATCCATGGGCAAGTGTTCCTTTAGGTCAAAGTGGAAGGTTTTACAGCTGGGACTTATTTATAATCTTAGGTGACAAGTTAAGAAGATTAGTTTCAATTTATGCCGATCCTACTTTAACAGCAAATGTCCTTGTTTTATTGTTAAACATATTTTTATTTTTACCTAATAAAAAATTTAAAGATAAATTATTATTGGTTTTCATTGTTTTATCAGGTTTTTTTACATTAAGTAAGTTTTTTATTCTATCATTTTTAACTAGTATATTTTTTTATTTTACAAGACTTATGATAAGAAATATTATAATCTATACTTTAATAGGAGCCTTAATCATTAGCATAGTCCTAATAAATATTTTCGATTATATTCCTTCATCTGCCCATATTGAAGGTTTAATATCGGCTTTTACAGACTTTCAACTATTTGGTCGTGGGTTAGGGCAAGCAGGAAATTATGCAACATTTTCTAACATAAAGCCCATAGGAGGAGAAAGCTCTATAGGAAGCATATTAGCGCAAATTGGTATATTTTCTTTCTTATTGATATACCAATTGAATAACTTATTAAATTTGATTACATTAAATTATAAAAAAATTAAAAAAATTAATATCGAAAATAAAAACATACTTCTTTTTATACTTGAAGTTGCTTATGTAACGATCTTAGAATTTTTTATAGGGTTACTCTTTAGTGAATCAACAATATCAGGTACTACTGTTATTATAACTTTTATTTCAATTTTACCTATATTAGGTACTATTATAATTTGGATTAATGCTAAAATAAATAAAGAAGTATAAAATTATTTTTTGCAGGAGATGTTTAATATATGAGCAAAAATGAAAAAAGGATCATTTTTTTGACTCCTCAACTACCGTTTCCTCCAACTTCTGGAGGAACAATAAAATCTTATAAACTTATAGAGTATCTTTCTGAAAATTATAATTTGTTTTTAATTTCTCTGCTAAAGTCGAACGATGAAATAGAAAACTCAAGTTTTTTTATTTCAAGATTCGAAAAGAATCTTTTAGGATATAAATTTTTTCCAATTCCTGAACACTCATATAAAAGAAATGTTAAAAATCTATTGAAAAGCTACATAAAAAGGATACCCTTAACAGTTTATAGAAACTATATTCCCGATGTTACGAAATTTATAGCTAATTTACTGGAACATGAAAAGTTTAATGTTATATTTGTAGACCATTATATTATTTTTCATATGATTATTAATCTCCATAACTTAATTAGAGATAAAAAAATAAAAATATTATTACATGAACATAATGCGGAATATATATTGTGGGAAAGATATTCTGCTACTGAAAAAAATATATTAAAGAAGATTCTTACTAAAATAGAAGCTGTAAGAATTAGAAGATACGAAAAATATATTTGTGAATTATCTGATAAAATTTTGTGTGTAAGTTCTAATGATATAGAAAATTTGAAAAAATTGGGTATACAAAATAACAAAATAGATTTGATTATGAGTGTTGGCGATGATAATCTGTTAAATAAGCCTGATTTGAATTTTAATGAATGTGAAAACAGTATTCTATTTATAGGAACACTATCATGGGAAGCAAATTTAGATGGTCTTATTTGGTTTTTAGAGCAAGGTTGGAATATTTTAAAAAATAAAATTCCTGACGTAAAGTTTTATATCGTGGGGAAAAATCCTCCTGATAAATTATTAAAAGTTGTAAAAAGAGATAAAGATGTAATTCTAACAGGATTTGTTGAAGATCTGGAAGAGTACTATAGAAAAAGTAAAGTATTTATTTCACCTTTACGATTTGGAAGTGGAATTAAAATAAAAAACATTAATGCTATGTATAGAGGTATTCCACTCGTAACTACTTCCATAGGAATAGAAGGAATAAATGGAATGGATGGAATACACTTTATGGTAGCTGATGATATAAATAATTTTATTGATAAAATCCATGCACTGATGACCAGAAAGGAATTATGGGAGAAAATATCTTACGCTGCAAGAAGATTAATGCGAGAAGAATATACATGGGAAAAGTCACTAAGTAAATTAAAGGAAATTATAGATCAATGTTAGAATTTTGTGGTATTTATTTTAAAGGCTTAAAAAAGGACTTTATTCTTTCTCTTTTAGAGAATACAAAAAGTTTTAATATAATTAATACTGTAAATGCAGAGTTTATAGTAATAGCAAATGAAAATGAAAGATTTAGAGAAATTTTAAACCAAAATATATCAACTATAGATGGTCAAATACCATATTTATTTTTGAAAATTAAATATAGAAACTTAGAATTTGAGAAACTTTCTGGTTCAGATTTGATATTTGACATATGTAAAAAAGCATCTGAATTAAAATTAAAAGTTTTTCTTTTAGGTGGCTTAGAAATTTCTAATAAATTATCTCAGAAACGCTTAAAAGAACTTTTTCCAGAACTAATTATAAGTGGTTATTCTCCTCCATTTGCTCCATATCCATTTCCCAAACAACATAATGAAAAAATTTTAAAGAATTTAAGGGAATTTTCTCCAGATATTATGTTTGTAGCATTTGGTGCTCCAAAACAGGAATTCTGGATAGAGGACAACAAAACATTATTGGAAAAAATAGGGATTAAGTTAGCAATAGCTGTTGGAGGAACCTTTGAACTTGTAGCAGGTATAGAAAAAAGAGCACCTAAATTTATTCAAAAAATAGGTTTAGAAAGTGTATGGAGACTATATCAAAATCCTAAAAGATTTAACAGATTTGTTAGAAATTTTAAATTTTTTAAATATGTTTTTCAAAAGGAGGTCTTAAAATGATTTTTCGTTCTCGTGCACCTTTAAGACTAGGTTTAGCTGGTGGTGGTACTGATGTGAGCCCTTATTCTGATTTGTATGGCGGCGCTATACTAAATGCAACGATAAGCATGTTTGCTTATGCAACAATAGAACCAAGGAGCGATGGAAAAATTGTAATTAACTCTGTTGATAGAAAAGAAAGATTAGAGTTTAACTCAAAAGATTATTTAGAAATAGATGGGAACTTAGATTTATTGAAAGGAATTTACAATAGAATAGTCAAGGATTTTGCAAAAAAACCTCTATCGTTAGAGCTTACCACTTATGTAGATGCTCCTCCTGGGTCAGGACTTGGGAGTTCTTCAACTTTGGTTGTAGCAATTCTTGGAGCTTTTGCAGAATGGTTAAGTTTACCTTTAGGAGAGTATGATATTGCACATATTGCTTTTGAAATAGAAAGAAAAGATTTGGAAATGACCGGTGGTAAACAGGACCAATATGCAGCAACCTTTGGAGGTTTTAATTTTATGGAGTTTTATGATAACGATAAAGTAATCGTTAATCCCCTCAGAATTAAACCCGAAATTATAAATGAACTCCAATTCAATCTTTTACTTTATTACACTGGGACAAGCAGGTTGTCTTCAAAAATAATAGAAGCTCAGGTAAAGAATGTAAGTGAAAAAAAAGAAAGATCTGTAGAAGCAATGCATAAATTAAAAGAACAGGCTATAATGATGAAGGAAGCCATTTTAAAAGGAAAACTTGATGAAATTGGAGAAATATTGGATTTTGGATGGCAATATAAAAAACAAATGGCAGAGGGTATAACAAATCCTGTTATAGAAGAAATTTACGAAGCAGCAAAAAGAGCTGGGTCCACAGGTGGTAAAATATCTGGAGCAGGAGGAGGAGGATTTATGATACTATATTGTCCAAGAAATACAAGATATAAAGTTATAGAATCTTTACAAAAGTTTGGTGGAGAATTTAGAAGATATCAATTTACAAAGTATGGAGTAGAAACATGGAAAGTGTAAAACAACGATTAAAGTCAATACTGGGGTTCGCTTTAATAGAAAAATTTAAATATTTTAGACATTTAAGAAATAAACCTGTTAAAATACTTGATGTAGGTTGTGGAAATAGATCGCCTTCTAAAACTAAAAAATTTTTCCCACTTTGTGAATATCATTGCATAGATAAAGAGTTCTATAATTTAGCTGATGAGGATTTTAAAGTTATGGATAAATTTTTTAACAAGGATTTAGAAAAAGATTTATTAGAAGATATACAAGATAATTATTACGATATTGTTATTATGTCTCATGTAATCGAACACATAAAGAATGGATTAGAAGTTTTAGATAAGATATCCCAGAAAGTTAAGTCAGGCGGATATATATATATAGAATTCCCCGATATAAACTCTTTTAATCTTCCATCTATGAAGGGTACTTTACACTTTTGTGATGATGAGACACATATAAGGTGTTATGCTCCTCATGAGATTATAAATATTTTATTAGATAATGACTTTAAAATAATATTTAGCAGGACAAGAAGAAATATGTATAGAATTTTACTAATGCCTTTTCTGATTACATATCATTATATAAGGCAGGTACCCATTGCCGGTGATTTTTGGGATATAACGGGCTTCGCTTACCAGATATTAGCTCAAAAGAAAGATAGAGAAAAATATTGTTAAAACTTCTTAAAGGAGGATTTATATATGAACTTGAAAGAATTAATATTAGACAGAATTAGAGAATCAGTGGATGTTAAAAGGAAGATTTTAGAAAATGAAGATTTAGTTGAAAAGATTTTAAAAGTTGCCTCTCTAATAGTTGAAGCTTTTAAAAATGATAGGAAAGTTTTATTTTGTGGAAACGGTGGAAGTGCAGCGGATGCGCAACATATAGCAGCAGAATTATCAGGGAGATTTTATATAGATAGAGAGCCTCTTATTCGCAGAGGCATCTGCACGTTAATACATCCTACCTTACAGCCGTGGCCAATGATTA
Organism: Candidatus Sericytochromatia bacterium; assembly: GCA_026004035.1. GTDB lineage: Bacteria > Cyanobacteriota > Sericytochromatia > UBA7694 > JACMQJ01 > BPII01. The sequence continues at coordinate 19,839 of BPII01000024.1, read as the reverse complement.
TTCTTATGATGAGGTGTTACTCAAGACTCGTAAAGGCAAAAGGAAGAAAAGGAGATATATTAATTGGTATATCAACTTCAGGCAATTCTAAAAATGTAATTAAGGCACTGGAAGAAGCGAATAAAATTGGAATGATAACTGTTGGTATGACCGGAGAAAGTGGAGGAAAGATAACAGATATATGTAAATATTTGATAAATGTTCCTTCAAACGATACACCAAGGATTCAAGAAGCTCACATAACGATAGGTCATATAATATGCGAGATTGTAGAAAGGGAATTATTTAATGGTTAAAGAAGCTATAATTTTAGCTGGGGGATTAGGAACAAGACTTAGAAAATTAGTTAAAGATTTACCAAAACCTATGGCAGATATTAATGGGAAACCTTTCTTAGAATATATATTTTATTATTTGAGAAGTTATGGAGTTAAAAAAATTATTTTAGCCATTGGTTACAAGTCAGAAATAATAAAAGATTATTTTGATTTTAAATTCAAAGATGTTTCTATTTTTTACTCTGAGGAAAAGGAATTGTTAGGCACTGGCGGTGCAATAAAACAAGCAATAACTTTAGCACAAGAAAAAGATGTTTTTATACTAAATGGGGACACATTTTTTGATATAAATTTAGAACGGTTTTATAAATTTCATAAAGATAAAAATTCAAAAATATCTTTAGCTTTAAAGAGAATGGAAAATCTTGATAGATATGGAGTCATTGAAATAGATAGTGACAATAAGATCGTTGCCTTTTTAGAAAAAAAACACAGGGAAAGTGGATTGATAAATGGAGGTATTTATTTAATCAATAGAGATTTCTATTTGTCTCTCCGTTTACCTGCTAAATTTTCTTTTGAAAAGGATCTTTTGGAAAAGTATTATTCTATTTATAATTTTTATGGATTACCTTTTGATTCCTACTTCATAGACATAGGAGTACCGGAGGATTATGAGAGAGCGAAAAAAGATTTTAAAAAGTTTAAGTATGGATAAAAGCTTGTCTTTCTTTTTAGATAGAGACGGAGTTATAAATAAAAAAATAGATGGTGGTTACGTAAGAAATTGGAACGATTTAAATTTTTACCTAACGTTATGGATGCGTTGAAAATAATGAATAGAATTTTTGAGAAAAATTATTATTGTTACAAATAAAGGAGGAATTGGAATAGTATTTAGAAGTGTAGATGATTTGGATAAAATATATCAAAATATGTTACAATTTTTAAAAAAGGATAATATATAATATATATTATTGTCCTCATTATTAAAAAAAGGGAATTTACAATTATAGAAAGCCAGAAATAGGAATAATTTTAAAAAAAGAATTTTCCTAAAATAGATTTTAAAAAATCTTTAATAATAGGGGTTTCGTTATCTGACATAGAATTTTAGGAATAAAGTCGGTATGATAAGTAATTTTATAGAAGATAATTCATCATCTGATTTTTTTTCACAATATAAATTGATAGGCACTCAATAATGCACATGATATTATAATTTTTTAAGTTATAATTAACTATAAGTTTAAAGAGAATTGTCAAAAAATTAATACATAATGAAACAATTAAAAATTTTCAAAGTATAGAAGATTGTTTTGCTTATATAGTATATTTAGGGTATGCTGAAAAAAATAAATTTGTATAAAATGCCTAAAAAATCAGTTGTTTTTTTGTACATAGAATAAATGAAGTGCAAAGGAAATTCAGAGAATGCTTAAAAAAGCTTGCACTTAAAGGATAAAAATATGTATAAAAAAAGAGATAAAAATCAATTAGAATTAGAGAATTTTTATTTGCCTTTTTCAGGAAAGTTAAACAAAAATAATCGATGGGTTCTAATGGCGAAGCAAATACCATGGGAGGAATTAGAAGAGAATTATGCGAATTTATTTAGCGAAAATAAAGGAGCACCTGCGAAATCGTTTCGAATGGCTTTAGGGGCATTATTAATAAAACAGAAATTAGGTTTAAGCGACGAAGAGACAGTAGAACAGATACGAGAGAATCCTTATTTACAATATTTTATAGGGTTATCAGAATATCAATATGAAGCTCCCTTTGATGCATCGATGTTGGTATATTTTAGAAAAAGGATAAATTCAGATATGTTAGAAGAGATAAATGAGATTATTATAAAAAATGCTTTGAGTAATAAGAAGAAGGAAGAGGAATCGAAAGAAGATAAAGATAATGATAATAATACTTCTAATTCTATCAAGTCAGAAGGGGGAGAAGATTTAAAAGTAAAAGGAGGAAAACAAGAGAACAAAGGCATTTTAATGTTGGATGCATCGGTAATTCCAGCGGATATTAGTTATCCCACAGATTTGGATTTATTAAACGAGTCGAGAGAGAAGTTAGAGAGGGTTATTGATAAACTTTATGAAAACATAGAAGGGAAATTGAAGAAACCAAGGACTTATAGGGAAAGGGCAAGAAAAGAATATTTATCGGCTGTATTAAACAAGAAAATTTCTCGGAAATCCCTAAAAAAGGCTATAAAAAAGCAAATTCAATATATTAAGAGGGATTTAAATCATATAGAGAGTTTATTAAGAGAAGGAGGAAAGTTAAGTGTGTTAACAAGAAAAGAATATCGAGATTTATTAGTAATAAATGAAATATATCGTCAGCAGAAGTATATGTATGAGAAAAAAACGAATAAAATAGAACATAGAATTGTAAGTATACATCAACCTTACATAAGACCTATGATAAGAGGTAAGAAATCAGCTAAAGTTGAATTTGGTCCGAAAATCATTGTATCAAGGATAGAGGGTTATCATATAATAGAGAAGATTAGTTGGGATAATATTAACGAAGCGAAATTTTTACAAGAACAGATAGAAAGATATAAATTGAGGACAGGTTATTACCCAGAAGCAGTATTAGCGGATCAGCTATTCAAAACGAAAGAGAATGTTGAATATTGTAAAGAAAGGCATATAAGATTTACAGGTAAGCGTTTAAGTCGAAAAAAACGAGAAGAAGAAATAGATAAGAAGATAGTAAAACAAGACCAAAGTATGCGAAATGCAATAGAAGGCTTTTTTGGAGTAATTAAAAGAAAATATGGTTTAGATAGATTAATGAATAAATTAAAAACTACAAGTGAAACAACAATTTCTTTAGTAGTATTATTGAGAAATTTAGAAAAGTTAGTAAATGAATTTTTTTCTCTTTTGGTAAATGCTATATTATTTTCTAAATTTTCCTTATATTTTTCCAAAAAATGCAAAAACTTGAATTTTTCAGTAAACCCTATTTAGAAGATGTCAATCAGCAAAATCAAAAACTTAATGCTAAAGCGATTGTATCAACTCAATTGTGTTTTTCCCCTTGGTAAAAAAATTATTAAAATTATTTAATTTTCTATTTTTAATTTTACTATTTCTCTCCAAATAAACAAAATAGAGATATTTATTAAGGGAATTTCTATAAGAAATACTTTTATTACTTTTACTCGTTTTCTTATTTCTTTTATTTCTCTTTTTCTAATAGGTTTGTACTATAATATTAGATTCTCAAATAGTTTTTTTTGATTTCCTGTTTAATTAAGTTTTCTAATTCTTGTTTATTATTTATTAGTTTTTCAATTATAATCTATCTTTTTACTTTTTATTGCAAATTAATTCATAAAACCAAAATTTCAAAAGCTTTGCAAAGGGTTTTTTTGACACAATCAATATAACACAATAATGAATAATCACATAAAATTATGCAGAATTTTTAACATTAAGAATTATTTTATAAATTTTTTCCAGTAATATCTATTTTTCCAAAACCCATAAATTGGATTCTAGCAATTAAATACTCGACAGAAGAATAAAATCATTATATTTTCTAAAAAAAAGAATTTTTTCTTTATAGAGGCTCTGTTGTATAAAAGTTAATGATTTGCTATTTATAAAAATATTTTTTTATAAAAATATATGCCAATATAATATAGATATTTTTTGTGATATAAAAAAAGTATTGAATTTTTGAATATATGTTATTAATATTTAAATAAAATTTTGCTTTAAAATGGGAGTTTTGCAAAAAACCTTAGAGAGAGGTAAAAATAGCGAGGGAAAAATAATGAAGCAATTACCCATAGGAATATCAAGTTTTGAAAAGATAAGAGGAGGGGATTATTATTATGTAGATAAAAGTATATTTATAGAGAAGCTTGTAAGAAATGGGACATATTATTTTCTTTCTCGTCCAAGGAGATTTGGTAAGTCTTTATTAGTAGATACGTTAAAACAGGCGTTTTTAGGCAGAAAAGAGTTATTTGAAGGATTATATTTAGAGAAGAATTGGGATTGGGGAAAGAAATATCCCGTAATCCATATAGATTTTGGAGGAGGGGTAATAAAAGATAAAGAAGAATTAAAACAAGTATTAATTAAACAATTAGAAGAACATTATATATTATATGGATTAAAAATTTTAGAAAATAAAAATACATATAATTTTTTGTTTAGGGATTTAATTATTAGTTTATATAAGAAATATAATCAATCTGTAGTGGTATTAGTAGATGAGTATGATAAGCCAATATTGGATAGGATAGAGGATAGGGAGAAGGCGATAGAGATAAGAGAGGTATTAAAAGATTTTTATAGTGTATTAAAGCCATTGGATGCATATTTAAAATTTGTATTTTTGACGGGGGTATCAAGATTTTCGAAGGTATCGATATTTAGTGGATTGAATCAGATACAGGATATAACATTATCTCCAAAGTTTTCTACGATATGTGGATATACACAGGAAGAGTTTGAAGAAGTATTTAAGGATAGATTGTTAGATGTGGATATAGAAGAAATAAAGAAATGGTATAATGGCTATAATTGGTTAGGGGATAAAGTATATAATCCATTTGATATATTATTATTTTTAGACGAGAAATTATACAGGCCATACTGGTTCGAAACAGGGACACCGACATTTTTAGTAAAATTATTTCATAAAGAGCGATATTATTTACCGGAGTTAGAGAATTTAGAAGTAGGAGAAGAATTATTATCAAATATAGATATAGATTTTATACATCCGGAGAATTTATTATTTCAGACTGGATATTTAGCGATAAAAGAGCGATATCAGTTAGGGATAAAGAATTATTATTTATTAAGTTATCCGAATATAGAGGTAAGGATAAGTTTAAATGATGCATTTTTGAATTATATAACGAATACATTAGAAAAAGATAGAGTAGAGATAGGGATAATCCGTGTATTGGAAAGTAATAATTTAGATAGATTAAAGGAACTATTATATAGTTTTTTTTCGAGTATACAGATGGACTGGTATAGGAGGAATGAGATAGATAAGTATGAAGGATTTTATGCCTCAGTGGTATATGCATTATTGAATGGAAGTGGATTAGAGGTAATAACAGAAGATGCTACGAATAGAGGTAGGATTGATTTAACAGTGATATATAAGGATAGAGTCTATATAATAGAATTTAAGGTAATAGAAAAAGAAGAGGGATTATCATTAAAACAGATAAAAGAGAGAAGATATTACGAGAAATATCAGGGTAAATATAGAGAGATATATCTGATAGGAATAGAATTTAGTAAAGAGAAACGAAATATTGTGCATTATGAATGGGAGAAATTATAAATTTAGTTATATAACAATAAAAGGGATAAAGAAGAGAGGAGAAGATGAAGCAATTACCCATAGGAATATCAAGTTTTGAAAAGATAAGAGGAGGGGATTATTATTATGTAGATAAAAGTATATTTATAGAGAAGCTTGTAAGAAATGGGACGTATTATTTTCTTTCTCGTCCAAGGAGATTTGGTAAGTCTTTATTAGTAGATACGTTAAAACAGGCGTTTTTAGGCAGAAAAGAGTTATTTGAAGGATTATATTTAGAGAAGAATTGGGATTGGGGAAAGAAATATCCCGTAATCCATATAGATTTTGGAGGTGGGGTAATTCATAATGCAGAAGATTTAAAAGAAAGAATTGTTACATTGCTCGAAAGAAATCAAGAATCACTTAAAATATCATGTGAACATAAAAAAGATTTTAGAAGATGTATAGAAGAGTTGATATTTCAAGCATATGAGAAATATAAAGCCCCCGTAGTGGTATTAGTAGATGAGTATGATAAGCCAATATTGGATAGGATAGAGGATAGGGAGAAGGCGATAGAGATAAGAGAGGTGTTAAAAGATTTTTATAGTGTATTAAAGCCATTGGATGCATATTTAAAATTTGTATTTTTGACGGGGGTATCAAGATTTTCGAAGGTATCGATATTTAGTGGATTGAATCAAATAAATGATATAACAATAGACGAGAAATTCTCTACGATATGTGGATATACACAGGAAGAGTTTGAAGAAGTATTTAAGGATAGATTGTTAGATGTGGATATAGAAGAAATAAAGAAATGGTATAATGGCTATAATTGGTTAGGGGATAAAGTATATAATCCATTTGATATATTATTATTTTTAGATAAAAAGTTATACAGGCCATACTGGTTCGAAACAGGGACACCAACATTTTTAGTAAAATTGATATTACAGAATAAATATTATATACCGAAATTAGAGTCATTAAAAGCGGGCGAAGAGATATTATCAAATTTAGATATAGATTATATAAATGTTGAGAATATATTATTTCAGACTGGATATTTAACGATAAAAGAGGTAAAGAGATTAACAGAGAAAACATTTTATGAATTAACTTATCCAAATTTAGAAGTAAAGATAAGTTTAAATAATTTATATTTAAATAATATATTTAATATCTTATCAGAGAAAGATGAATTACAGATAGGTATAATAGAATCCTTAGAGAATAATGATATAGATAGTATAAGAAATATATTATATAGTTTTTTTTCGAGTATACCATTGGACTGGTATAGGAGGAATGAGATAGATAGTTATGAGGGATTTTATGCTTCAGTGGTATATGCATTATTGAATGGAAGTGGATTAGAGGTAATAACAGAAGATGCGACGAATAGAGGTAGGATTGATTTAACATTGATATATAAGGATAGAGTATATATAATAGAATTTAAGGTAATAGAAAAAGAAGAGGGATTATCATTAAAACAGATAAAAGAGAGGAAATATTACGAGAAGTATCAGGGTAAATATAGAGAGATATATCTGATAGGAATAGAATTTAGTAAAGAGAAACGAAATATTGTGCATTATGAATGGGAAAAACTATAAAAAAAATTGGCGTCCATTGCGGACGCTATAATATTTTTTTCACAAACTGGACAATTGTTCTGGATTAATAGGTCAATATTTAGTATTTAACTTCTATAGTTGATTCGAAAATAGAGTCCCACCACTAATACTTGTACAATCTAAAACCGCTCAATTCCACCGGGAAACCTACTTACATTATCCAATTACATTCATAAGGAAAATCCATGGATACAAGGATATGTATTCTTTATAATCATTCCTCTTATCTTCGGGAAATTGAAAGTATTGATTATTAAACAAGAAAGGGAATATCAATTTTTATATTAGTAGATTTTGCCATGTAACCAAGTAACACCAGCCGTTTAATGTTAAATTTAGGATATGCAAAGATAATTAAAGAAATCTAATAAACCATCATTAGTCCCCAGTGTTAGAATAATTGTAGGTTGTAAAGCTAAAATTTGTAGCATAATAGAAATTCAATACATTTTGAATCTTTTGACATAGTATTTGAATCTACATGAGGATTTTTTAAGAAGTCAATATATAGCCCAACTAATATTATGACAATCCAATACACACCAGAAATATCATAGCAAGAATTTTCTATTAATGGTTGAGGATGCGTTTGAGGTAATCTTGATAAAAATTATCAATATGTCCACATATATCTGTATATGGAAATTGTGATTGTGGTGGAACATAACCTTCTGCTGGTTTATTACCAATGATTAGAATATCAATTTTTTCTAAGGGTTTTTCTCTTTTACAACTTGTTCCCACTGCTAATACAATACGATCTTTTGTATTTGGGTCGTTATATAAATCATTTCTTGCCCATTTTTTACACATATCTTTATTTGAGCAAACTTTACAAAAATTATCTTCCCAGAAATCCTGATGTAATTTTTTCCAGCAATCATTTGTACAAAGGATATAATCCATATTTTCCTCCGGTAAAATTAGTACTAATAAAATATTATTTTTGAACAATCTTGATATTCATAGAATTGGCTATTCTTACAAAATCTCCTTTTGTTCTATGGATTATAGTTTTATATGTATTTATATTATTGATTTGATAACGATTTGCATAACGTTTTTTAATTTTGTTGTATATTATTTCTGTTTCTTTTTTATTTTTATTAAGATCGCATTTATGCATTCTTTCAATTTTCTTTTTTTAAGAACCAGAAAATATCTAAAAATAAAATAATCATCTAATTTCCCTTTTTCTGTATATTCCTTTCGTAATATTTTTAATGATTTTAAAATATATTCTTTTGGACTTATTTCCTGGTCTAAATCTTCATCCTGATTATAAGATTTTGTGCTTATTCTATTTAAAATTTTATCATCATATTTTAATGTATGATTATGTATTTTGTTTTGATTACTAAATTTAGATTTTATTAAATTATTAGAAATATTTTTAATAGTTCCAATAAAATATGCACTGATATCATTGGCTTTTTCTAATAATTGAATTAATAGATTTTTTTCTTTTAATTCCTCGAAAATTTTAAGAAGTAAATCCTGATTGAAATCAGATTTTATCTTATTAAATTCTATATTTTTATTATATAGTGATCTTTTGATTATTCTAGGAATTATTGTTATAAGTTTATTTGCTAATACATTATCTATTTCTTTCTGGATTTTTTCTTTATTGGGAATATTTTCAATTTCATTTATGATCACCTGATTTACTATGCAAAATTTAAGTATATCTTTTAAGTCTAATTCTGAATTTTGATTCATAAACTCCTCCTTTATAAAGCTTTGTAGCATAAAGGTTAATTGTTTCATATATAAACATATACAAATTGTATTGTACTTATAACGTATGTAAGAAAAATTTCGTTTTATAAGGGAGTTATGCAACAAAGCTCCTTTTAATATAAATTTTAATATAAAAAATTTAAATATTTTTTTAATAAAAAAGTGGATAGTACCATTATTTTCTTATAAAGAAATAATTCATTATTGATATCATCTCTATAATCGTGTTTTAGATAATAATTTTCGTATATAAACTTATAAAAAATAATCTTAGTAATCATTTTAGAAAAAGCATATAAAATTTTTTTATTTTCCCATAAATGCCCATAGTAGCATTCTATATAAGATCGAACTAAGCGAAAAATATGTTTATAAATCTGTTTTTCTACATTTTTGATTTTTTTATTAATTTCTAAAATTTTCTGTTTTACTATTTTCTTCTTCTTTTTGTAATTCTCTTATTTCCTTTTGTAATTTAGAAATTTCAATTTTATAATAAGAATTACTGATAACCAGAATGATTCATATTAGATGGTATAACGAAACCTATTATTAACATTTTATTTTCATTATCCGAAGAATAGTCTCTATATGTTTCTTTTCTCTGCATACTTCTATATTTTGAAATTGTTTTAGAATGATCTAAAATTTTTTGTTGTATTTCCAGAGTTTTTTCTAATAATTCCTTTTTTTGCAGTTCTAAGATAATTTTATTTAAAATTAGAGCTTTCATAAAACTATCCTTTTTGATTTTTATTATATTATGTATGAATCTTCTTATAAAAGTTTCATTTTTTTTTAATTATTGGGTTTTTTTTTGTATATAGTTATAGATTTTTTTTATATCATTATCATTTAAAAATAAATCTGGAATAAAAGAATATTCATGAATTTCAAATAGATCTGGTTTAATTAAATCTATTATTTTCTTTTTTTCATTATTTTTTAATACATTTTGTGCATCGCTGATAAAAAGAATGGCATATGGTTCAATTTTTTTAATAATATCTAAGCATATACATAGTTGTTTATTCTAAAATTTTACTGGTTTCTTGATGTTTTAATAAAGAATCTAATTCTTCTCCATTACATCGAAGCCAGTATAAATCAAGAAAAGTAAAATTTAGATCCTGAAATATACAATTCTTATTATTAAAATATTTGGCAAAAATAGGTGCTATAAAATCTTTTTCTACTAAAAGTTGATATTTATTATTTTCAAAGATCGTTAGTTTTTGGTTCTTATTAGAGCAACTTTCCTCAGGTGGTAATACTGGACACCAATATTCAACAATATGATTCTGATATTGATCATGTTCTTTATACCAGGTAGGTCTTTTTCCTAGGACTAAAAAATCTGGTTTTATAATTACTTTTTCAGAAACAATAAAACCTCGACAGAATGGCTTATTTTTTATACATTCTTTTAAAAGTTTATGTTGTTTTATTGCATTATCTAACTCATTTGCCACTTCTTCTATTTGTTTATGATATTGTTGTTTTATATTAAGTATTTTTAAAGGTGTAGATGGGGTTCTGGATTTCTTATTGAGCATAGAAACAGAATAAATCTTTAATTTATAAGTTTCAAGAACAATTTAGAAATATTATTGTTTTTTTTATAAAAAATAAAAGTATTAAATAAGTAATATTTCGTATATTATAACTTTTTAAATCAAAGATTATTTTAATTGTAATATGTAATTTGAACTACTATTATTTATATCGTTATAATTACCTAATATGAGTATTTTACCTTCAGGTAATAATAAAAATTTATCAATGTAATCATTTTTATGGTATTGTTCTAAGGTATAGGCTACATCATTGGTAAATATTCCATTAATTCCAAAGGATTCATCTAATTCAAGATTTTCATTTAAGCGAAGCATAAAACTATCATTAAGATTTATATCATTATCAAAACTACCACCAAGTAGGATTTTTCCATCTAATTGAATAGCTAAATCATAAAAAATAGCAGAAGAATTAAATAGAGTAAATGTTTTAAAACCATTATTGCCGAAAGTACTATTAAGATTCCCATCAGAATTATATTTTCCAATTAAAGGTATGTTAATACCAGATTGTTTGGTATAGCCACATATCATAATAGAACCATCATTTAAAATGATAAACGAATTTAATATATCTTCTTGTAAGGAAAAATTTACATCTGTAATCGTTATTCCATTAGTACCAAACGTATTATCTATTGTGCCGTCGTTATTATAGCGAATTAAAAAAATATTATAATTAGAAGTTCCACTATAAGATATACCCCCTATTAAAATTTTTCCATCATTTAGAATGAGCAGTTTTTCTGGGTAATCTTGATTGGAGGTAATAACCTTTTTTATAATTCCATTGGTTCCAAAGTTTGTAATGGGATTACCAATTGAATCAAATTTTGCAATAAAAATATCATAGTTTGAAGGAGGATTCCCATAGTATCCAGTAATAATAATATTACCCTCTTTATTGATTTTTATATCTTTTACTTTTTCAACAGTAGTACTATTATCTATATCGATTTTTTTTATTCCATTTAAGCCAAAAGAGGTATCAAAACTACCATTGGAATTAAAACGTGCTAGAAATGTTTCGTCTGCTCCACTATTTAAATAATTACCACAAATAAGGATTTTATTGTCATCTTGAATAAATATATAGGTATTTTCAGGTGATTCATCACCTACCTTAAAAATAACAATTCCATTATAATCAAATGAATTATCAATACTTCCATTTGCATTAAATCTTATTAAAATACTATATTTTAAAATTCCATTATTATAAATACCAGAAACAATGAATTTACCATCTTTTTGTATCTTTATATCCGAGAGTGTTATACTTACACTATTTAAATTGAATAATTTATCTAAATCTTTAATAAAACCATTATCACCAAATTCAGTATCTATAATACCTCTTGGAAATATTATAGAAGTATTTTGATTGAGTAGTAAGCTTAATAGAAGCAAATCTTTATTTTGTTTTTTATCATTGCATTTTGTACAATTTAATAAACAAAAAATACTTAATAATATTAAAATATTATGTTTATATTTCATTTTTCGCCTCCGCAAATTAATATCATAAAATATAACACTTACTTAAAGAAAAATTTGCATAAAAAATTAAAAAAATTATAATAAATATTATATAGTATATAATATAAAATATATTGTAATAAAATAGAATGTTATTGACTTTATTGTTTTTGATTTTATTTTAAGACTATGAGAAAAGCAGAGAAATTTTTTATAGGTTTTTCTATTATCATTGCTATATTCATATATTTTACAAAGCCAGATTCTCATTCTGCTACAGAGGATGATGATAAACAAGCCTTAGCGCTTTTATTTGGTGGACCACAAAAAAACAATTCTCTTCAAAAGCAAAAAACAGAAAATAAAAATCAATCTATTTATGATTCCGATTTCTGGAAACAGGGAGTTAAAAATGTTCCCATAGAAGATACCACAATTCCCTCTGACGAAGAACCAGAAATTTTAGAAAAAGTAAGTGAGGGAAACCCTATTAATCCACAAACAGGGCTTCCCTATACAGATGAACAAATGGAAGCATTTGATAAATTAAGAGAGAAATTTCCTAATAATTCTCTAATTCCAAAGCGAATGACGCCAGAAGAAAAAAAAGCTCAAGAAGAAAAACAGCGTAGAATGTTAGAAATTCAATCAAAAATATCTGTTCGAAAAGCAACACCCGAAGAAATCGAAGAATATTATGAATATCAAAAAAAACCGATTCAGGATCGTTTAGAATTATTACGATACGTTTTAGAAAAATTAGCAGATGAATTGCCAGAAGATTTAAAAGGTCAATACGAAGAAGTATTAAAAATGAATGAACGACAATTAGAAAGTTTAGAAGAGCAAAAAAAAGCATTATTAAGAACAGCAACACAGGGAGAATAATTTATATTCCTATGTATGATCATTAGCTTTTAGAATTTAAAATTGACAGTAATATCTTCATAACTCGAATGGAATTAGAATGTCATCTATTACAAATAAATTATTTCGTGTTTCCACATTTGGTGAATCTCATGGTCCTGGAATAGGGGTTATAATAGATGGATGTCCCGCTGGTTTAAAATTAGATTTAGAGCTAATTCAATCCCAATTGCAAAGAAGACGTCCTGGGCAAAATAGGCTAACAACCCAGAGAAAAGAAAAAGATGAATTTGAAATTTTAAGTGGTATTTACGAAGGTAAGACACTTGGCACACCTATAGCTTTTTTGGTACGAAATATTGATGTTAAATCAGATGATTATTTAAAATGGGCTGATATTTATAGACCATCTCATGCAGATTATACTTATCATGCAAAGCATGGTTATAGAACTCCAGTTGGAGGTGGTAGGGCATCTGTTAGAGAAACGATTGCTCGTGTAATAGCTGGTAGTGTTGCTTCTCAAATTCTTAAAGAAGATTTGGGTATAGAAACGATAGCATGGGTAGATTCCATTGGTCCCATTCAATCCAGTGTTATGAAAAATCCACCAACATCAATAGAAGAAGTGGATCGTTCTATTGTTCGTTGTCCAGATTTAAATGCTACAGAAGAAATGGTTCAATTAATCGAGAGAATAAAAAAAGAAGGGGATTCTATTGGAGGAACCATAGGTGTAATTGTAAGAAATGTTCCACCTGGACTTGGAGAACCAGTATTTGATAAATTAGAAGCAGAATTAGCAAAAGCATGTTTAAGTATACCAGCCTGTAAAGGTTTTGAAAGTGGTAGTGGTTTCGAAGGAACGAAACTAAAGGGTAGTGAGCATAATGATGAATTTTTTATACCTGGTAAAGAAGGTTTACCAGATAATAATGAAGTTCAAAGAAATAGAGAAATTAAAAGAGTAGAAGGTTTTGAAAATATACCAGACTTAAAAACAAAAACGAATTTTTCTGGAGGTATACAGGGTGGTATTTCTAATGGTATGCCTATATTATTACGTTTAGCATTTAAACCAACTGCAACAATACATAAAATCCAAAAAACCGTTACAGAAAGTGGAGAACCTGTCAATTTATTAGCTGGTGGAAGACATGATCCCTGTGTTTTACCGCGTGCTGTTCCTATTGTAGAAGCAGTTGTGAATTTAGTTTTAATTGATATGTATTTTCGACAAAGAGCAATATATCCAGAATGGTGGTTAAAATATGTTAAAAATAAAAAAAATCAATAAGATAATTTGGTTTTCGATATTTATAATAATCTTTTTTAGTTGTAAAAAAGAAGAATATCAATTAATGGAACCAGAAAAATTTATTTCTATCCTGGAAAAAGAAGTTTTAAAACATTATTATTTTAATAACTCAATTCCATTAGAAGAATATTTAAGGACAGTAAAAATTTTTGAACCAGAACTTAAAAATATTTCTACTTTGAATGCAAAAGATTATTTTATAGAAATATTAAGACAAAATTATAAAAAAGATCTATTTATCGCAGAAAATTTTTATAGAAAAGCAATTTATGAATTATTAAAAAACTTCAAAGGCAGAAATATATATATTGTTCCATCTACACTTGCTCTTCTAAATGATAAAAACAATAATGCTGGAATTGGTATAGTTTTATACGAAGAAGAGATGGGAAAATTTTTTATTATTGATGTAATAGAAGGTTCACCAGCCTATTTAGCAGAAATTAAACCCAATTTATATTTACAGGCAATTGATAATATTTCTGTTTCGAATTTTTTCTTAGAAGATGTTGTTGCAAGAATTAAAGGAAAGCCAAAAACTAAAATCAATGTTACGATACAAGATAATAACTATGAATTATATAGAAGTACCTATCAATTTTTACCAATAAGAAAAACAAACTGGAAAATTAATAATAAAAACATATTATATTTACAAATACGTTTTGCAATTGATGGTGTATCAAATCAAATCAAACAATTTCTTATAGAAAATCAAAATCCAGATTTTCTTATTCTGGATATTCGTTATTTATCTCATGGTAATTTAGAGGAAATATTAAAAATTGCAGATTTATTTATTCCAAAAAAACAACTATTAAAAGTGCATATAAAAGATCAGAACCCTCAGATATTAAGTTCCACAGAAAATATATATTATACGGGAAAAATCATTATATTACATCAATCTAAAACAACACCTTATGCTTATGCACTGGCAAGATTATTAGAAGAGTCACGAGATTCAATTATTATAGGTCCACTTAAAGAAGTTCCTATCTATATAGGTATAGAAATTCCTATAAAAGAAGAGCAAAAATATTATGGTTCTTTTTATTTTACAAATGGTTATGTAGAATTTATAAATAAAGCAAATTTTTCGAAATGGATATCTGTGGAAAATTTTATACCAACCTATCCACCAGGACCAAAACCTAATTTAGAAGATCCTTATCATAAAAAACTTTTAGATATAATAAAATGAATTTAGAAGAATTAAAAGATCAAACCATACTTATAACAGGTAGTGCAAAAAGAATTGCTAAAAGTATCGTTTTAGAACTATCTAAATACAAACCTCGATTTGTATTGCATTATAGAAATTCTTACGAAGATGTAAAAGAATTATTAGAGGAAATAAAAAAATATAATTCTGATTCTTATTATATTAAAGCAGATTTTTCTATTAAAGAGGAACGAGAAAGTTTTTTAGAAAAAATATCACAAGAATCAATTGATATAGTTATAAATAGTGCTTCTATTTTTCCTAAAATGGATTATTGGAAAAATTTTGAATATGAACTTTTTATTAAAATATTTGATGTAAATTTATTTACCCCTGCTTCTATAATTAAAACAATTTTTAAAAATAACAAAAAAGGATTGGTAATTAATTTCCTTGATGCAAGTTTAAAATATCATTATACGGATCATTTTATCTATAGACTAAGTAAATATTCCTTAGAAAAATTAACCTATATGTTAGCGAAGGAATTGGCTCCCTATGTTCGCGTAAATGCTATATCTCCTGGAGCAATTTTGCCTCCAGCTCAATTAAATGAGCAAGATAAAATAGAAGAAAAAATAAATATAAATGAATTTTATGAAAAATCAAAACAAAAAATTCCACTAAATATTCCTGGAAATCCAGAATATATTGTTCAGGCAATTAAATTTATTATCGAGAATGATTTTATAACTGGAGTTAATATACCTGTTGATGGAGGAGAATTTATTTAATTATGAAAATAATAATAGAAGAACTTAAAGTAATAATGAATATAGGAGTAAGAGATGACGAAAGAGCTCATCCTCAAGAAATTCTTATTAATTTAGAATGCGAATTAGATTTTAGCAAAGCAATTTTATCTGATAAAATAAATCATACAGTTAATTATAAAGATATATATAAAGAAATAATGGAATTTTGTAAAATTAATTCTCCTCGTTTGTTAGAGAAATTAGGTGGGGATTTAATCCAGCACTTATTTTCGAAATTCCCATTGATTGAAGCAATAAAAATCCAGATTTTTAAACCTGTTGCTATACCATCTGCAAAACGAACAGGTATAGAAATTTATACAAAGAGAAATCAATAATTTATTGATTTTCCAAAATCGATAAAATAAAACCGGGGATATTTTCTTTAAATTTAGTTTTTTCCAATTTTTCGTAAAATTTAGATGCAATCAATAGAAAAGAAGAATTTTTAGGATCTCTTAAAAGTAGTCGTTCTATGGTTTCTAATGCTTCGTTAATATTTCGTATTTTAAAACAAATTTGAGCATATAATAATAACATTTTATTATCCAATGGAACAAGATTTGTATAATATTTTAATTTTTCGTATAGAATTAGTAATTTTTCTTCTTCTAAATTTTTATTTGCTAATAAATCTATAAGTTCTGTAATTTCATTTTGTAAATTATTTAATTCTTCTTTTATCTCTTCATTTTCTATTAAAGCAGGTTCTTTTACTTTTATTTTTAATAGAGATAAATCATCTTTAATTTTTCCATAGGATTTTAATTTTTCATAAATTCCCTTTAACGTATAATCACTTTGATTTAATATATCAATAAATAAATATTCATTGTCATTTATGGTATTATCTGGTAATTCTAAATCATCTTTTCCATCACTACCAATAATAAGGATATCATCTTTTTGTAATTGATAAGTATGTATAAATAATGATTTCTTTTCTATAGATAAACCAAGTTTCCTTAAATTATTTTCTGGATTTAGAAAATATGCTTCGTTTTTTCTTATTAAAATTGGATTGGGATGTTCTGCATTCATATAAAATAGACTTAATGTATTAATATCAATTAATCCCATAACACAGGAAATATACATACTTCCCTGAAATGTTTCTAATGTTTTATGCATCTGTATAAATAATTCTCTTAACCAATGTTCTGGAGATAATATCTGATCTTCTTTAAAAAATTTGTTTCTCTGAATAGCAGATTGAATCATAGAACCTAATACTAAAATACCTCCAGCACCCTGGATAGATTTTCCCATTGCATCGGCATTTATAAAAAATAAATATGATTTATCTTTTAATCGTATTTCATCAAAATAACAATAATCACCTCCAATTTCTTCTTCATGGTTTCGAAATTGAAATTCTTTTTTTTGTTTAATAAAAAAATCATATTCTAAGATTTGATTTATCTCTTTATTTTGAATATTTAAATTTATAAAAGGTTTTAGAAGTAAAGTTGTTAAATAATAATCAGCATCTTGCTGTGTTTTTAATTTTTTTATTTCTTCAAAAGATTGTTGTAATTCTTTAGTTCTTTCTTCTACTTTTTTTTCCAGATTTTTATTTAAATGAATTAGAGAATAATACATTTCTTTTAATTTTTCTATTATCTTATTAATATAGATAGCTAATTCGCCAAATTCATCATAGGTTAGCATACCTACTTTTTCTTCGAAATTACTAAGAGATACTTCTTTTAAAGATACTTTAATTTGTTTTATATTTTCTTTTATATTTTTTGCTATGTAATAAGAAATATGTAATAAAGGATATAATAAAATAGTTGTTATTATAACCATATGTAAAATAGGATTTTGTAAACCAGATTTACTGGAAGATAGATAATTCATCGATAAAAGTAATATAATGGGCATATTAACAAGAGAGAATATAAAAAATAGAATTTTTATAAAGATAGTAATACGCATTCTGGTATTTCTATTAATGGCTATATCTTTTAGTTGAGTTGATTTAAGATATTTACGAATTTCATTTTCTGTGATTAAATAATGACCTGTTATTTCAATAGGAATAATAAATAATGCTAAGGGGAAAGCTGTAATATGAAAGCGAAAATCAAATTCACCTTTAATGTAATATAAAAGAAATCCAAAAAAAATATGAGCTAATGTTATTCCAACAAGCCATCTGGACATAATTAATATTACTTCGAAATAAGGAAACGTTAATAATTCTTTTTTTATATGATAGTTTTCTACTGGAATAAGTCTGGAAAAAATTTTTTTTAATTTATTATATCTTAAAAATGTACCGATAATTAACATTATTGTAGCTGAAGTTACACCACCGGTAATTAATGTCCAGATAATTGTAAAATCAACTTTATGGAGTGTAATAATACTATAATAAATGGCAGCAGGAACAGGAACAATATGAGTAAAAATTTCGTGCTTTAACGTTAAATTTCGAAATAATGTTTTGTAATCATTTTTATTTATTCAGACATTACGCAAAAGTAAATAAATTATATAATAATTTTTAACATTTTAATAGATGTATAGGAAATGATTTAATAAAAAAGTCCCTTTTAATATTAAAATGACTTAAATGCATTTGCATTCTTAACTTTTCCAAAAAAATATAAGCAGCAATTACAACATAGATAAAATTCATCTGACTACGCTTTTTTTTTTGAGGTGATTTTTCTATGTTTAAATTTTGCTTTAAAGATTTATGATATTCTTCTATCGCCCACCTTTTCTGGTAGGTTTCGATTATTTTCTCTCTGGACACTCCTAAGTGACTACAACAAAGATAATGAACACTTTCAGTTCCATCTGAATTTCTTTTTTTTGTTTTTATTACTTTTACTGGAAAACTAACTCCTTTTATAAATAAAATTTTTTCCTCATTATCTTCAAATTGTAAATCACCTATTCGTGTCCATTCCCATTTTGCATAAAATCTTCCTTTCTCTCTTACTAAACGATCCCGTTGTAGAGGAAAAATAAAATTCCTTTTTAATTTCTTTTTTGTATAATTCATATTTTGAGATGAACCAAACCAAATATCCCCTAAAATAAAGGAAAATAGGAGGTTTTTTTGTATTGCTCCTAATACCATCTCTCTAAAAAGTTCATTTTTATTTTTAATAATTTTATAACACTCTTTTCCTTTTTTCTCATCAAAATATTTTTCTCTTTCTACAATTCTTACATCTATGGGAATATGTTGATTATGTTTTCCTAAATAAGTAAGACTTAACATCTGAATCCCTTTTACTGTTCTATTCTTCGTGCTACTCCAATAATATCCAACGATAGAATTTTCTGAAGAATAAGGTTTTTCTATAATAGTATCATCAACAATTAATACAGCATTTCGTTCATTTATTTTTTTGATATAGGGCTTTGCCCATTTCCATACTTGTTTATAACTTAATTCTTCCTGATTCAGAAAACGGGTAATTCTATCATGACTAATTTTCCTATCCAGAACAAGTGATAATGTAGTAGCGTTTATATAATCATTTGATACTAATATAAAATTTCGTAATAACTCAAAAATATAGGGATCTTTCATAAAATAAAATTTTATCACAAAAAGATATAGATTCAATCATTTTTTTCTAAATTTCCTTTAAAGTTGCGTAATGTCTGATTTATTGATAATTGTT
>BPII01000023.1 GCA_026004035.1 Candidatus Sericytochromatia bacterium | reverse complement strand
TAAGAAATCTCTTCTATTGTTAAAGATTTTTCTAATAAAATATCCGCAATATTTAATTTAACAATAACATATAAACATTGGGTTAGTGCATAACCTAAAGACAACTTATATAAAATATATGAACTTTTTTCTGAATTATTCATTAAAAATAAATTAATACTTAATTAATAATAAAATATTTTTTTTATAAAAGAATTTTTTTTAACTTTTTTTATAAATAGGCACTCGGCTAATATAAGTTTAAAATCCTTTAATAACAAGCATTTAAAAATTTATAAAATACTTTAAATTTAGTATTTATAAGCGTTTAAAACTCAATCCCAGTACCATTATTCTTAAAAATAATTAATTTTTTCACAAATCAATAAAATTAAGTAAACATATATATTTGTAATATCTTATTCATAGTATTAAATTTCTTAAGTGTTATACTATACTTCTATGAAGTTTTTAGAGGAAAAAATAAAAGAAGCATTAAAATATTATAAAAATCATGATTTCGAAAAAGTTGTAATTATATTAAAGTATTTTATAGATAATATTGATAATCCTAATATTATTTTTATTTATGGAAAATCTTTAATACTACTAGATAATGCTAGCGGAATCAATTATTTATTAAGAGCTCTAGAATTAAAACCAAATGATATAAATATATTGGGGGAGATAGCATTATTTTATATAAATCAACAAATTGAAGATAAGGCTGAATATTATATTGATAAAGCATTAAAAATAGAATCAAATAATCCATATATTTTATATCTAAAGGGCTGTGTTAAGAATATTCAGGAAAATTTTAAAGAGGCTCTATTTTTTTATGAAAAATCATATAATATAAATCCTAAATTTGTCCCTCTATTAATAGATATAGGTAACGTTTATAAAAATAAAAAAGAATATGATAAAGCATTAAACTTTTATTTTAGAGTTTTAGAAATTGATAAAGATAATAAAGGTACTTTAAATAATATAGGTATAGTTTATTTATTAAAAAAAGATTTCAGAAAATCAAAGGAATATTTTTTTAAATGTTTTAACATAGATATAGATTACTACAATTTAATAGAAGATAAAATTGAATTTTGGCAAAATTATTTTTTATTGAATAAATTAAATAAAGAATTTATCAGTTATTTTATTGGATTTTCTGAATTATTATCAGAGGAAAATTACATAGAAGAAAGTTTGTTTATTCTTGATTACTTAGAGTTAAAGAGTTTCAAAAACAAAGATAAATTATATTTAGCAAAAGGAAATTTATATTCAAAAGTAGGTGATGCAAAAACAGCAATAAAAAATTATATAAAAGGAAATCAAATAAATAAAAGGAATTCGAACATTATCAATAATATATTGTCTCTTTATTATTATGAAAATTACGGAAATGAGAAATATAAATACTACTTAAATTTATTTAATTTTTCCCAGAAAAATAATAAAGAATATGATTTTTTTTTTAATAAAAATAATCAAAAAATAAAAATTGGATATGTTTCACAGGATTTTAGTCTTCATTCTATTATTTATTTTTTACAACTTTTGTATAAAAATCATAATAAAAATGATTTTGAAATTTTTTCTTATTATTTAAATGAAATTTTTGATAAAGATACAGAATTATTTAAAAATTATTCTGATTATTGGAGAGAAGTTTATAATTTGATAGATGCAGAAATATCTAATATTATTTATAATGATAAGATTGATATATTAGTTGATTTATCAGGTTTTACCCATAAATCTAGGGTAGAAGTTTTTTCCTATAAACCTGCTCCTGTTCAAATATCTATGATAGGTTACCATGATGGTTCAGCAGGACTAGAAACTATGGATTATAAAATACTTAGATAATTATTTAAGTGAAAGGTATGGAAGAATATTTTTTAGAAAAGATAATAAATATACCTGACACAATGTTTTGCTATCACACCCCCGATAAATTTGCCAAATATTAATAGATTACGCCTTATTTAGAAAATGGATATTTAACATTTGGTTCATTCAATAATGGAATAAAAATAACAGAGAGAAACTGTAAAATTTATGGTCCAAAGTACTAAAAAAGTATGAAAATAGCTAGAATGATAATAAAGTGTAAGCAAGCTAGAATACTCAATGTATTCAGGAGAAAGAATTATAAATCTGTTTTAGAGAAAATTTAAAATATGATACTAGAAAGAATAGCAGTTTTAAGTAATATGAATAAAAGGTCAATATAATCATTTAGAAACTTTTATAATAAGATAGATATAGCATTAGATACATACCCATATAATGGAGTAACAACAACATTTGAAAGCTTAATAATGGGAGTACCAGTATTAACTTTTACAGGAAATATTGTATCATCAAGAGCAGGAAAATCAATATTAAGTAATCTAGGGATTGAAAAATTGGATAATAAGTAAGCTTCAGATAAAGAAATAAATATTGATATAGATAATTTAGACTATTTAAGAGAGAACTTAAGAGAAAAATTGCATTCCTCTGTTCTTTGTGATCGCAAAGAATTTAGCTCTAAAATTAGAAAATATCTATAAACAAGTATTAAATAGATAATTAATATTAAATAAAGTTTAAAATATATTTTTGATAAGGTAAATAATTTATTAACTTTAATAATGAAATTAAAAAGATAAAATGTTTTTATTTATTTTTTTTAGAATCTTTTTCTATATAGTATTTACAATTTTTTCCATTTAAATCTTTTTCTTCAAAATTTTTTTCTATTTTTTTAAATTCTATATTATTAGCTAAAACTTCTAACTTTATATAATCACTATACTTTACAAGAGAGTTTCTTAAATTCATCACTCGCAATCAACTATTATAGATATCTCTGTCTGTCATTTCATAATCTTTCTCTTTTCTAGAGTTTTGAACTTTATTAATAAATTCTCTTGCTAATCCTTCATCAATTCAATTCTTGATCTAGCTCTGTGTCTAAGGCAACTGTTAGATTATTTTCAGTTTCTAAAACCATACCTTCTTTTTGAGTTCTATATACAACTATATCATTATAGCTTATAGAAAAAACTTCATTATTTAATTCTATATTTATGTTGTTTCCTTGCTCTAATAAGATAATATCATCATGAGTTAGTGCTTGTATTTTATTTGATACTTCTTTCATGTTTTTACCAAGTTTAGGTCCTAGCACTTTAAAATTAGCTTTTGCATAATAATTAACTAAAGTATCTTCTTTATCTGATAGAACAACATTTTTCACATTTAGCTCTTCTTTTATTAAATCTTCCATTTCTCCTAAACTTTCTATTAATAAAGAATCTTTAGTAACTAAATATATTGTTTTTAGAGGTTGTCTAATTTTCAATTTATGTCTTGCTCTTAAAGCTCTACCCATAGATACAGCTTTTTGAACTAAATTCATTTTACTTTCTAAAAAGTAATCTCTTAATTCCTCTTTGTATTCTGGATAATCACATAAATGAACACTTTCTGGCATATCATCATTTTTTAAATTTTGATATATAGCTTCACTTATAAATGGTAAAAATGGAGCTATTATTTTTGAAAATTCTATTAAGACATTATATAGTGTGTAGTATGCTTCTTGTTTATTTAAATCATTTTCAGATTTCCAAAATCTTCTTCTACTCCGTCTTATATACCAATTTGTTAATTGTTCTATAAAATTCACAAATGGTTTAACTGCCATATTCAAATCATAAACATCCATAGCTTCCTGAGAATCTTTTATAAGAGCCTGTAAGCAAGAAAAAATCCATTTATCTAAATTATCATTTAATTTTATATTTTTATTATTAGGTCTCCAATTATCAGCATTTGCATAAGTTACTAAAAAACTATAAGAGTTCCACAAAGGTATCAATAAAGATCTTAATACTTCTTTAACTCCTGTTTCAGAGAATTTTAAATCATCAGCTTTTACTAAAGGTGAATTTATCATATAAAGTCTTACTGCATCAGCTCCATATTCATTAAACATATATTCAGGATCAGGATAATTTTTTTTACTTTTACTCATTTTTGCTCCATCTTCAGCAAGAACCATTCCATTAACTACAATATTTTTTGATGCTGGTTTATCAAATAATGCTGTAGAAAGAACTAACAATGTATAAAACCAACCTCTTGTTTGATCAATTCCTTCAGCTATATAATCAGCTGGGAAATTTTCTTCAAAAAACTTTGCATTTTCAAATGGATAATGATTTTGAGCATATGGCATTGAACCACTTTCAAACCAACAATCAAAAACTTCTGGAACTCTTTTAGCAATTTCCCCTGTTTCTGGATGCTTTACTTCTAAATTATCTATAAAATGCATGTGTAAATCATCAACTTTTTGTCCTGAAAGATTTTCTAGTTCCTCTACACTTCCTATACAAAAAGTTTTTCCTGATTCTGTTTTCCATATAGGTATAGGTGTGCCCCAATATCTATTTCTTGATATTGCCCAATCCCTTGCATTTTCTATCCATTTTCCAAATCTACCATGCTTTATATGATTAGGAACCCAATGAATTTGTTCATTGTTTTTTATCATTTTTTCCTTTAAATCTTCTACTTTGACAAACCATGTAGATATAGCTTTGTATATTAAAGGTGTTTCACTTCTCCAGCAATAAGGATAGGAGTGTTCTATAGTACTTTGTTTAAATAAAAGACCTTTGTTTTTAAGTTCTTTTATTATAAGTTTGTCAGCATCTTTTATAAATAACCCTTTAAAATCTGTAACTTGTGAGTCAAATTCAGCATTATCATCAACAGGATCAACAAATGGAATATTATATTTTTTTGCTGTTAAATAGTCATCTTCACCAAAAGCTGGTGCAATATGAACTACTCCTGTTCCATCATCTACTGAAACAAAATCAGCTAAAACAATTTTAAATGCACCTTCTTTTCTTTTTTCTTCAAAATAATTAAAAAGTGGTATATATTCCCAATTTTCTAAATCTTTACCTTTTAAATGTTCTAATATTTCATATTCTTCACTACTTTTAAATACTGAACTTAATAAATCTTTTGCTAGGTAATAAAAGTTTTCATCAAATTTCACTTTAACGTAGTCTATTTCAGGATTAACTGCCAAAGCCATATTAGAAGGTAATGTCCATGGTGTAGTTGTCCAAGCCAATATGTAAGTATTTTCTTTGTCTTTTAGTTTAAATTTAATATATATTGATGGGTCTTGAACGATTTTGTAGTTTAGACTTGCTTCAAAATTAGATAATGGTGTTCCTAGTCTATAAGAATATGGTAAAACTTTTTTACCTTCATAAACTAAACCCTTATCCCATAACTGTTTGAAAACCCACCAAACAGACTCCATAAAACTTTTATCCATAGTTTTATAGTCATTATCAAAATCAACCCATCTACCAAGCCTTGTTATAGTTTTTCTCCATTCTTTGGTATATCTTAAAACTATACTTCTACAAGCTTCGTTAAATTCATATATTCCTATTTTTTCAGCAATTTCTCTTTTACTTCCTAATTTCATAGTTTTTTCCATTTCCATTTCAACAGGTAAGCCATGACAATCCCAGCCAAACCGTCTTTCAACATAAAAACCTTTCATAGTTTGATATCTTGGTATAATATCTTTCTGGGTGCTAGCTATTATATGTCCATAATGTGGTAATCCTGTTGCAAAAGGTGGTCCATCATAGAAAGAGTAAGATTTACGACCTTTTCTTAATTCTAAAGATTTTTGAAAAATATTATTATCATTCCAAAATTTTAATATTTCTTCTTCTATATTTGGAAAATGAACTTTATTAGAAACACTCTTAAACATAAAACTAAAAATAAAATAATAGCTAGAATATTATAAAAAATAAATTTAATTTAGTCAAAAATATATTTAAAACTTTGTAATATCAAACACTATGACTTTATATTTTCTACATTATTTTTAAAAATAAAAATTAAAGTTATAATATAAAAAATATTGAAATCTTAAAGGGCATATATGACAAAAAGTAATGTAGAGTCTTGGGGAACAAGAATAGGATTAATATTAGCAATGGCAGGTAATGCTGTTGGATTAGGTAACTTTTTAAGATTTCCTGTTCAAGCTATTAATAATGGTGGAGGAGCATTTATAATACCTTATTTAGTTTGCTTTCTTTTGATGGGTATTCCTCTTCTTTGGATAGAATGGGCAATAGGACGATATGGAGGAAAATATGGTTCTCATTCTACACCATTTATGTTAGATAAAATGGGTAAAAGGAAAATATGGAAATATTTTGGTGTGTTTGGAATATTTACAAATATTGGAGTTGCTGCTTATTATTGCTACATAGAATCTTGGACAATGTCTTATGTTTATCACTCATTAATAGGAACATTTCAAGGAAAAAGTCAAACTGAGATAGAACAATTTTTTGGTAACTATATAGATATTTATAACTCTACAACAGGAATACCTTATGAAGCTGTTATATTTTACATTGCTTGTTTATTATTAAATACATGGATACTGTCAAGAGGACTCGAAGGTGTAGAAAAAGCTTCAAAAATAGGTATGCCTTTATTAATAATATTTGCAGTATTTTTAGCTTTTAAAGGACTAACAATTGGAACTTCGGGTGCATCAAATGAAGTTCCTAATGCTAGTGCATGGGATGGATTAAACTTTCTTTGGACACCTCAATATGATTCACTTACTAATCCTAAAGTTTGGTTAGCTGCTGCCGGACAAATATTTTTTACTTTATCAGTCGGGATGGGAACTATTCAATGTTACGCTTCATATTTAAAAGAAAAAGATGATATAGCTCTTAATGGATTAGCTGCTGGTTTTACAAATGAGTTTGTAGAAGTTGTTTTAGGTAGTTTAATTGTTATACCTATTGCTGCTGGCTATTTAGGTTTAGATTGGGTAAAAGAAAATGCTGGATTTGGAATGGCTTTTCAAACTATGCCTTATTTATTTCAAAAATGGGGACCAATTTTATCAGTTTTAGCTGGTGTTATGTGGTTTGGATTATTGTTTTTTGCTGGTATAACTTCATCTTTAGCAATGGGAACACCATGGATTGGATTTATGCAAGATGAATTTAATATAAGTAGAAAATTATCAGCTTGGTCATTTGGGTTAATAGTTTTAATATTAGGATTACCAACAGTGTTTTTCTTTGAATATGGCGTTTTTGATGAATACGATTATTGGGCAGGAACAGTTTCTTTAGTTATTTTTGCTCTTGGAGAAACAATTTTATTTTCTTGGATATTTGGAATTGAAAAAGGCTGGAACGAAATAAATTTAGGTGCCGATATAAAAATACCAATTATATACAAATCAATAATAAAATATGTAACTCCATTATTATTAGCTTTAGTTTTTATTGGATCTTTAATAACTCCATTAAAAAATGATTGGAATTCAGCTATCAATTCATTTGTAAGTGGCAATGGTTGGCCACTTGATAATAGCTCTCTTATAAAACAAATAAGTGGTAGTGCAATTAAAGAACAAATAGAAAATGCTAAAACTATAGAAGAAAAAGAAAAATTAGAAACTAAATGGAATTATATATTTTTTGCAAGAATTATATTAATTTTTACTTTTTTAGGAATAGCATTTTTAGTTTTCTTAGCTAGTAAGAGAAGAGAAAAGAGGTTATCAGTATGAATACTCAAGCATTAATATTTATGTTATTAACGCAATTTACAGTTACAGCATTCACAGTATATTTTTTTTATAAAATCTTATCTAAAGATAAGAACTCAGAAAATTAATTAAAATTTTTTGATAATTAAATTTATAGTTTATCTTTATAATTAAAGTATTCTTTTATACCATTAAATATTGATTTAGCTACATCTCTTTGATAACTATCTGTTGAAAGTCTATTTCCTTCTATTCTATTTGTTATATAACCAATTTCTATTAAAACTGAAGGCATTATAGTATTTTTTATTACATAAAAATTTCTTACTCTTATACCTCTATCTATTGTAGGTAAGTTATTTATAAGATTTTTATGTAAAAATTTAGCTAGTAATATGCTTTGTTCTGTTCTATAATAAGTTTCTATTCCCATAGGACTTTGTCCTTCTGTAGCATTACAATGAATACTAACAAAAATATCAGCTTTATTTAAATTTGCAATGTCAACTCTTGGTTGTAAAAGTATTTCACTATCATCAGAACGCGCCATAATAACACCAAATCCATTACTTGTTAGCAAATCCTTTAAGAAATAAGAAACTTTTAATGTTATATCTTTTTCTTTAATACCATTTATTCCTATTGCTCCTGGATCATTACCACCATGACCAGGATCAATAACAATTGTATATTTTGGTTTGTTTTGTATATTTTTAATTTTAGCATTACTTATGCTTACTTCTAATACATTATTAGAATTAATATCTTGTTTATATGAAACATTATCATCAACATCTAAAACAATTCTTACTCCGGAATCTGTGTTCTGTAATTTTCCATATCTCATATTTTTAATATACTTAGAGTTTTTTATAAAACTACTATCTATATTATTTATTTCAAAATTTTCAAAAATATCTATAACAATTCTTGAAGGATTTTCTAAAGTAAATATATTATATTTAAATGTTTTATTATTTTCATTAAAAATAGATAGTTTATCTATGTTATCATAATTTTCAATATTTAATGATAAAGTTTCCTTATTTTTTGCAGTAGCTATAATTTCAAGTTTATAATCATCTTTTTTATTTAAGATAAGATTTACATTGTTTTTATAAGATATATATATAATTGTGTTTTCTTTTTCTTCACTTACATTTATTTCATCAAAAAAATCATCAGGGTTAATTATTATATTTCTATTTTTAACTTTATTTTTAGTTTCATTTAATTTTATTATAAGAGTATTATTTTCTTTTAATGTAGAGTAATCCAATTTTCTAGTTGTCTCAATATATATACTATCCTTATTATTTTGAAGATTTACTAAATAATTTTTTTCTTTATTTTCTTTTATTTTTTTATCATCTATATTTATAACTTGATTATTATCTATTGGTATTAATGTAATTATTTGGAAGTTACCTTCAATAATACTTCTATATTCAAATTCTATGTCTTTTTTTAATTCTATTGTTAATCTCACACTATTTTCTGTATTTTGTCCTAATCTTATTTGTTTAATGAAATCATTATTTACATCTATATTTTTCTTTACAGGTTTATAAACACTATAAGGAAAATCTATAACTAACCTATAAGGATTTTCTAACTTAAAAAGTTCTGGTTTTACGTCCTTATGAGCTTTTATACTTACAGAATTATCTGGATAATAATTTAAATCAAAAACTTCTGTTAAATTTTGAGAAAAAGAATTTATTTTAATTAGAAAAATTGTAAGTAAGTATATAAAGAAAAGATAGTTTATTTTTTTTAGCATTAGCTATTTTGCCCCTGAAAATAATTCTATTCTATTTATGCTTTGTTTGGGATTTGTTTTTATTAAATCAAATTCTTCTACCTGTCCTTCTGATAGCTCTATCTTTATATTTTCAAAAAAACCAAATTCAACTAAAGTATATAACACTGCTAGCTTAGCTGTATTTACAACACTTAATGGTAAATTTTTTTTACTTTTTACTTCAATAATAATACTTTTCATATTAACTGCTTTAATTT
Source organism: Candidatus Sericytochromatia bacterium (assembly GCA_026004035.1). Lineage (GTDB taxonomy): Bacteria > Cyanobacteriota > Sericytochromatia > UBA7694 > JACMQJ01 > BPII01. Next base: position 28,227 of record BPII01000023.1, on the reverse strand, counting down.
TTAAATCAATATCTTTATTTATAGGATTTTCTAAAAATTGTTTTTTACTTTTGTTAGGTCCTAACTTCAAAACTTCTATTAAATTTACTACATCATTTTTTATTATAGGTACCGTTATTGGTACAAAATATTTTTTATCTTTTGTAAGCCAATAAATAGTTGCTAATGATAAATTTTCATTTAATTCATCAGCTGAAAACCATAAATTAGCCCAAGATTTTCTATCAAATGGTTGAGAGTAATCTATTTCAGAACTTAATTTATCTAATTTAAATAAAACATTTTTTATTTGCGAAAATTCTGTAAATGTATTTACAATGGAACCAATCAAAAATTGTTCATCAGTATCATATAGCTTATTATTATTACCTTCCAAAGTTATTTCTAAAAGATTTTTATCTTTATCTAACTTCAAATCCTTTATATTAACACTTTTAGGAATACAAGAAATTAAATCACCTTTTGATTTTTTTAATTCTTCCAATATATTTCTTAAATCTTCTTCTTTTACAACAGAACCTAAACTTGAATTAAGTTTCATAGTTGTAGTAACTGGTATAAAATACATATAATTTTCATCCCTATAATAAAGAGTTACTATAGTATCAACTAAATTATCACAGCTTGAAATAAATATGTTTAGTATAAGTAAAAATAAAAAGTATATACTTTTAAAACTTCTCATAATTTCATAAAAGAAATAATTTTAATAAAATATTAACATTTTATTTTATAAACAAAAAGGCACTGAGATTAACTTATAGAAAAAATTACATTCAAGCACTGATAAATACTAAATTTAAAGTATATTTAATATAAATCTTTAAAACGCTTACTACTAAAGGATTTTAAGTCTATCAAAAAATAACATTGGCCTAGTTACCTCTATTATTTATTTAGATATCATCTATAAAACCTAAAGAATGTATTTGAGTATCATTTTTATCTTTAGTCAAATTAGGACCTGGTATCCTTCCATACTTTATTTGAGGTTTTTTAACTACAATTTTATCATTTGTATGAATAGGAGGCTTTTTTATATTTGCATATTTAGAAACATTTATACTATTAGAAATACTTTTTGCTTTTTCTATAGCTTCAGATGGTAATTTATTTTCTTCTTCTTTTAATTTTTCTTTTTCTTCTTCTGTTATAAAATCTATAAACATCATTGGTTGATAAGAAAAATCATCTATAGGGGTATTTGTAACTTTTATTTCCGTAGAACTTGTTTTCGGATTCCAATCAATAGAAACATTTTCTTGATAATATTTCACTTTTTTATAAGCATTAGGAGCATTAATTAATTTAGAACTATCGTCTAAACTTACAGAATTATTATCTATTGTAGTCAATAATAAATCATTGTTTATTCCTATGCTAGTCTCGAATGTTGTAAAAACTTTTGTTTGTTTTTTGTCAGAATTTTTTAAGCAAAGAAACACTTTATTTTTTCCATATTTTTTAGCTTGTTCTAAAGCATCTTTTAACTTTAATAAAATATCTTCAACATTTTCATTTTTATCTTCTAATGTAGCAACGCCAATACTTGTTGATATTTCAGGAAAATTTTCTATATTAGTAACTCTATGTAAATTATTAATTTTTTGTCTTATTCTTTCAGCTAGAACCATAGCACCATCATAATTCGTTTCTGGTAAAAGAACAACTATTGTATCTACTGAATATCTTGAAGGTAAATCTATATCAGTTCTTATAGCTTTTTCTATTGTTTTAGATATTGCCTGCAATATATGATAAGTCATTTCTGAACCGTATAATTCACTAATTTGAAAAAAATTATCTATTTCTATAATTAAAGCTGATAAGTTTCTTCCATATCTTTTTGAAACTTTTATATCTTCTCTCATTTTAAATTCTAAATGAGCTCTATTATATAATCCTGTTAGTGGATCAGTAATTGATTTAATATAAAGATCGGTTTTCATACTATTTAATCTATGTACTTCTTTTTCTAAATATACATTGTGTGTTATTGTTGCAATTTGCTTACATATCATTGAAAGAATTAATTTCTCTTCATTTGAATAACCTCTTATAGTAGATCTTTTACCTAAAATAACTGCTCCTATTAAGTTTTCACCAGAAACCATAGGCATTAATAAACTAAAATTGAATTGATTACTTTCTACTAATTTAAAAATAGTTGGAAATAGAAATATATCTTTTACTTCTATTGGCATATCAGTAATTGTTAATCTTTTATATTCTTCATTTGTTATAGGTATATCATTATTAGCACAACCTTTACCTTTATTATGTAATAAAAATAATTTATCTTCATTATATAAGTGAATAGAACCTGAAACAGAACCTAAATTATCAATTAAAAAATTTAATAAATTTTCTGAAGCTGCCGATAAACTTTTTTTATTAGAAACTTCAATTATTATATTATGTATTATTGCTAATTTTCTATAAAACTGATCATTAAATTCATGCCCTAACATTTAAACTTTCCAAATAAATATTTAGTTATATTTTAATATAAAATTTTATAAAATTTATTCTTTAATTAAAAAATTAAAAATATTCTAGTAACTCTTGTTCTTTATTTACAAACAATTTTCCTTCGTTTTCATAAACTAAATTAAAAGTATCTTCTTTTATAATGAGAAAACCATCTAGATCTATATAATCAATATTATTTGAAATATTAAAAGCTGAATATATACCTAAAGATGTTTCTATCATGCAACCTAACATTGTTTTTAAATTACTTTTTCTTGCTTTATTTAGAAGCTTAATAGCATTAAAATATCCACCTGCTTTCATTAACTTTACATTTATTCCCGTAAATGCCTTTGATAAGTATTCAAAATCTCCTTCATTTTCTATTGACTCATCAGCTATTAAATCAAAAGGACAATGTTTCTTGTAATAAAAATATTCTTCTTTCATAGATGCTGGCATTGGTTGCTCTATAAATTCTATATTAAATTTCTTTATTTTTTCTGTAAATTTTATTAACTCATCTACATCTTTCCAAGCTTCATTAGCATCTATTCTTAATTTTTGATTTGTTAATTTACTTATAAAAGAAATCATATCTATAGCATTTTCACTATTTACTTTTATTTTTAAAGAAGAAAATCTTTTTAAATTATTTATTTTAATAAAGTTTTCTATATTATCCAATTCCATTATAGGTATTGAAAAAGAGGTATTAATGTAATTAGGTCTTTTTAGTTTTAAAAATTTATATGGTAGTATTTTATTTTTTTGACATAGGTAATGTATAAAACTTGACTCTATGCCAAATCTTAGAGAATTACATAATTTAATTGAATTTAAAATATTATTTAATTCATCTATATTCTTTATATTAGAAGAAATTTCAATGAATTTTTCAAATTGATTTTTTATTAATTCTTCATTTTCATTATACCTAATATTTGGTGCTACTTCACCAATTCCATAGTTATTAAAATCTGAAACTTGAATAAAAAAATTTTTCTTTTCAAAAGATAAGTTTCTAGATATGTTCCAATTAAACTTTAATGGTAATACTTTTTCTAAAATTTTCCATTTCAACATTTAAAAAAATTTCTTAATAATTAAGCTCATTTTAGAATAAAAGTTTTTTATTGTCAAAGATGTTTTATCAAGATTTAAAAGATGTGATATTTTTTAAAGTGAAACATTATGAATATTTTATTTTATATTAAATTTATAGTTTTATTATTAATTAAAGTTATATCTAGTATAATGTTTTATGTTTATAATGTAATCTTTCAATAAAATGATTAAGTTTTATACAATAGGTAGTGGTGGCAGGCTTATGTCCTGTGTGGGCATATGTTTATGGTTATTAGAAGAGATAAATAAACCTTATGAAGTTGTAAGAGTTGATTTAGATAAAATGGAGCATAAATCAGAAGAATATTTAAAGTTAAATCCAAATGGAAAAGTTCCTACTTTAGTTGATAACGATTTTGTTATATGGGAATCAATAGCAATAAATTATTATTTATCAAGAAAATATTATAAAGAATTATTAGGTACTTCAATAGAGGAACATGGGATTATTGATCAATGGATAGCTTGGACGGTATCAGAATTTGAACCTCATGTAGTGAATATTTTTAAACATGCAATGTTACCACCTAGCCAGAAAAACCCTGCTTATGTAGAAATGTGTAAAATGAATATAATGAAATATAGTAATATTTTAGAAAAAATTTTGAATAATAAAACTTATTTAGTTTCAAATAAATTTTCATTAGCTGATATGACAGCTTCAGCTTTTTTTTCCATACACAATGTTTTACATACCGATTTAAGTTTATTTCCTAATATAGGTAGATGGTTAAACCTATGTTTGAATAGACCAGCTTTGAGTAGAGCTAAACAAAAAAATTTAGTAATATTTTAAATGAATTTTAAAAAAGTTTTTTTTGATACAATAGACTCAACTAATACATATTTAATAAATAACTATCAAAGTTATGATAATAATACTATTATAATATCAAAAACTCAAACTAATGGTAGAGGACAAAAAAATAACGTATGGGAATCACAAATTGGGGGGTTATATTTTTCTATACTTTTAAAACCTTATAAAATAAATACTTTAATCTCATTAATAGCTGGTATTTCAGTTTTGGAAACTCTTAAATATTTTTCAGATAAAGATTTTAAAATAAAGTGGCCAAATGATATTTTACTTAATGATACTAAGAAGAAAATATCTGGTATATTAGTTGAATCAAAAGTAATAAATAATGAAGTTAAGTATTTAATAGTTGGTATTGGTATTAATATAAATCAAGATTGTTTATTAGACAATGCTATATCTTTAAAAAATCTTGAGAATAAAGAATTTGATTTAAATAATATTTTAGATTACTTTTTAAATAAATTTCAGGAAAATATTAAATATGATGATGATTTTATAATAGAAAAAATAAATAATAATTTATTTGGAAAAAATAACTTTTTTGAAATTCTTATGAATGATAATATTATTAAAGCTAAAATTTTATGTGTTAATAAAGAAGGTCATTTAATTGTAAATTGTGATAATAAAGAAATTAAAATATTGTCAGGTAGAATTTTATTATAATTATGAAGTTAGATAAAAACAGTATTATATTGCTAATAGACAAACTAAAACCTAGTAATGTTTTAGTTTTAGGTGATTTAATATTAGATGAATTTATATTTGGTTATGTTAATAGATTATCTAGAGAAGCACCAATACCTATAATAATTAAAAAAACTCATGAATATGTACCTGGTGGTGCTGCTAATGCTGCAAATAATATAACTTCTTTAGGCGGAAAAGCTTTTTCAATAGGTGTTGTAGGAAATGACATATCTGGAGTTAATCTTTTAAATACTTTAAAAAATAATGGTATAAATACCGATTTTGTTATTATAGATAGTAGTAATCCAACTACAACAAAAACAAGAATTTCAGCATCAAGTAGGCAATCAGTAAAGCAACAAGTAGCAAGATTAGATACTTTACCAAGTAATTTGCCTTTATCTAAAGATATAGAAAATAAAATAATTGATAATTTAAACAAAGCTGTAAATGTATGTAATACAATACTTATTTCTGATTATAAATATGGTGTTATCTCTGATAAAATAATTGAATATTGTAATTTCTTGTCAGAAAAAAATAATATAAATCTTATAGTAGATTCTCAAGATAATTTATCAAAATTTCAAAAAGCAAAAATAATAACACCAAATCAACCTGAAGCTGAAGATGTTGTCGGTTTTGAAATAAAAGATAAAGAAAGTCTGTATAAGGCTGGTAAAAAACTTTTAGAAATTACTAATTCAGAAGCAATACTTATTACAAGAGGTTCTGAAGGTATGGCTTTATTTGAAAGTAATGGAGATATTACAGAAATACCAGCTTTTAATAAAAAAGAAGTATTCGATGTAACAGCAGGTGATACAGTCGTATCTACAATATCTTTAGCATTAGCAAATAATTTAAGTTTAAAAGAATCAATGTATTTAGCAAATTTAGCTGCTAGTATTGTAGTAAAAAGATTTGGAACAAGCACAACTAATTTGAATGAAATGAAAGAAGAATTATTAAATTGGTAAGGAGAAATATTATGAATCAAAAAGGAAAAATTTTAGGAATAATAAATATATTTGATTTAATAATTGTAATATCTTTAATATCTGTAGTTATAGGTATTTTACTTAATAGTTTTGGTTATTCTTCTTTGAAAAAAAAAGTTATTGCAGAAGGAATAGCAAAAATTAAAGTAGGTATAAGAGGAGCAAGAGTTATTGATCCTAAAATTTTTGAGAAGCATAAAAAAGTATTTATAATAATCAGAAATCAACCACATGCTAATTTAGATGTTCTTGAAGTAAAAGCTAATAGGAGACCTTTAATATTCTATGATCAAGAAAAACATAAAGCAATAAAAGTTGATAATTTTGAAGATAATCTTATAACAGATGTTGATATTACTTTACAAGGACAAGCTCAATTAACAAATGATGATCCACCTAGTATTAGTTATGGGAGGTAATAAAGTTAAAGCTGGTATTCCTGTTGAGTTAGAAACTTTAGATTATAAATTTAATGGATCAATACTTGATGTTAAAATGGATGGTGTTTAATTAATGTCAAGTATAGAAAATATACTTAATACATTAAGTTTAAAGAATAAAGAAAATAATTGGAATAAGATAATAAATAATAGTTTTATTATAATAACAATTTCAAAAATTTTAGAATTAATAGAAAAATTTATAACTCCAATAACAAAAGATAGCTTAACTTCAAAATTGCTGATAAATTAACAATATTTTCAATAATGTTTTTATTTTTTCTATCACCTTTTGTTTCAACTGATTTAAATGCTATACTTGTATTATTTGCTGTATTCTGTACAACTTTAAAACATATTTCAAATTCTCAAAGTATATACAAAGAAACAAATATATTAACATTTATTATTATTTTATTTTTTTTAATAAACTTTATAGCAGTTGGATTTTCTCCATATCCAAAGTTAGCATTAATTGGATTTAGCAAATTAGTAATTTATATACTTGCTTATTTTGTATTTTTAGTTAATATTTCATCATTTAAAGATATAAAAATGATATTTTATACAATATTAATATCTTCTTCTATAATTTCCTTTTATGCTGTTTATCAATTCTATATAAAAGTAGAGCCATACCAAGGTGCTTTGTGGGATGATCCTAATGCTATAAGTTCAAAAGTTACAAGAGTTTATTCATTTCTAAAAAATCCTAATTTATTAGCTGGCTACCTAATACCTACAATTTCTTTTTCCTTAAGCTTGTTTTTGTTAGAGAAAAAAATATTTCAAAAATTAATATTATTATTTTGATTTTTATTCAATTAATTTCTCTTTATTGGACCTAATTCAAGGGCAGGTTGGTTAGCAATAATTGGAATGATTGGAATAATAGTTATTTTCAATAATTTTAATGAGTAAAAAAATTAATTTGAATAAAAATTATATCTATATATCTTTATTTTTAATTCTTTTAATATTTACTATATTAATAATAAAATCACCATCAACATTCGAAAGAATAACAAGTATTTTTACATTAAGAGGTCATTCTTCAAATTCTTTTAGAGTAAATGTTTGGCTATCTTGCTTAAATATATTTTTAAAGATAACTTTTTTATAGGAATAGGTCCTGGAAATGTTATTTTTAATTTCAATATATCCTTTATATATGTTCAGTAGCTTTACAGCATTATCAGCATATAATATATTTTTGGAAACAGCAGTTGAGACAGGAATTATAGGTTTATTAATATTCTGTTTAATGTTATTTTCTCATTTCTTTAGAGCGTTATGGATATTAATTTCTAATTTAGGTTATGAAAATAAAATTGTTTCATTATCTTGTTTAGTTGGACTTTCAGGTTTGATAGTTCAAGGATTATTTGATTACTATTTGGTATAGACCACAAGTTCATATACAATTGTGGTTTATATTAGCTATCATTACATTAGTTAGCAGAGAAAATTTTTCAAAAAATGAATTACAAAGATAAAATAAATTATCTTCAAAACAAGATAGTAGAATTTTATCCTCTTATAAAAGAAGCTACAAATGTTGGACTATCAGAAAATAACAAAGATATCTATTATTTAATAGATACATTAACTAAACATGTTCATAATACATAATAGTTCAATAATGTGTAAAGATAAATGTAGCTCATGTTGTATTAATGCTGGCTTACCTAGAGTTACAAGTATAGAATGGCAAATTATTTTTAAGTTTTTGAAGAATGAAATTGATAAAGATGTTCTTAAGCTAGTAATAGAAAGAACTATAAAATTACATTCAAATCAAATTGAGTATTTACTAGAAGAACAAGAAAGAATACAAGAACCACATACACAAAGGGATGAAAGCAAATATCCTAAACCAAAATTTAAATGTCTAGAATGTCCTTTTTTAGTAAATCACTCATGTAGTATTTATAAAGTTAGACCTGCTATATGTAGAACTTATGGTTATTTTACTATTAGGATAAAAGGAAAATCTAAGCTTTTTACTTGTCAAATGTCAGCTAATTCAATTTTTGAAGATTTGAAAAATAAATTCAATAGAAAAATTTAGTTTTTCCTGTTTGGGATAAATTTGCTGAAAAAAATATATGAAATAAATAACAATAAAATTAGTTGCCACTTTACCTGTTTGGTTGATGTCTCATTTAGATGAAAATAACAATCTGATTGATAAAATTAATTTAAATCCTGACTTATCGGCACTGCGCTAATGTTACTTTTTGATAAGCTTAAAATTCATTAATAGTAATACCAATTTTTATAATAAAATAAATAGTGCATAATTAATAGTTAAAAATAAAGTATAAAAAATTAAAAAAACTATAAGTTTTTAATAAATTATTTGACATATAAGAATTTTAGTACAATTATACAAATTATACAAAATTGTAACTATAAAAAACATTAACTTTTAATGCACTATCAATTTAATAAATTGGTATAAAATTATATTAAACATATTGTCTAAAAGATATAAAATTGTTAAAAATAAATTTTCCCTTAACAGAATTTAAAATTATAATGCTTGTAAAAGATGTTTTTCAGACTGTCAAATAGGTTTGAGTAATTACGTATTTTTTTTATTAGCTATTTAAGTTTTTTCTAATTCTTGGATATACATTTGATATAAAAAATAATATTCCAATAAAGATAAGTATTATTCCCATACTTATAAAAAAGTTTAATAATTATTCCTAAATTTATTAAAATGTAAGACATTGAAACTAATTTTTCATTTCCATATATGTTATTTTTATCTATAAATCTTGGCATTATCCAAAAGGCAACACCAAATATTAAATTGTAAAAAACCAGCCAAATATTAAAATATCAATATGCATAGGTAAATAAATCCATATTTTATAATCAATATTAAATGCTTTGTTTGACAATAATAAAAAAACCTAAAAATGAACCAACTATTAAGTAAATAAAAGAAGTTTTTATAAAAAAAATAGAATATTTAGGCATTATTTTAATTTTTTTTCTTACTCTATTCCATAATAAATAAACATATAATAAAATTGAAAAAAATTGTAATATTGCTGAAATAAAAAATTAAAAAATTTTATAAAAAGTCTATCAATCAAATAAAAAGGTTCAAATAGTATTCTTAAAATAATACCTATATTTAACAGAATATACATTAAAATTGCTAATTTTTCGTTTCCTTTTCTCATACCTTTCATAGTAGGAAACATCCACCAAGCAACACCAAATATTAGTTGATTTATCCAACCTATAACAAAAGCATGAATATATGTAGGAAAAAATTTAATTTCTGATAAATCTAGAGTAACAAATATATTTAATAGAAATGCAACTAAAAGATATATAAAAGATGTTTTAATGAAAAGAATAGATATTGAATTAATATTTTTATTCCTTTCAAATTATTGGTTAATAACTATTCTACCTGGTGAAAACTTTTGTATTCTTTGATTTTTAGTATCAGAAACCAATATATAAATCCTTGAGAATCTATACCTATTCCTGATGGTTCATTAAAGCTTCCTGCTTCTATACCAAATTTGTCCGAATTCACCTATAAATACTCCATTAGCATTAAATCTTTGAACTCTATTATTACCTGAATCTGTAATATATATGTCACCTGTTAAATTATCTATTGCTATATCAGTAGGGTTAGAAAAATACCCTGGTTGAAGTCCTCCTATATAACCAAATTTAAGATTAAGAGGCATACCGTTTCTATCAAATTTTTTTATTATTTCTCCAGGTCTTCCTGATGTATCTATTACATAAATGTTGTCAGATATATCTGTAGTTAATCCTCTTATACCATCAGATCTATTTGTTCCTAAGACATTTTCAACTCTTATATTCATACTAGAATCTAAAATAACAACTCTGCCATTTCCAGGGTCAGAAACAACAACATCACCTGTAGTCATAACAGAAACATCAAAAGGATTTATAAAATTTTTTTGAATACTTGATAAATATCTTCCTGTTGGACCATATTTCTTTATTGTATTATTACCTGTATCAGCAACAAAAACATTACCACCACCATCAATCCCTATTCCATTTTGAATTTTTTAGTAATCGAAATAAGTCTATATTTCTCAAATCACTTTCAAGAATTCTTGAACCAAATGAAGTTACTACACCACCATCACTTGTAATTTTCTTTACTTCAGCTCTGTCAAATGTAAAAATTCCACCTGCTCCTATAACATCTACAACATAAATGTCATTACTATTTCTATCTACAGTTATACCTCTAGGAAATTTAAAACCATCTATAACTTTAAATAAAAACATTAGATTTTGAAGCATTATCAGGAATAATATATATATCTTGAGCTGAATTTGTGGTATTTTCTTTGACTTCTATAACTATATTTGAACTATTAAGTTTTGTATAATTATTCTTTGTAACTTCAAGGAACTTGACGTCCTCTTGGAACATTTCTTAAAGTGTAATTACCAGAAGAATCTGTAATTGCTACAATATCAGGTTTAACAGCTTTAACTAAAACTTTAACACCAGCAATTCCTGTTTTTGTAGTATAATCTATAACCTTACCTGTAACATTACCTTTTGGAATATTTATATTGTTATTTTGATTAATAATTGTTGGTATATTACTGCCAAGTAGTGGGTTAGGTTGATTATAAACTTGACTATTATTACCACAAGATATGTTTAAAATTAATGCAAAAAATAAAACTATTTTTTTCATAAACTTATTTTAGCTTAAACTTTTTAAAACATTCTTATAATGTCATATTAATGTTACAAAATGTGATATTTTTTACTTTACATATTTGATATAAAATTATATAATTGTAATTAGTTATGTCTTTTATTTTTCTTTTAAACAGCTGATGCAATAAAAATGGAAGAGAAAAAAATTGCGACAGCTCTTAAATTTGATTACGAAAAAGATAATGCACCTTCTGTTACAGCTATCGGAACAGGAGAAGATGCTGAATATATAGTTGCAGTAGCTGAAGAATTTGAAGTTCCTGTATATAAAGATCCACCTTTAGCAAAAGCTTTAGGACAATTAGAGGTGGGTGATTTAGTACCACCTGAATTATATACAGCAGTTGCTGAGGTTTTTAGCATTTTGTTTATTCAATAGATCAAGAAGCTACAGCAGAAAAAATATTAATGGAGGATTAAATGCTAAGAGGTATATACTCAAGTGCATCAGGTATGATAGCAGCTATGGATAAAGTTTCCATGCATGCTGGTAATATATCTAATGCACAAACAGCAGGTTATAAAAGAAGAGAAATGTCATCAGTTCCTTTTAAAGAACTACTTATTAGTATTGCTAATTCCCCTTATGAAAAGCCTATAAATCTTCCTATTGGTACAGGAAGTGGTGCAAGTTATATGAGTGTAGATAATTCTCAAGGAGCATTGAAAAATACAGGAGCACCTTTAGATTTTGGTATATCGGGTAACGGTTTATTTACCTTACTGAAAAGAAATGCTACAAGCATAGATGATCAATATACTTCTAGAAATGGTAGGTTTATACTTGATACTGATTATTATATAGTAACACCTGAAGGTGATTATTTATTAGATGAAAATAATAATAAAATACAAATTCCAAAAGAAGATGGAAAAGATACAGTTGGAGATTTAAGCAGTAGATTAATTTTAAAAGAAAATGGTATTCTTTTGGATAATGGTAACGAATTAGCAAAATTGAAAATACAAACTGATTCAAATATAGTAAATTATATACCTGAATTAAGATTAATAGCACCAGTTCAACAGCTGGCACAAAGAAATGGAGGAGTCCTTACAGATGTTAATGGAAGAGAAATAAGAATAAAACAGGGTTTCATGGAAGTCTCGAATGTTCAAGTTATAACAGAAATGATAGGTTTATTGCATGCTTCCAAAAACTATGAATCAGGTCATAAGTTGATAATGTCAGAAGATAAAATATTAGATAAAGCAATAAATGAATTAGGAAGAACAGGTTAATTATTATTTTTTTTATTATATATTTTAAGGAGGTTTTAAGAGTGATATCCTTATGGACAGCTGCTACAGGCATGGAGTCAATGAAATTTAAAATAGAAGTTATAGCTAATAATCTAGCTAATACTAATACAGATGGATTTAAAAGAACAGAAGTAGATTTTAGTGATTTACTTTATCAATATAAAAGATTACCAACATTACAAGATAGTCCTACTGGTCAATCTGTAGGCTTAGGTGCTAGAGTAGCAGGAACTACTATACAACATAAACAAGGTTCTATGAAAGTTACTGAAAAATCAGTTAGATTGGGCTATAAATGGACCAGGATTCTTTAGAGTTCTTGATCCATTAACAGGAATTCCTCATTATACAAGAAATGGAGCTTTTAAACTTGATGATCAAGGAAGACTTGTTTATGGTAATGGATACTTATTAGAGCCAACAGTTCAATTGCAACCTTCACAAACTTTTTCACACATTAGCGAAGATGGTAGAATATGGGTAAGGGAAGCAGGAGTTGCTATATTAACTCAATTAGGACAACTAACCATAACAATGTTTCCTAATCCTGCTGGTTTTGGGAGAGCTAGAGGTAACTCAATGTATATGGAAACAGCAGCTAGTGGAGCACCAATAATTGGCCCACCAAAACAAAATGGAGCTGGTTTTATAGTTGGAGGTTCTTTAGAAACTTCAAATGTTCAGATTGTTCATGAAATGGTTGATTTAATAGCTACTCAAAAAGCTTTTGATACAAACTCTAAAGTAATTTCAGTATCTGATAAAATGATGGATACAGCTAACAATTTAACAAGATAATTTGAAAAAAATAATATTTTCATTATTTTTAACAGCAATTTTTACAAAAGAAGTATTATCTTCGCCAATAGATACATCTTTATTTATATCAGAACTAAAGATAAAAATAAAAAACTATTATAATGTAGATTTTGATGATATAAAAATAGATTGGCAAGATGAATCAATAGAAAAAAAAATTATAGAAATTCAAAAAAATTATTCTAATAAAAATGTAAATATTGATATAAAAGATGCTATTATTAAAGATATAATAGGTAAATCTGGATTACCTGTAGAGGTTTATATAGATAATAAACTTAATAGAATTATTTATGTAAAAATGTAAAATAGATATACTAAAAAATGTCGCAGTAGCAAAAACTAATATAAAGAAAGGTGATTTAATAGATATTTCTAACATTACTTTAAAAAAGTTAGGAATGTCTAGCTTACCTTTTAATGTAATTAGTGATAATATATCTAATTTATATGGTAAAGTAGCAGTTGTTAATATAGATGAAGGAAAACCTATAACATCAAATGTGGTAAAGGATAGAACAGTTGTATTTAGAGGAGATGAAGTTACTATAAGAATAATAAATGGTAATTTAACTCTTACAGCAATAGGGCAATCTTTACAAGATGGCTATATAGGACAAAATATATCTGTAAGAGTTTTATCAGGAGCATCTAAAAAAAATATTGTTGCTAAAGTTTTAGGTGTTGGGTTAGTTGAATTAAATTTGGGAGAATAATTTATGAAAAAGACTTTATTTTTAATGTCTTTAATTTTTTTATCAAATACTTCATTCGCTTATGCTGATTCTCTATGGAATGATACAAGTGTTGCAAGTTGGTTTACAGACAGAAGACCTACATTTGTTATAGGGGGACTTGTAACTATTAATGTTCAAGAAAGAACACAAGCTACGACTAACGCTACTTTACAAGGTAATAAAGTTTTACAAAATGTTCATAAATGGGAAATACCTGCTATGAAACCAGCTGAGGGTCTTTTTAATAGACAATTAAAAAACTGATAATCAACAAATTCTAAATGCAATAGGTGCAACAACTAGAAATGGTAATTTAGTTTTAACTATAACAACTCACATAGAAGATATATTACCAAATGGTAATTTAGTTGTAAGAGGTAGAAAACAGATAAGAGTTAATGATGAAATAAGTGAAATATATTTAAGTGGAGTAGTTAGAAGAGATGATATAGGGACCTGACAATACAGTATCATCACAAAGAGTTTCTAATTTACAAGTAGATGTAAGAGGGACAGGACCAGTAAGTGCTAAAAGTACAGGTGGTATATTGTCAAGATTATTTAATTTCTTAATATAATTAAAATAAGGATATAAATATGAAAAAAATATTAAGTTTATGTTTATCCTTTTTAGCTAGTGTAAGTATAGCTATTCCTTCATTCTCTAATGAAAACCAATTAGCATCAAAAAATTCTGATCCTGTTGTAAGAGTAAAAGATGTTGCTCAAATAAGAAATGCAAGAGCAAATCAAATATCAGGATTAGGTATTGTAATAGGTCTTCAAGGAACAGGTGATAGCCAACAAACTATTGTTATTAACAGAGCTTATGCTAATATGCTTGAAAGACTAGGATTACCTAATATGAATAATGCTAAATTTAAGAATATTGCTGCTGTTATAGTTACTGCTAATTTACCACCATTTGTTAAACAAGGTCAAACTATTGATGTAAATGTTGCTTCAATTGGTGATGCAAAAAGTATAGAAAATGGGGTTTTAGTTAGAACACCTTTATTAGGTCCTGATGGTAGAGTTTATGCTGTTGCACAAGGTCCAATATCAATAGGTGGTTTTGGTGTTGAATCTGATGGTGTTATTGTTAAAAAAAAATGTTCCAACAGTAGGTAGAATACCAAATGGAGCACTAGTTGAAAGAGAAGTTCCAGTAACTCTATTAGATGAAAATGGTAATTTATATATTGATTTAATAAATCCTGATTTTACAACTGCTTCAGAATTAGCTGATAAAATCAATAAATCTCTTTTAGGTAATGCAAAAGCTCTTGATCCTGCCACAGTTAGAGTTTTTGTTACAAATACATATAAAGAAAATTTAGTTGATTTAATAGCTAGAATAGAGAATTTAACTGTAAGTCCTAAAAATAATGCTGCTAAAATTGTTTTGGATGAAAGAACAGGCACTATTTTAATAGGTCAAAATGTTAAAATAAGTCCTGTTGCTATTTCACATGGTGGTCTAACAGTTAAAATAGAAAAATATACAGAAGTATCTCAACCTAACCCAGCAAGTGGAGGCCAAACTACAACAGTTACAAATACAAAAATAACAGCTCAAGAAGAAAAAGGAGTTACAAAATTATTTCAAGGTGGAACAACAATTGGTGAATTAGTTCGTTCTTTGAATGTATTAGGTGTATCTACAAAGGATTTAATAACTATAATACAAACAATAAAAGCAGCTGGTGCTTTAAATGCTCAATTGGAGATTATTTAAGGAGAAATAAATATGGATATAACTACTCCACTAATTGGATCTGTAGCAACAGGATTTGGTCAAAGTATTAATAATGAAATTGGTTATTATGAAGATGAAAAACAATTAAAAGAAGCTTGTAGAGATTTTGTAGCAATATTATATGCACAGATGTTTGAAGTTATGAGAGGAGATCCTGATGAACAAAAAGATGAAGATGGTATATCAGGTTCTCTTTTTGGTGGAGAAAATATGTATATGTTTTTAGGATTTCTTGACCAAGAAATTGGTAAAAAGTTTGCAGAACAAGGAGGAACAGAGCTTGTTAATACACTATATAATCAACTAAAAGGAGATAGAATTATTTCTAATAATAAAGAAAAAAAAGAATCATAATAGAAATTTTGATGTGTAGTAAGTGATGTCGCTAAATCAAAAAGGAGTAAGAGCTAATAATGAAATAATACAGCGTTATATGCCGCTTGTTAAATCTATTGCAAAGAAATTAGCATCCAGGTTACCTAAACATTATGATATAGAAGATTTAATAAGTGATGGAGTAGTTGGACTTTTAGCAGCAACGGAAAGATTTGATCCAAATAGAGGAGTAAAATTTGAAACTTTCGCTACATATTATATAAAAGGTTCCATATTAGATAATTTACCTAAAATACCTGTTATAAAGTCATATACTCAAAAAAAGAGTGATGATGAAGAAAATTTACATGAAGATAAAGAAGAAATAGAAGAATATAGTCAATCTCAAGAAGATGAAAATATTGATGAAGCATCTTTACTTTATAATAAAATAACGCAAATGACATATAATTACATATTATCTCTAGATGCGCCAAGTGGCAGTGATTCAGATGATAATTATAATCTTTTAAATCAAGTAGGTAAAAATGATTCAATTCAAAATGAAATAGAATTTGAAGAACTTCAAAATATGCTTAGATTAGCTATAGAACAGTTACCTGTTCAAGAGAGAACTACACTTAAATATTATTACTTTCATAAAATGCCTTTTAATGAAATAGGTAAAAAACTAGGTTTATCAGAATCATGGGTTAGTAGGATACATAAAAGAGCATTAGAGCAGTTAAGAAATAAAATTGGTAAAAAGAAAAGTGTTGATGATTTTATATCACCATACTAAAAATCTAAAATATGGTATGCACTATTTATTATAAAAATTGGTATTACATTACAAACATTAAGACAGAAACTGTTCGATTATGCCTGTGGATGGTTCAAAAAGCTCTGTGAGGCAGAAAGTTCTACCTTATAGAAAGTTTAGTAGTTCACAAAACTTCATTTTTGAAAATGGAACTATTCATTTATTTTAAACTTTTGTATAAAGTAATTCTAATTATTTTACTCTTAAATATATAATGTATTCTACATCACATAAATAAATTGTAATTTTAATATTTAATGAATATTGCATTTGAACATAGGCCTGTTCTTTTAAATGAAGTTATAAGTTACCTTAATTTAAAAGAAGATGGTATTTATTTAGATTGTACTGTTGGTGGTGCTGGTCATTCTTCAAAAATATTAGAATTTGTTAGAGATAAAGGGTTTCTTTATTGTATTGATAGAGATGATATAGCTGTGGAATTTGCTAGAAATAGACTTAATAAAATTTCTAAAAACTTTAAAATTCTAAATGATAGTTATGTAAATATAGATAAATTAGAATTACCTAATTTAGATGGTATTTTATTTGATTTAGGTGTTTCATCTCCACAATTTGATAATTCAGAAAGAGGTTTCAGTTTTAATAAAGAAAGTAATCTTGATATGAGATTTTCACAAAAAGAAAATATATTTACGGCTGAATATATAGTTAATAACTATAGTTTAGATGAATTATCAAGAATATTTTATGAATACTCTGATGAGCCATATTCAAAAATAATAGCAAAAGCTATTGTTAATTATAGAAAGAAAAAAAAGATAAAAACTACAACAGAATTAAGTAACTTGGTAATAAACTCTTTAAAAGGTAAAAAATATATAGGTAATATTCATCCAGCTACTAGAGTATTTCAAGCTTTAAGAATAGAAGTTAATAATGAATTTGAAAACATTAAAAAAGCTTTACCTAAAGCTATAAATTTATTAAAAAAAGGAGGTAGATTATGTGTTATAACTTTTCATTCTTCAGAAGATAGAATAGTTAAAGAAATTTTTAAACATCAAGAGAAAATATGTATATGTCCTCCAAAACAACCTATATGTAATTGTAATAAAACTAAAACAGGTTTTATTGTAAATAAGAAAGCTATTAGAGCAAGTAATGAAGAGCTAAATATAAATGATAGAGCAAGAAGTGCTAAATTAAGAGTTTTCGAAAGGATATAAAATGGCTTTAAACTTAGATTATGACTTAAACAAAAAATATTTACATCAAATAAAGAATAAAGAATCTTTACAAGAAAGATATAAGATAAAAAAAGAAATTTCAAATTTGATAATAAAACCTAATAAATTATTATTAGCTATATTTTCATTATCATTGATATTTTTAGTAATACTATATACTATTAGTGTTAAAACAGAAATTTATCTTAATAATTTACAGAAAGATATTATAAAAATAACTGAAAGTAATTATTTATTGAATGTAAAATTAGAGGAAGAAAAAAATTTAAATAAAGTTGAAAAATTAGCTAAAAAAAATTTGAAAATGAAACAAATAACAAGTTCTGAAGTTACTTATTTAAAATCTAAAAGTTTTAATAATTCTGAAAATATTGGCAATTTTTTAGAAAAATCGTTTAAAATTAACAAAGTGGAAACACTATTAGGATATTAATTTGGATATAAGGCATAGTAATAATGTAATAACTTTTGTATATTTTTTTGTAATTCTAGCTTTATTAATAATATTTTCAAGATTATTTTATTTACAAGTAATAAAATCTGAAGAATTAAGACAAAAAGCTGAAAGTCAGCAAAGAAAAGCTATAAATTTAGCTAAAAAAAGAGGACAAATAATTGATAGGAATGGAAATATATTAGCATTAGATACAAAAACAATATCTTTATATTGTTACCCAAAAGAATATAAGGAAGAAAACGGAAGGATACCTTATAGAGAAATGGCTGAAAAAATTTCAAAAGTTATTGATGAAAAAGTAGAAGATATAGAAAAAATAATTAAATCAAAAACTTTTAAATGGATAAAAAGACAAATGGATATTAGCTATTCTGATAAAATTAAACAATTAAAAATACCAGGTATTAACTATCAATATGAAAGTAAGAGAGTTTATCCTAAAAATGAGTTAGCAGCTCAAGTAATAGGATTTACAGGAATAGATAATCAAGGACTTTCAGGTATTGAACAATCTTTTGAAAAATATTTATTATCAGATAAAGAAGAAAAAATTTTTACAGATGCTTTAGGAATGGAATTATTAAGAAAGTATGCTGAAAATCCTAATACGACTGAAAATATTAAAACAAATAAATTAAAAATTACAATAGACGAAAATATACAATATATCGCTGAAAGAGAAATTAAAGCTGGTGTAGAAAAATTTAAAGCTAAAAGAGGTTTAGCAATTATTATGGATTTAGATAATGGAGATTTATTAGCTCTAGCTTCTTATCCTTCATTTAATCCTAATGAATACTCAAAATATAACTGGGATATTCTAAAAAATTGGGCTATAACAGATATTTATGAGCCAGGTTCTACTATGAAAATTTTTTCTATAGCATTAGCTCTTGAAACAGGTAAATTAAATATAAATGAATCTGTTTTATGTCCAGGACACATAAAAGTTGAAGGATGGTTAGTTCATGACCATGGTGTTTCTTACAATCAAATAAGATATTTAAAGCCTGTTGATATTATAAAAACATCAAGTAATATAGGTACAAGTATAGTAACAAGACGAATTCCTCCAACTCAACATAGAAATTTGCTTTATAAATTAGGTTTTGGAAGAACAACAGAATTAGGACTTATTGGAGAAGTAGCAGGAATACTACCAGAGTTACCTTGGAGACCTAGTAGGCAATCTACAATATCTTTTGGTCAAGGTATATCTGTAACACCAATTCAAATGGTTACTGCTATGAGTGCTATTCCAAGAAAAGGAATTAGAATAGAACCTAGAATAGTAAAGGAAGTAATAGATAAAAATGGAAAAGTAATAAAAACTTTTAAAAGCAAAGAAACAAGAACTTTATCTGAAAAAGTAGCTAATCAAATGAAGGATTTATTAACAAAAGTAGTAGAAGATGAACATGGAACAGGTAGAGGAACTAGAATAAAAGGTTATACAATAGCAGGAAAAACAGGAACAGCTGACAAAGTAGAAAATGGTAGATATAGAGGCAATGTTATATCTTCTTTTCTTGGTTTTTTTCCTGTTGAAAATCCTAAAGTTATTTCTTTTGTGTTATTTGATAGCCCACAAACTGAACATTATGCAAGTTTAACTGCTGTTCCAGTATTTAAAGAAATAGCTAGTAATATATTAACTTATCTAAATATACCACCAACTAAAAAAGAGGAGTTAATAAGCACAGAGGTTAAAAATTAAATGTTTAAATTTAAAATATATTTTTCAATATTTATTGTAAGCATATTGGTAACTTTAGGAATATCTTTAGCTACTTGTTTTTTTGATACAAAGATATCAAAATATTTAGATAAAGAAATTATTGTAAATAATTTAAAGGAAATAAAAAAACTTGAATTATTAGAAACTGAAGTATTTGCTTATGATACTTTTGAAGAAAACTCATATATACCATTTAATAAAAGTGCTTTTGCAGTTCTGATTACAGCTAAAGCTATTTATGGTATAGATTTAAGTAATAATGTAGATATTAAAATAATTAATAAAAAAATAATTGTAAATTTACCTAATGTTAAACTATTACATTTAAGCACTAATCCTAATGATATAAAAATAATTTTTGCTAAAAAAGGTATTTTATTAACTCAAAATGAATTCGAAGAATTAAAGAAAAGTTACACTTCCAATTTATACTTAGACATAAAGAAAAATGCTAACAAAGAAATTTATATAAATCAAGCTAAAAAAAATGCTGAAAATTTTATAAAGACTATGTTGTTAAGTTTAGGATTTAAAGATGTAGAAATTATTTTTGCTAACAATCAAAATAATAGTAAAGTTTTTACTACTTGATTAATAAATAGTTAATTATAGTATAAGTTAATCTTAAATAAAGAAAGATTATAATTTTATAAACTATATAAAACATATAGCGTAGAAAAAGGATTTTATGAAAAAAAAAATACTTATTACATCTTTATTAGCTTTATTTATATCAGCTTGTAATAGTAATTTAAATCTTGCTTCTTTAGATGAAAATAGTTTAATATCAACTCAATCAATTCAAAGCAATACTAATAATTTAGATTATTTAGAAAAATTAATTGATTTTTCTACAGGTACAAAAAATACATATAATAATTATAATGTTAAGTTTTATATTGATGGACCAGAAGCTTTCCCAGCTATGAAAAATGCTATTTTAAGTGCCAAAAAAAGTATTTACATGGAAACATTTATATTCAAAAATGACTATACAGGTAGAGAATTCTCTGACGCTTTAATACAAAAAGCAAAAGAAGGTGTTGAAGTCAAGTTTTTATATGATCATTTAGGTAATACTGACATAAGATTAATGAATAATATGGTAAGAAACGGTGTTCATGTAGAAGGATATAATAAAGGTGTAATTACTTCTAAAGGAGCTAATATTACACATAGAAAAATACTTATTATAGATGGAAAAGTAGCTTTTACTGGTGGAATGAATATTGGTAATGAATACTCCACTGGAAAATGGCATGATACACATGTTAGTTATGAAGGTGAAGCTGTAAAGGAAACATTAAAAGAATTTTTATATGATTGGAAAAAAGCTGGTGGAACAATAACTCCAAGAATGTATGAAGCTTTAAATATTAAATTTGAAAAAACTGAAAATAAAACATATCCTATGAGAGTAACAGTAACAAGTCCTCATGAAAAAGGAAAAGAAGAAGATATAAAAAGAATGCTATTTGCTGTTATAGATGGTGCAAAAGATAATATAAAAATTTCTATGCCTTATTTTTCTGATGATGAACTTATAGAAAGACTGATAATGGCTAAAAAAAGAGGAGTGAAAGTATTGGCTTTAATACCTGCAAAATCAGATAGCGGAAAACTAATTGATCAAGTTAGTGATATAACTTCTAATCAATTAACAAAAGAAGGTGTTGAAGTTTATAGAGGTGGTGTAAAAAACAATACTTTTAATCATAGTAAAGTAATGACTGTTGATAATGTTTGGACAACAATAGGTTCTTGTAATGCAGATAGAAGAGCTTTTCATGTTAATCAGGAATTAAATGTTTCAATTTCTGATCCAGAATTTACACAAGAATTTAACAGAAGATATTTTGATTATCATTTAACTAATTCTGAAAAATGGGAATATAAAAATTTTTCTTGGAGTAAAAAATTATTACATTCATTAATAGAAAAACTTGATTACTTTATATAAGATAAACTAATCAGTTTTTATCAAAATAGTTATTTCTAGATCTTTGTTATCTTCTGGTATATTAGCAAAAATTTGCCCGCTATGCTGTTTTATAATTTTTTTTACTATAGAACTTTAATTTAACAACAAAATTAGTAACCAGCTAAAAATATTTTCTTTAATTGATAATAAGTTAATATTAATAAAACAATTAGTATAATTTATAAAGAAATTACAGGAACTAGATTATAACCTATAAGATTACTTGAAACCTATAAGATTACTTGAAAAATAATAAAACATCTTGTATTTTTTCAATTTAATACTATTCTCTAAATATTATAAATACTACAATTCTTTTATAAATTAAGCTAGTCAATCTTTATTATCAAATAAAGAAACTTCTATAAATTTCTGTTTTTTATTTTGATTTGAGAATCTACCTGTAAATTTATTATTTTTTTTTCTATCTTGAAATGTTTTATTAACAACATGCTTTTGTAATTCTTCAATTACTTTTATTTTTTCATTTTCAAAGTTTTTTAATCTTTGATATGAATTATTTACATATTCTTGTGATATGTCTATTCCAATAAAATTATGACCTAATATTTTAGCAACTACTAAAGTAGTTCCACTACCACAATAAGGATCAATAATGGTACCTTTATTATCGTCCATTATAGAATAAATAACTCTTGTTGGTAGCTCTATTGGAAAAGGTGCAGGATGAGAATTATTTTTTTCAGGTGAAAATCTCCAGATTGAAGTTAATAAAGCGTGTTTTGATTTTAATTCTTCTCCAATAAGATTTTTATTTTTTGGTTTATATAACCAGTATATTCTTTCTTCTACTTGCCAAAATCTCCAGCCTCTTATATTAGCAGCTATCATTCTATCCCAAATTATTTCTTGTCTTATAATCCATTTAGTTTTTCTTAACCAATCAATAGGATGATATAATTCTCCTTTTTCCCATCTTAATTTATGATTGTAAAAAAAAGAACCTCCTTCTTTAATTATTCTAAATAATTCATTAAGTACTTTAATTTGTAAATTTTGATAATCTTTTTCTGGTAATTTATCAGAAGAAGCAGAATATTTAACATTTTTAACTAACCAACCTCTTTTATTTTCTCCTTTATTATAAGGTGGTGAAGTTATCCCCATATCTACAAAATTATCTGGAAGATTTTTTAATATTTTTAATGCGTCTCCACAAAATATTTTATTTAAATAATTAGATGAAATCATTGTTTTGCTTTACTTAATAAAAATAGGTAAAAATCTTTTACTATATAATCCTTATACTTCTCTTACAGTTTTACTACCTAATAATTTACTCTCCCATTTAGAAAGCTTTTCTTCTAAATTACTTAAAAATTTGTGATAATTGAATGGAAACTCTAAAATATAAATTAATCTTCCATCTATAGATCCACTTATTAACATATTTAAATTTTCTTTTTTATCTTTTTCAAATCTTGAAAAAGTATAGTCTGTAAAATTACCACCCCCATTTAATTTAGAAGGACAAGTTTTTCTTTGGCCTTTTTTAAATTTTTCAAACTCTTCAGTGTTTATATTTTTAGGTTTTGCTTCACATTTAATATAATTTCCATCTATATTTATATTTTGTTTAAAACCATTATATCCAATTTTACCCATATTATGTTCATACCCAGCAGCTAGAACAACATTTATTATTTCTCTAATAGTAGAAGAATTTTTATCATTTATATACATAGTAAGTAAGTCAATTAACATTGCTATGATGTTATCTTTTGACTTTTCAAGTAAATAACAAATTAATTCATTGTGAGATTCTATTGTATATTTTTTTATAACATTTAATAATTCATGATTCATGAAATTTTGATTTATACTCAAACTCAAATAACAATATAATAAAAACAATTATACAATACAAAAAGTAATTATCAACATCTCGTATAAATAATAAATTAATCTTTTAAAATGTATGTCAAACCAATTAATATTGATTTTTTATCAAATAAATAAAGTCTTTTTAGCCACTTATCAATTTTTTGTTAAGTTTTTTATATATTTATTTACCAGTAACATTTTTCCAAGTTCCAGGGACTATTTTAGGAAATAAAGTTCCTACTACCTGTTGACTTTCAGGTTTATAAGAAGAATCTTTAGGAAAATATGGTGAGCCGCCTAAAGGTATTTCTGCTAAAGCTTTGTCAAATATATAAATTCTTGCTGGTCCTTCATCTGATACGTTTGTTGTTTCTAATCTTAAATCTGTGTCTCTATCAAAATAAGATAAATTAGGAACTTCAAAAGAATAAAAAGCACCAAATAGAATTATTCTATCACTTTTTGAACTTGCTGTATTATTGCTTCCTGCTTTAGTTTGTGTTATTTGATGTCCAGCAATTAATTGTCCATGTATAGTTAATTCATCTTCTTTTGCAGGATCATAAAAAGTTTCACTTTGATCTTGATAATAATGTATAACAGGTATTTTTATATCATTTGAAGCATAAAGTCCCAAAGAATTAACTTTTAATGTAGGATCATTTTGTAAAGCATTTTTATTTATATCTATTACTCCATCATCATCTATATTAGTAATCCAAACAACATTAGGATCGTTAATACTTGTTGCTGTTAATAATCCATCTCTTTTATATTGTCTAAACCCTTCATGAGTATAATTTGGTGAAATAACTTGATCTTTATATTTATAAATTTTATTTTTATAAATTATATTACCTGTTATTACAATATCTCCTGGATTATCTGTTGTACTATTTAAATCATTATTAATGTAATTTGAAGGTTTTGTTTCTGAATATGATATTATTGTAAGTCTTCCATCTATTACTGTATAACTACCTCTTGTACTATCAACATAACCTGTCATTACATTACCTTTATAACTTGCTCCTCCTATTCTAACAACTCCATCTTTGACAAAGATAATACCACCTTGTAGAATAGTACTTTTATCTTTACTTAATATAGGTGCATTTTTTGGTATTTGTCTGTATGTATATAACTTATAATCGCTATTTATTTGTGTAGATGATACTTTTAAGAAATCAGGTGAATCTTTATTATCATTAACGTATATAACAGCTGTTGCATCTAATGGACTTCCAAGAGGTAGAACATATTGTCCTGCATTTGGGCCTATACTATACTTTAAATCATTTGCAAAATACGTAGCTCTAAAGTCTATAACTCCTCCATTAGCTACATAATAACCATTTGCTCTATCTTCAGGTATTGAATTTAAACTTTCTAAATTTCCATTATTATCTCTTTTTAATTCCTTATTTAAAATAATTTTTAATATTTGATTTGCATATTCCCTTTGAGTATAATAATTGAAATTATTAGGTTTTAAAATAGGTGGTAATTTACTATTTGTTACAAAACTAGGTTTATATATATTATCATCTGAAAAATCATTAGGAATTCCCCATTGAAAAAAATTATCATATGAATAATTTGTGCTTAAACTATATCCACTCATTTCATGCTGATGAAACTTTTCCCAAGTAGGACTAGAACCTGGATTTAGAATATTCCAACTATCAGGTCTTGTAGCAGTTAGTAAGTTTATACCTGACATTCCAAATATGTTACCTCTATGGTCATGATCAGAAACATAAGGATATAAAGCATTTGTATAATTACTTTTATGTGAATGATTATAATAGTATTTTACAGGTAAAGGGTTATTATTTCCATCTTTACCTGAATAAGTTAATGGACCATATACAATAAGTTTTTTATGAGGTATATTTTGAGTAGTTATATAGGTTACTCTGTATGTTCTACCTGCTGCTGGTTCTTGTCCTGGTGGATCCCATACAATATAAGGTAAAGCATCATCATAACTTGTAGAAGGATTATTATATAAGTAAAGTCTATAATCATCCTGTTGAGTATAAATATATTCTGTTTCTAGTCCTGTAGGAATTCTAGATACTTGCATTATACCAAGAACTTTATTAGGTGGTTGTGGAGTTGGTCCAACATCAGGTTGATTAGTAGCTATTTTTGATAAATCTAAATAAACAGAATTAGCAGCTTTACTTTCATATGTTGATATAGAAATTCTTCCTTTGGTAAATCCGGCAGGTACTATAACTCTTAATTTTGTTGATGATATTTTTGTAACATTTGAATCAGAAACAACATTTGTACTAGGTGGTGAATCATTATAAAAGACAATGTAATTACCAACTGTTGATCCATTAGAATTAGATGTACTAAAGTTTTGTCCTAATAATGTTAAAACGTTACTAGGTTGTCCGCTTTCATGTATCATATTAAATATAATTGGTGGTGATGGATCAGCTGTATCAGCACCTACAAATCTTGTAGATGTTACAGTAAAAACATCATTTTTTTTACTTGTAACTCTCCTATATGTCTCACCTAGAGGAATTAGTATATCAAAATTACCTTTCCAAGTAAAATTTATACTAGAATTACTGTGAATAGGACCTGTTATTACTTGATTACTAAGTAAATTAAGTGGTACATTTGAGTTTTCGCCACCATTAGTTGCAAGCATAAAGCTAGCAGCTCTGTTAAATCCCGTATCTTTACCAGCAAAATTAATTGCACTTACTGGAACATCTATAACAGCATATATTGATTGTGTGCTTTCTTTACCTCCACTTTGCACCATTGCATCAACTTTTATACCATATCTATATGAACCTGTTTCTTTAAAGTAGTTTTTATCTGTAGAATTTGCCCATATCTTATTTCCATATCTATCAATACCTTCAACAATAGAATTTGTTATAGTTTTTGAATTTGATATAAATGAACCATCCTCTAAGGTAATTCTAAATTTACTTACTTGAAGGTGTGTATTTTCAAGATATATATAATCTGAAATTCTTGAGGTATTAGATGCATTTCTATTACTATTATTAGAAGAGGGAAACAAAAATTGAGATAGATTTATAGGATTTTTTGCATTTAAACCATTTGTTTATTCCTTTACCTGTTGAATCTAGTTCATTAACAGATGCTAATTGAGCTTTAGCATAAAATAATCCTGTTTCTGCTACATATTTTGAAACTTCTGTTATTTCTATTTTAATATTTGTCCTTGCTATAATATTTGTATAAAGTAAATAAGTTGTTCCTGAAATTATCAATATTACAAGTATTAATAAAGCTGGTGTTAAAGTAAAACCATTTTTAAAATATTTTTTTCTCAATTTCTTATATTAACCTCCGTTCCTAATTCTAAAGCTGTTGATCTTTTATTACCTATTTGCTCACCAGCTATCTTTATCTTTATACCTATAATATTTCTATATTTATTTAATATTTCGTTTTGTTTATGTATTTTTTCTGATAATGTCCCTGTTACAGATAGAAGGGTAGATTTTAATGTTGGATTGTATTCAGGAGACGATGAATTTAACAAATTTTCTATAACTGGATATGTAAATTGTATTGATTTTAAACCAGACAACAATATTTGTTCTGATACAGAAGAATCATTAATAAAATAATTTACTGAAGTTGAATTTATATTTCTTTGAATTCTTTTTTTTAGTAGATAAGTTTTTGCACTATTATAATCTTTTGTGTCAATTTCTGAATAGTAAAGAATTCTTGTAACAGTTCCATTTTGTTCTACTTTATAAAAAACTAGTTGATTAGATTCATCTTCATTAGAAGGTATAGGATACCAACCAAATTCTGTTCCACTTTGACCAGCTTGAGAAGGAAAATTATAAGCCAAAGGATAATAAGGACTTATTCTTTGAATACTACTATCAGGTTCTACTATAATACTTGTAAATGTTCTTCCATAAGGTAAATGTGGTAATTGTTCCCATGCTG
>BPII01000022.1 GCA_026004035.1 Candidatus Sericytochromatia bacterium | reverse complement strand
GAAAGTTTGTGATTTTATATTCTCTGAATTAATTTTAAATAATTTATAAACATTAGAAATAATTTTAGATGTCTCTTCATTAAAATGAATATCTGGAACTGAAACATCACCTAAAAACTCAAAATTAGAATTCCTATAGTTATTTTCTTTAAAAAATTCTTTTATAGCATCAAGTTTTGTTATAGGAAAATATCCATTATTACCATAAGCACTTATCAATTTTCCATCTTTAAAATAAAATTCAAAATATGCATTTGAATTATTAGACCTTACATTAAGAACACCTGTTTTGTTAAGTTTTTCTATCAATAAAAATAATTCAAAAAGATTATAGTCACTTGTAACTCCAGAGAAATAACTTTCAGAAAAATGTTTTTCTAAATTTGCATAAAAATCCAACTTTTCATTTATAAATTGAACTTTATGTTCTTGTTCATATATAGAATTGTTGCTTATTAGTATTGAATTTAATTTTTCTTTATTGTCAAAAGTATTTATAAAAATAGTATATGGCTTAAATAAACTATCACTTTGATATATATTTAATATTATTTCTTCTTGTTTTATATTATCTAAATTATCTAATATGCATAATAAATCTATTTTTTCATTATTCATTAATATAGAAAATAAATCTTTTAATGAATTAATTATTGTAACCGACAATTTATATTTAGAGTTATAATCCTGCAATTCTTCTAATATAGAATTTATTTTATTTTCATTTCCTAAAATTAAAATATTTTTCTGTAATTCCATTTATTTAGATAAACTCCTAGAAAACTATGTTTAAAATTTTTAATAATAATTATAAATTTAATTGTAAAAAATGTGATTGATTTGACACAACCTAGAAATTGATTTTAATCAACTTAATTTTATAACCTTAACAATGAAATTAAAAATTAGCTAAAAAGATTTTTTTACTTGATAAGATAGTAATACTAATAAAACATGATTAACATAACCTTCAACAGAGAGAGTTGTCTTAAATCTTGTGTATGAAAACCATAAAAACATTTTATAGACTGATTTCAAATATGTATAAACACAACTTTTTTGGCAACTTTTCTTTTGTTTTTATTATTTTTATTGTTTCTTCTGGTATGTTTAACTCTTTTATTAGTTTCTTTAATACTGACTCTACTTCTTCGTATTTGCTGTCTATGTCTATTGTGATGGTGTCTATGAATAGTATGTTTTAGTTTCTTAGGATGTTGTATTTCTTGATTATCTGGATTCTTTCATATCCGTTCTCTGCTTTCCTGTATTCTTCCCAAAATTCTTCACAACTTTTACTGGGTTTAGATGTAATAGTATGTCTAATTTCATCTTGTAGTGTTTGTCTTTTATGAGTTCGTTCAAGGTTACTTCTGTTTTGAGTGGTCTTATATCTACTACTTTGTCTTTATCTTATGAGGAATTAAAAAAAGTTATTTTAGAACAATATTAAAGTTCATTTAACCATTTTAAAAGTTTTTCAATTTCTGGAATACTTCCTTCTCTTTTAAGTGCTTCCTTTAAGTTATTTTTTGCTGCTTCCAAATCTTGTTCTTTACTCATAGATACAGCTTTTTCAAATTCTTGTCTAATACCTTTACGTCCAGTAAGCATGTATAATAAAACTAAATTATATTGTGCTTGTGCATTCGTAGGTTCGCATTTTAAAGCAATTTTTGCAAAATCTATAGCTTTTTTTCTATCATTACCATTATTTCTTAACATGTAGAGCCAGCTTAGGCAAGTATATATACTTGAATCATTAGGATTTTCTTTTAATCCTTTTTCAAAAGTTTCTATAACCTTATCGTAAGGTTCATAATTATTATATTGTTCTAATCCTAGATTAAAATAATCAATTTTTTCTGTCATCTTGATATTTTAAAAATAATAATAAGATTATTTTAAAATTTAAAACTTAATATAGTAAATATAAATTAGATTTAATTAAGTTAAATTTCAAAAAACTTTATAAAAATTAAAATCATAAAAAAACGATATTTTTATTTTTAGTTTTTTATATTCAATTTTTTATCAAAAAATAAATTTTTATTTCTTTTTTACTTTTTTATGTCTTTAATTTTAATCAAATTAATTTTATTTATATTAATCATAAACTTGACAAAAAATTTTTTTTTTGAACTCATAACCAAAAAATAAATTTATAGATATTATTATTTAATACCTAGATTCTTTAAGGAAAAAAATATGACAATAAGCATTGATAATTTGTTAGTTAAAAAAAATATTTTTAATACAAAAGGAAATGATGATATATTAAATAGAAAAATTATTAAAGGTAATACTACAAATTTATTTAATCTTAATTTTATAAAATATACTTGGGCAAAAACTCTTTATAGAGTTATGTTATCCAATTTTTGGATACCTGAAAAAGTAGATCTTTCAAAAGATTCTTTAGACTTTAAAAGATTATCAAAAGACGAAGTTTTAGCATTTGAAAGAATAATTTCTTTTTTAACATTTTTAGATAGTATTCAAACAACAAATATACCTAGAATATCAGATTACATAACTGCTCCAGAGATAAGTGTATTACTAGCTATACAAGATTTTCAAGAAGTTATACATTCTCAAAGTTATGCTTATATATTAGAAAGTGTTATTCCAGCTGATAGACGAAATCAAGTTTATGAATTATGGAGAGATGATAAAATACTTCTTGAACGTAATAAATATATAGCTGAAATATATCAAGATTTTAGTAATAATCCAACTCTTAAAAATTTTTCAAAAGTTATAATAGCTAATTATATATTGGAAAGTCTATATTTTTATAATGGTTTTATGTTTTTTTATAATTTAGCTAACAAAAATCTTATGCTTGGAACTTCTGATGAAATAAGATATATAAATAGGGATGAAGCTACCCATGTAGAGCTATTTAAAAACATAATAAGAGAACTAAATTTAGAAAATGATAATCTTATAAAAGAGAAAGATGTTCATGAGTTATTTTCAATAGCTGTAGAGCAAGAAATACAATGGACAAATCATGCTATTGGTAATAATATACTTGGAATGGATAAAAAAAACACAGAAAAATATACAAAATATTTGGCAAATAAAAGAATAAAAGATTTAGGATTTAAAGAACTATACTCAAATTTTAATGAAAATCCTTATTCACATTTAGAAAAATTAGCTGATAATAAAGGTGAAGATATAAAAAGTAACTTTTTTGAAGCTACAGTAACAAATTATTCTCAATCAATAGCTATTGAAGGTTGGGACGAAATTTAATATGGTTAAATTTATAGAAAAAAGAAATAAGAAAATTGAAGATTTTAGTAGAGAAAAATTATCCAAATCACTAGAAAAAGCTATTTACCAGATAAATGTAAATAAGGAGATATTAGTTGATTATATAGAAGATTTAGATTTAAATATAGTTAAATCAAGTGATTTAAACAAATTACTTATAAAAAAAGCAGTTTCATTAACAAATATAGATGATTTTGAAAATTTAAAATGGCGTTTTGTTGCTTCAAGAATAGTTCTAGAAACATATATAAAATTAGCTTGTATAAATAGAAATAATCCAAAAAGTAGTAGATATGTAAATGATTATTATGAGTTTTTACAAATGGCAGTTGAGAATAATGTTTATGATAAAACAATTTTAGAAGAATACTCTAAAAAGGAAATAGAAAATTTTAGAAAAGAATTAAAAGAAGAATATGATTTCGGATTTGATTATGCTGGAATGAACATACTAACTAATAGGTATTTAGTAAAACTCAATGGAAAAGAATTTGAAAAACCTCAAGAAATGTTTTTAAGTATATCATTACTATTAGCATTACCTGAAAAGAAAGAAAATAGAATTCAGATTGCAAAAGAATTTTATCATGCCATAGCTTCAAGAAAAATAAGTTTAGCAACACCTATATTATTAAATTTAAGAAAACCTAATGGAAACTTAGCATCTTGCTTTATAGGTGCCATGGATGATGATTTAGATAGTATTTATTATACATTGGATCAATTAGCACAAATAAGTAAAAATGCTGGTGGTTGTGGTGTTAATATAAGTAGAATAAGATGTGCCGGTTCTTATATAAAAAATGTTAAAGGTGCTAGTTCTGGTGTTATGCCTTGGGTGAAACTTATAAATGATACAGGTATAGCTGTTAATCAGCAAGGTGCAAGAGCAGGAGCTATAACTGTAGCTCTTGATATTTGGCATTATGATATCGAAGAATTTTTACATTGTCAAACTGAAAATGGTGACCATAGAAAAAAAGCATTTGATATTTTTCCACAAATAGTTATACCTGATTTATTTATGAAAAGAGTAGAAGAAAATAAAGATTGGACACTTCTTGATCCTTATGAAGTTAGAAAAAAATATAATATAGAACTAGCTGAACTTTATGGCAAAGAGTTTGAAGAAAAATACACATTTTTAGAACTAGAGGAACTAGAGTTTAAAAAGGTAGTAAAAGCAAAAGAATTATTTAAAATGTTTTTTAAAAACTGTTGTAGAAACAGGAATGCCTTATGTCTTTTTTAAAGATACGGTAAATAATATAAATCCAAATAAACATTGTGGAATGATTGGTAATGCTAACCTTTGTACAGAATCATTTTCTAATTTTAAACCTTCTAAAATTTTAAAGAAAGAAATAGATGAAAATAAAAATATAATAACAAAAACAATACAAGCAGGTGAATTACATTGTTGTAATTTAGTAAGTTTAAATTTATCTTGTATAGAAGAGCATGAATTAGAAAAAATGACTTCTTTAAGTGTAAGAATACTTGATAATACAATAGATATATCTACACCTCCAGTTTTAGAAGCTGATAAACATAACAATGAATATAGAATATTAGGTATTGGTTCTATGGGATTAGCTGATTATTTAGTAAAAAATAAACTTCTCTATAAAAATGGT
Organism: Candidatus Sericytochromatia bacterium; assembly: GCA_026004035.1. Classification (GTDB taxonomy): domain Bacteria; phylum Cyanobacteriota; class Sericytochromatia; order UBA7694; family JACMQJ01; genus BPII01. The sequence continues at coordinate 34,401 of BPII01000022.1, read as the reverse complement.
TTAGAAGAAATTGAAAAATTATATGAAAGCATAGCTTATTATGGAATAAAAGAATCTGTAAATCTTGCAAAAGAAAGAGGAGTATATCCTAAATATTATGGTAGTGATTGGAGCAAAGGAATAATAATTGGTAAAAACGAAGATTGGTTTAGAAGCAATAATACATATATACCAAGAGAATATTGGATAGATTTAATAAATGATATTAAAAATTTTGGCATTAGAAATGGTGGATTATTTGCAATAGCACCAAACACTAGTACAAGTTTATTAATGGGATGTAGTGCAAGTGTTTTACCAGTATATAGCAAGTTTTTTATAGATAAAGCTAGCAATGGTAACGTTCCAATATGTCCTCCTTTTTTATCTAAAGAAACTTTTTGGTATTATCAAGAAAATAAAAATATGAATCAAAATGATGTCATAAATGCAGTATCAGTAATACAAAAATGGACAGACCAAGGAATAAGTATGGAATTATGTTTAAATTTAAACAATGGTATAAAAGCAAAAGATATTTATGATTTATATCTTAATGCTTGGAAAAAAGGATGTAAAACAGTTTATTATGTTCGTTCAATAGCATTAAGAGCTGAATTTCCGGAAAAAAAAGAAGAGTGTGTAAGTTGTGCTAACTAAACTTCAAGGTTAAAAGAAACTTTGTATTTGCTAGAAACATTTTCTACTACAAGATTTTTTACTTTTAAGTAAGTTGTATCATGAATAATTTTATGTTTTCCTGAATTGATGCCTTCACCAGTTAAATCAGCCCTTATACTAAATTCATTACTATTATATGACATTTTTATTTTTTTAAAATCATTAAAAATCCAGTCATGATAAACAATTTGTCTATTTAATTCTCCTATCCATTGTATAATAAGTTCTTCCATAGAGTTTTCTATTATATAAATATTTCTTAAAGATTTAGGATTAGTTATAATACTACCGAAAACGAACTCTTTAAAAGAAAAAGCTATATCTTTAAATAAAGATTCTAAATTTTCTTCTTCTATATTTATAATTTTTTGACTATTATTTTCAATAATCTTATACATAATACTCCTTAGATAATTCTACTATCTGATTTGCAACATCTATTGCAACATTTATTTGAGCTTCATAAGTAGAAGCACCTAAATGAGGGGTTAAGAGTATTTTATTTCCTAATTCTATAAGCTTGCTATCTTTTAGAGGTTCATTTTCAAAAACATCTAAAGCAGCACCTTTTATAATATTTTCTTTTAATGCTATGTATAAGTCATCTTCATTTACAATTCCACCTCTTGAGCAATTTATTAATATAGCACTTTTTTTCATTTTCCTAAAAATCTCTATATTTATTAAATTTTTTGTCTCTTCTGTAAGTGGCAAGTGTAGTGTTATGTAGTCAGAATTTTGTATAACATCATCAAAACTTACTAGTTTCATTTTTTCATCTTCTAAATTTTTTATATAAGGATCATAAGCTAATATATTCATACCTATTACTTTACATATTTTTGCTAAATGAGAACCAATTTTTCCAAAACCAATAATTCCTAAAGTTTTATTATTTAATTCATAACCTACAAATTTATTTCTTTCCCATTTTCCTTCTTTCATACTTTTATCAGCAAAGGCAATGTTTCTAGATATAGCCAAAATTAATCCTAATGTATGTTCAGCAGCTGATATTGTATTACCACTTGGAGAATTTATAACTTTTATATTTTTTTCTTTAGCACTATTAACATCAATGTTATCTAACCCTACACCAGCCCTTGCTATTATTTTTAAATTTTTACCTTTTTCTATGACACTTTTTGTTACTTTCGTTTGACTTCTTACAATTAATACATCATAATTTGAAATTATATTTTCTAAATCTTGATTAGATAAATTATTTTTTACATCAACATCAAAATTATTTTTTTTTAAAATTTCAATTGCTGAACTATCTACATTATCTAAAACTAATATTTTCATGTATTATTCTTCTTTCTTTAACAAAGTAGATTTTATATGTAATTCTTTCATTAATTTTGGTTCTACTGAAGATGGAGCATTAGTCATCAAACATGTAGCAGTTTGTGTTTTTGGAAAAGGTATTACATCTCTAATATTATCGCAATCAGCCAATAACATTACAATTCTATCTAGACCTAAAGCAAGTCCTCCATGAGGTGGTGCCCCATATTCAAAAGCATCCATCATAAAACCAAATTTTTGTTTAGCTTCTTCATCTGTTAAACCTAATACTTTAAACATTTTTTGTTGTAAATCTTTTCTATGTATCCTTATACTTCCACCTCCTAATTCATATCCATTTAGAACTAAGTCATAAGCATTTGCAAAACAATTACCAGGATCAGTTTCTAGTAATTCTATATGTTTTAGTTTAGGTGATGTAAATGGATGATGTTTTGCCACCCATCTTTTTTCTTCTTTATCCCACTCAAAAAGAGGAAAATCAACAATCCATAGTAATGAAAATTTAGAATTATCTATTAAATTTAGTTTTTTACCATATTCTAATCTTAATCTTCCTAATATATCAGAAGCAACATCATAATCATCACCTAATATCAGTAAAACATCACCATTATTAATTTTTGCTATATCTTTTATTGAATTAATTTCATTTTCTGTAAAGAATTTTAATATTGGTGATTTAATTGAACTATCTTGATTAAAAATAAACCAAGTAAGACCTTTACCACCCATTTTTATAACTTTGTCTCTTAATGTATCTAGTTCATTTCTAGAAATTTTATCCGACATATTTTCTAATTTAAGAGCTTTTACTATACCTCCTTTTTCTTTTAATTCAGCAAAAGCATTAAAGCTTGTTTTTGACATCATTTCTGTTAAATCTATTAATTCCATTCCAAATCTTAAATCAGGTTTATCAGAACCATATAGGTTCATAGCATCTTTATAGCTTAATCTTTTTATAGGTGTATCAATTTTTATTCCTTTAAATTTTTCTATCAATGAAACCATCATATTTTCTACTAGATTTAATACATCTTCTTGTTTTACAAAAGACATTTCAATATCTATTTGAGTAAATTCAGGTTGTCTATCAGCTCTTAAATCTTCATCTCTAAAACATCTAACTATTTGAAAATATCTATCATATCCTGCTACCATTAATATTTGTTTAAATATTTGTGGTGATTGTGGCAAAGCATAGAAATTTCCCGGATGAACTCTACTTGGAACTAAATAATCTCTAGCACCTTCAGGAGTTCTTTTTGTAAGCATTGGAGTTTCTATTTCATAAAATCCTTTTTCATTTAAATAGTTTCTAACAAACAAGGAAACATCATGTCTTAGCTTTATCCTTTTTTGCATTATAGGTCTTCTTAAATCAAGGTATCTATATTTCAATCTCAAAGCTTCATCAACATTAATATTATCAGCTATTTCAAATGGTGGTGTTTTTGAAGTATTTAATATTTCTAATTTAAAAGCATAGACTTCTATATCACCATTATAAACATTTTTATTTATGCTATCTTCTGGTCTTTCTCTAAGTACTCCTTCTACAGCTATAACATATTCACTTCTTAATTTTGAAGATAATTCATGAGTTTCTTTATTATTTTCAGGACTAAAGACAACTTGTATAATACCTGACCTATCTCTAAGTTCTATAAATACAACACCACCAAGGTCTCTTCTTGTATCAACCCAACCAGCAAGGACAACATTTTTTCCTAAATCACTCTTAGATAATTCACCACAACTATGACTTCTCTTTAAAAGCACAAAGTACCTACCTTATTAATGAATTGAATAAAAAATTATCATTTATACTTATATTATTGTCAAGTAAATTTTAAACTTATTTATAAGTTTTTAGTAATTATGTTATAATACTCTAACTATGATTATAATTTTCAATATTCGTATGAGAATACTATTTTTATTATTTCTGATATTTATTTCTTTACCTTCTTTTGCTCAAATACAAGATAAAAAGCAAGAATGGGTAAATAATTCAATAAATGTTTTACAAAAAAATAATGTTTTTAAAATACCTGATTGGATTCAATACGATTCTCTTGTTTCTCAAAGAGATTTTGCAATAATGCTTTCTAGAGCTACAAGCATTAAAGACAAAAAAGTTTTTGGTGATTTAGATTATAATAGCTTTGATAAACCATTATCAAGAGCTATGGCTATAGATTCAGCACTTAGAGCTTTTGGACTTGAAAAACAAATGGATAAAGTAACAGAAAATTATAAGACTAAATTTACTGATATATCACCAGAACATAAATATTATAAAGCATGTTTAACTGCTGAAATAATAAAACTTTCAGCTGGTTATCCTGACAAAACTTTTAGACCTGATGACTTATTAAGATGGTCTGAAGCTGTTGCTATTGTAGAATCAGTTTATAGATGGGCAAGTTTAATGCCAGAACAAACACCTATACAAAAAGCTGAAGATATCAGAAAAAATATATGGTATTATTTTATAGATGCTTTTAGATTAGGACTTACACTATTATATGCTTTTATATCAATAATATTTCTTATAAATTCTTGGAATAGAGCAAAGAAAGAAAAAAACACTTTAAGACCAATAATAGCTTCTTTATGCATGGCAATAATATTTCTATTTATTATGTGGATTAACGAAATGCTTTATGGTAGAGGCATGATAGAAAAATCTATTTATTACATTGTTTCAACAATAAGTATATTAGCTGGTATTTTTCTTATAAAAACAAGTTCATTAGTAAATAAAGAAACAAAACCAAAACCTAAGTTTAATGTTGAAGTTGCTTATATAGAGTATATAGATTTAAATAAGGGTGAAATATTTGTTATAGATTCAAATACAAAAAGACGAATACTAGTTAATTTTGATATAGACACAAAAATATTTAATAAAGAAAATAAATTATTAAGTAAGGCTTTCTTTTCAGAATTAAGACAAGGTGATTTCATTAGTATAAAAGGATTAGAACAAATTAGTGGTGGTTCTTTAATAAAAGCCGATACAATCCTAGTTTTAGCATCTAAAAATAATAATTTAGTTCAAAATAATTCTAGTAATTTAAATCAAACAATTCAATTCAATAGAATATTCAATAAGTAATAAGGAGACATTAATGAGTATAAATCAAGTTTTGGAATATGCTAATTTAAATAAAGATAAATTTAAAAATAATTTATGTGAAGTATCAAAAATACCAAGTGTAAGTGCTGAAGGTTGGCCAAAAGAAGAATTAGAAAAATCAGCAAAAAAAGTTGCAGAACTTATGAAAGATTCAGGATTAGAAAATGTAGAGATAATAAAATTTAAAAATGCTCATCCTTATGCTTACGGTGAATTAATCAAATATAAAAATAAACCTACAATTCTTTTATATGCTCATCATGATGTTCAACCACCAGGTAAATTAGAAAAATGGAAAACTTCAAGTCCTTGGATTCCAACAGAAATAAACGGAAGACTTTATGGTAGAGGTGTTGTAGATGATAAAGCTGGATTTGTAATACATTTATCAGCTATAAAGTCTTATCTTGAAACAATAGGAAACTTACCGATAAATATAAAATTTATAGTTGAAGGTGAAGAAGAAATAGGTTCTGATAATTTAAACGATTTTATAGCAAATTATAAAGAAAAACTAAAAGCAGATTGTATTATACTAACTGATACAGCTAATTTATATGAAGGATTACCATCAATAACCTATTTGCTTAGAGGACTTGTTGCTGTTGATATAGAATTAAAAACTTTATCACATCAAGTTCATAGTGGAATGTGGGGTGGTCCTTTACCTGATGTTACAATGCAAATGTGTAAATTATTATCAACTTTAACTGATGAAAATGGTAAAATTCTTGTTAAGGGTGCTTATGATGGAATAAAAGAATTAACTAAAGAAGAGAAAGAAAAAATAAAATCTCTTCCTTTCAATGAAAAAATGTTTAAAAGTGATGCAGGATTATTAGATGGTATTGAATTAAATAAATTAGATGATTATTCTGTTTATGAACAATTATGGCATTTACCATCACTTACTATAACAGCTTTAGAATCATGTACATTAAAAGAATCAGCAAATCAAATAATGGATTCAGTAAAAGCAAGAGTAGGTATAAGAATAGTCCCGAATCAAGAGCCTGATTATATATTAAATTCTTTAATGAAACATTTAGAAGAAAATAAACCTAAAAATTGTATTATTAAATTAAAACCTCATTCAAATGCTATATGGTGGCATACAGAAACAAAAGGAAAAGCTTTTGAAGCAACATGTAATGCTTTAAGAAAAGGTTATGGTAAAGAACCTACATTTATTGGATGTGGTGGAACTATTCCATTTGTTAAACCTTTTTCTGATAATTTAGGGGGTATTCCTTGTATATTAATGGGATTAGAAGATCCAATATGTCATGCTCATTCAGAAAATGAAAGCTTATCATTATCAGATTTTTATAAAGCTATAAATTCAGCAATTTATTTATATGATGAGTTATCAAAAGTTCTATAATCACTATTAAAAATTTATACTTTTGTTAATTAGTTAATAAATTTTAAAAGTTAAAATGATAAAGTTAAGGTTAAATATGTTAATATTTTATTTAAGAATTTGTTATTATATGTGATATTTATCATGTATTGGTTTTGCTTTAAAGTTTTATTCTTTTAGAAATTTAATAACTTAAAAGAGGAGTAAATTTTTGATGATAGAAAAAATTCTTTTAGTTGATGATGAAGAAGCAATTATAGAATCTATAGAGTTTGCTCTTAAGCAAGAAGGTTATGAAGTAGTTAAAGCAAGTGATGGTCATGAAGCTCTCCAAAAAGTACAATTAGAAAAACCTAATTTAATAGTTTTAGACTTAATGCTACCACAAATAAGCGGTTTAGAAGTTTGTAGAATTCTAAGAAGAGAAAAAAATGAAGTACCAATAATTATGCTAACTGCAAAAGGTGAAGAAATAGATAGGGTTATAGGTCTTGAAGTTGGAGCTGATGATTATCTTGTTAAACCTTTCAGTTTAAGAGAACTTGTAGCAAGAATAAGGGCTTTGTTAAGAAGGAGTAAACCAAGTGATAATGATTCTAAATCATTAGATATTCGTCAGTATGATGATTTAGTTGTTAATCTTACAGAACATAAAGTTTCTGTTAAAGGTAAGCCTGTAGAACTGTCACCAAAAGAATTTAAAATATTATCAATGCTTATGTCTAGTCCAAATAAAGTCTTTTCTAGAGAAGATTTACTTGAGCAAGTTTGGGGATTAGACTTTTATGGTGATACAAAAACTGTAGATGTTCATATAAGATGGCTAAGAGAAAAAATAGAAGCTGATCCCAGTAATCCTAAATATGTTCAAACAGTAAGAGGATTTGGCTATAGACTAGGAGGCTAATAAATTTTGTCGTCTATAATAAATACCGGTATTGTTCTTACAGATAAAGAAGGGTATGTTAAATATTCTGATTCTTATACAAACTCTATTTTTAATCTAGAAAAAAATAGTTTAATTTTTGAAAAAATAAAAGATAATGAAATTTCTAACTTTATAAAACAAGAAATTAATAATAATACATCTAGCATAAAAGAGTTTAACATTGAAAAAGATAATAATTTATTTATTCTATCAATTAGAGTAGTAAAAATTTATGATAATAATTTTATAATAAATATAATTGATTTATCAAAAACAAGAAAGTTAGAGAATTTACAAAGAGAATTTGTAGCTAATGTTTCTCATGAATTAAGAACACCTTTAACATCTATAAAAATGGCTGCTGAATCATTACAAATAGGCGCTATTTCTGATGAAAAAATGAAATATAAGTTTTTATCTAATATTCAAAGAGAAGCTGATAGATTAACACGATTAGTAAATGAATTATTAGTTCTTGCTAATTTAGATAATAAGGTAACATTACATATTTCAAAATTTAATCTCAATGAATTATTAAATGATGTTGTTACAACAATGAAATATCATGCTGATTTAAATGATATAACCTTAATAGGTGATTTTCCAGATGATTTACCTTACATAGAAGCAGATAGAGATAGATTACATCAAGTATTAATAAATTTAGTTGATAATGCTATAAAGTGTAATAAACAAAACGGAAAAGTAACTCTTTATGCAAGAATAAAAGATAATGATAATATTTTGATAAAAGTAATTGACACAGGTATTGGAATACACAAAGTTGATATAGGAAGAATTTTTGATAGATTTTTTAGAGTTGACAAATCTAGGTCAAGAGTTACAGGTGGTACAGGATTAGGACTTTCAATAGTTAAAGATTTAATTGTTGCTCATAATGGAACTATAGATGTAGAAAGTGAAATAGATGTTGGCACAACATTCACTATAACTTTACCAATTTTAAATTCTAAAAAATCAGAATAACTAATATCTTATAAAAATTTTTATTTAAAATATTTCTAAAGTAACAAAAATATGTTAAATTATTAATTCATATTTATTTTTAAGGAAAACTTATATGGCAATTTTTTTAAATAAAGATACAAAAGTAATAGTTCAAGGAATTACAGGAAGAGATGGATCTTTTCATGCAAAACAAATGATAGAATATGGGACAAATGTTGTTGGTGGTGTTACCCCTGGAAAAGGAGGAATGGAATTTGAAGGAAGACCAATATTTAATACAGTAAAAGAAGCTGTTGCTAAAACAGACGCTAATTGTTCTGTTATATTTGTTCCAGCAAAAATGGCAGCTGATGCTATAATAGAAGCTGCTGATAATAATATAAAGTTAATAGTTTGTATTACAGAAGGTATTCCTGTTCATGACATGATGAAAGTTTATCAATATGTAAAGAAAAAAGGAGTTAGATTAATAGGTCCTAATTGTCCAGGATTGATTGTTCCAGGATTAGCTAAAGTTGGTATAATTCCAGGACATATACATATGCCAGGTAGAATAGGTATTGTATCAAGAAGTGGAACATTAACTTATGAAGTTGATTATTCTTTAACTAGAGAAGGTTTAGGACAATCAACATGTGTTGGAATAGGTGGTGACCCAATTATTGGAACTAATTTTATAGATGTTCTTGAAGAATTTGAAAAAGATAGTGAAACCGATGCTGTTGTTTTAATTGGAGAAATTGGAGGTAATGATGAAGAAAAAGCAGCAGAATTTATTTCTACAATGACAAAACCTGTTGTTGCTTTTATTTCAGGAAGAACAGCACCACCTGGTAAAAGAATGGGACATGCAGGAGCTATAATTTCAGGTGGAAGTGGAACAGCTGAAGGTAAAGTTCAAGCATTTAATAAAGTAGGAGTAAAGGTAGCTGATACACCTAGTCAAATTGTAGGACTTTTGAAGGAAGTATTAAAAATATAAGGAGGTAATTATGTCTAAAAAAAAAGTAGGTGTAATACTTTCAGGTTGTGGATTTAAAGATGGTACGGAAATACACGAAGCTGTATTTACCTTATTATTCTTAGACAAAGAAGGAGTAGAATATATATGCATGGCTCCTGATGTTGAACAAACTTTTGTTGTAAATCATTTAACAGGAGAAAGAACAAATGAAAAAAGAAATGTACTAGTTGAATCAGCTAGAATAGCAAGAGGAAATATTAAAAATATAAAAGATGTAAATCCTGAAGAACTAGACGCTGTAATATTACCAGGTGGTTTTGGAGCAGCTTTAAATTTATGTAGTTTTGGAACTGAAGGTAAAAATATGTCTGTAAATCCAGAAATAGAAAGATTTATTAAAAAATCTCATAGTTTAGGTAAGCCTTTGGGATTTATTTGTATATCACCAGTTATTGCAGCAAAAGTTTTAGGAAATGAACATGTAAAACTAACAATAGGAAATGATAAAGCAACAGCAGAAGTAATAGAATCTTTTGGGGCTAAACATGAAAACAAAAATACAGATGATATTTCTGTTGATGAAAAATATAAAGTAGTATCAACACCAGCCTATATGTTAGGACCAGGTCCTAAAGATGTTGCTAACGGCATAGAGAAATTAGTAAAAAAAGTTCTTTCCCTTATAAAATAAATTTACCAAATTTTTATACTAACTATAATGTCATCTTTTATAAAAACTGATAAATCTTTCCAAAATGCACTTACAAGTGATTTTATTTTTGGTTCTCCATATAATTTTATAGCTTTTTCTATACTATCACCAATAGACAAACCTTTTAAGGTTTTTCCTTGAAATGGAGAGTTAACAATAATTTCTTCTAACAAATCCCAAGTAGAAAAATATAAGGTAATACCTATATCATTAAACTTCCATATCTTGGATTTTTGATTTATAGTAGATAAATCTTTAGAATTTATTATTTTTAAAACATCACTTTTTTTTGTTTTACCAATTTTTAGACCTAATAAAGTTTTTTCTTCTTCGTTTATTAAATCTAGATCATGCTGATATATTTTTGAAATCAATTCTGGTAGTTCAGCTGATACCTCTTTTAAATTATTAATTATTAAAGTATTAGTTAATATAGTTTTATTTCCACTTAAATTAACATAAACATTTTTTTTTAAAGAATTTTCTATCATAATTATTTTCACAAAAATATTATCTATTAATATATTAACATTAAATTAACAAAAATGCAATAGGTATTGCTACTTTTTATTGAAAAAAATTAATTTTATTTTTTTAATTAAAAAAAATTAATCAGGATTAACCACTAATCTATAACCTACATTCATAACAGTAACTAAGTATTTAGGATTCTTAGGATCATCTTCTATTTTTTGTCTCAAATGTCTAAAATGAACTCTTAGCATATCAGGGTTTTCATCAGAATCATAGCCCCATACTTCCGACAATATTGTAGATAATTTTACAGGTTGGTCTGTATGTTGTAATAAACAATAAATTATTTCAAACTCAATTGGTGTTAATTGAACTTCTTTATTTTTAACTTTTATTTTTAAAACATCAGGAAATAATTTAATATCACCAGCTGAAAGTATTTCAGTTATTTTTTTATCGCTATTGAAGACTTTTTTACTTCTTCTTAATAGTGCTTTTAATCTTACTAATAATTCTTGAGGTTCAAAAGGTTTTGTTAAATAATCATCTGCTCCTATATCAAAACCTTTCACTTTATCTTGTAAGGTATCTTTTGCTGTTAAAATTATTATAGGTATTTCTTTTGTAGATGGATTTGCCCTTAATTGCTCACAAACAGTGTATCCATCTAACTTTGGCATCATGACATCTATTATGAAAGCATCATAACTTTCTCTTTTTGCTTTAGCTAGACCTTCTGCACCATCTTTTGCTATATCAACTTCATAACCACTTAAATTTAAATTTATAGATATTAAATCTAGTATATTTTGTTCATCATCCATTACTAATATTTTGTGCATAAAAATCTCCTTTAATATTAAAAATTATAAAATAATATATACTTATCACTTCAAAAATTTAGATAATTTTTATCTTGAATATTATAATAAATTTGATGAAGAGAGTTAATTTAATATATAATCCAAAATCAGGTCAAGTATGGAGAAATTTTAAACCTGAAATAGTTAAAGAATATTTAGAAAATAAAGGGTTAATAGTTGATATCTCATCTACTTCTTGTCCAAATGATGCTACAAGGTTAGCAAGATTAGCTTCTCAAAATAATTATGATGTAGTTATTGCTGCTGGTGGTGATGGAACTATTAATGAAGTTGTTCAAGGATTAGCAGGAACAAAAACTATATTAGCTATTTTGCCTGTAGGAACAACTAATGTTTTGGCAAGAGAATTAAATATACCTTTAAATTTTGAGAAAGCTTTAGAAATAATACCTAATGGTGAAGTTATCAGTATAGATTTAGGAATTATAAATAATAGATATTTTGTATTAATGGCTGGTATTGGATTTGATGCTAAATTAGTTAAAGAAGTTGATTCAAACTTAAAAAAGTATACAGGTATTTTAGCTTTTGCTGCAACAAGTCCTTACTCAATGTTTAGACATAAAAAATCAAAAATGATTATAAATATTTGGGATAATAATGGAAAAAGAAAGAAAATAAAAATAAATTCATATCAAGTACTTATTACTAATGCACCAACTTATGCAATAGGTTTAAAAGTTTCTCATACAGCAAAATATAATGATGGTCTTTTAGATTTAGATATATTTACTAGTGAAAGGATATTTGATTTTGCATGGAAATTAATATCAATAGCCTTTATAACAAAAAAAGCATCTACAGATATAAGAAAAAGTTACCAATTCAAAAAAATGACTATTAAGACAGAGTCCAGCAATGCTAATACAAGTTGATGGCGATTTGTATGGAACTACTCCTGCAAATATAGAAGTAAAACCAAATTATTTAAGAATACTAAAACCTTACTAAAATAAAAAATTGAGTTCAATTATTTATTATATGAGTTAAAATATATTATTATGGATTTAGAATATTTGCTAGAAAAAGAAAGTATATTTTGGTTAATTGAAGATTTCTTCATATTAAAAATATGTGGTAATGATGCACAATCTTATTTAAATACACAAACAAGTAATGATGTAAAATCATTACTTAATAATAAAGGATTAGATAATAATCTTCTTGATAGAAAAGGACATTTAATAGCACCTTTTTCTTTACATAAAATAGATGATTACATGATAGCAATATCACAGGAAATAACAGGAAACAATTTAATGAGGCATCTAGAAAAATATCATTTTACTGAAGATTTTTATATGGAAAATATAACAAATGACTATAAATTAATTTCACTACAAGGTTATTTATCTGATGATATAATAGAAAAAATTTTTAATTTATCATTATTAAAAGATGAAAATGATATTTGTAAATTAAATCAAAACTATATAATAAAGAAGAGTCTTTCTTATGAAGATGGCTATTTACTTTTAGTTAATAAAAAGGAATTTAGTTTTATTTTAGACAATTTGAAGAATTTATCTTATCAAGCAAAAAAAGATGAGGTAGAGGAAATTAGAATATTATCTGGAATACCTCTTTATAATATTGACATGGATGCTAATAATATTATTTCTGAAACAGGAAGAGAAAAATTTTCTGTAAGCTATACAAAAGGTTGTTATTTAGGTCAAGAAGTTGTAGCAAGAATAAAAAACTTATGGAACAGTACCAAAATGCTTTAATAGGTCTTGAAATAGATAGTGAAAATATACCAAAATTTAATAGTGATATTTTTATTAATAATAAAAAAAATTGGTAAAATAAAAAGCTCTTTTTATTCTAAAAAAAAATAAAAAAACATTTTGCTTTGCATACCTACATAAAGATTTTAGATTACCTGATGAAAAAATAAATTTTACTTGTGAAAACAATAATTTTGAAGCTATTGTAAGACTATTACCTTTTAAGAAAAAACTATCAAAAGAAGAAAAATCTAAAAGCTTTATGATGATGCTTTATTATTATTTGCTGACAATAAAGAAGAAGAAGCAATAAAATTATTAAAAAAAGCTATATTATTAAATAGTAATTTTGCTGATGCTTATGAAGCTCTTGGAGTTATTTTATCAAGATTAGAAAGATATCAAGAAGCAATAGATATTATGAATAAATTGACAGAAATTGCACCAGATGAACCAATGGCAAGAACTAACTTATCAATTTTTTACATGAAAATAGGAAATAAAGAAGAAGCAGAAAAACAAATGGCATTAGCAACAGCTCTAAAGTTTAAAAAAGCAATGAAAGAAAACCAATTAAAAAAATCTTTAGAAGAGGAAAAAAAAATAAGAAAATAAATGAAATAAAAGAAAGAATGGAAATGTTTAAAGAAGTATTGGAAACTGAAGATCCTGATGATTTAATAGCAAATTATGGAATGGGTAAATCTCTTTTTGATTTAGAAGAATATGATAAGTCAATATATTACTTTAAAAAGGCTATTGAGATAAAGAAAGATTATTCAATAGCTTATTTATATTTAGGAAAGTCTTACGAAAATATAAATGATTTACAAAATGCTTTAGAAACATATAAAAAAGGTATAATAGTAGCAAGTCAAAAAGGTGATTTGATACCTTTAAAAGAAATGGAAAATAAAAAATTTGAGTTAGAGAGTAAAATAAATGGAAATTTTATCAAAGGATAAAAAATCAATAATTTTAAATAAACCTGATGAAATAAAAGTTTCTGCAAGCAAATTTGTAGATAAAGTAAAACTTAATAAACTTGAATCTCAAGCTAGTGATATAAAAATGAAATTACTAGAAATGAGATTAAAAAGTTCAGAAAAAAAAGTTTTTAAATCAAAGTGAATTTAATGTTTTAATTCAAAATAAACCTTTCTCATTTTGTTATAAAAACAATAAAAATATTTTAGAATATGCATTCAAACCTGATAGATTTTTATCAATACTTGAAAATATTTCAAATAACATAATAACGAAACATAATATAAAAGATGATTTAAAATCTAATATTCCGATATCAAAAAAAATAGCTGATTTACAAGAAATAATCGGAGTAGAACAAGTAAATGGGATATTTAACTATGATACTTTTAATAAACTTGTTGAAAAATATTTAGAGCAAATAATACAAAATGATAAATCTTATATGAATATTTTTGATAAATTACTTTTATTAATTGTTCAACTATTAGGTGAAAATAATTTTACTTCGTATATAAAAGGACTTTTATTATCGTATTCTTATTTATTATCAATAGAATCAGGAAAGATAAATGATTTTTCAAAAATTGATTTATTACTTGAAAAGTATTTAACATCATTTGTAAAGCCTAAAATAAAAAATAGAATTAGACTTCATAAGCTAATTTATCAAGCATTAAATTTTGCGATTCCACAGAATTTAAATTTTTTAGTTGAAACAGAAATAAATAATTTAACTTTCAATGATAAAGTTTTACTAATAAAAGAATATTTAAAAGTTAATATTATGGTAGAACAAACTTCTAAAAATATTATTAAACTACTGAATTCAATAAGTAAAAAAGAACTTAATAAATCTGAACTTGTTAAATTAAATAACTTGGAAAATAAATTACAGGAAAAATTAAATATAAATCTTTATGATTATTATAGGTAAAATTTAGTTATAAAATAACTGTTTTATGAAACATGAACATCAAAATATTATTCACAATAAAAAAGTTTTATATATCTCTATTTTAATAACTTTTTCATTTATGATAATAGAACTTATAGGAGGAATAATAAGTAATAGTTTAGCCTTAATTTCAGATTCTTTTCATATGCTAAATGATTCTTTTGCTTTAATACTTTCTTTTATTGCTATAAATATAGGTATAAAAAAGCCTGATAAGATAAGAAGTTTTGGATATAAAAGAATAGAATCAATAATTGCTTTTGTTAATGGAATATTGTTATTAGTAATGTCATCATTGATATTTAAAGAAGGTTTAGAACGTATTTTTATACCAATTGAAATAAAAACAAAAATACTTATATATATAGCTATTTTTGGAATGTTTGTTAATATCATTATTGCATATATACTACATAAAAACTCCCATGAAAATGTCAATATAAAAAGTGCTTTTATGCATGTTATAGCAGACTTAATAAGTTCTTTTGGAGTTATTTTTTCATCTTTAGTAATTTTATATACTAATTATTATTTTGTAGATTCAATTGTTAGTATTTTAATATCAATAATAATATTTCTTAGTGCATTATCTATATTAAAAGAAACTTTCAATATACTAATGGAAGGAATACCTAAAAATATTTCATTTGAAAATGTTTATAATAATATTTTGAGTATTCCTGAAGTAAGAGATATTCATGATTTACATATTTGGAGTTTAGATAATAATAGAACTATTTTAACAAGCCATATAGTTATTTCTGATATAAGTAACTCAAGTTTAGTAATAGAAAAGATTAATAAACTATTAAATGAAAAATTTAAAATACATCATTTAACTATACAAATAGAAACTGAAAAGTGTTCTATTAATTGTAATAACTAAAAATTTAATTTTTTTTGTTTTTTATCATTATATTTAAATATAAAAATATGTTATAATGGTTAAATAGCTTGTTTATATTTAACTTAAAAATCAAATGAGGATTTATGAGTAATATTTTTATAAAGTTTATAACATTATCTTTTTTAATTTTATACTCTTGTAGTAGTAATGTTCCTAGTTCGTCAAATATAACAAATAATAATTCAAAAACAAATTTAAATTTACCTAGTAAAGAAAATAATAATAGTAATACTCAAAATACTAGTAATACCAATGTTAACAATAACAATCAAGATATAGTTTTAGATAATAAGTCAGCTGATTCTAATCCTATATCTGTCGTTAATAATAGCACACAAATAAATTACTAACCAAAATCAGCAATCGCAACAACAAGTAAGTATAAATAATCAAGCACAAATAAGTTCTAATGATGGAAGAGTTGGAGTTGTTATAAATTTTAATCCACCTTGTAAAAGGAATGTAGATCCTGGCTGTAATTAATGTTAAAAGGTTGCCTTATGAATAGAAAAATAAAATCATTTTTATCTTTTATATTAGCAAGCTCTTTTCTATTATCTTGTAATAATAATACAAATAGTTTAATTAATAATTATTCTGTAATTAAAGAAAATAAGTTTGGTAAGGTTACTTTAGACTTATCAATTTTTATAAATAAATCAACGTTTAATATAAAAAATTTTGATTATTCAAAAATAAAATATTTAAATTTTAAAATAGAGGGATTGGGTATAAATAATTATATAGAAAAAAGAATTGAATGGAATGGAAATACTAGTCCAAACTTAACATTAGATGTTCCAGCAGGTAAAAATAGAATAATAACAGTTGAAGCTTTAGATTCTTCTAGTAATGTTATAAGAAAAGTTATGGCAGTAACTGATGTTATAGCTGAACAACATATTAATTTATCTCTAAATTATGGTAGTAGTGCTTCAGCTAGAATAATGCAACTAATATTAAATAAAGCTCCGTTAATTGCTAATAAAGTAGATTCTTCAAAGTTAAATAGAGTTATAGAACAACTAACAGGTTATAATACTTCAAATAATTCTTTTTCAAATATAAATCCTAATCTAGTAGATGTTTTTTCAATTTCAGAAAACATTATTGCAAATGATGGTGAAGTGCTAGAAAACGCAATACTTAGTTTTAATAATGAAGTACTTGGGAAAGTTAAGGTTATAGTAAAGGATTCTTTAGGTAATAATATAAATTCTAAAATAAAAATAAAAATTAATGATGTCTCTTCTCATCAAATAAAAGATAATGGAAATCCAAATACTATGATGTGTTTAGATTCACCTTGTAGTCCTGTTCCTGCTAGTGGCATAGTTTATGCTGATCCTGGTATATGGGAATTAAAAGCTGAAGGAGTAATAAATTCACAAGGTAATTTTGTGATACCAATAAATACAAATGATGAAAAAAATATAATATTGAATGGTGGTAATAGGTTAAGTGCAAAAACAATTATATCAGTTAGAAATAATGATATATTAGAAGTTACACTTAATTTAAAAGAAGTAAAAGTTAAAGATATAGAGTTATATAAGGATACAGAAAAAATTAATTCAAGTACTATACAAATTCCAATTAACGATACTCAAGATTATACTGCTAGAGTAATATTTGATGATGATTCTTATGTAGAGGATGAAGTTATATGGGAAAATTCAAACTCAACAATCTTTTCTGTTAATACAAATGGGGTTATTTCTGGACTTAAAAAAGGTAGTGCAACACTAACAGTTAAATCTATAACTAATAGAGATGTTTATAAAACATTTACAATTGATGTTGTTGAAGAATCATTAAAACCTATTATATTATCTTTTGATGATTCAAATTATAACTCTCAAAAAATTGTTGAAATAATAGGAAAAAATTTTGATGATTTAGTACCATCAAATAATATAGTTAAATTTAATGGTATAAAAGCAGAAGTTTTATCAGCAAGCACAGAAAAGTTGATAGTAAAAGTTCCAGAAGGACCAACAAAAGGCTATATTACAGTAGAAAACTCAAGAGGTATGGATAAATCAAAATCTATTTTTGAACACTCTAATCAAAATATTACATCTATGGTTACTGTAAATATAGGTGATTTTTTAATGGGAACACCTAGTTTAGTACAAATTAATAAAGTTATAGAAATAATAAATGATACTAGTAAAGTAGGTGCTAACTCTAATGATACATTAAATAACTTAAATGATAGTCACTGGACAAATATCTCTAATTATACAGGAATTAAAAAAGATGTTTTGACTTTTGCTAGAGATAATTCAGATGGTAATAAATTATTAACTAAGTTCTTAGAAGAATTAGTTGTATTTACTTATAATCCTTATGTAGATAGGGTTAAAGTAGATAATATGATTAAAAATCCAAGTAACCCAGAACAAGGCATTAATACCGGTGTTAATAATAATACCACTTTAAATGATTTTGTAAATGATAATAACATGATTAATAATGTTTCAAATTATATAAAAGCAGATGCTAATCATATAAAAATTTTAGCTAAAAATTATGATCAAACAAAATTATTAATATCATTTTTAAAAGATCTAAGAGATAATCAAGCAGTTCTTACTCCAAGTCAAAGTCCTATGATAAAAGTCTTTGTTTCTCCATTTGATATAGATAAAACAGAAGTAACAAATAAAGAATATAGAAAATTTATAGAAGCAGGTGGTTATGATAATCCTGATTTTTGGACTTCAGCAGGTTGGCAATGGAAAACATCTAATAATATAAATCAACCTTTATATTGGAATGATAGTAGATTTAATCAAGATAATCAGCCAGTAGTTGGTGTAAGTTGGTATGAAGCAAGTGCTTATGCAAAGTGGGCTGGTAAAAGATTACCAACAGAAGCTGAATGGGAAGCAGTAGCTAGATTTAATAATAAATCTAATAATTTCACATGGGGAAGATTATATCCTTGGGGAAATTCTTTACCTATTGAATATGATAATAATAATAGTATTATATCTAAAAGAGCAAATGGATTTTTTGGACAAGATGGTTATGATGATGACTATAAATTTTTATCTCAAGTTGATATTTTCAATCTAGGTAAAACTACTGAAGGTATAGCAGATTTAGCAGGTAACGCTCTAGAATGGGTGTCAGATTGGTATGATATATCATATTATAGTAGAACATCTAATTTTAATAATCCTATAGGTCCAGTTCAAGGTAACTTTAAAATAGCTAGAGGTGGTGCTTGGAACAATTCATCTTCAGAAATGAGGACTTATTTTAGAGAACAATATTTTAGACCTGAAAGCAGAAGTTTTAATATTGGTTTTAGATGTGTTAAGTAAGGAAAGAACTATGAATAATAGATTAATAACAAGTTTATTTGTATCATTAATGCTTTTTTCTTTGTCTTGTAGTGATACAAATTTAAACTCAAATTATTCTAATAAAAGTAATATAATTGATAATATAAACAATAAAGCTATTTTAAAAGTAAATTTTAAAAATTTTTTTAAAAACAAATTTAATTTAAAATCATATAAATTTGATGATTCAAATGTTGATTCTGTTAAAATATCTGTTTATTGGATAAAATCTAGTACTGAATATTTACTTGAAACAGAAAGAGAAATAAAGAGAAATCAAGGTATTTCTGAAATATCATTAGCTTTAGAGCCAAGGAAAAGTATAAGTGAGAAAAAAATTGTAATTGTTCAATCTCAAGATACAAATAAATTTCCATTAACAAGAATTATGGCTGCAATATCTTTAGAACAAGGAACTAATACTACTTTAAAAATAAATTATGGAACTACTCCAATAGCTGAAGTGCTTAAAAAATTAGTTGATAATAATAGAAAAGATTTAGCTTTTAATGTTGATTTATCAAAATTACAAGACTTTGTTAATAAAATGACAGGTTATAATGAACAAACAAATAGTTACTCTGGAATTAATCCTTCATATTTTCATGTTAATGAATTAGTAAGATACATTATTAATAATAATGGAGATATACCTGTATATAGCAGAGATAATACTTATTTTGATAATGAAATAAAAGGTAAAATAAATGTAACATTAAGAGATTCAAATAATAATATAGTAAAAAATGGTAGTTTAGAAATTAATGATTTAACATCACAGAATGTTAGTAGTATATCAGAAGACACAACAACTATAGAAAATATAAGTCAAGGTTCTTGGATCTTAAAAGTTAAATCTACTGTTAATGGTAAAAGTGTTTATTTAGAAAGAACTATAGATATATTGGAACCTAATCAATTAAATCAAAATATTAATATTATCCTTCCAAATGAAATAACAGTTGATAAAATAGAGTTAAAACACTATCAAGATAATGAAAATATTCCTTTGTTTTCAAATTCTTATCCTTTAGTTTTATCAAAATCACAAAGTAATAGTGTTAAAGCACTAGTTACTTTAATTGATAGAACAACTAACGAAAATATTACATGGGAAACTAGCGATAGTAATATAGCAAGTGTTAGCTCTGGAACTATAACAGGTAATAATATTGGTTTTGCTACAATAACAGCTAAATCAAATCAAGATAATACAAAATTTGTTACTTTTAGAGTTAAAGTTTTAAATAGTGATAATCCTTCTGATGCACCTAGAATAGATAGCTTTTTTCCTAATAATGTTAGTAAAGGAACTATAATAACAATAAAAGGTTCTAATTTTGAATTAAATAATACAAAAGTAATATTTAATAATAATACAAGTAATTGTTTTAATAATTTGGATGTAGAAGCTAATTGTTCAACTGGTCTTATAAAAGATATTACTAGCAATGAAATAAAAGTTGAAGTTCCAAGTAATGCAATAACTGATAAAATAATAGTTAAAACATCAAAAGGTATTGTTGCAAGTAAAGACTTTTTAATAATAAATAATCAATTACCTAATAATATACACTCTGATCCAACTTTAGATCCAAACTTTGATCCTGTTGATATGATATATATACCAAAAACAGAATTTATAATGGGAAAAAATGAAACTGATAAAGATTATAACCCTGCTCATAAGGTAATTTTAAGTCCTTTTTATATAGATAGAACAGAAGTAACAAACAAACAATTCAAAGAGTTTATAGATGCTGATGGATATACTAATTGTCAAACTAACGGCTTTTGGTCTGATGAAGGTAAAAACTTTGCTTTACAAAATAATTTATGTAATTCAAATGCTAGACCTTCATATTGGAATGACACAAGATTTAATAAAGATAATCAACCTGTTGTTGGTATAAGCTGGTATGAAGCTGAAGCTTACGCAAGATTTAAAGGAAAAAGACTACCAACAGAAGCTGAATGGGAGTTAGCAGCAAGGGGTACTAATGAAAGAGAATATCCTTGGGGTAACGATTCACCATCTGAGAGTAATAAAAAAGCAAATGGTTTTTTTGGTGAATTAGGAAAAGGTGATGGTTTTGAATTTTTATCAGAAGTAGCTTATTATACAAGTGGAGATAGTCCTTATGGATTAAAAGATATGTCAGGAAATGCTTATGAATGGGTAAATGATTGGTATTCTAAAGATTATTATTCAAATTCACCTCTTGAAAATCCTAAGGGACCAAATTTTGGTGGAACAAAAGTTTTAAGAGGTGGTTCATGGTATAATCACCCATATTTCAATAATGACAGCAATAAGCTTTTAAATTCTATGAAAACTTATTATAGATTTGCTAGCTCACCTGCAAATAGAAGTAATTATATTGGTTTTAGAACAGCAAAATAATTTTTAGAAAAAAATTATAAATTTCCAAAATTTGTGAGTTTTTACATATTCACAATTTTAATTTTCTGTTAATATACATAATGTATTAGATTTTTTAATAAGGAGATTATAATATGACATCACTTGTATTTTCAAAACCATTAGATACAAATAAATTTGATTTGTCAATAAAAGCTGAAAAATTTGTAGAACAAGTTAATAACTCTAATTTAGTAGCATTAGAAGAAAATAATACAGAAGTGGAAACAAATGATAGTATTAATATTGGATTAAAGAATAATACAGAATTATCAAGTATCAAAAGTGTAGAGAATAGTAAAAATATAGAATTTTTAAGAACTAATTCTAATATTAATATTGTAAAAACTAATATTGATAATATGAGCTTTAAAGAAATAGTCAATTTATTCAAAACTATAAAAAATATTAATCCTGAATCTGAAGAAGGAAAAAAAATTAGAAAAATTAGTTGATAGTTATGATGAAAGCATTTCTTTAATTGATGAATCACCAGCAGGAGGAGAAGCACAAAGAAAACATGTTAGCGCTATTGATTTAAAAATAGAAGAAATAAAAACTCAATTATCAGAAAATAACAATTTTTTACCAGAAATAAAATCTATACTAAATGAACAAATTAATGTTCTAAAATCAAAAAAAGAATATATAGAAATGCAAATATCTAATAATCCAACAAGCATGAAGGAAATAGCTAATGCAAAAAAATTATGGGTTCAATCAGCTATTGATTTAATTGATGAAAAAATAAAAAATAATAATAACTTAAATCAAGAGCAGCTTAAACCTTTGATGGAAGCAAAAAATTTATTACTACAAAGGAGAGAAGAATTTAATCAAGTAAAAGATGATACTATTATTACAGGTAAAGATAAAATAAAAGATTTAATGGGCAATAAAAAAGCTGGTTACTTTGCTAAAAAAGGTGCAATAAATAAAACTAAAAATGAATTACAAGAAGGTAATATAAGATTATTCAGTAAAAATTTACCTGAACAAGAAATATTAAAATTAGTTCTCAAAGATGCTTTCAAAAAAGCTGGGATTGAAACAGAAAAATTAAAAGATGAATTGCATAAAAAGCATGTTTCAATCTTAAACAATATGGATTGGAAACCTATACAAAAAGAGATAAAAATTCCTATAGGTAATGGTAAATTAGAAACTTTTAAAAGCACTATAACACCTGCAGCACATATTGGAGAAAAAAATAGCAAAACTTTTGAAAATTATAATGGTAAAGGTATTTCTTGTGCTACAAGTTGGGAAAAAGAAAAAGCTGTTAATTTAGCAACTACAGAGTTTAAAGATAGTAAAGGTAATACTTTATTTAAAGCACTAAGACATGGTATTAATTCAGCATTTGGAATAAAAGATAAAGTTCAAAGAGAACAAGCTAATTTAAACAGAGCAACTGAAATAATAAAAGCAGCTATTGCATCTGATCCTGATAAATTAGATAAAGCTATAAAAGAAGGTAAAATAGAATTGAATTTAAATTCTATTTCTTTAGTTACACCTGATGAGTTTAGACCATTAAAGAATTTATTTAGTAGAGCTATAAAAAAAGATAATGAAAAGGCTATGTTAAAAGAACAAATAGAAGCATGGAATAAATTAGATGGAAAAGAAAATACTATTAAAATAAAAGATAAAAGTGGAAATGAACATGAAGTAAAAGTAAAAACAAATATACTAGCATTTAATTTTGGAGTTAATGCTGGTGGTGTAGGTAAGCTTTCTAGAATTATAGGTGGTTGGGGAAATTCAGATATTATTAACTCACAATCTATGAATAAGTTATTTGGACTTTCAAATAAACAATTAAAAGAAGCTCTTGAAGCTAATGAAATGTTAAAAATTCTTGAAGAAACAGGTATGGGTACTATAAGTAATCAAGAATATGAAAATACTAAATCTAATTTAACTAAACTTGCACCTGTTTATAAAGAATTTGGAGGAGTTGTAGGAAAAAAATTAAAAGAACTGGATGATAAATTAAAAAATGCAACAGGAGAAGAAGCTGAACAAATAAAGCAAAAAATGGATATAATAGAACAATTATCTAATCAAATAAAAGAAATATGGGATAATAAATCCTATAAAAAGTCTGGACATGATCCATATAAAATGGTTTCAAGATTAGCTGTATTAACAAATTATCTTGATGATACTGTCGCTTTTAATTGTAAAAGTGGTAAGGATAGAACAGGAGAACTTGACGTTGAAGCTAAATTCTTAGCATTTATGATAAATAAGAATGGAAAAGTACCTTCTTATAATAAAGAACTTACTGATGATGAAAAGAAAATATTTAGAGAAATTGCTTTGAATAGTGGTAATTTAGAAATGCAAAAATATAATGTAAGTGCTGGAGGCTTTAAATTAGAAGGTGTTGATGCTATAACTGAAAGATTAGGCGGTAAAGAAGCTAAAGAAGTTCATAGAGGCCTATCTAAACATTTTGAAAGTTAGTAAGTTTTTCATATCTAATGCTATAATATACTTATCATTATTTTTTGTTTTAGATATGGAAATTCCAAAACTAAATTCTTTCTCTTTTATAAAAAGTAGGTTAGAAAAACTTTTTGATAAAGATAATAAAATAAATAATAACTATAATATTGCATTACAATCACCTGATACTTTATTTAAAAATTTTAGATTAAATAAAAATATTTCTAGTTTTAATTTTTTAAATAATGGTGATAACAATAAATTAATAAATGAAAACTCAAGAGTTTTACATATAGGTGATTCTCATACTGTAGGTTATTATGGTAAAGAAATGGACAAACTATTTAGACAAACAGGTGCTAAGGTTATGACTTTAGGTAGTTCTGGTTCAACTCCATCTTCTTGGTTAAATGGTTATGTTACTAAATCTGGATTTAGATTAATTGATGAAACAGGTAAAGATAGAGTACCATCTGAATTAAGAATAATAGATAAAGATACAGAAAGAAAACTTAAGAATGGACAATTAAAAGAGTGGCAAATTCCTACGAAAACACCAAATTTAAATGATTTAATAAGTAGTTTTAGACCTAATGTAATAGTTTTTTCATTAGGAGCTAACTTAATACATGCTGATCCTAATACAATAGAAAAACAAGTAAAAGAAGTATGCGAAATAGCTAAAACAAGTGGTGCTAAAATTGTATGGGTTGGTCCCCCTGATGGAAGACCTGATAAAAAACCTGAACATGTTCAAAATAAGCTTTATGAGCATATAAAAAAAGTTGTACAAGAATATGGTTACTTCATAGATTCAAGACCATATACAGATTACCCATCTTCATTAGGTGGTGATGGTGTTCATTTTCACGGCAAGAAAGGTGAAGAAATATCTAAAAAATGGTCTAAAAATGTTTTTAATGAAATTCAATCTAAATAAACTTTGAGAGTTTGATAAAATAAAAAAAGTATTTATTTTTATATTATTGTCTTTTTCTGAAATATTATTTTTAACTTTTTTGATTTCTATTATTTTTCAAATAAATTTATCAGAATTGATTTATAAACAAGAAATTAATAATTTACCTAAAATAATACATTTTGCTATAACTTATATTCTTTTAGTAATAAACATATTTTTATTACAAGAAGATTTCAAATGTAAAACTAAAATTAATGTTAAGTATTTTTTTGTTGGTTTTATAAATGGTATTCTATTTATAGCTATTTATATTTTTTTTAATAATTTTATTTTTATAAAAAAAATAAATTTTTTACTAATATTTCAATGTTTTTTATTATCAATATTTGTGTCTTATATAGAAGAATTAATATTTAGATTTTTCTTATTTGAAAATTTGAAGTCTCTAAAATATTCTAAAATAATAGTTTCATATTTATACACTCAATTACATTTTTCAAATTCAAATTTATTAGAATTAATATCTTTATTCATGCTTGGACTAATACTATCAGAAGCTTATCAAATAAACTTTTCCTTATCAGTTGGAATACATGCAGGTATTATATTTTGTTTATCATACATAGATATGAATAATATATTCGTAAATTATTTAAAACCACAAAGTACTTTGCTAGGATTAATTTTATTAATAATTACCTTTATTATTATAAAGATTTTAAAAAAACATTTTACACAATACCTTAGAAATAAATTATAAAACCTTAAGAATGAAATTATAAATTTAGTATAAAGTATTATTCATAATATTTAGAGAATAATATTAAATTCAAAAAATACAATATATTTTATTATTTTTTAAATAATCATATATATTATGGAACTGGTCTCAAGTTATGAATAATGTAAGTATAATTTTTCACTCGAAATGCAACACTTATTACCAATTTTATAAAGTAGATATGACAATAGTTTTTAGGGGACTGGGTTTAAGTTATGAATAATGAAAGAATTATTTATAAAATTTATAGATGGTATAAAGTATTGTTTTATCTATTATTTTGTTTGCTTTTTTTCATAAAAATATCTCTATTATTTTATTGTTTACTTTAATTTTATTTAAATTTAGTTTATTTTGTATGTTAAATTATGTTAAAATTTCAAGGTATTAATAAATGATTTAAAGAAAATAATAAATTATAAATAATAAATTATGAAAATAAATCAATTCATAGATTTTTTAAAAAAAGATTTTTCATATAATTTACTAGAAATAGAACCAAATTTTATAAACTTTTTATTTTATTACAAAAGAAATATGAAAGATTTCTTAATAGAGTTTTCTAATTGTAATGATAATGATAAAAATAAAATAATAGTTTTTCTTTTAAATTTATATCCAATAACAGATAGTTTTATTTTAGAAATACTAAAAGATAGTAAATTTTCTTTTCCATCAGAAATATCTTTGGATGCAATAAATTATATAAGTTCTACTTTTCCAGAAGATTTAAGTTCATTTAATATTTATTTAGATAAAGAAAAAACAAATATTTTAAAAAGAATATTTGAAATAAGAAATTTAATAGAACAAAATCAATTAAAAATTGAAGAAATGATTAAATTAAAAAATGAACTTAATATTTTAATTCAAAAAAATGATAAGTTAAATAGAGAGTTGAAAGAATTAGAAAATAATGATATCAATTTGTTAAGACAAGAAATATTTGAAAAACAAAAAAAATATGAATATTTAAAAGATGAAAAAGAGGAACTAAAAAAACAATTAGATAAAATAAATATTGATTTAGAACAATTGAATAAATATACTGACATAAGAGAAAAAATAAATCAATGTCGCGAAATAATAAAAGATATAAATTTTCCTAAAGATTATCTTGATAGAATAAAAATGACTGATGTTTAGAATAGAAAGAGAACTAAAACAAGCATTAAACAAAAGTCATAATGTTATTTTCTTATATGGCGAAAATATTTATGATGCATTTTATTATGATTTTTATTTTGGAACATTAAGTTTAAAAAATTCTTTATATCATTTTTTTTATAGAGAATATAAATGTGATATAGCTTTACACGTAGATTTTAATATGAATCTTAATTGTTTGAATAAAAAAACAATTCAAGCATTAGACGATTTTTATAATAAAGAAAATTACCCACAAACAGACGATAATAATGATATTTTAGATATAGAAAGTATAAAAAGTACATCAGCAAAAAGGGAAGCATTAAAAAAAGCAAAAAAGACTTTATTAGGACAAACTTTTGAAAGATTATCTCAATTAGATAAATTTCTTATGACATATCCTGGAAGAAAATTTGTTCTAATAGAAGCTTTTGAATGGCTAGCTGAGCTTTTTAATTTTCACATACATAATTATGATATGTTAAGAGTTATTTATAAATGGATGAACTATTCTGTTAAAGATACATATATTCTGATTTTATTAAAAGATGTTCAAATGTTAAATCATTATTATTTCAATACAGAAGCTGAAAATTTTATTAATATACCATTTGCAAAGGTAGATGAATATTTTAACTCTTTTTATAGACACTTTTTTTTAAATTATAAAGCAAAAATTAGTATAAATAAATTAAATAATTTAGCTACTGCATTTAAAACAAATAACTATAATTTAAAGAACTCAGCAACATTATTTGCAAAAGAATTAAAAAATTATCTCAATAATAATCCTAATCTGAATAACTTTTACGAAAGTTTTAATAAATATTTTTTAAATCCAATAGAAGAAAAAATAGATTTTGACAATGATTTAATATTAGATAAAAACATAAAAGAAAGATTAAAAAGAGAATTTACAAATTTTCTTAATAATGAGCCATCAGCTAAAAAAGGAATAATTTTAACAGGTCCACCTGGAACAGGTAAAACTTTGATAGCTAAATCAATAGCTAACTTAGGCGGATTTAATTTTATGCCTCTTAAATTATCTGATTTAAAACAATTATATGTTGGTCATTCTGGTGCTGAAGTAAAAAAAATATTTGAAAAAGCTAGAAGTTTAGAACCAACAGTAATTTTTATAGATGAAATAGACGCTGTATTTCCAAAAAGAGATAATCTAGCTACAGATAGTTTTGCAAAAGATATAACCAATGAATTTATAGCACAGGTTGATGGGGTAGATACAGGTAAGCAAAGAATATTTATTATAGGTGCTACAAATATACCTGAAGTTTTAGATAGTGCTGTAATAAGTAGATTTGATATGCAACAAATACCTTTACCTAAAAAAGATGAAAGAGAAAAATTATTTGAATTATATATACCACAATTAAAAGAAAATAATTGGATAAGATTAAATAAACATACTTTATTAGAAAAAACAGAAGGTTTATCAGGACGGGATATAAAAGAAATATCTAATACTATAAAAAATAAACTAAATAATTCTAAAAATAAAGCTATAACAAAAGATTTATTTGATTTAGCTTTAGAAAACTTTAAAGAAAAAGTAATTTCAACAAATAGAGATAAATTCGAATATTTGAGTTTTAAAAACAATAAGTATAATTTTTCTTCAATAATTGGCTATTATCAAGTAAAAAAAGAATTTAAAAATACTATATTATCAGTTTTAAGAGAAGCTGAACTAAAGTTATATAATATTGAACCTGAAAGAGGTATATTATTATATGGACCACCTGGTAATGGTAAAAGTTTTATAGCAAAAGCTATTGCCGGTGAGTTTAATTTAGATTTTATAAAAGTTTTAAGTAAAGATATTTCTTCTTATCTATATTCTGAAGATTCAAAAAAATTAGCTGATATTTTTACAGCATCATTTAAAATAGCTAGATTAAGTAAGAATGGTTGTGTATTATTCTTTGATGAATTTGATGGTATAGCATCTAAAAATGTAAATCTTAATTTAAGAGCTACATTATTAGACTTTATTGTTCAATCAAGAGAAGTTCCAAATCTTATTTTAATTGCTGCAACTAATTATAAAGATTTACTAGACGAAGCAACTATAAGAGAAGGTAGATTTGACAAAAAAATAAGAATAGATAATCCTTCAAGAGAAGATATTTTTGATTTAACTAGAAATTTCTTAAAGGAATTTGATAAAGTTACAGGTAAGCCAAAAGTAGAAAATTTAATAAGTAGTAACATTTATGATAAAATTCTCAATTATTTTGAAGGATTAACTGACCAAACAAAAAGAAGTATAGCTGGTGTAAAAGTTTTTTGTAATAACTTAAAAAGATATTCATTCTTTAACTCTAATTTTGACTCATCTTCTAAAACACTTATTATAGATGATAATATTGTTTTAGACTATTTAAACAGTAATTAAACTAACTTGTAAATTTATTTTTTAAGTAATCATTATTTTTTTTATTTACAAAATCTTTTTTATTATTTACATTTTTTTTCTTTTCTTTTGCTCTATCTTTCAAAAATTTTAGAAAATCACCAGTTGAGCCGTAAATAACTTTATTGTTACTTTCCATGTAATCTTATCTCCGAAACAATTATAGGAATAAATAAAATTTTAGTAAATAAACAAAAAATATTACTTCAAAAAAAAAACATTTAATAATTTAATAACAAATAATAAACAAGTAGAAATAATTCAAGTTTATATATATTATATATTAATTTTTCATAAAAATAAGTTAAAAATACAGTTAATTTTTATTCTTTTCTTTTAGATAATATTTTTATAACAACTTGTCTTTATATTATTATTGCAATAAATATACTTGTTTATTAAATAATCTATCAACCTTTTGATTTATCATCCTTTTTGAAAAGAAATAATTTATTATTCATAAAATATACCTCAACAATGAAACTATAAATTTAGTGTAAAGTAGTTATTATTTACCAGTAATAATGCAACACCATGATAAAAATAAGAGATATTTCTAAGATCATTATATAACAAAGGTTTCAGAAAAGGCAATTATTAAGATATATTAATTTAATAGAGGTGTTGCATTTTAGTGAAATAAATTGGTTGCATTTTGAGCGGAATAGTTTGTTAAAAGTGTTGCATTTTAGTGGAATAAATTTATTCTTTAACACCACCATAGTTATAAGATATATTTTGAGGTAATGCTACTTGATAATTTTCAATAGGAGTTTTAGAAGGAGATAGAATATCTAAAGAATGAATACCATTAATACTCATAATAAATTCAGTTAATTTTTCTGGTAAGATATCTCTACCTAATTTTTTTGTAAAAGAAATAAAATCATTAATTTTCTGATTAACTAAAGTATGAATATTACTTTGATTTGGTAAGAAATCTTTTTCAATATAGTAAGTAAAGTTAATATCATAATTAACAACAGAAGGAGCTTGAACAATAATAGTATCAGTTAAAGGTCTAACTTTATCATCATTTAGATAAGAAGATACTAAATTAAGCATATCATTGTTAGGAATTTGTCCATTTTTAAGTAAGAAGGATATATTAACTTGTCCTGGAATAGGAGACCATACAGAAACATCAGAGATGTCTTGATGTGCTGATTTGGTATGATAAATATAAGAGGATTTAGGACCAGCTGTAGAAAAAGAAGATAAAGACATTTTAATTCTTTGCCTATATCTTTCATCATTTTCAATATCAGTTCCATACATAGACATAGAGATATTATGAGCTGAAGATACATAATTAATAACATCAACAAGTTTATTAACCTGTCCAATAGCAAAATTATTACCTAAAGAACCCTCTTGAAAAAACTCAGCTTGAATATCTGTATATAAATTACCTGCTAATATCCTACTTTCATACAAAGTATAAAAATAATTGTCATTATCTGGTCCTACTCTTGTATTTTGTGGTATTATAACATCAAACGATAATGGAGAAGATACAAAAAATCTAATAGTAGTTTTAGCTTTTTGAGCTGGTAATCTAATACAGCCTAATAATTCACCTAATTTGTCAAGATAATCATTTTGAGCAGTAGAAAGTAAGTTCATTCTACCTGCATAATCAATATTTATAGATATAATGCTTAATACATAAGATAATAAGTTTATGAGTAATCTTTCAGGATCAGCTGGGTTTAAAGTTCTTTGAGTAATATTTTCATAAGCTGATATTAATTGAGATTCATAAAGTAAAGGGTCAGTATCAACAAATTTAACTAAATCCATACATTAATAACCTCACTAGTATCTTTTACTTGTAATTGAATAGAGATTTTGGGATTATCAGAATTTTTAAGAATAGAGATAGATAAAATATCAGCTCTAGGTTCAAATTCTTCTAAAGATTGATAAATTTCAGAGTATATTTGTCCTTCAATAAGAGAGTTAATAGGTTGGTCTAAAAGTAACCATAAATCAGAACCAAAATCAGGTCTATGAATATCAGAGCCTTTAGGAGTATTTAGAATAATTTTAACATTTTGAATAATACTTTTGATAACATCATTTTCAATTAAAGAACAGCTCATATTAAGAATATCCTTTTAAATTTAAAGCAGGTCTAAGATCAACTCCTTTTAGATAATCTTTATACAAAGGTAAAACATCTTTAGGTATATCATCTGGAATAACCAAAGAACCATCTAAATACTTTTGGTATAAAGGTTGTAAATAATCTGGTAATAGTTCAATAGGAAAGTATTTTACATAAATATCATAAAGACAATAATACCAAGTTTTGATCATCATATATTGACAATTATCAGGTTCTCTTTTAGTTAATTCTATAAAAAGAATAGTGTCTAATTTTCTAAGTCTATCATCTTTGTATTCCATAGTTTTCTAAATCATTTCTTGTAATACACCAAGTATCAGATTCTAAATCTCCAAAAAAATAATCATATTTTAATCCTCTCAAGTAACGCACTCTAATTCTTCTTCATAAGATTTTAATAATTCCGATTTCTTCTGGTATATTTTGTTGTCCATTTCCTTGTTGATTTTCTGATTTGTCTTTCTCTCCATTTTTTGTCCTCACAAATCTATCTAAATAATCAGTATATTCATCATATAATTTATGATAACTTGTAATAACTAAATTGTCATCATTAACAACAACAATTTTCCTATCTTTTTCAAAAATATATTTTGTAGTCTTAATAGTTTTTTTGTCGGATATATATTTTTTATGTTTTTGTACATAAACATTTTCAGGATTTTTAATAAC
Organism: Candidatus Sericytochromatia bacterium; assembly: GCA_026004035.1. Lineage (GTDB taxonomy): Bacteria > Cyanobacteriota > Sericytochromatia > UBA7694 > JACMQJ01 > BPII01. Next base: position 2,079 of record BPII01000022.1, on the reverse strand, counting down.
TTCATAACTTTGTTTTACATATTCATCTAAAGTTAAAAAATTAAACTTTTTTTTGTGTTTTTTGTAATGATCTTTAAGATGTTCTTTATCAAAATCAAACTGCCCGCCTTGAGTTTTAGCTACCCAAGTAGCACTTAAATGAGATTTAATTCTATTAATTCTTTCTTGATTAGAGAGATTATTAAATTCTTCTTCAAGTTCTTTTTGTAAGTCATTTACTTCAACTTTATCAGGTCTTGAAACAGTAGTATTAATAGATTTATCATCAAAATGAGCTTGCATTCTACATCTACAATTAGGGTGAGCTGGAGCGAAAATGGATTTGATAGTATCAGACTTACCTTTTTGTGGTTTTAGTATAAAAGGTTTGATTTCAGGTAATTTAGAAGGGTCTGAGTTTTCAATTTTTTCTAGTAGTTTAACAGCGTTTTCAGTTTTAAAAATTCTACCGTCCATAGAGCGACATATTTTACAAGTTAATCTATCATTAGTTCCGTCCCATCTATAGAATTGTATTTTAGCATTATACATTTGCTTTATTGTAGAAGAGGATTTAATATATGATACAGTAGTATCAATAATTTGTCTTACTTTGTAATCTTCTGTTGTAGTTAAAAATTTACCAAATCTTTCCATAAATTCTTTAATACCTTGTTGGTTTTTACCAATAGGATTACCTTCTTGAAGATAATACCTCATTAAGAAAATTAATAACGTTCTGTATGAACCTTTTGATCTTTAGTGAAGAATTTACTGAAATATAAAGAAGTAGTAGATTTAGAGTAATCAATAGCTCTTTTATTATCCATTATTAAATTTTTAGGTATATTTATAGGTAAAGAGTCTATAGTAGAGTTTATAGTATTTTTTGATATATCAGAGAAATGCTTTTCTAACTTTTGTAATGTATCATTATCTAAATTGAAATGTTTTTCTAAAGTTAAAAGAATAAATCTTGATAAATCAACAAAAGAAAGGAAATAGTTAAACTTATCAAGAATATCTTTGATAACTTTTTTTTGTGCTTGATTAAGAAAAGGTTTTAAATCATTAATAATATTTTCTATTGTATCATCTGTCATTTGTCAAATCCTTAATTAAAGAATTTTTGTCTTCACTACCTTTAGAAGAGCCAAAATAGAAAGAGAAAATTTGAGATAAAACAGTAGATAAAGCACCTAAAATATATATAACAATATCTTTGTGAGTAGTCTTTAATTTCAACAAAGAATAAGATAGTAAATAGCAAGAAAGTAAGAAAAATAGTAAATAAAGCAATAATAGAAGATATGTATTTGTTTAATTTTTCAATCATAAATGTTCTAAAGTTCTCCTAATCCAGCCAAATAGAAATTTAATAGATGTTGGTCTATTATTACAGATTTGCATATATCTTTGAATTTTAGCTATGGTAAATTTAAGTAAGAAAAGTTCTTCATTAAAAGAATTAAGAGCATTTAGAGTTTGATTACCTAAGACACCATCAATAGATACATTTAAAATTTGTTGTGCAAGTCTAACAGAAGTAGATACACCAGCATTAACACCAAAATCAAAAATTGATTCAGCGATTTTTTGAGATTTAATTTTATCACCTTGAACTTTGTCCCAATAATTGTTTTTGTATATTTGTTTAGCTTGATTTATTGTAAGATTTTTAATATCTAAGTTTGGATAAGATGCTTTAGATATACCGAATTTAGTTTCACCACCAGGGTCTTTTGGGTCATTAACATAACCACCTTCCCATTTTAAAGTTTTTTGTATAGCAATGTCAAAATTAGCCATATAATTAGTCCTCTATGTCTAAAATACTTTTAGCTTTTTGATTATCAATAAGTCCAGAATTAAGTAGGTTAAGAGTATTTTCTACTTGAATTTTAGAGTTTTGAGCATCTTTATCAGGATTTAAAGAAGGTAAAGGATTAAAGATAATATTAATATCTTCAAAATCATAACCTAATAAAGATATATGTAATTTGTAACAATATTCTAAAGCTCTTTTGATACTTCTTTGAAAATTTTGTAATGTTTTAACAAATTGCTGATAAGATACAGTAGCCCAAGTTTCAGTAGAGC
>BPII01000021.1 GCA_026004035.1 Candidatus Sericytochromatia bacterium | reverse complement strand
AAATATTTCATCTAGTAATTTAAATTTTTCTTTATTATTATTGAAAATAGCTCCCCTATTGTTTAGTTCATTTAAAATATAAGCAAAAGATTTTAAATTATGATTATACTTTTCAAGTTTGCTTAAAAACTTTTCAGGCTCTGTTTCATCCTTTAAAAGATTGTAACTTTCTAAAACTTTTTTGTATGCAGATAAAAGTATTTTAGCTTCTTCTTTTTGATAATTTAAAACTAATAAATCTTTATTCCCTTCTATCATAAGAACTATTTATTGAACATATGAATTATAAGTTTTTAATAATTTATTATACTCTTCTAAAACTTTTTTAGCATCTTCTTTTTTTAATTCTAAAGAATAAGCTTGGAATTTTTCTAAATAACTTTTCATAGCTAATTGAACTTCTCTTGAGTTTTTGAATGTTTCATTATCTATTTCTTTAAATCTATCTAATAGTTTTCTTCTTTTTGAATTATCCGTTATTGCATTAATATTTTGCATTTGAACAAAGAGTTTCTTTTTTATATCTCTCTTAATATCAGAAATATCATTTTCAGAATCAACTATAATTTCTCTGAAAGTTTGTAATAAATCAGCAATATTAGCAACTGAAGAATCAAAATTTTCATATAGTTCTTGAACTTGTGTTTCTATTATTTCAGCTCTTTCTTCAGTTTTTTTGATTTCTTCATTTAAAACTTCACTATAAGCTAGATTAGCAGCTAATGCTTTTTCTGCATCTGATGCATTGTATAAAAGTTCTTTTTGTAAATAACTATTTTTTGTAGCACTTGTATTAAGAGCTAGATTTATATTTTTTTCTGTTGCTTCAGAAAGTAATGATGCAGAATGTTTTATTGAAGGAAGTTCAACAACTTTAATCATATTACTAAGAGTATTTAGAAGTATATTATTACTAAATCCTTTTAAACTTTTTATACCACTAAGATAAGATAAACTAGTAGTACTATAATCACCAAAGCCAACTCTGCTATTTGATAAACTATTAAAATCTGAATTAAATCCTGAATTAAATTCTGAATTAAATTCTGAATTAAATCCAATTCTGTTATTATTACTCATTAAACTAAAACTATTAGAAAAATTTACGCTAGAAAAAGTGTTAGAAAAAGTCAATGCAAGATAATTATTTCCAAGTAGAGAATTAGTCCCTGTAGAATTACTAGATGATAATAACCCAGTATAACTTAATTCATAATTATTTGTTCCTATTGGTTGATTTAGCAAATTTGTTGAAGAAATACTTAAACCAAAACTATTTGTTCTTGCTGATTGGTTTAGTAAATTTGTTAAAGAGCTATTATTATCTATACCAAAATTATTTGTTCCTATTGGTTGATTTAAGAAATTTGTTGAAGAAATACTTAAACCAAAACTATTTGTTCTTGCTGATTGGTTTAGTAAATTTGTTAAAGAGCTATTATTATCTATACCAAAATTATTTGTTCCTGTTGGTTGATTTAAGAAATTTGTTGAAAAATTACCTAAACTTAGAGAATTAGATCTATTTCTATTTAATTGTTGTTGAAATAAAGAATTGTTTGAATTATTATTGTGTATTCTATTATAAACATTATCTAAACTTCTTGTAAGATTAACTAGATTTTCAAAATTTTTGATTTCATTTTCATTATTAGAAAAATTTCTATATGCATTTATCATAATAGTTTTTGCTTCTTGTAAAGAACCAGCTTGTAAAGCCCTATCATATTCAGCAAACATTTTTTTAGCATCTTGTTCTACTTTTATTAAATCATCTATAGTAGCATTTCCACTTTTAATCTTATCAATTACATCAGAAACTTTATTCATATAAGCTGAAAAAATTGCCATTTTTGTAGAATTTGGTGGAATTTCTGTTAATATTTGATTATATTGTATTTGCATATTCATAAGGTAATTTATTAATCCTTGAGATATTTCATCATTTGGATCTAGTGTTCTTTGTAATTCATTAAGTTTATTTATAAAAGTTTGATTTACTTCTAGTGCTTTTTTAATTGATAAATCAGCTTCTAATTTAGATTTTTCAAATCTTTTTATATCATTACTTATGTTATTAACAACTTTTTCATCTTCTTTGCTTAAATCAGCTGTTTTTGCTTTATTAACAAATTCTTTTAATTGTTCTATATTTGACTCATTTATTCCGTTTTGTACTATATCATCTAAAACATTATTCACATCTAACTCTGATAATTTACTATCTATTGATTTAAGTTTATCTATATCCTTTACTACTTCATTTTGCATTTTAGTTTTATTTTTAATATCCAAACTCTCTACTTTCTTACTAAGAAATTCATTGTTAACACTAGCTAACCATAATTTTTCTGGATTAGATAGATTACTGCTTTTTGAAAGTCTACTATATATTTCTTTAATATCAGTTCCTTTTCCATCAAACTTTAGTTGTTTTTCAATTCTATTCTTTTCTAATAAAATGTTTCCTATATTTCCATTAACATTTGATTTTGAAAATTCAGAAGCATATTTAACTGACATTATATTTTTCATCATGTCAGGATTTTCTTTAATAAATTTTTCGAGTTCTTCATTAGAAGGATTTTCAGATAATTTTAAAAAAACTTTTTCTAAGTCTTTAAAACCATTTTCAAGTTGAGTTCTTATTTCAATTTTTTCTTCATTACTTGCACTTGTATTTAAAAATAAAGAATCAGAATTTTCAATAAATTTTTTTGCATTTTGAATAAAAGATGAGTCTCTAAGTTCATTAACTGTATTTAAAAATGCTAATATTTTTTGACTTTTTACATTACTTGTATCAATTTCAGAAGAATTTTGTATTTTAGTTTCTAAAGAATTAATATCTATATTCAATTTTTCATCTTTTTGAGTGTTTAAGTTTAAGTTTTCTAATTTTTCTATATTATTTCTTCTAACTACATTATCTACATTTATAATACCCAACATTTTATCAGGTATAACAAATGAAACAATTTTCTTACCTTTATTTTTTTCTATATCTAAAATTTTAGAATCTAAGTTTTCATCAGATTTAAAAACTCTTTTCCCATCTTTATCTAATTCAGTATATTTATTTAAATTTTCTTGAGAAACTTTTACTAAATAAAACTTTTGTTTTTTTTCGTCATAAACAACTGCTTCAAGTCCTGTTCTATCTTTAGCTGCATTTTCAGCTTCTTTTAATGTTAAAAACTCGTTTTTTACTTTTATTTCAGAATCAGAAATTTTATTATCTATAACTTCATTATTCTTGGAATAATTTACAATCTTATCACCTGATTTAAATAACCCAAAAAAACTATTTTCTTGAACACTAAATTCCATAACTTTTGGATTGAATTCTGCTGAAGTATTTAATTTTTCTTGTAGTTTTCCTTTTATTTTATCTTCAAAAGTAACATCATTATTAGCTGATATATTTTCTATTTCCTCATCTGTTTCATCTATGTTTACAATAGCTAGGTTACCATCTCCTAAATCTACTATTGCTTCATTACCTTTTGTTTCTGACGATATCTTTCTAGCTTCTTTTAATGCATCTTCTATACTAGTGTTTTTATAACTTACTAATCTTATATCGCTCATTTTAAATCCCCCATAGTTTATTAACTTTAAATTAAATATCTATTATAAGTTAAAAAACTTTCGTATATTATTTTAAATATATTTAAATTAATTATTAAAAATTTATTAGGAATTTATGTGTAACTAATGAATAAAAAATTATAAATTAATATATAATTCTGACTCAAAAAGTTTTTGTATAAAAGCATTAATATTATTTTTTTTAATAGCTATTTTGAAATCTTCTACTTTATAAAACAGATTGTATATATCGTTAATTTCAGATAGCTTTTTTAATAAAACCTTATCATGTGGTAATTGAAAAATTTCTATATCATCTATTCTTGAAATATTAATAATTTTTGATTTTAACTTATTAAAAAATTCTTCCCAGATTTCACCTGGATTATCACTTATTTCAGAATAAAAATTTTTAATTTTATTATTAATATCTTCCAAACTTTTACAATTTGATAAAAATGAGCTTTCAGTTACAAGATAGGTATTTTGAGAAACTTTATTTGCTAATGTTTCTATAAAAGCACATTTTATTTTATCTTCTTTATTTACCTTTATCAAAAGATATTCATTATCTAGTTCTACCTTAATGTTACTATCAATTTTATAATCTATTTCAGGAATAATTCCTAATAAACTAGCTCCAATATCATTTAATTTTAAATATTTTAGTTCATCAAAAACTGATAAATAATCTTGATTTTTTTGAATATAAAAAGAATTTTTTGGATAATTATATGCTATATCTAGTAAACCTATTGATGAAAATAAAAATACCAAGCCTTTTAACAAAGGAATAAAAAATATATCATTATAGTTATCCTCATTTAAGGTATTTTTTTGAGTATATGAGTAATTATTACTCTTTTTTAATTCATCAAAATATATTACATTTGTTTCAAATATTTTTTTACTTATTAGAAATGGGATGTCTTTATAATATATAGATTTATAAAAATTATTAAAATCTATCCATTGATTGTGAGGTAATTTAGAAAAAGAATCTAAAAATATTTTCTTTAATTGTTTAGATTTATCTATAAAATATTCATCTTCTTTAAGAATATTTTTACCTTTTAAATGAAATAATAGTAAATCCAAAGAATAATTATCACTTAAAAAGTAATTAAAAATTGTTTTAATTATTTCATTATAATTACTTTCTTTAATATCAATATCTTTTAAATAATTATGTAATATTTCTGTCTTTAGATATTCTAAATCTTTATTTTCTTCAGATTTGAAAAATTCTTCTATTTCACAGAATTCTTTTATATTTCTTAAAACAGCTTTACTAGGTTTTTCTTTTGATAAATCTATTTTATTACTATTTATATAGGTAAAATATAAATAAATTGACTTTATAGTATTATCTATTAAATTTATATTTTTAAAATCAGTATCTTCTATTGCTTCTAAAGGTTCTAATTTTATTTCATCTGGAGGAGGGAAGTAATCTTTTATATAATTTTTTATTTCATCTGGTATATATATTTTATATTCATATGATAAAAGATTGGTATTATTAACTTTTTCTATAAGAAAAAAACTATAATTAGTGTTTAATTCAACAGGTTTATTTTTTGTAGCATTTGATAATATTTTATCTTCTAATTTCAATATTTTTTCTACTTCATTAACTTTGAGTTTAGTTTTTTCCCATATCAAAAATCTAAAAACTTTTAAAGTTTCTTCAGGTAACAAATTTAATAAATCATTAAATATTTTTTTATCAAAAAAAGTTTTAGCTAATAGTTTAGATAGTTCTTTTTTTTGTAATTTCTGAATTGAAAAATTTAATTCTTTAGTATCTAGTTTTATATCACCTTCATAATTTATTATTTGAGATAAAAAATTTTTATATAATTTTCTTAGCGAATCAAGAGAATAATTTTTTTCTATAAAATCTTCTAAATCTACTAATTCCATTTTTCAACTTCCTAAAATAAATTCAATATCTTCTTCTTCTATTGTTTTTAAAGATGATGAATCATGAGATATTATAGAATCAAAAAGTTCTATTTTTCTATCTTGTAATTGAAGTATTTTTTCTTCTATACTTTTTTTTACAATTATCTTATAGCTAAACACAGTTTTATCTTGTCCTATTCGATGAGTTCTATCAATAGCCTGATTTTCAGCTGATTTATTCCACCAAGGATCATATATAAATACAAAATCAGCTGCTGTTAAATTTAAACCAAGTCCTCCAGTTTTAAGAGTCATAACCAAAACTTTGTAATCTTTATCATTTTGAAAAGTTTCTATAATATCTTTTCTATCTCTTGTACTACCTGTCATTGTAAGATGCTTAATATTTCTAGATTTTAAATCTTTAGATATTAAATCAACTGCATTTATGAAATTAGCAAATATTAAAACTTTATGATTATTTTCTATAATATCTGGTATATTATCCATTAAAATTTCTCTTTTGGGAGATATTATTTTATTTTCACTTTTTATTTCTGGGATACAAGATATTTGTCTTAATTCATTTAAAGCTTGAAATATGTATAATTGAGCTTTTTTTATTCCATTATAACTTATATGTTCCTTTATGTTTTTATAGAAAAAAAGTCTGGTTTCTTCATATAATTTTCTTTGTTCTTCTGACATTTCTACATATAAAGTTTGTTCAATTTTTTCTGGTAATTCTTTTAAAACATCTTTTTTTATTCTTCTTAAAATAAAAGGATATACTTTTTTTCTTAATTCCAAAGAAACTTCTTTATTATTGTCTCTTTGTATAGGCTGTATATAGTATCTGTTAAATTCATCAAAAGATGGAAACATAGAAGGATTTAAAAATCTAAACAAAGAATATAATTCTGTTAAATTATTTTCTATTGGTGTTCCACTTAAACAAAATCTATATTTTGTTTTTATATAACTTACAGCTCTTGATATTTGAGAGTTAGGATTTTTTATATTTTGAGATTCATCTAATATTGTAAATAAAAATTCCTTATTTCTAAAAGAGTCAATATCATTTCTCAACATTGAATAAGTTGTAAGTATTAAATTATAACTTACAGCTTCATTTATGTTTCTGTTAGTACTATTATATGAATAAAAACTTATATTAGGATTAAATTTATTTATTTCGTTTTCCCAGTTAAATAAAAGACTTTTTGGCATTACAATTAAAGATGGAATATTATTTTCAGGATAGAACAAAGATAATAAAGCTATAGCTTGAACAGTTTTTCCTAGTCCCATATCATCAGCTAAGCAACCACCTAAATTATTTTCACACAAATAATATAGCCATTTTAAACCCATTAATTGGTAGTTTCTTAAAGTTGTTTTTAGTTGAGGTATTTTTATTTCTTTACTTTCAATATTATTAAATCCATCTAATATTTTTTTATACTTACTTAATAAATCTGAATATATTTCTTTATCAACTAAATTTTCTATTAAAGGTAAATCAAAAATAGAAATTTTTATATTGTTATTTTTAGTTTTTCTAAAAAGTCTTTTTATTTTATCTATATATGATTTATTAACAATAGCAAATGTTCCATCTTTAAGAGTAATATATGAATTTTTAGAATAATTTAGCATGAAATTGTTTAAATTTATTAACTCACTTTCTATTTCTAATATTGCATCACCTTCTAAAAAATCAATACCACTACTTACTGAAGAAAAATTAAGTTTAGGATTAACAGTTTTTATATTAAATCTTTTTAATATATCTTCACCTATAATAATAAATCTAGAATATAAATAGTGTAATTCTTTTAAAATTAATTGTTTTGCTAATTCTTCTTCTACAACAAAAGTATTCTCAAAAGAAAAATAATTATTGTTTTTGTTAAGAAGCTTACTATACCTATTAAGTATCTTCTCTAGTTCTTGATAATAATCATAATAGTTTGTATCAAAAACACTTTTAACTATAATATTTTTATTTTCATCATCAAAATAAACATATTTATTTAGTCTATAATTCTCTAAAAAATCAGTATCATATTCACTTAAATATTTTGAAATCTTCATTTCAAGATAATTATTTTTTGTAAATTTAGAAAAATTTAAGGACACATCAAAAAACCTTTTATTATTATCAAAAACTAAGTTGTAATCTTCGTAAATAATTTTTACATTTTCAAATTTTGAAAAATAAATTGATAAAAATTTCCTAAAATCTGAAAAATTGACTAATGTTTCGAAATTATTTAGTTCTAAAAAGTTTATTCCTATATCTTTTATTTTGTAAATTTTCCCATTTGAAAAAGCAAATTTTCTATTTATAATCAAAGGTTTATATATTATTTTACCATAAAAATTAATAACTAAATTTGTACTAACAATATCTCTACCTTCACATAATAAATATATTTCTAACTCCTCTAAATGTTCATCATAGCTTATTATATTAAATTTACTATCTATAAACCTATCAGATTTTAACAATTTATTTATTAAATTTTCATGTTTATATAAACAAATTAAATTATTTTTATTATTTTTTTCTGTCCAAGATAAATTTAAGTTTTCTTCTTTTATAATATGTTCTAATTCATTTAAAATATTAAATGTCTCATCAGAATATAAATATTTATCAGGAAAAACAATATTATTTCTTTCATCTATTACTTTTAAAAAAGCTTTATTACCTTCAAAAAATAGTTGAAAATATATATTATCAGGTTTAGAATTTTTTAAAATATAACTACTATCAGATTTATAGATTTCAAATATATTATTTTTATTGTGCATAAATAAAAATTATCATGTATTTTTATTAAATATCAAAATGTTAAAGTAATTTAACTTATTATTTTAAAAAGTAATTTATTTACTTAAGTATTATAGTATAATTAAACTTTTATAGTTTGTAATTTTAAAAAAAATATTTACATTAATAAAAAAAATATTTACATTAAACTTTGACTAAAAGAATACAATCTAAACATTAACAATCAAATTATAAATTTAGTATATGCTTTGCACTTTTTTAATTTCTATAAACTTCTACTATTCAATATTTCAGTTTTAGAAAAAATGTAAAATACAAAAGTTTGAGTATATATAAATTAGTAATTGCAATAATTACATTACTGATATAATATTGATTACACTTTTACTTATATTTTTCAAAAAATTTATTTAAAGTAGTTATACAAGAATAAATATTTTATTCTAAAATTGTAATAATTATATTATTTGGTATAAAATAAAAATAATATATTAACTTATAGTTATTATTTAGCATGAATTGTATTAGGAACAACATATTATGAAAAAGTTAATTGAATGTGTCCCAAACTTTAGTGAAGGTAGAAATAAACAAATAATAGAACAAATAATAAATGAAATAAAATCTGTAGAAAAAGTAAAACTTCTTGATTTTGATTCTGGTAAAGCAACAAATAGAACTGTTGTAACATTCGTAGGGGAACCTGATAATGTAATAGAAGCTGCTTTTTTATCAATAAAAAAAGCTAGTGAATTAATAGATATGTCAAAACATTCTGGAGAGCATCCAAGAATGGGTGCAACTGATGTATGCCCTCTTATACCAATATCAAATATAAGTATTGAAGAAGCTGTAGAATATTCACATAAATTAGCTAAAAGAGTTGCTGATGAGTTAAATATACCTGTATATTTATATGAATATTCAGCTAGTATAGAAGAAAGAAAAAATTTAGCAAACATTAGAAAGGGTGAATATGAAGGATTGGAAGAAAAATTAAAAGATCCTAAATGGAAACCTGATTATGGAAAAGCAGAATTTAATAAAAAATCTGGTGCAACAGTAATAGGAGTCAGAGATTTTTTAATAGCCTACAATATTAATTTGAATACAAAATCAGTAAGAAAAGCTAATTCAATAGCTTTTGATATAAGAGAAAAAGGAAGAATAAAAAGAATTGGTAATCCAATAACAGGTGAAATTGTAAAAGATGAATTTGGTAATCCAGTTTGGGAACCAGGTAGTTTAAAAAAAGTAAAAGCAATAGGTTGGTTTATAGATGAATATAATATTGCTCAAGTATCTATGAATATAACTGATTATAAAACAACTCCTCTACACATTGCTTTTGAAGAAACTGTTAATAAAGCTAATCAAAGAGGTATAAGAGTAACTGGTTCTGAAATAGTCGGAATGGTTCCACTTGAAGTCATTCTTGATGCTGGCAAGTATTTTTTAAAAAAACAAGGTCGTTCTTTAGGAGTTACAGAAGAAGAATTGATACATATAGCTGTAAAGTCTCTTGGATTAGATGAATTATATAAATTTGAACCTGAAAAAAAGATAATAGAATATGCAATAAGAGAAAAAGAAAATAAATTAGTAGACTTAAGTTTAAAAAAATTTGCTGACAAAGTAGCTTCAGAATCACCTGCTCCTGGGGGTGGTTCTGTATCAGCTTATTTAGGTACTTTAGGGGTATCACTAGCAACAATGGTTGCTAATATTTCAGCTAATAAAAGAGGTTGGGAAGATTTAGTAGAAACATTCTCTTTTTGGGCTGAAAAAGGTCAAGAAGTTAAAGAAGAATTGATGAAACTTGTAGACGAAGATACAAAAGCATTTAATAGTGTTTTAGATGCATACAAAAATAAAAATGAAATTGAAATTGAAAATGCAAATAAAAATGCGATGCTAGTTCCTTTTAAAATTATGAAAACTTGTTTAAAGTCTTTTGAAATACTAAAAGAAATGGTCAAATCAGGAAATCAAAATTCTATAAGTGATGTAGGTGTTGGCGTTTTGTGTATTAGAAGTAGTATTATTGGCGCATATTTAAATGTAAAAATAAATGCTAATTCAGTTAAAGATAAGTCTTTTGTTGAAAATATTTTAAGTGAAGCAGAAGAAATTAAAAAAAAGGTTAATGATTTTGAAAAAGAAATATTAAATATAGTATATAAAGCAATAGATAATAGCAAATAGTTTATGAAACAAATAAATATCTTTGATAGTAAAGAGCTATTTCAAAATGACATAGTTAATATTAAAGAAGCTAGTCAGTTAGCATATATAGAAAGTATTTCACAAGTATTAATTATTAATAAATTGCAAAAAATATCTTGTAGATGATTATGATATATTTTTAGTTGCTAATGATAGATATAATCTTTATCCAAGAATTTTTGAAAAATCTAATATGAAAATAGTAAATAAATTCAAAAAACCTGTATTAAATAGGACTGAAAAAGATAAAAAACCTTATTCTGAAATAATATTTCATGTTAAAGAAAATAATATTAAGCAAAGAAATTATATAAGAAGTTAATTTTTTTTAAAATGTTTAGTAATGTAAGATTTGAATCTCCTTATTTACTTTTATTATTTATCATAATACCTTTTTTAATAGTTTATGAATTAAAATATAAAAGATACCCTTATATATCCTTTTCAAGCGTAGAATTATTAAAAAAATCACAAAAAAGTAAGTTTAATATAAAGTATTTATTTTTAACTTTAAGATTAATAATTACATCATTGTTCATAATAAGCTTATCTAGACCACAGAAGATTATAAATAGCATAGAAGTTTATAACAAAGGTATTAGTATAATGATAATTCTAGATACATCAGGAAGTATGAAAGCTATAGATTTGAAGCTAAATGATGAAACAGTGAATAGATTAGAAGTTATAAAGCATGTTGTAAAAAACTTTATATCAAAAAGAATAAATGATAATATAGGTTTAATAGTTTTTGGAACAAATGCTTTGACTTATTGCCCATTAACAACAGATTATAATATTTTAAATCACTTTATAGATAATTTAGAAATAGGAATGGCTGGTGAAAGTACAAATATAGGAGATTCTATAGCTTTAGGTATAAAAAGACTTTTGAATGTGGATTCAAAATCTAAAATAATTATTTTATTGACAGATGGAGCTAATAATAGCGGTAAAATAAATCCTGAAAAAAGTTCTGAAATGGCTTCAAATTTAGGTATAAAAATATATACAATTGGAGTTGGTTCAGCAGGTAAAATACCATATATACAAGATACGTTTTGGGGTCCACAAATTGTATATGCTGAATCTGATTTAGATGAACAATTACTTATAAAAATAGCTGAAAAAACAAAAGCAAAATATTATAGAGCAAAAAATACTGAAGAATTAGAAAAGATTTATGATGAAATAAATAAATTAGAGAAAAGTAATATAAAATCTAAAAAATATTATGAATACAAAGAGCTTTTCAGTTATTTTATTATAGTGGCTCTTATTTTGCTCTTAGTAGAGCTAATATTATCAAATACTCTTTTTATAAGAATACCTTAATCTTTTAAGGTATAGTTTTGGAACATATAACCTGTCCCTCTTGCTGTAAGTATTAATTCTGGATCACTAGGATCCTTTTCTAACTTACTTCTTAATCGACTAACATGAACATCTACAACTCTTGTATCACTATATTGATTAATTCTATATCCCCAAACTTGATGTAATATCTCGCTTCTTGAGTAAGGTTTTCCAGGATTGGATGCTAATAATTCTAATAAGTTAAATTCCATTTCTGTTAATTTTATTTTTTGATCACCTCTTAAAACTTGTCTTTTACCTGTATCAATAGTTAATGAATCTACTTTAATAATAGATTGTTTAGTATTATCACTAACTATTCTTCTTAATACTGCTTTTATTCTTGCTTCTAATTCTCTAGGACTAAATGGTTTAACTATATAGTCATCTGCTCCAAGTTCTAAGGCTTGTATTTTATCAACAACTTCACCTTTAGCTGTTAGCATTATTATTGGTGTTGTAAGATTTTTTCTAATTTCTTTACATACCTGCAAACCATCTACCTTGGGCATCATAATGTCCAAGACAATTAAATTTGGATTTTCAGTTTTTTACCATTTCTAGTGCTTCAAGACCATCTCCAGCTGTTACCACATCATAACCAGCCATTTTTAGTCTTGTTTCTACAATTTGTCTAATACTTGGTTCATCATCAACTACTAAAATTTTACCTTTACTCACTTTATTATCTACTCCTTACTACAAATAAATTATTAAACATTTTATAACTAAAACCTAATAAAAATATAACATAAAATCTTAAAAATTAAACATTTTTTATGTATAATATTTATAACATAAAATTATAAACTTTTGTGAAAATTTTTTAAAAAAAAATTATTTTTATAAAGAGAATATGAGAGCAATAGTATTTGAAAAACCCTGTGAAGCAAGTGATTTAAAAATAAAAAATTGGAAAAAACCAAAGGTATCAAATGATAATGTATTAATAAATGTTAAATGTTTTGGACTTAATTTTGCTGACATAATGGCTAGAAAAGGATTATATAAAGATGCACCTCCAATGCCGTTTGTTTGTGGTTATGAAGTATCAGGTATAATTGAAGAACTTGGAGAAAATGTGAGAACTTTAAAAAAAGGTGATAAAGTTTTAGCTTTAGTTGAATTTGGAGGATATGCTGAATATGCCTTAACAAAAGAAAAAGCTTGTTTTAAATTACCTGATAATATGACTTTCGCACAAGGTGCATCAATCCCTGTAAATTTTCTCACAGCTTATCACTCTATTTATGGAACAGGATATGTTAATGAAAATGATTTTATATTAATACATGCAGTTGCTGGTGGAGTTGGTTTAGCAGCATTACAATTATCAAAAATTCAAAATTTAAAAACAATAGGAACAGCAAGTTCAAGAAAAAAATTGGAATTAGCAAAAAATTATGGATTAGATTATGGAATAGATTATATAGTATATGACTTTGAAAAAGAAGTTAATCGTATTACTGATAAAAAAGGAGTAGAAATTATTTTAGATTCTATCGGTGGTAATAATATAAAAAAAGGTATAAATATACTGAAAACAGGCGGTAGAATAGTTTGTTTTGGTGTAAGCTCTTTATCTGAAAGAAGATTTAGTAAATTACCTTTTATGTTAAAGGATATAATACCTATGTTTGCTTTAAATATAATTCCTCTTTTATTAAATAGTAAAGGTATATATGGAGTAAATATGCTTCATCTAGCAAGAGATAGACAAGATTTAATTGTTTCATATATGAATAAAATTTTGAAGCTATTTTCAGAGAATAGATTAAAAACAATAATAAGTGAAGAATTTTCCTGGACTGAAATATCAAAAGCACATAAATTAATGGAAGAAAGAAAAACAACAGGAAAAATTATTTTACATATTGATTAAATTAAAATAAAACAACTTTTTAACGATAATTTAAATATAAACACTTAAGTTTGATCGTAAGCTTTCTATATTTTGTATTATAATTTTCTTATAAAAAGGTATTTTATTATGTCAGATAATATTATTAGAAGTGATAATCCTGTAAGTTTAAACAATAATGATATAAAAGTTAATAATGCTAATAAAAGTAAAATTACTGACATAGATAATATACCTCTCTTTGACAAAAAAATAGATAACAATATTTTAATTAATTTAGTAAAAACATTAGAAAGTTTAGGTTATAATCATAGTAAATGATAGTAGCACCACATCCTGATAGTCCAGATTTAAAATTAGTTAAAAGTCTTCTTAATAAAGAAGGTATCCCTGAAGAAAATATAATAGAGTTTCTTATAAAAGAAAAAGAACTTGATAAAATAAAAGAAAGAATCAGAAAAAAGTATAAAAATAATTGCTATTTCTTTTACAAAAAGATAGAAAGTAATAAAGTTCAACTTATAGCTTTAGTAAATATAAAAGGTATTGCTGACAAAATAGAAGCTCTAATAAAAAATGAATTAGTTAATATTAAATATAAAGTAGATAAGAGTAAATTTAGCCCTACAAGTGTAATATTTGGCAAATAGTTTCTTTACATTTCTTTACATATAAATTTACAAATATTAATATTAATGCAGTGCTTAAATAGTCAAAGATTAAGCTAATTAAGTATTTTAAGAATATTAAAAAAAAACAAAATTAATAAAAAATCTGTTAATATTACATAAAAGTTATTTATAAATAGTGAAAGGAGCAACGTAGCTTTGAAGTACAAAATAGAAAAGGTTGCTGTTTTAGGTTCTGGAGTAATGGGTTCTCAAATAGCAGCTCATTTAGCAAATGTAGGAATAACAAGTTATTTATTAGATATTACACCAAAAGAATTAACACCTGAAGAAGAAGCCAAAGGGTTAAATCTACAAAGCAAAGAGGTTAGAAATAGAATTGTAAATAAGGGACTTGAATTTGCTAAAACAATTAAACCTTCAGCTTTTTATGATCCTTCATTTGTAGATAGAATAAAGATAGGTAATTTTGATGATGATTTGAAAGTTGTAAGTGAAGTTGATTGGATAATAGAAGTAATAATTGAAAAACTAGAACCTAAAAAAGAACTATTAGCAAAAGTTGATGCTTTAAGAAAGAAAGGAACAATAGTAAGCTCAAACACTTCAGGAATACCAATAAATGATATATGTTCTGATTTATCAGAAGATTTTAAAAGACATTTTTTAGGAACACATTTTTTTAATCCTCCAAGATACTTAAAATTATTAGAAATAATACCACATGAAAAAACTTTACCTGAAGTTGTAGAGTTTATGTCAGAATTTGGTGATAAAGTATTAGGAAAAGGTATTGTTAAGTGTAAAGATACTCCAAATTTCATAGCTAATCGTATAGGTGTATTTGGAATTATGAATTCTATACATTTAATGATGAAGCATGACTTAAACATAGTAGAAGTTGATAAATTAATGGGTCCAGTAACAGGAAAACCTAAAAGTGCTATGTTTAGAACTTCTGATGTTGTCGGTTTAGATACTATGGTTCATGTTGCAAAAAACATATATGATGCTTTACCTAATGATGAATGTAGAGAAACTTTTTTAATGCCTGAATTTGTCAATAAAATGATTGAAAACAAATGGTTAGGACAAAAAACTAAGCAAGGATTTTACAAAAAAGTTGATAAAGATATACTTTACTTAGATTATAAAGATATGGAGTATAAACCATCACCTAAAGTAGATTTTCCTTGCTTACAAGCAGCTAAACAAATAGATAATTTAAAAGAAAGATTAGCAAGTATTGCTTATTCTGATGATAAAGGAGGGAAATATTTTTGGGAAGCTACAATTGATACTTTAATATATTCAGTAAATAGAATACCTGAAATAGCTGATGATATATTAAGTATAGATAATGCTATGAAATGGGGCTTTGGATGGGAATTAGGACCATTTGAGGTATGGGATGCTTTAGGATTAGAAAAAAGTGTAGAAAGATTAAAATCTGAAGGAAAAAATGTTCCAGAAAAAATATTTGAAATGCTTTCTTTTGGTTATAAATCTTTTTATCAAAATAGAAATGGTCATTTATTTTATTATGACTTTGAAACGAAAACCTATAAACCTGTTCATTATCCTAAAGGTATAACAATTTTATCATCTCTAAAAGATCAAGGAAAAGTAATAAAGAAAAACGCTTCAGCATCTTTAATAGATTTAGGTGATGGTGTAGCTTGCTTAGAATTTCATTCCAAAATGAATACCTTAGGTGGTGATATAGTTTCTCTTTTACAAGATTCATTAAAGATAGTTGAAGAAGATTATGAAGGATTAGTTATAGGTAATCAAGGAGCTAATTTTTCTGTTGGAGCTAATATAATGCTTGTTTTAATGGCAGCTATTGAAGGAGAATGGGATGAAATAGACTTAATGGTTAGAGCTTTCCAAAAAGCAGCAATGTCAATTAAATATGCTAAAAAACCTGTTGTTACAGCACCATTTGGTATGACTTTAGGTGGCGGTGTTGAATTTTCAATTGTTGCACCTAGAGTTGTAGCTTGTTCAGAATTATATATGGGATTAGTTGAAGTTGGAGTAGGAGTTATACCAGGTGGAGGTGGAACAAAAGAATTAACATTAAGAGCTATGGATAAAGTAAAAAATACTCCTGATGCTGATCCATTTCCATTCTTAAAACAAGCTTTTGAAAATATAGGTATGGCAAAAGTCTCTACAAGTGCTTATGAAGCTAAAAATATGGGCTTTTTAAGAGATTCAGATAGAATAATTGTAAATAAAGATAGACTTATAGATGAAGCTAAAAAATCTGTATTAGAACTTGTTAAAAAAGGTTATAGAGCAGGCCAACCTAGGGAAGATATACAAGTTTTAGGAAGAAGTGCTTTATCAGCTTTTAAATTAGGATTATACACTATGAAAGAAGGTGGATATATAAGCGATCATGATGTTTTAATAGGAACAAAATTAGCAAATATTCTTTGTGGAGGAGATTTAATAGTTCCTAGAAAAGTAAGTGAGCAATACTTACTCGATTTAGAAAGAGAAGCTTTCTTAAGCTTGTGTGGAACAAAAAAAACGCAAGAAAGAATACAACATATGCTTAAGACAGGTAAGCCTTTGAGAAATTAAATATTAGTGTATAAGGAGTAAATTAATGAGAGAAGTTGTTATAGTTGCTGCAAATAGAACAGCTGTAGGAAAAGCAAAAAAAGGTTCTTTAGCTTATTTTAGGCCTGATGATATGACTGGAGAAGTTATAAAAGATTTACTTAAAAGAGTTCCTCAATTAAATACTTATGAAATAGATGATGTTATATTTGGTTGTGCTATGCCTGAAGGAGAACAAGGTATGAATGTTGCAAAAGTTGCTACAGCTCTTGCAGGATTACCCGTAGATGTTCCAGCTATGACTATAAATAGATTTTGTTCTTCTGGACTTCAAGCAATAGCTTTAGCAGCTGAAAGAATAATGTGTGGTTTTGCTGACGTAATAATAGCTGGTGGAACTGAAACAATGAGTTTAATACCAATGGGAGGTAATAAAATAGTACCTAATCCATACTTAGTTGATAATTATCCTCAATTTTATCTAAGTATGGGGCTTACAGCTGAAGTTGTAGCAAAAAAATATGGAATAACTAGAGAAGAACAAGATGAATTTTCTTATAAAAGTCATATGAAAGCAATTGCTGCTATAAAAGAAGGAAAATTTAAAAATGAAATAGTGCCTTTAAATGTAGAATTAGATAGTTTAAACGAAAAAGGTAAAAGAGTTGTTAAAAAAACTCTTTTTGATACAGATGAAGGACCAAGAGAAGATACAACTTTAGAAGCACTTGCAAAGTTAAAACCTGTCTTTAAGATAGATGGAACCGTTACTGCTGGTAATTCTTCACAAATGAGCGATGGTGCTGCTGCTGTTTTAGTTATGTCTAAAAACAAAGCTAATGAATTAGGTTTAAAACCACTAGCAAGATTTATTGCTTTTGCTACTCATGGTGTTGCACCTGAAGAAATGGGAATAGGACCTGTTAAAGCTATTCCTAAAGTTTTAAAGTATGCAGGATTAAATTTAGATGACATAGATTTGATTGAATTAAATGAAGCATTTGCATCTCAATCTTTAGCTGTAATAAAAAATTTAGAAATTAACCCTGAAAAAGTAAATGTTAATGGAGGTGCAATAGCTTTAGGACATCCTCTTGGTTGCACCGGTGCAAAACTAACCACAAGCCTTATATATGAAATGAAAAGAAGAAATTCTAAATATGGTATGGTTACAATGTGTGTAGGTGGTGGCCAAGGTGCTGCTGGTATTTTTGAGAATATAGAATAAGTATTATAAAGTAAAGGAGAATATTTATGAGCTTTATCAAAGGTGGAAGCTTTCTTATTAATGAGACAGAAATCAAGGATGTTTTTACCCCTGAAGATTTTTCTGATGAACAACGTCAGATGGCTGAATTAACTAGAAAATTTATGGAAAATGAAGTTGTTGGAAAAGTAAAAGAATTAGAAAGTAAGAATTGGGACTTAACTGTAAATTTAATAAAAAAAGCAGGTGAATTAGGTTTATTATCTTTTGATATACCAGAAGAATTTGGAGGTTTAGGTTTAGATAAAACTACATCTATTCTAGTTTCTGAGCAAATATCAATGCAAGGTTCTTTTGCTGTATCATTTGGAGCACATACAAGTATAGGTTCATTACCAATAGTTTATTTTGGAACAAAAGAACAAAAAGAAAAATATTTGCCAAAAATTGCTACAGGAGAGATAATCTGTGCTTATGCTTTAACAGAAGCAAATTCTGGTTCCGATGCATTAGCAGCAAAAGCTAAAGCAGTTTTAAGTTCTGATGGTAAAAATTATATATTAAATGGAACAAAAATGTGGATATCAAATGGCGGGTTTGCTGATTTATTTATAGTTTTTGCAAAAGTTGATGGAGACAAATTTACTGCTTTTATAGTAGAAAGAAATTTTCCTGGTGTATCAAGTGGTCAAGAGGAACATAAAATGGGATTGAATGGTTCTTCTACTACTACATTAATATTAGAAGATGCCATAGTTCCAGTAGAGAATGTATTAGGTGAAATTGGTAAAGGTCATAAAATAGCTTTCAATATATTAAATGTTGGTAGATTTAAATTGGGTGCTGGCTCTTTAGGTGGTGCAAAAAATATAATACCTGTTGCAATAAAATATGCTAAAGAAAGAAAACAATTTAATAAATCAA
Source organism: Candidatus Sericytochromatia bacterium (assembly GCA_026004035.1). Lineage (GTDB taxonomy): Bacteria > Cyanobacteriota > Sericytochromatia > UBA7694 > JACMQJ01 > BPII01. The sequence continues at coordinate 20,904 of BPII01000021.1, read as the reverse complement.
TATCTGAATTTGGATTAATAAAACATAAAATAGCTGAAATGGGTATTAAAGCATATGCTACTGAAAGCATGGTTTATAGAACCTCTGGATTAATAGACAAATATATAGAAACTTTGGACAAAAATAATCCTAACGATGTATTAAAAGCTATTGAAGAATTTGCAGTTGAAGCATCTATAATGAAAGTCTATGGTTCTGAAATACTAGGATATTGTGCTGATGAAGCTGTCCAAATATTTGGTGGCTATGGATATAGTGAAGAATACCCTGTTTCAAGATTTTATAGAGATGCAAGAATTAATAGAATATTTGAGGGAACAAATGAAATAAATAGAATGCTAATAACTGGTATGTTGTTAAAAAGAGCTATGAGTGGTCATTTACCATTAGTGCAAGCTGGCATGAAAATAATGGAAGAAGTTATGTCTTTACCATCTTTTGAAGAAGAAGAAGAAACTTTATTATCAACAGAGAAAAAACTTGTTTCTAATTCTAAAAAAGCAATATTACTTGTAGCTGGTGTAGCTATTCAAAAGTACATGATGAAAGTGAATGATGAACAAGAAATAATGGCAAGTATAGCTGATGCTATAATGGAAGTTTATGCTATGGAATCAGCTTTATTAAGAACATTAAAAATAGTAGAAAAAAGAGGAGAAGAGAAATCACAATTACACATAGATGCTACAAAAGTCTTTATAAATGATTCTATTAAAAAAGTAGAAAATTATTGCAAAAATGTTCTAGCTGCTTGTTCAAGTGGTGATGATTTAAGAATACAATTAGCAGCTTTAAGAAGATTTACAAAACATTTACCAATAAACACAATAGAATTAAGAAGAAAAATTGCTGATAGATTAATAGAAGATGAAAAATATTGTTTTTAATATTTTTTGCTTTGAAAGATAATTAATAGATAATCAAATAAAAAAATCACATTAATAATCTTTTATGGAGAAATAAACATGAAATATAGAAGATTAGGAAAATCTGGTATAAAAGTAAGTGAAATTAGTTTAGGAAGTTGGCTTACTTATGGTAAATCAGTTGATAATGATTTAGCTTATCAATGTGTTAAAACAGCTATTGATAATGGTATTAATTTAATAGATACAGCAGATATATACAATTATGGACAATCTGAAATAGTTCTAGGTGAAATATTAAAAAATTTTAAAAGAAGTGATATTGTTTTGGCAACCAAAACATTTTTTCCTATGAGTCAAAACATTAATGATAGAGGTTTATCAAGAAAGCATATTATAGAATCTTGTAATAAATCATTAAAAAGATTACAAACTGATTATATAGATTTATATCAGTGTCATAGATTTGACTATGAAATAGAAATTGAAGAATTAATATCAACTATGGATGATTTAGTAAAAATGGGTAAAATACTTTACTGGGGTGTTAGTGAATGGTCAGCACTACAAATATGTGATACTGTTCATACAGCTAAATATCTAAATAAAACAAAACCTTCAAGTAACCAACCTGTATATAATATGCTAAATAGATACATAGAAGATGAAATAATACCATTATGTAAAAGAGATGGTCTAGGTCTTATAGTTTTCTCACCTTTAGCTGAAGGCATTCTAACAGGAAAATATAATAATGGTATTCCCCAAGATTCTAGAGCAAATAAGAATAATATAAATATGTTTATAAAAAACAAATTAACAGAAGAAAATATTAATAAAGTTAGAAAATTGACAAATATTGCTAATGAGTTAGGTGTAACAATGTCTCAGTTAGCTTTATCTTGGTGTCTAAGAAAAGAAGAAATAACATCTACTATAATAGGTGCATCAAATCCAAATCAAATTCTTGAAAATATTAAAGCTGTTGATATAGAGTTAGATAACTCAGTTTTAAATACCATTGAAGATATTTTGGAAGAATAGATTATGAAAAAAATTTTAATAGCTGGTTGTACTGGTAAAATGGGCTTGGAAGCTGTAAAAACTATCTTAAAAACAAATGATTTTAGATTATATTCTTGCTTAGGTAATAAAAATTATATAAATGAAGATATAGGAAATTTAATAGGTAAAGGTAATATAGGTATTACTATAACTAATAATTTAGAAAAATCTTTGGAAGATATAGATATAGTTTTAGATTTAACAAATGTAGATGCTGGTTACAATATAATAATAAAATCTTTGAAAAAAAATATACCTGTTGTCTCTGGTAGTACAGGCTTTAATAAAAAACAATTAGATGAATTCAAAAGCTTATCAGAAGAAAAAAAAATATCTTGTTATATAATTCCTAATTTCTCTATTGGAGTCGTCTTAATGACAAAATTTGCAAAAGAAGCAGGAAAATTTTTTGAAAATGTAGAAATAATAGAATACCATCATGAAAATAAAAAAGATTATCCTTCAGGAACAGCTATAAAAACAGCTGAAATGTTAGCTGAAAATTCTAAAACATATAATCATGGAAGACCAGAAGAAATAGCTAAAATAGAAAATTGTAGAGGTGGAAATTATTTTAATATTAATATACATAGTATCAGAATGCCAGGTTTTATAGCAACTCAAGAAGTTTTGTTTGGTTCTATTGGAGAAGTTTTAACTATAAAACATCAAACTATAAATAGAGAAGCCTTTATGAGTGGGATTTTGTTTTGTTTAAGAAAAGCCATTAATGATAATAATTTCGTCTATGGAATGGATAATATAATTTAAGATTTTATAAATCTCAAACACATTATTAAATTTTCAAAATTTAATACTTAACTTAAAATTTAATAGATATTTTTATGATAAAATTTTAAATTTGTAAGATTATTATTAAGGTTAAAATATGAAAATATTGTCTAAATTATCTAATATAACACTACTATTAGGAGCATCTATAATAATAAGTGGTTCTGGTAGTGGTCATAGACATCACAATGTTAGTTATGAAAATAAAGAAGATTTAGAATTAAATCGTAAATTATTGAATATTAAACATAAAATATTGGAACAAAAAGCAGAACTTGAAGAAGCTACTAATATATTCAAATCAGAAATAAATATTCCTTTTGAAGGTACAGCTAAAGTACATAAATTATATTTTGAAGATGGAAATACTTATCTTTTTATTAAAGAAAGTCCAATACCTATAAAAATATTGTTTAAAGGTCAGTACTTATTAGATAATAAGTTATTAACTGACAAAGTTGGTAAAGTTATAAAGTTTAGAATTTCTAATGTTGATTTTATTCCTGAGCCTATAAATAAAACTTTAAGAATACCTCTTACAGATAGTCCTTATTGGATACATTTAACATTTTCAAACTATGGTAAGGGAACAAATGGTGATTTTGTTGATAATTTAAAACCTGATTCAATTCCTTATTAAGGTAGGTATTTATGAATATAGAAAAAGTATTTGTAGCAGGCTCTGGTCTTATGGGATCAGGGATAGCTCATGCAGTAGCTTTTTCAAATAAAAAAGTTATTTTATATGATATTTCTGAACAAGCTATTGAAAAAGCTTTAAAATCCATAAACAAGATATTAGATAAACAGTTAGAAAAAGGAATTATAAGTCAAGATAAAAAAGATAATGTTTTAAATAATATAGAAACAACAAGAGACTTATTACTAGCAAGTTCTTGCAATTTAGTAATAGAAGCTATTGTAGAAAATATAGATTTAAAAAAAGAACTATTTTCAAAATTAGACAATATATGTTCTAGTAATGTAATATTTGCTTCTAATACTTCTTCATTACCTATAACAAAGTTAGCAAGAGCAACAAAAAGAACTGATAAATTTATAGGTATGCATTTTTTCTCTCCTGTTGATAGAATGAAATTAATAGAAATTATAAGAGGTTATGATACTTCAGATGAAACATTTAATATAATAAAAGATTTTTCTTTGCTATTAGGTAAGGAAGTTTCAACATCAAAAGATTATCCAGGTTTTATAACTACAAGATTAGGTCTTGTTTTGATGAATGAAGCTGTTTTTTGTTTGTATGAAGGGGTAGGAACTGTTGAAGATATAGATAAAGGTATGAAATTAGGTTATAATCATCCAATAGGACCACTTGCTTTAGCTGATGCTATTGGATTAGATATATGCTTGTCTATATTAGACATTATGTATGAAGAGTATAAGGATCCTAAATACAGAGCTTGCCCTCTTTTAAGACAAATGGTTAATGCAGGACATTTAGGAAAAAAAACAGGAAAAGGTTTTTATAATTATCAGTGATATTTTTAATAGTTTTTTATTTAAAATAGACTATAATTAAATATAGTCATAGGAAGGATTAAAAATGCATAAATTAATGAAACCAATTACTTTTGGTTGTGAGAATGGTTTTGAAGAAGTTTTTTATGATGTAAATGATCCTAATAATATTGATAAATATGAAACTAGAAATGTTTTTTGTTATTTAAATTTGCTTTCTGACGAAGAAAAAAAAGACAAAGAAGTAATAAAAAAATGTCTAGATACTCCTTCAAAACAATGTTGGAAAAAATAAAATGGGAAAATTACCTCAAGATTATATAAATTTTATTGCAAAAGGTATTGTCCATAATCTTAAATTAGAAGGATTAGAATTAAAAGAAAATTATAGTGAAGAAGATTTAATTAATATTTTTGAATGCAAAAGTTTAGATGAACTTTATAAAAAAATAAATGAAATAGAAGAAGAAACATTAAAAGCTTTAGGATTACCTATAAAAGAATATTATTCATTAGATGAATTAGAACAAGCATTAAATATAAAAAGAGGTCAATTAGAGCTTATAAAGTCTTCTTTTGATAATTTTCCAAAGTTTTAGAAAAATATTAAGATATTAAGAGGTATCTATAAATGTATAATGATTTAAAAAATATTTCTAGAGTTAAAAAAGAATTTACAGATAACAGAAATCAATTAGCAGAAGAATTATTTAAAAATGCTGTAAGCTTAATAGAAAAGTTTATGGTAAATAAAAATATATCTACATTAAAGGAAGCAGGAGACAATCTAGTAAATGTAATTCAATATAATGATGAACATGTAGGAGCTTATATATGTAGCTCATATATCTTTTATGTATTAGAAAATAATCAGTTAGCTTTGGATTATTTAGAAAAAGCAGAAAAAATTTTACCAAACATAAAAAACTTATTAGCTAGTTTTAAATCAAAATTGTTAGAAAATAAAATTTCTTATATTCAAACAAAAGTTGTAGTCTCAAAAGAGTCAAATTTTTGGAAAGCTATGAAAAAGTTATTTTAAATCTATAACTTTGTATATACTTTCTAAATCTTTTAATAAAATAAAAATCCTCAATCTCTATAGAATCAATTAAATAATTGTAATTTTTTATATATCTATTTTTAGGAAAAACAAAACATTTATTTTTTAAATATATTATTATTTTATTAAAATAATCTAACTTAAAGTCAAGAAAAATAATATTAAAATATTCATTTAATTTTTTAATTGAAAAATAAATTATATTTTCTTTTTTTTCTAATCTATGATAATTTTCTTCATTATAATCATAAGTTACCATGATAGTATATGGAATATTTTTAACTAATTCTATATCATTAAGAGAGCTTAAAAATATAATTTTTTGATTTCTATCAAAAAAACTTTCTTTTAAAGTGAAAATATTTTTAACATTCTTATTATACTTTTTTAGAAAACTTTTTCTAAAATCATTTGTAACTAATATTTCATCATACCTTGATAATTCTTCTATATTTATAATATTTAAAACTACTTTTTGATAATAATCTAAAAAAATCTTTTTTTTATTAAATTTAAAATAGTTAATATCATTAATGTTATAAAAAATATTAGATTTGTTTTCTCTTAATGGAGTATTTAAATTATTATGTAACTTAAACTCATTACTTCTATTATACAAATTACTACAAAATATTGATGTATCAAATATATTGTCAATATTATAATTAATACACTTAAAGTTAATATATTTAATAGGTATTCTAAAATAAAAATTATTACTTTCTTTTATACTATTTTTTCTATTTTTCATATTCAATCTTTGACATAAATATTTTTCTTGTTTAAACTTTTTAGAAAAAATTTCTAAGTCATTAATAATTGAATTATAAATTTCTTTATCATTTTTATATTCTATTAATTCATTTTCTATAATTTCATCTATTAATGATTTTATATTGATTTCAGGAATATTTTTACTATATTTCTTTGCTTCTATTATTGAATCAATTAAACAAATATTTAAAGATGAATAAGATAAGTTATTAATATTATAGCTTGAGACTGATTTTAAAAATTCATTTTTTATCTCATTACTATTTTTATCTGATTTAGTAAATGCCACTGCATTACTATATTTAGACATACCATTTATTATAATTGGATTAAAAAATAATATATAGTTTTCTGTTTCAGCACAATTTATTATTGAAGAATAAACATCAGGTATTATTCCATGAAAATATTTTTTATTAGAAATACTTTTTATTTTGTAAATTAATTCTAAACTTATCACTCCCCCATTGTAAATATTTGGTAAAAACTTAACGAAAGCAAATGAAATATGATTACAAAGCTGATTTAGTATTTTTTTAGATTCTATTATAGAATAATATTCATCTTTATATATTAAAAAATTATTTTTTAAAGACTTTTTTATTAATTGTTTTCCAATGATAGGTTGGAGAAAAACATTTCAAAGCTAAAGAATTTGTTTTGTTGATAAGATTATTAACATAATTCAAAGAATTGTAAGCTATACCATCATCATCTCCAATAAACATTACATAACCATCGGTAACCTTATTTAAAGCATCTTCATAATTGTCTTTCATAGCAAGATTACCTTCGGTCTCAAAGTAATCTATTCTCTTATCTTTAAATAACTTGACTACTTCTTTTGTTTCTTTTTTATATACATCTGAATTATTATTTACTATTATTCTTAATTTGTCATAATTTTGATTAATTACAGTTTTCAAACAAAAATATAAAGTATCAGGCCTATTTCTTGTTGGTATTACAACATTTAGTAAGTTTTTCTTCATTAAAAAATAAATTATTTATATAAAGAACTAATCTAAATTTATATATCTAACTGGTATTTCATCATTTTTTATAAAATTTAATCTTTCTCTAGCTAACTTTTCAATACCTTCATTGGATTGATAAAATAATATTTGTTTTTTTTAAATTTTTATTTTCTTTTAATAAAGAATTATAGTAATGTTCTAAATATAATTTACTTTTATACAAATTAAAATTTACTAATGAAAGTTTAAATATATTTAAAGAGAAAATAATTGTAAAAATTAATAAAATTAAATTTATACTTGATAACTTTTTTGTTCTTATTACTTTATAGTTTTTCATTATTTTATTTTAAAGATTAAACATAAATTAATTTATTAATTTATTTATTATTATAAAATAAGTGCCTATTATCACAAATATTAAATTATGTATAAATCATTATTAAACTTTGTAAAAAAAATGAAATATAAATAATAATTCAAATTCTATAATTTAAAATTAATTATCAAGTTTTTTTATTTTAAAGTTTAATGAAAAAAAGAATTGTTTTTTTTTATACCTGCAATATTTTTGTTTTTTACTTTTAATGTATATAGTCAGGATTTATTCAATGAGAAAAATCAGTTACCTATTATAGATGAAACATTAAAGGTAAAAATAACCGATATATCTGTTATAGGTAGTGATAGAAAAGAAATTATAATACTTGCAATGTTTATTAAAATAGGTGATACTGTTACACCTAATCAAATAAAAGAAGATTTACAAAGAATATTTGGATTAGGTTATTTTTCTGATGTAAAAGCAACAAAAGAGCCTTATCAGAATGGATTTAGATTAATAATAAATGTAGTTGAAAATCCTAATTTGAAGTCTGTAAAAGTAGAAGGTGCAACTATATTTAACAATAAAAAACTTGAGAGTGAATTTAACACACAAATAGGAAAAATAATAAATTTTAATGATATAAAAGAAACAATAGAAACTATAAAAAATTATTATTCCAATCTAGGATATCAAGCTGTTTCAGTTCAACCTAATTTAACCCCTGATGGAGAATTAACTTTAAAAATAAATGAAGGTGTTATAGAAGATATTAGATTAATTGGTAATTTAGAAACTAAAAGTTATGTAATAATGAGAGAAATAAGACAGAAACCTGGTGATATATTTAATGCAGATATAATAAGAGATGATTTAAGAAGAATATATAATACTAACTTTTTTGAAAGTGTTGATATAAAGCCAAGTGCTGGTATAAAAAAATCCTAATCATATAATAATAGACATTATTTTAAAAGAAAAACAAACTGGTAATATAAATCTTGGAGCAGCTTATAATACAAGAGATGGTATAGTTGGGACTTTTGCAATTACAAAAGATAACTTTCTTGGAACAGGTCAAAGAATAGGAGTTGATTTACAATTAGGAGCTGGTTGGCTTAGTCAAGTAAGTAGTGGAACAAACTGGCTTGGTAAAATTGATTGGTATGATCCATGGTTTTTTCCTGATATTTTTCAAGCAAGAACAGGATTTGGATTTAGTATATATAGGCAAAGACAAGGTAATTTTTTTCAAAATGTAAATCAGTTTAATAGCATATTTGAAACAGGTTCTGCTTTTTACAATTATATTTTAATTAATGATAGAACTGGATTATCATTAAGCTTCAGCAAAGCTATATTTGGTGATCCTTTAACATCTCCATGGCGTACTTCAATTAATGTAAGATCTGAAGCAATATCTCCTACTATACCAAGAGTTCAAGATGTACAAATAAAAATTAATGGTGAAAATAAATCATTTACAGATTTAAAAGAAAGTAAGAATCAAAGTGATAAAAATATAGCAAATAAAATTGAAAATGACTTTAATAATTACGTAAATAATAGTATTAGTAAAGAACTAACAGTGAGTAAGTCTGGAGTAGATAAAAGATTAGCATTAGCTTTATCTTTGTCTTATGATACAAGAGATTTTGTAGCTAATCCTCATAATGGATGGAATAATATTATTTCTTTAGAACCATCTTTAGGAGATATAAATTATTGGAAAATTTTTACTTCATTTAATAGATATATACCTATGCCTATACCTTTTATTAATAATTGGACAATAGCTTTTGGTTCAAGACTAGGTATGTTAATAGGTGATCCCGCTAAAATATCAATATATGAAAGATTTTTTTCAGGAGGATTTGATACAATAAGAGGTTGGCCTGAAAATGGTTATTTAAGTGGTGAAAATGTATTTGTAGGTAGTGCTGAAATAAGATTTCCTATATACAATATAGTTTCAGGTGTTTTATTTTTTGATTTTGGTAATTTCTGGAATCAGAATTGGCAAGTTACTGATGCTAATGTTAATGATGCAAAAGTAAATGGACAACTTTTGGATCCGTCTTTAAAAAATTATTTTTTAAGATATGGTTTTGGTGCTGGTTTAAGGCTAGATACACCTTTAGGTTCTATAAGAATGGATTATGGAATAAGAGATATAAGTCGTCTATTTGATTTAAATAAAGGTGCTAATTTTCATTTTAATATAGGTCAGAAATTTTAAGGAGTTTTTCTATGAAAAAAATTTTATTGGCAAGTTTTATCGTTTTATCAACATCTTTAAATTCTTTTGCTAAAGATATAGTAGGTATAGTTGATACAAGAAAAGTATTTGAAAATAGTAGTTTAGCTTTAGAATATTCTAAAGTTCAAAAAGAAATTCAAGACTTACAAGAAGCATATAAAAAGAAAACTTTAGATAATACAAAAAAATTAGAAGAAGCAAAAAATAAAAAATTAAGTGAGCAAGAATTAAGTAAATTACAAGAACAATTTTCCAAAGAGTTAGAAAATGAAAGAAAGAATGCTGATGAATTATACGAAAAAAAAAGAATAGATTTTGAAAAATTAACTGAACAATTTAAAACTGATATGCAAAAAGCTATTGAAGATGTAGCAAAAGAAAAACAATTACAAGTTATTGTAGAAAAACAAGCTGTTTTGTTTGGTGGTACTGATATTACAGAAGATGTAATTAAAAAGTTAAATAAAAAATAATATTATATAAAACTAGCTATTAAAGATAAGATAATAATAAGAAAAAGTAAAGAGCTTATTAGAGATAAAATACCGAATATAGAAAAAAATACTAACTATAGCTTTTGTTATACTAAAGTTGTTTAACACTTTCAATCCTATTGAAAATATTATAAAAAACCAAATAAATAAAAATAGTTTAGAAATAAAAAATAAACTAAATATAGGAAAAAATATAAATGGTAATGTTGAGTAAATAAAGATTTCTAATGTATCTTTTATACTAGCATTTCCACCTAAAAAGTTAGAACCTAATGCTATAAACATGCTTAAAAACAATCCTAGAAAAATAATAGAAATAAAAATTGTTAATGTAGTTATTATTGATGCTAAAAATGAGTTTGAAATATATAAAGCATTGATAAATGATACTATCAATAAAATAAGAATTGTTTTGTAGAAATTATTTGTTTTTTTTACTTCATAAATAGTTGATTCAGTTTTAAATAATATTCCATATATAGATTCTAAGGTATCCATAAATTTACTATATATATAACATTAAAGGAATTTTATTTAAGGTAATATTTGTTTCAATTGGTTTTAAAGCATTAGAAAGGGGCAATTTAACTCCAAAACTTTCAAATATTTTTTCCCAAGATGGTTTATTGTAATTTTTTACTTTTGGTGTTCCTGAAACATTTATTAACTTAGCTAAATCATTTATAGCATCTTCCTGTGTTCCCAATTTATCTACAAGTCTATTAGCATAAGCTTGATTCCCTGTATATATTCTACCATCAGCTAGCTTTCTAACTAAATTTATATCCATGTTTCTTCCATTAGATACTGCTTTAAGAAACTCATTATAAGTATCATTTATCATTTCTTGTAGTAATTTTTTCTCATCATCACTCATTTTTCTAAAACTATTACCTATATCCTTATACTTACCACTTTTTATAACATTAGTCTGATATCCTATTTTATTACCTAAAGATGTTAAATCCATTACTTGCATTATTACACCAATACTTCCAGTTATTGTAGATGGAGAACAATATATTTTATCACAAGCACTAGCTATATAATAAGCACCAGAAGCTGCTACATCTTGCATTAGAGCAAAAAATTTAATACCATTATTTTTTCTTAAGCTCATTATTTTTTGATAAATTGATTGAGATGCAGAAGCAGTACCACCAGGACTATTTAATCTTATTAATACTGCTTTTATATTTTCATTTTTGATATCCTCTAAACTTGATATTATTTTATTAGCATTACCTAAATTAGTAGAAAATGGATCATCATCACTTGAATACATAATTGGACCTGAAATATCAATTATAGCTATATCAGGCTTATCATCTACAATATTCAAAGATGATAAATCATTGAATAAATTATTAGTTTTTAATAAATCTTTTTTATATTCTTTAGGCTTACTATATAAACTTATAGCTGAAAATGTAAAACAAACTATTAATATTAAAGTAGCAAAAATTTTATCTGTTAATATTTTTTTTTCCATAATAGAATATTGTAACATGTTAATTCAAATTATTTTAATAATTTAAATTCTTTTTACTCATTATATTTTAATAATTTAATTTTTATTTAAATACCTTATACCCGGCACTGGGATTGAGTTATAGAAAAAATTACCTTCAAAAGCTTATAAATACTGAATTTAAGGTATTTTTCAATATAAATCTTTAAAATGCTTAGTATTAATAGATTTTAAGCTTATCAAAAAATAACATTAGCCCAGTGCCATTTATAGAGTAATTTATTATTAATTTTTTGGTATATTATGGAAATTAATTTTCCATCATCTCTTTGCTATGCCTAAATTTTTCTTCTATTACTTTTTTACTTTTTTGTTTAACTTTTATTTTATTTTTTCTCTTAATATTTTTATTGTTACAAAACTTCATTCTTAACTACTGTTTTTATAAAATGTTTTTTGACAATAAAAAACTTTTATTTTAAAATATTTTTAAGTTATTTTATTTGTATTTAATGTTTGAAAAATTTACAGAAAGTGCTATAAAATCAATAACAAACTCTAGACAGGAAGCTAAAAGATTAGAATTTGGATATGTTCAATTAGAACATCTTTTTTTAGGAATTCTGCATGATAGATTTAGTACGACTTCATTATTGTTGAGTAAATTTAATATAGATTTAAAAAAAGCTAGAAGAGTTGTAGAAAAAATAATTGGAAGAGGATATTCAAATATTCCATTAGAAGAGGTCTCTTTCTCAATGGAAGTAATGGAAGTAATATCTAATTCTGTATCTTTAGCAAATCAATTTTCTAAAGAAGCAGTATCATCAGAAATAATACTTTTAGCAATTTTAAAATCAAATAAACATAGTATAAAAAAATTAATTAATGAATTAAATCTTGATGTAGAAGCAATTGAAACTGAAATAAAGTTATTTTGGAATGATGATAAGTTTGTACCTATTGATGAAAAATTACCAGAACATTATTCACCTAAATATCTTACTAATTTAGCAAAGATAGTTTTAGATTGTGCAAGAGAAGAAACTATAAAACAAGGTCATATTTTTATAGGGACAGAGCAATTACTTCTGTGTCTTTCAAAAACTAATTATAATTCAATTTCATCTAAATTATTATCTAAATTTTCTCTAGATGAAATGACTATAAGACTAGAAATAAATAGAATAGTAGGTAAAGGTAGTGGTACAAATCTAGATTTATTATGTAATACATCTATGTTAGAAAAATCTTTAGAATTTGCTTGGATAGAAGCTAAAAGATTTAATTATGCAAAGATAGGTACAGGACATTTGTTAGCTGGTGTTACTTCAATAGATAATTGCACATCAGGTTATATTTTAAAATACTTTGGAATAGATCCAGAGCAAGTTAGATGGGATATTTTAGATATTTTAAGAAAGAATCCTGACTCTTCGGAACCTGATATTCAATTATAGTTATGAATATAGGTTAATAATTTCTTCTTTTATAATATTTAATCCTTTTTCTAATAATTCATTTTCTATTGTAAGAGGAATCAGAAATCTAAGAACATTTTTATGTAATCCAGAGTTAATAACAAGTAAATTTCTTTTCCAACATGATTTTAAAAGTGTGCTTACAAACTCTGAATCAGGTTCAGAGTTATTTTTTACAAACTCTATTGCCATCATAGCACCAAGTCCTCTTATATCTCCTATTCCTGAATATTTTTTTTTCAATGGTTCAAAATTACTTTTTATTTTCTCTCCAATTTCTAAAGCTTTTTGATTTATATTATTTTTTTTCATATACTTTATTGTCTCTATTGCACTCACGCAAGAAAGAGGATTTCCTATATAAGTTCCACCTAATGTTCCAGTTATAGCTGAATCCATTATTTCCTGTTTACCTATGACAGCTCCTATAGGTAGACCACTTCCTAATGCTTTTGCCCATGTGGAGATATCAGGAATAACGTTATAATGTTGGTAAGCTGCCCATTTTCCAGTTCTACAAAAACCCGATTGAACTTCATCAAAAATTAATAAAATATTGTATTTATCACATATATTTCTCAATTCTTGAACATATTCAATTGGAGCAACATTAAATCCACCTTCACCTTGTATTAGCTCAATTATTATTGCTGCTACATTATTGGGTGATACATATTCATTAAAAAAATTATTTAACCGATTTATTTCTCTTTTTATAAAATCACTGTAGCTTAAACCATCATTGTAATGATAATAACTTGGAAATTGTAATCTATAGATTTCTGAATTAAAAGGAGAACAATTTTCTTTATAGGAAACTTTGGAAGTTAAGGACATTGCCATGTAACTTCTACCATGAAAAGCTCCTGAATAACAAATAATAGCTTGTTTTTTTGTATATTGTCTTGCTATTTTTATAGCATTTTCTACTGATTCAGCACCTGTATTTGTAAGCATAACTTTTGTATTATTACCATGGGGGAATAATTCAACTAAAGTTTCACATAATTCAATATATGGTTCATAAGTTGATACCATTATACATGCATGTAATAATTTATCAGCTTGATTTTTTATTGCACTAACTATTTCTTCAGGACAATGTCCTAATGCAGTAACTCCTATACCACTTGTAAAATCTATATATTCATTACCTTCTAAATCTCTAAGTAAAGCACCTTTACCTGATAATGTAGTAAAATTTGATATTAAACCTATGCCTCTTGAAACAACTTTATTTCTTCTATTTATTAAGTTTTCATTTAAACTCATATAATACCTATTTAACAAATATAGTTTTTATATTAACAAATTCTAGTAATCCAAAATGTGAAAGTTCTCTCCCATAACCAGATTCCTTTATTCCTCCAAAAGGAAGTCTAGGATCTGAAACAACAAAAGTATTTATAAAACAAGAACCAGCGTTTAATTCATTTTTTGCAAGATACTTTGCTTTTTCTTCATCTTTTGTAAATATTGCAGCTCCTAATCCATAATGAGAATTATTAGCTATTTTAATAGCTTCTTTTTCATCTTTAGCTGATATTATTGATGCAACAGGACCAAATGTTTCTTCTTTAAAAATAAAGTTATCTTCTGATACATCTGTCAATATTGTTGGTGGATAAAAATAACCTTTTTGATTTGGTATATATCCACCTAATAATAATTTAGCTCCATCTTTAATAGCTCTTGATACTTGATAATGTAAATTATCTCTTAAATCTTTTCTTGCTATAGGACCTAAATCAAAGTTACCTTCTAATGGATTACCAAAAGTTTTCTTTGACATTTTTTCAATAAACAATTCCTCAAAATCTTTTTTCAATGAATTAACTATTATAAATCTTTTTGCTGATATACAACTCTGACCACTATTAATAAGTCTAGAATTAACACATGATTCAACTGCTAGATTTAAATCAGCATCATCTAAAATAATATATGGATCATTTCCCCCTAATTCCAAAACACTTTTTTTAATATACTTACCAGCTAATTGTGCAACAGCTTTACCTGCTTTTGTACTACCTGTTAATGTAACAGCTTGAATTTTATCATTGCTTAATAAGTATTCTATTAAATCAATATCTACAATTATACTTTTAAACGTATTTTCAGGAAAACCTGCTTCTAAAAATAATTTTTCTATCTTTAAAGAACATCCTAATACATTAGGTGCATGTTTTAACAGAACTGTATTACCCACTATTAAAGAAGGTATAGCAAACCTAAAAACTTGCCAAAAAGGAAAATTCCATGGCATTATAGATAATATAGTTCCTAATGGAGAAAAAGAAACAAAACTTTCCTTAGCATTAGTTTTTATATGTAAATCTTTCAAAAAATTTTCTGAATTATCAGCATAATATTCACATAACCAAGAACATTTTTCTATTTCAGCTATACCTTGAGACATTGGTTTTCCCATTTCAACAGCCATTAATCTAGCGTAATTTTCTTTATTATTTTTTAACAATTTAGAAAGATTTTTTACTAAATTTGATTTATAAGAAAAATCTTGTTTTTTCCAAAATAAAAATCTCTCATAAAGATTATCTATAATATTAGATATTTCTTCTTTTGACATTAAATTATAAGATCTAACTTCTTCTTCTGTTGATGGATTAATGGAATAAAACTTCATATAATTTTTCACTCGAAATGCAACACCTAGAAAAAATTATTAACAAATCCTATAATCATTGTATATCAAGATTTTCAGAAAATATAAATATTAAGAAATATTAAATGGTAATAAGTGGGTACTAGCTAATGTTATTTTTTGATAAACTTAAAATCCCTTAATAGTAAGCATTTTTAAAGATTTATATTAAAATATACTTTAGATTTAGTATTTATAAGCTTTTGAAGGTAATTTTTTTCTATAACTCAATTCCAGTGCATTATTATTTCCATTATATTTTCTTTACTGTAAATTTCTCTCATTTTTTTCTCCTTTTAAATTTACTAAAATTATATTTTATTTGTATTTTATTCCAGACATAGCTTTTTTATTTTACTCCCGCTTCTTCTAAAAGTTTTATTTTTGCTTATAGAAATCATGTTTAAAACAGCCACCTTGCAAATGCTTATCTGTTCTTGTTTTCTGAATTTTCAAACAGCTTCAATCTGAGAGAATGCTAAAAGCATACTTAATTCATAGATGTTTAATCAAATCCTCTAATTCATTAAACCAATAATTTTTATAGTTTTCTATAACATTTCCCATCTCATCTGTTTTCATAAGTAATTTAACTTTTATATTAAAACCATTATACGAAATAACTTTTGGTTGTTTTTCTTCATTTTGCTGTATCTCAAATAATCTTGAGTATCCATCAATTTTTCTATAACCATCTGTGTGTTCTGTTCCCTTAGGATCTACAAATAAGATAGTATAATCATTTCCTTTTTTCAACCAAAAAATAAAATCTGGCTTAAATTTGTCAATTTTATTATTCTTTGGATTGTAATAAGGAATGTAAATTTTATCTAAAGTTTCATCTAATTTGGAAAAATACCACCAATCAAATTCATTAAAAAAGTTATTTTCTTCTTGTAAGTATTTTTCAAGATCATTTAAAAATTTAACTTCACTATCTGTTTTTATTATATGTTTTATGTAATCTGCTTTACCTATTTCTTTAACTATTACCGGAATATAATAGTGGTTCTGTAATAGTGTAATTTTAAGTTTCTCATTTGTTGAATAAACTACTACTTCTTCTTTAAGAGTTTTAATTTCTTTAAGTTTCTTTTTATACTCTTCTCTTGTTATTTCCTCTCTATCAAACTGTTCATCTAATTCTTTTTCTCTATTTAATGTTTTTTCAACATTTTCAATTTTTTCTTTAACTGAATCAAGTATATCTTTAGTAATGACAATTTTTTTAAAATGTATTATTTCATTTTCCTTTTCTACTTCTTTAAATGTTCTAAATTCTTCTGCTTTATTACTAAAGTGATTGAAAATATTTTTAAGTAGTAAATCTGGATTTGAAAATTTTGTAGCATTTTCATTTTCTTTAAAGAAATATCCTTCACTTTCTTCATTATTGAAAACTTTTTTAATTTCCTTTAAAACTCTTATATCGCAATCATATTTTATGAGTGAAATTTTGTATCCTATGTAGTTAAAGTAATTTTTAGCAAGTTTCAAATCATCTAGATGTATAGAAAACTTTATAACATTTTGGTCTTCTACTATTATTGAATCAGAAGTCTTATATACAGGAATTAATAGTAATTTGCTCTCTATTTCAGGATTAATTTCAAACAAGTCTCCAAGCAAAACTTCTTCTGATTTTTCTTTTTTTAATGTCTCAACTATATCCTTTAAGTTTTGTGATTTTGTTCCAAAAACAAATAAGGTTTCTATACTATCTATCTTGTCTTTTACCTTTTCATAAACATCTTTTCCTATCTCGTTATTATTGTATAGAATCAATCCTCTTACTCTTCTGTTTGGAATCGGTTCTATCCTGACTCCTCTTCCAATAGCTTGTAAAACAAATTTCTTAGCATCAATACCTTTTCCAATGTTTATAAACAAAATTATATTTGGTCTATTACTGTCCCAACCTTCATAAAAAGAGCGAGAACCCATCAAGATATTTACATCATCATTTTTATCTATGTTTCTAAAAACACTTTCATTCTCAAACTTTTCGTTTATTTCATATCCATCAAGTTTTTGTTTTAACCATGTTGATATATCACCTATCTTCATTAATGCAAAAGGTTTGTTTGATGTTTGCATTTTAAAAAGAAGCTCTTGTTGATTTTTTGGCATCTTTATGATTTCTATCTTTCCATGAGTATCAGTATTAAAAACATACTTTAATACAAAATTTATGTCAATTTTATCAATCTCTTCTATCCTTATATT
Source organism: Candidatus Sericytochromatia bacterium (assembly GCA_026004035.1). Taxonomy (GTDB): domain Bacteria; phylum Cyanobacteriota; class Sericytochromatia; order UBA7694; family JACMQJ01; genus BPII01. Next base: position 2,963 of record BPII01000021.1, on the reverse strand, counting down.
TACTTCTTTATTTTCAAACTCATATTTTTCATTAGAAAGCTCTTTTTTTAATTCTTCCTTAGCTATATTAAAAATATCATTTTTTATTTCACCTATTGCTACTTTTTTTAACTCTCTAAAAAATAGTTCCAAATCGGAATCTTCAGTGTTTACTGAATTTACAAGAGTGACAAGTAAAGGTTTGTGATAAAGATTTGAATCAATTTTCTTTATTTCTTGATACTGCTTATTTAAAAATGCTTGTAGTATAAGGATTTTAAGAAGTATTCTTTGTTTGTCTATTTCTTTAAAGTCTTCCTTTTCTCCTAAGCTTGATATATTTTCTTTTGAAACATAAATATGTTTTCCATATCCTTCTTCTATAAATTTTGCAAGATTAAAGTTAAATACACAAGTGGCAAAGTCTATTGGGTCTGTGAAAGTTGCAGAAAAGTTAAGTAAAAATCCATTTCTTGAAAGTATAGAGTAGAAATGTTGCCTTTTACTTTCTTGTTTATCTCCTTTATGTGCTTCATCTAAAATAATATACCAATCTCCATTATTATCGTAATTCCTAAAATCAATAATTTTATCCTTTTGTTCATCAGATATTAAATCACTTCTGTAGTAAAAAACATCTATTTCATTGCCAAATTTTAATCTAGAATTTTTTAACACTATCGTATTCTTTAAGATTATATAAATTAATTTTAATTTTTCCCAAAGAATTAAATTCATCAATATGTTTTTTAAATTGTTCAAGTAAATCATCTCTAAAAGTAAGAAACAGTATATCTTTTTCAGGTATTTGGTTTTCTTTCATTAAGGAATAGAGTAGATCAATAAGTTTCACTATAACTAAGGTTTTACCACTCCCGGTTGCCATCCAAAAACTTATTCTATTAATAAAATGGTAAAAAGGTATTTTGTTATTCTCTATTTTGTAATCTTTATCAAATTCTTCGTATATCTTTGTTTTATCATCTAATTTTAAATCAAGATTTTCTTCAAATCCGTTATTTTCGTATAATTTAAAAAAATTCTTTTTTGTCTATATTATACTCTTTGAAATACAAATATAAAGCAATCAATGAGTTTTTTAATGCATTTTGCTGATAATCAAAAAGATTTTTATTATCAGAGAAACTTTCTAAGTCTAATGTTTGCCACTCATTTGGTAAATTTTCAAACTTAATACTTTTTACTATATCCTGTAAATATAATTTACTCATAATAATTACTCCCACCATATCAAATGTTTAATTAATTTATAGTCCAAATCTTTTATATTAACTTTAATTCCATCTTCAAATTCTACTTCATCTTCTTTTATTCTTTTGATTTTTTTGCCTGTAATATTAGATAGAGTTTCAGCAATATCTATGTTTTCATATAATTTTGATAAATCAACTTTCACTTTATTATTTTGATAGTCAATTTCAAGTGCTTTAAGCATTTTTTCATCTTTCATAAATACATATTGTTCATAAGGATTTTTATTTTTAACAATAATAATATCATGGTTTTCATAAATTGTATTTGCTAATGTCTCTTCATATTGTTCAAGTTCGTAGTATTTGAAAAAGCCTCCACCTTTATATTCTTTAACTTCTTTTGAAATACCAGACTTATCATAAGCTAAAACCTTTTTCATTCTTGGTAAAACGACAGTGTAAAAATGTTCTCCCATTTCTATACCAATCCATTTCCTGCAAAGTTTATGTGCTACGGCTGTGGTAGTGCCACTTCCTAAAAAGAAATCTATAACTAAATCATCTTTGTTAGATGTTGATTCTATAACACGTTTTAAAAGAATTTCTGAGTTTTCAGTTGGAAATTGCCAATTATGTGTATATCCCGAAATGTCATTCCATAAATTACCTATTATAGAAAAATCTTTTCTTTTTATTTTATATTCAACTCGCCAATCATTTTCATTACAATAAGAACAATGTTTATCATTTAAAAAACCCTCATAATGTTTATACTTGCACCTTTTACATACTAATCTTAATTCTTTTTTGCTTATCAGTTCATCTATCTTTTCTTGAGAAAACCATCCTCGTCCTTGAGGAGGATACAGCTCTTTACCAAAAAACACTCTTGGTTCGTGTTTACCTTGTGTATCCGATGAATGCCATAATTCTTCTTCAGTTCTACTTATTTCAATTTTAGGGGGATTTATAATAACTTTTACTTCAAAGTTTTTTGAATAAAAATAAATATTATCATAATCAACAGCAAAAGACTTTGGTTCTTCAAATGTCTGTTTTTTAATCCTCTTTACCACAAGCTCATTCCTGAAATTTTCTTTCCCAAAAACATCATCCAACAAACATCTAACAATCCAATTACCATTATAATCACACCTAACAAAAATACTTCCTTTTTCATTTAACCAATCTTTTGCAATTCTTAATCTATTTTCAAGTAATGTAGCCCAGTTAGCATCTTTGTAGTTTGTACGATATAGAAATTGATCAGATGAATCTAGATTAAAAGGGGGATCAATATAAATTGTTTGCACTTTTTCTTTGAATTTTGGCAACATTGTATTTAATGCTTGATAATTTTCACTTTTTATCAACCATCCGTCTAAAGATTTATCTAAATCATCAAATAAACTTAATATTTCAAGTTCTAAGTCTTTGAAATACTTGGTATCAATTGGTAAATGTTTATACTTTTCTGCTAAATGCTTTCCGGTTAAATCATTGTCAAAAATGTCTTCTACTTTGAAATTTTTATCTACAATTTCAAATTCTTTCCATTCTTCGATTTGGTCTTCTATATTTTTATGTTTGACTATCTTTTCAATTAACTCAAATTTGCCAATTTTATCCAGCGTTATCACATAATTAGAGTTTTTAACAAACTTCGGCTTGTTCCAGATTTTTACAAGTTCGTCTTCAAACTGCGATACAAAGTCTATTATTTTGAAAGCAATATCTTTTAGTATTTGAAGCTGATTAACTCTATCTGCT
>BPII01000020.1 GCA_026004035.1 Candidatus Sericytochromatia bacterium | reverse complement strand
ATAGCCAAGTGGTAAGGCAAGGCTCTGCAAAAGCTTCATTCCCCAGTTCGAATCTGGGTGCCGCCTTAGTTCATATAAAAGTAATTAATTAATTCTTTTGATTTTTTTAATCTTATTTGATAATCCCATGATAATAAAGGTATTATAGAAGTATCTTCTGATAATTTTATTTTAAGTATTTCTTTTAAAGTCTTTAATATCACTTTTGATATTTTATGATTTTTCCAATTCTCAAACTCTTCAGGACTGTTTTCAATACTTTTATTAAAATATTCTTCAGCTGCTTGATAATAATCTAATGCATTAAGGTTTCCTGTTGGCAAGCAACAATGGCCTGCTAATTCAAAAGCTAGTGCTAAACAAAGAGTTTCTTTAAAATTATCTTCTTCATAAGATTCTATTTGTCTTAATGCTTCTTCTACAAATGTTAATGCTCTATTAAATGATATTCTAGCTGTATTTTCTCTTTTACTTTTTATATATAAACAACCAGCTTTTATTAATTTTGCTATATTTTCATGAAATTCTCCAAAATTCGAGTATCTATAATTAATTATCTCATCTCCATTACAAAAAACACCTATCTTATTTTGTGCATATATTTCTAAACACCTAGCAGCATAATAAGTAAATCCAATATTAATCAAATTATTTACAATGCTTATTAAATTTTCTTCAGAAGTAGTAACTACATTTGTTAAAACACTTTTTAAGTAATCTTCTGTGTTTAAATCTTTATTTATATTAATATTACTATCAGGCAACCATACATTAAAATTGCCATCTTCCATAATAATTTATATCCTCCACTAATATTATAATATTGATAAAAAAATAAAAAAGTTCTTATAGAAAATTATATATTAATAATGAAAAAAAAATTGGTCTTGAAAAACATTGATTTTGAATACTACAAAAATGAACTACTCTACCTTCTTATAAGGTGGAGTAGTTCAATTAAGGATTATTTTCAAAATTCATTCGATTTGGGTTAAAACTTCCTAAATTAGATAAATTTTTTGCTAACTTTGCATACTTTGAAAGCTCTGCACTTGGATTACTAAAAATAAAAACATTTTTAAAATCCATTTTTGAATCAATTTCATGATTATCTTGAAACAAATTATTTAGTAAATCTTTAGTTGTTCCTGTTTCTTTCTTTAAAGCTATTAAATAAATTGATTACTTTTATCAAAGTTAGTTTTAGGTATTCATAAAAATACAGTAAAAGCTTGAGAGGAGAGATTTTCAAGCATAAAAGAAAGATTAAAATTATATTTGTTTTGTCATAAATTTGTTAAGTTAACATTTGAAGGAGATGAGATTTATACAAAAGTAAATAAGAATAAAAGAGCTAGTGAGAGAGTTGTCAAGAAAGTTGTGTCTAGTAGTAAAGGGTAAGAATAAAGAAATTTTACCTGAAGGAATAAGAGTAAGAATAAAAAACAAAGGTGGTAAAAAACTTCAAAAATATAAAAAGCTAATTCCTAAACATCCTAACACAAAAGATATTGATGAAAATGAAATTCATACTAATCATCTTGAAGCTAAAAATAGTTCTTTAAGACGTACAAATTCTGCTTTTAGAAGAAAAACAAATACTTATGTAAAAACTACTTTTGGATTACAGAGAACTTTAAATGTTGATTTTATTGTTCATAATTATTTGAAAACTAATTTCACTACTAAATTAGTACCTGCATTGGCTTTAGGTATTATTAATAACCATTATTCTTTCGAAAAATTATTAATGATTCAAAAAATAACTTATCTATAACTCAATTCCAGTACCAAAATATAACTTTAATGGTATTATTAATGTATATATTTTTTGTTAAGAAAATGAAATTGAAAAAAATATTTATATCTTCATTAATAGTATCAAGTGTTTTATCATCAGCTTGTCAAGTTTTTTCTAGCAATGATAACTCTTTTGAAAATTATACAAAAAATTCTTTCAAACCATTAAGCAGTAATGAGAAAATAAGCTTTGATAGTAAAATAATAAGTTCCGTTAATAAATTTTCATTAGATATTTTAAAACAAATATATAAAGAAGAAAAAGATAAGAATATTTTTATTTCACCATTAAGTATATTTTTTGCTTTTTCAATGATAATGAATGCGTCTGATAATGAGACTTTAAATGAATTTAAAAAAGTTTTCTACATAGACAATGTAAATACATTTAATAAAGAAAATAATTTATTGATAAGAGACTTAGTAAATAAAGATAAAAATGTTGAATTAGATATTTCTAATTCTATATGGGGGCAAAAAGAATATTAAATTTTCTAACGAATTTATAAAATTAAATAATGACTTATATAAAGCTAAATATGAAACATTAGATTTTTCAGATATTAAATCAGTAGATATAATAAATAATTGGGTATCATATTCAACAAGAAAAAAAATAAATAAAATAATTGATAGTATAAATAAAGATGTAATAATGATTCTAATAAATGCTATATACTTTAAAGCACAATGGGAAAACAAATTTGATAAAAATTTAACTGAAAATAAAGATTTTGTAGTAAATAAAAATAAAAAAGTAAAAGTTCCTATGATGAAAATAAATGGTAAATTTCCTTATTATAGTAATGATAAATTTCAAGCAGTCGGATTACCTTATGGTAAAGGAAATTTTATATTTTATGTTTTCTTACCAAATGATAATTCTTCAGTAGAAGAAATAATTACAAACTTTGATTTAAATATTTTTTCTAATTTTAGAAATAAAGAAGGTAGAATTGAATTACCAAGATTTAAGTCAGAATATAAAAAAGAGTTACCAAATACATTAAAGAAATTAGGATTAAAAAATGCTTTTGATGAAAAACTTGCTGATTTTAATAAACTTACAGAAAATAAATTAAAGGTATTTATTTCTAAATCATCTCATAAAGCAGTAATAGAGGTTAATGAAGAAGGGACAGAAGCAGCAGCAGTTACTGATGTTCAAGTAAGTCTTACTTCAGCACCTATTTTTGATAAACCTTTTGAATTTATAGCTAATAAGCCATTTTTATATTTTATAAAAGAAAAAAACACAAATTCAATAGTTTTTTCAGGTATTTTAAATAATCCTTAATTTTAATTTGATATGAAAAAAATAAAATTTATAATTCTCTTTTTCATACTTTTTATATTTAAAGCAAAAGCTGATGAATGTTTTGAGAATGGGATTTCTTCAGGTGATCCAAATCAAAATTCTTTTGTAATATGGACAAAACTAACTTGCTCTAAAAATAATGAAAATATTGTGAAATATCAAGTTTCTACAGATAAAGAATTTAATCATATAGTTAAAGAAGGACTAGTTGAGACTAATATAAATAAAGGTAATACTATTAAAGTTTTGGTAGATAATTTAAAACCAGATTTTAATTACTATTACAGATTTATTTATAACAATAGTTATAGTGATATTGGAAAAACGATAACATTACCTTATAGAAAAAATAAAATAAGAATTGCTTTTGTATCATGTCAAGATTATAATGCAGGATATTTTACACCATACAAAGCTATATTGGAATTAAAACCTGATTTAGTTGTAATGTTAGGGGATTTTATATATGAACATCCTAAAAAAGTAGAAAATTCACCAAGATTTGATAATACAGGTCATGCAAAAGATTTAGATTCATACAGAAGAAAATATTCTTTATATTTAAATGATCCTTACCTAAAAGAGTTACTAAAAAATATACCAATCATTGCAATTTGGGATGACCATGAAGTTCTAAATGACTATGGTGGAAAGGATTTAAAAGAAAGAAACCCTGAATTACTAAATTCAGCTTATAAAGCATATTTTGAATATTTACCTATAAGAGAACAAGAAGATTTCAAAATATATAGAAATTTTTATATACCTAATTTAGTAAATTTAGTATTAATAGATGGTCGTCAATACAGAGACAAAAAAGTATGTAACAGAGGATTTAGTTTTTATTGTAATGAATTATCAAAAAATCCTAGCTTAGAATATTTAGGAAATGAACAAAAAGAATGGCTAAAAAATATTATAAATAATAATAAAAAAGAATGGCTAATTTTAGGAAATAATACTCTTTTAATGGATTTGAAGTTATTAGGTATTTCTATAAACTTTGACCAATGGGATGGATTTGCAAAAGAAAAGAATGATATATTAGAATTTATAAGTAATAAAATAAATTTACCACTTATTGTAATAACAGGTGATGTTCATATATTTAGTAAAGGTGATATTTATTTTAAAAATAAAATAATAGCAAAAGAATATTCAACAGCTTCAATAGCATCACCTGATTATTTAATAGTAAATATTTTACAAAAATTTGTACCTATAATAATTCCTAATGTTAATTTTTTGGAAACTTCTTATAAAGGATTTATATTAGCAGATTTTTATAAAAATAAAGCTAATATAAAAATGTATGCTGTAAATAATAACAATACTTACAGTGGTTATTTTCTTCTAAAAGAATTTATTCAAGTTAAATAAGTTTGTATTTAAATTATTTGCTTTGTAAAAATATGAATAATCTGTTGGAATTTTAATTCTTGTTCCAACAGGAATATATTTAATATCTTTAACATTAGGATTTAATATTTCTAGTTCTTTTGTTCTTGTTTCATTATCAAGGTAAATATCAGCAATAACTCTTAAGGAATTTTCACCATTTTTTGTTATTATTTCTCTAATTGATGGAATATTTATAGGTATAGGCTCCGATGGTATAGGTGGTTGATATGTTCCATCCAAAACTTTTTTAACTCCTTCTAAAACTCTTTGAACTGAAAAATTATTTGATGTATCTATTTTTCTACCAGCAGGTATTGCAATATCTCTATGTCTTGTTATATTTTCTAATGGTATATCATATTGCTTAACTAAATATGCAACAAGTCTTATAACTCCGTCATATTGTAAATCAGGATAAGGTTCTATTGAATTTCCTACATTACAGATTTCTATACCTATTGAAAAATTATTAACATTATCCATTCCGTTGAAATGACTTTTACCAGCATGCCAAGCAACTTTATCATCGGGTACACATTGAACAATATATCCTGTTCTATCTACTATATAATGAGAACTAACTTTTGATTGAGGATTAGCAAAAAAATTTCCGACTTCTTTTGCATTTGCAGTGGTAGCAGTATGATGTAAGACTATTGCTGATATTTTTGTATCTTGAGGTCTCTCACTTCTATTTGGTGAATCTATAACTATAAATTCAGGTTTAGAGACTTCTTTTTTACTTACATTTGAAATTGATACATTATCGAGTTCTGATGTTATACTTACAGAACAAGAAGTTAATATAAATATACTTAAAGTAGATAATAAAAATTTTTTTATCATGATTTTATTATATTATATTTTTACTATAAAAAAGTAAAAGTTTTGTTAAAAATGCAATAATACTTTTTCAATTACTTTTTTGTAAATAAAAGTTTTTTTAAATAAAAAACTATAAAAATAAATCATATAATTTAAACTAATGTTTTTAATTTTTAAAAGAATTATGCTAAAAAAATATTCATTTTTTCTTTTATCTATAATAGTAACTTCATGTATTTATAATGTGAGTTTAAACAACAAAGATAAAAATATTATATTAAAAAAACCTTTATCTATTCTTATGTATTCACCAAACTATAATCTAAGACCAAGCAAATCTAAAATAGACACTATAATAATACATCACACAGCGCCTTTTTACTCATTAACAAGAGTTGGATATTATTTTCAAGATATTAATAGTAGAGTAAGCTCTCATTATATAGTTGGTAAAGAAGGTTTAATAATAGAAAGTGTAAGTGAAGAAAAAAGAGCTTGGCATGCCGGTTATAGCTCTTGGAAAGGAAAGTTTAATGTTAATGATTACTCAATAGGTATAGAAGTTTTAAATGATGGTGATGGGAAAGATATTTGGACAGAAGCTCAATATACTTTTTTAGCACAATTAACAGCTTATCTTATGAAAAAATATGATATTTCTTTAGAAAGAGTTATTGGTCATAGAGACATTGCTATACCATTAGGTAGAAAAATAGATCCAGCTGATAATTTTGATTGGAATTATTTTAAAAATAAAATTAGAAATTATTTAGATATTAAAGAATTTAGTTATAGTGATAACCCACAATCTTATAATGATAATCCAAAAGATTTAATAAAAAAATTAAGTAGTGATAATTTAAAAGAGAGAATAGATAGTATTAACTCATTTCTTACGGTTAAAAACTCTAATTATATAAATGATATAAAAGAAAAGTTTAAAAATGAAAAATATACTTCAATTATTCCTTATTACTATAGATTTTTTTCTATTTATAAAGATAAATCTTTTATAAATAATGCAACTGAAATAATAAATAACTATAACAATGTTCCGCTAAAACTTTTTTTATCTGCTATTGAATATTTATATGAAAATGATAAAGACAATTTATTTCTTATTTTAATCAATTTAATTAATAGTAATATAGATGAAAGATATAAACAGGTAATAATTCCTTTTATAGCTAATTATAGTAAAAAAGAAATAATAGATATTCTTATAAAGAATTATCATTCTTCTAAATCAAAAGATACAAAAATATCAATTATACAATCAATGGAAAATATTAAAAATAACGATGTAAGGTTATTTCTTTTAAATGAATTAGAAAGAGATAATTTAACAGAAATAAAAGTAAATATAATAAATTCATTAAAAGCTAATTATGATAAAGAAGTAGAAAGTAAGTTATTGAAGTTACTTGATATAGAAAATAATTCTAACATAATAAATTCAATAGCTATTAATTTAATTAGAAATAAAAGTATTGATGGTATTTTAAAACTTCAAAAAGAAGAAATATTTAATGTTTTAACAAATCAAAATAAATTGGCTTTAATTAATATGTGTGGAATACTAAAAGTTTCTGAAGGATGGTTAATAAACAATTCTTCTACTGAAAAAGACAGAGAATTATTATCAGCTTATCTTATATCAATATCAAGATTTAAATCAGAAAGAGCTTTCAATTGTTTAATTTCTAGAACTTTTGATGATAAAGAATTAGAATTTACAAGAATAAAAGCTTTAGGATATTTTAATAATGAAAAAATAAACAAATTAATAAAAGATATTTTAATAGATAGAAATTCTATGCTTGAATATAAATTATTAGCATTATCATTTATAAGTGATAGAAAAATGAAATCTTTTTTACCTTTATTAAAAACTTTATATGTAGAAACTAATAATACTTTGCTAGAAAAAACTATAAAAGAAACTATAAATTTAGTAGAAAATTATTCAGATAAAGATATAGAGAAATATTTATAAAATATTAAATTTATTGTTATATAATTTAAATTATCAAATTTCTAATATAAGAGGAGATATTTTGACTTGAAAATTGGTGGTTATGAAGTTATAGGCGAACTTGGAAGAGGTGGAATGGGAGTAGTCTATAAAGGTTTTGACCCAAAACTTGAGAGAGAAGTTGCTATAAAGGTCATAGAAAATTTAGGTGAAGAAACTGATAAATTAACTCAAGCATCACATCAAGAATTAGTAGAAAGGTTTAAAACAGAAGCAAAAGCAATAGCAAAATTAAATCATCCTAATATAGTGAGCATTTATGATTTTGGAACAGAAAATGATAAAAACTATATGGTAATGGAATTATTAAAGGGCAGAGATTTAGCACATCTTTTAAAATTCAATTCTCCATTATCAATAGAATTAGTAGTAAAATCTATAATAAGTGTTTGTAATGCTCTTGATTTTGCACATCAAAACGGAATTATTCACAGAGATATAAAACCAGCTAATATTATTTTACTAGATAATGGTAATGTAAAATTAATGGATTTTGGAATTGCAAGAATACAAGAATCACAATCACAGCTAACACAGGCAGGAACTATATTAGGAAGTGTTTTATATATTTCTCCAGAGCAATTAATTAATGCTAAAAAAGTTGATAAAAGAGCTGATATTTATTCTTTAGGAGTGAGTTTATATGAGTTATTAACAGGTAAATTTCCTTATGATGGTGATAATGTAGCTAGTATTATAAGTAAAATAATGCAAGCTATACCAGAACCGCCTAGTAAATATAATAAAAATATACCTTATGAACTTGACCAAATAGTTATGAAGGCTATTGAAAAAGATCCTGACCAAAGATACCAAAGAGCTAGTGAATTTGCTGAAGATTTAAATAATTTTCTATTCAAACTGAAAGGTGGTGTTTCAACGACAACTACATCTTCAAGTAGTAGTATGATATCTAAAACATTTTTTAATAAATCAATAGAGTTTTCATTAGTTGATGGAATAGATAATTTAAATTTATATTCACTTGTTTATAGGTTAATTCAAACTTGGAAAGTTGAAAATATAGGAAATAAACCTCTTTTAGAAGTTTTGTATAAAAACGAATCTTTATCACAAGCATTAATTGTAAGTGATAGAGTAATTTTATTATCCTATAATGGTTTATTAATAGGAGCTGTTTCTAATAATCCAGACAAAATTTCTACCGAAGCTTATGAAGTAACAGCTGATATTACAAAAGTTGATATAAAATCTTGCATACCTTCAGAATCTGAAAAAGAAACTTTAGTTATTTTATCATCTATACTAGGTAATGGTATTTTACTTGCAAAACATCCTAGTTGTAGTGAGAATGATTTAGAACATATACTAGAAAAAGTAAATTATGAAAAGCTAAATGGACATTTAGAAATAATTCATAAAGATTTTATAAAATATAAAGGATTTATAGATGGTAAAGAAATATTTACTTTATCTATGCCAAATAGAAATTCTCAAATCAAAGATAATAGAATGGATATAGAAGTTTATGAAGCTGAAATAAAGCTTATTGGCTCAAGTTTAAGAAGAGCTTTAATTGATTCTACAATAGAAATAATAAGCAAATCTCAAGGTGTAGGAACTACTCTTAAACAATTATCTTTAATGAAAGAAAATAAAATAATTCCAGAATTACTAGAAGAAGCTGTAAGAAATTCAGAAATGATAGTTGTATTAGGAGCAAATGAAAAAATATTGACATTAGGAAGTAAAAATATTAAATATAGTGATATAGTTAAAAATTTTCCTCAATATTTATTGATAGAATGGTTAATAAAAGATATTTTGATAAAAGTATCAAGAGGAAAATTTAATAATATTAAAAATACTTTTTCTTGGATATGGAATCTTAGAACAATTAAACTAGCACAAAATTTAAAAATAGCTGATAGTAAATCTGTTATTTTTGACATTGTAGGTTATGATAACAATGAAAAAGTAGTAATGATAGCAAGATATAGTAATAAAGGTAATATAGCAGAATTACAAAATTTAATAGATGAAGTTATTAATTTTAAAAAGTTTAGTAATAATAATATAAAAGCAGTTTTATATATTTCAGGTGATGAGATTTACCCAGAAATTTTAAGATATTATGAAAAAATAACTAAAAAAGAATCATTATTTTCTTTTAATTCGCCAAAAGCTTTTATACCAAACGGACAATTTTTCTTATTTTTAATAAGAGACACAATAGATGGTTTTAAACTTGTTCAACCTGTTATTTAAAATTACTTAAATTTTATTTTACATTTCATTTATTTTATAGACTTTTATATAGTTTTTTTTTACCACCAACAGCTATAAACTTGGAATTAGGTGAGAAAGATAAAGTATTAAGCATTTTTTAGATTAGGTGAAATAGAATACAATAACTCACCATTTCTATTCCATAAATTAAGCTTCATATCATGACTTATACTAGCAATATATTTACCATTATTACTATACTTTACTTGTACAACATTCCAATTGTGAGCCAAAAACGATTTTTTTTCTTTTAAAGTTACACTATCATATATTCTTATTTTCTTGTCTGAAAATGAACAAGCAAACTCTTTACTATCTGGTGAAAAATCTATTGAGCTTATAATACCTGATTTTAAGTCTAGTATTTTTTCAATTTTATCTTGTTTTAAATTAAATATTTTTAAAGTTCCATCTGTATTTGCGTAAAAAACTTTATATCCATCAGGAGAAAATTTAACATGCTTTACTTTTATTTTAATATTATTATTAGCTTGAAAGTCAAAGAATGTTTTTAAATTTCTTGTACTCCAAACTTTTATTCTGTCATCACTACCAGAACTAACAACAAACTTATCAGACTTGTGAATATCTATATTATTTACTGCTAATAAATGCTCTTTGTAAGTATCAACTTTATTTTCATTTAATCTTATTATCTTTACCAAACCATCATAGGAAGAAGCAACTATAAAATCACCAGAATTTGAATATTTCACAGAATAAACAGCTCTATAAAACTCTTCAAAAACTTTTATTTTATCCTTTAAATTAATATCCCATATAACTATTTTTGAATCAGCTGAACCACTTACTAAATGTTTATTATTAGGTGAAAAATCTAAACTCCAAATATCACCTTTATGAAAATCTAATGTTGCGTATTCTTCTAGTAAATTATTTTTAAAATTGCATGAAAGTATGAAGATTAAAAATATACTAGTTATAAACTTTATCATATATACTTTTATATAAATTCATATAACTACTTGTAGTATTGAGCCAAGAATAATCTAACTTCATAACATTTTTTACCATTTCATTCCACTTACTAAAATAATAATATTTATTTATTGTATATTTTATTGTATTTATTAAATCTTCAGTTGTAAAGTTAAATATTCTGAATCTATTATCACCTATATTTAAATAATCATATTCTTTTAAAACAATAGGTATTAATCCATATTTTAAGGCTATTTTTAACAAATATTCGTTGCTACCTGTAGGTGATATATCAAGAAATATATCAGACCCTGAAAAGACTTTTCTTAAATTTTCAATATTAAAATCTACTGATATTATTGAGCAATTTATCCCTAAAGATAATTTATTTATATTATTTTCGAAATCAGATAGTTTATTTCCTATTATTATTATTTGTATTTCCATTCTCATAGTGTATGGTATTATTGAATTTATTAATATTATTTCATCATCAGTCATATATATTGAAGGAATAACTATAATAGGTATTTCTGTATGAATAGGCAAATTTAAACTTTTTTGAAGTTCTATTTTACAAAAAATTTTATCCAGTAAATTATCAACAGAATATTTTTTGTAAATTAAATCATCAGTTTCAGGATTAAAAATATCATCAATACCTAATGATATACATTTAATTTTATTTTTTAATGAGAATAATAATTCACTTAGTCCTTTTGATAAGTAATTACTTTGCATAAGAGAATTTTTATAAACTTCTGAATAGAATATTATTTTATAGCTATAAATTAATCCTGCTTTTAATAAATTTACTTTTCCAAAAAACTCTAATTCTTTATAATTAAAATATTTATTCTTATCTAATTTAAGAAAATCTAAAATTTCAACATCTGTAATACCTTGATAATTTTATATTATTCATATTTAAGATAACTGGTATATTTATACTATTGTTTTTTAACAAAAGAGGTAAAATACAAAAATGCCAATCAAATATATGAACTATTACTTTATCTTCAATATTTTTTAAATATTCTAATAAACATAATGAAAAGAAAGAAAATCTATAAGTATCATCTTTATAACCATAGATATTACTCCTATTTGTAAAATAGAATGAATTTTTTACAAAATTAACTTTTATATTATCATAATAATCAAAAAAATATTCTACTTTATTATTTTTTTATAATCTTATAATTAGTTTTATCTTTTAAAACTAAAGGTTCTAATTTTTTTTTTACTACTAATTATATTTCTATAAAGTGGCATAAATATTTCTATTTCTATACCATTATTAGATATATTTTTAATAATTTTGTATGTTATTTCTGATAGATCACCATGAGCTATTATTGGAGAATACTCAGTAAGTAAAAAAAATATTTTCATATTAAAAAAATCAAAAAAAGGTTAAATAAATTATAAATATTATCAAAATATTTGTAATATTAATTTTATTCTATCATAATATTTATGCTTATTAATAACTTCATTATAATTTGTTTCTATTAAATCAATATACTTATTGTAGTTTGATAATATATCCTCTATTTGTTTAATTGGTTTTTCTAAATTAGCTTCTATTACAGGATTATAATTAAACAAATATTTCATATCGTTAGGAGCATTTCCTAATATTAAGCATTTACAAATCATAGATTGAAAATATCTCATAGTTATTTTTGAAATATCTTCAAAGTGATTAGGATTTGTTAAATCAGATGAAAAACATATTGAGATTTTTGATTTTGCTAAAGAATTTACTAAATCTTTATGTGTTTTAAATTTATTATAAATATATTTAAAATTACTATCTAATATTTTCTCATGGTACAAGTTATATCTTCTACCAAAGCTTATAATATCAATATCTTTTTTAGAATAGTCTTCATAGTGGTATTCTTCAGGCTTTATTGCTTCAGGTAACCAATAGTAATTTGTTTTTGATTTTGATTTATAGTTTTGATTAAAAAAAATCAGCGGTATCTTTTGAAGAGAAAAATATATTCTTTATTTCTAAATAGTTGGTTATGTCAAAAAAGAAATTATATTGACTTTTCAATAAATCGTATATGTAAAGAGAAATATTTTTATTTTTTAAATATATTGAAAATAACTTATACAGATTGTTTATATTCATTAATATAATAAATACATTTTCTTTATTTGAGTTATTAAATAATGGTAAATATTTTATTACTTTATTTTTTATAATAAGATTTAGTATTCTTTTAACTATCTTATTTGAGCCTTTTTCTATTGTATAAGTTATATTTTCAAAATTAGAAAAAGATTCTTCAAATTCATAAATTGCTTGATATGAAATTAAATCATAAGGTTTTGTTTTTACAACTATCATTTGAATATATTTTATAGCAAGTTTTATATTAAAAAAGTAAAAACTAGAAATAATAATTTTCTTAAACTTTTCTTAAAATCATACAATTTTGTCTGATTTATGTTATTATATAAAATAAGATTAAAAAATCTGAATTTAATTATTTATTAAGGTTAGTATAAATGAAAGTATCGGCTTTAGAAGAGTATGCATTGAGATGCTTACTTCAATTGGCAAGGAATTACAACAAAGGAATACCTTTGTCATCTGAAGAAATATCTTCAAAAGAACTTATATCACCAGCTTATACAGAAAAGATATTACAAAAATTATCAAAATCAGGTTTTGTAAAGAGTATAAGAGGAACAAAAGGTGGTTATATTCTTTCAGATTCACCTGACAAAATTTTTGTAGGTAATGTTATAAGAGAGGTTGATGGTTTTTTTGTAAGTGATATTTGTAATAATTTTTCTGGAACTAGTGATGAGTGTAAGAATTCATTGCAATGTGGAATAAGACCTATTTGGATGAATATATATAAGTATATATATCAAGTTCTTGATAATACAAGTCTTTATGATTTATTAAAAGATGAAGATAGTATTTCAAAAAATCTTGAAAAACAATTTAAAGAGTTATCAAAAGTTTAGGAGGAAATATGAGTTTTTTATTAATAGAAGATTTACATGTTAGTGTTGAAGATAAGGAAATATTAAAAGGTGTAAATCTTGAAATAGGAAAAGGGTGAAGTTCATGCTTTGATGGGACCAAATGGTTCAGGTAAAAGTACTTTATCTAATGTTATAATGGGACATCCAAAATATAAAATAACTAAAGGTAAAATATTTTTTAAAGGAGAAGATATTACAGAATTAAGCCCTGACCAAAGAGCTAAAAAAGGTATATTTTTAGCGTTTCAATATCCTCTTTCAATACCTGGTGTAAGAATATTTAATTTTTTAAAAAATATGCTTTCTTCAATAAGAGGTGAAGAAATACCTGTTTCAGAGTTTAAAAAATTACTAAAAGAAAAAATGAAATTATTAGATATAAAACAATCTTTTATAAAAAGATATTTAAATGATGGTTTTTCTGGAGGAGAGAAAAAAAGAAATGAAATACTTCAAATGGCTTTATTTGAGCCAAAGTTAGCTCTACTTGATGAAACAGATTCAGGATTAGATGTAACAGCTTTGAAAACAGTTTGTGAAGGTATAAACAAGATAATAAATAATGACATGTCAGTAATAATAATTACTCATTATAAAAGAATGCTTGAATATGTAAGACCTCAATTTGTTCATGTAATAATGGATGGTAAAATCGTTAAATCAGGTAATGAAGAATTAGTTGAAAAAATAGATTCACAAGGTTATGACTGGTTAAAAGTTTCTTCAGAAGAAATTTTAACTACTGTTTAAGGGAGGATAAAATGAATACGATATTAACAGAAAACATAGGAATTGATAATTATAAATATAACTTTAGGGATTCTGAAGAAAATTATGTTTATAAAGCTAAAAAAGGATTAAGTAAAGAAATAGTAGAAGAAATTTCAGTTAAATTAAAAAAAGAACCTAAATGGATGACAGAATTTAGACTAAAAGCTCTAGATATTTTTTATAGTAAACCTATGCCAAACTGGGGTAATACAGAATTATTAAATCAAATAAATTTTGACGATATACATTATTATGTTAAATCAACAGAAAAACAAGGTAGAGATTGGAATGAAGTTCCTGAAGAAATAAAAAAGACTTTTGATAGATTAGGAATACCTGAAGCTGAAAGAAAATTTTTAGCTGGTGTAACTGCTCAATATGAATCTGATGTTGTTTATCATTCCATAAGAGAAGACTTAGAAAAAATAGGCGTTATTTTTACTGACATGGACACAGGATTAAGAGAATATGAAGATATAGTAAGAAAATATTTTGGGACTGTTATTCCTCCTACTGATAATAAATTTGCTGCTTTAAACTCTGCTGTTTGGAGTGGTGGAAGTTTTGTATATGTTCCTAAAGGAGTTCATGTTGAGATTCCATTACAAGCATATTTCAGAATAAATACTGAAAATATGGGACAATTTGAAAGAACATTAATAATTGCTGAACCTGGTAGTTATGTTCATTATATAGAGGGATGTACAGCACCAACTTATAGTAGTGATTCTTTACATTCAGCTGTTGTTGAATTAATAGCAATGGAAGGTGCTAAAATAAGATATACAACAATACAAAATTGGTCAAATAATGTTTATAACTTAGTAACAAAAAGAGCTTATGCTTATAAAAATGCTACTGTTGAATGGGTTGATGGAAATCTAGGTTCTAAATTAACAATGAAATATCCTGCTGTTTATTTATTAGGTGAAGGTGCTAGAGGTGAAATTCTTTCTATTGCTATGGCAAGCACAAATCAACATCAAGATGCGGGAGCAAAAATTATACATGCAGCACCTAACACTTCATCTATAATTACATCAAAATCAATATCAAAAAACAATGGTAGAAGTTCTTATAGAGGACTTATAAAAGTTTTACCAGGTGCTACGAATTGTAAAAGTCATGTAGTTTGTGATGCACTTTTATTAAATACAAATTCAAGGTCAGATACATATCCAACTATGCAAGTAGAGGAACAAAAAGATGTAATAGTAGAACATGAAGCAACAGTAAGTAAAGTAGGTGAAGAACAATTATTTTACTTAATGTCAAGAGGACTTTCTGAAAGTGAAGCAAAATCTATGATTGTAAATGGATTTGTTGAACCTTTTACGAAAGAATTACCAATGGAATATGCAGTTGAACTAAATAAACTAATACAACTTGAAATGGAAGGAGCAGTAGGCTAATATGAATAATTTACTTGAAAAAGAAATAATTTGTGAATTTCCTGATTGGTTAAAAGAAAAAAAAGAGTGCGCTTTAGAAAATTTTTATAACCTTTCTAATACACCTAAAGAAAAATTTAGAGATGTTATAGAAAGTATGGAATTTGATAATTTAGAAAATAAAAATGATTTTGGAAATATAGAAAGCTATTGGGATAGTGAATATAAATTTGTTTTTGGAGCTAATGATAATATAGAAGATGGTGTTATAATTAAGTCTCTAAAAGAGGCTATTTATGAAAATGAAGAATTAGTCAAACCTTACTTAAATAAAAACATATTTAATTCAAGTGATTCAAGATTTACTTTTTTAGCTGAAGCTCTTTATAATGATGGTGTATTTATATACATACCAAAAGACATTGAGATAAAATTACCTATACATATTTTGAAATCTATTGTAAATGGTAAGAGTAAAAATTTTTATAAAACATTAATAGTACTAGAAGATAATAGTAAATTAACAATAATAGATGAGTATAAATCTAAAAATACTAAAGATTTTTATTTGGTAAGTGGAATAAATGATATATATTTAAAAGATAATGCTCAATTAGATTATATTCATTTACAAAATTTTGATTATAATGCTTTTAATTTTTCATTACAAAGAGCTAATTTATCAAAAAATTCAAAATTAAATATTTTTTCATTGTCTTTAGGTTCTCAATTTTCTTATGAAAATATAAGAGTTTATTCAAATAATACAGGTGCAAGTTCTGAAATATTAGGACTAGTATTAGGAAATAAAGAACAAGTTTTTCAACATGAAACTTTACAAGATCATTTAGTAGGCAATTCAGAAAGTAAATTACACTTTGAAGTTATTTTAAATGATAAAGCTGAATCCTCTCATAATGGATTTGTTCGTATAGAAAAACAAGCATTACAAACTTCAGCTCATCAATTAATAAAAAATCTTTTATTAAGTAGAAAAGCTAAAGCTGAAGCTATACCAAATTTAGAAATACTAGCTGATGATGTTTCTTGCTCACATGGAGTTAGTCTAGGTCCTGTCAATACAGAAGAACTATTCTATCTTATGAGTAGGGGATTTGATATAAAACAAGCTGAAAATATTATAATAGAAGGTAATATTGAAAATATTATTTCTAAAATTAAAAACACTGAATTAGCTGAAAACTTAAGAAATTATATATTATCAGAAATTAAGGTAAAATAATGTCAGAGATTATTTTTGGTAATATTTCAGAAATAGAAGAAAGTAAGGTAATATCAAAAAGATTTGGTAGAAATAAAATAGCTGTTTCTAAATACAAAAATAATATTTATGCTTTTAAAGATGCTTGCACTCATGATAATGCACCATTAGATCAAGGAACAATAGAAGATTGTGTAATAACATGCCCTAGACATGGAGCAAAATTTGACATTACAAATGGTAATGTATTAGCACCACCAGCAATACTACCACTTGCTATTTATAAAGTTATTATTGAAAATGATATTGTTAAAGTAATTATAGAAGATTAAGAATATGAATACTACTTTAGATAAAAAATTGGATGTTTATAAAATAAGAGAAGATTTTCCAGTACTTAAGGTAAAAGTTAATAATAAAGATTTAGTATATTTTGATAATGCAGCAACTTCACAAAAACCTAAAGTTGTTATAGATAGTATTGTAAATTATTATCAAGAATATAATTCAAATGTTCATAGAACAGGTCATTACTTAGGAACAAAAGCATCCATTGAGTATGAAAATTCAAGACAAAAAGTAGCTCAATTTATAAATGCAAAATCTAATGAGATAATTTTTACTTCAAATGCAACAGAGTCTATTAATTTAGTAGCTTATTCATGGGGAAAAGAAAATATTTTAGAAAATGATGAAATAATTGTAAGTATAGCTGAACATCATTCTAACTTTATACCTTGGCAACAATTAGCAAAAGAAAAAAAAGCTAAATTTAAAGTTATAAATATTACTCAAGATTATGAATTAGATTTGGAACATTACAAAAAACTAATATCAGAAAAAACAAAAATTGTTGCTATTACAATGATGTCAAATGTTTTAGGAACTATAACACCTATAAAAGAAATTGTTAATATAGCTCATAACTATAATGCAAAGGTTATTGTTGATGCTTCTCAATCAGCACCACAAATGAAAATTGATGTAAAAGATTTAAATTGTGATTTTCTTGTCTTTACAGGACATAAAATTTGTGCTCCTACAGGAATAGGTATTCTATATGCTAAAGAAGAAATTTTAAATGATATGAAACCATTTCTTTATGGTGGTGGAATGATAACAACAGTTAATATAAATGATTCTGAATGGGAGAAACCACCTCAAAGATTTGAAGCTGGAACACCGAAAATTGCTCAAGCAATAGCATTAGGAAAAGCTATTGATTATATAAATTCAATAGGTATTGATAATATAAGAGACTATGAAAAAGAAATAAATTCTTATCTTATAAATAAACTACTAGAGATAGAAAATTTGAAAATAATTGGACCTACTGATATAAATAAAAGAGGTTCAGCTATATCAATTTTTGTAAATAAAATACATTCTCATGATTTAGGAACAATTCTTGATGAATTTGGTATTGCAGTTAGAGTTGGTCATCATTGTGCTATACCATTACATAATTATTTAAAAATACCTCATACTCTAAGAATAAGTACATATTTTTACAATACAAAAGAAGAAATAGACTATTTTATAAAATCACTTAATAAAGCAATAAATATGTTTAGGAAATTTTTATAATGCCAACTATAGAAGAAATACAAAAAGAAATTATAGAAGAATTTGAAGATTTTTCCGATTGGGAAGAAAAATATACTTACATTATAGAACTAGGTAATGAATTAAAACCTTTAGAAGATAAATATAAAGTAAAAGAAAATATTGTTAAAGGTTGTCAATCTCAAGTATGGTTAATATCTGAATATGACAAAAATAATAATAAAGTTATTTATAAAGCTGATAGCGATGCCTTAATTGTAAAAGGATTAGTAAGTATATTATTAAGAATTTTTTCAAATCAATCTCCTGAAGATATTATTAAATCAGAAGTTTTTGTTTTTGATAAGATAGGACTTAAAAATCATATATCACCATCAAGAGCAAATGGCCTTTCTTCTATGCTTAATTATATTAAAAATTATGCTATGAATTATATAAAAGGAGGTAATAATGCCAACAGTTGAAGAAGTAAAACAAGCATTAAGAAAAGTAGTTGACCCTGAAATACATTTAAATATAGTTGATTTAGGACTTGTTTATGGAATAGAGATAAAAGAAAATAAAAATGTTAAAATTGATATGACATTAACAAGTCCAATGTGTCCTTATGGACCTCAATTGATAGCTGAAGTTCCAAAGGCTATAAAAGAAAAAATACCAGAAATAGAAAAAACAGATGTAAATTTAGTATGGATACCTCAATGGGACCCTAGAACAATGGCTACTGAAGAAGTAAAAATGGAATTAGGTATATTTGATTTTGATGATGATGACGATGATGATGACTAATTTGTTCATATTTTAACTTATAACTTTCTTTGATAAAATAGTAATCTATATTGTACTTTGCAAAAGTGAATAATATTATTTATATAATACTACCTGTTCATAATAGAAAAGATACTACAATAAATTTTATTAACAATTTAAAAAAACAAACTTATAAAAATTTTAAATTAATTCTTGTTGATGATGGTTGTGAAGATGGTACAGTTGAATCTGTATCTAAAATTATAGATGATATTGTAATACTCAAAGGTAATGGTAATTTGTGGTGGGCTGGTTCATTACAAAAGGCTTATAATTATTTAAAAAAAAATATAAAAGAAAATTATAATGATTTTGTTTTAATAATTAATGACGATACAGAAATAGAAGAAGATTTTTTGGAAAATGGACTAAAAATTATGATTAAAAATGATAAATCAATATTACAAGCAAAAGGTTATAGTCTATATCAAAAAGATAAATGTATAGATAGCGGAGCTTTTATAAATTGGAAAAACTTTACATTCTCAAGTAATAGTGATAATATTAATTGCTTAACAACTAGAGGTTTATTAATTAAATTCAAAGATTTTATAGATATAGGAGGATTTCATCCTATTTTACTTCCTCATTATGCTTCTGATATTGAATATACTTTTAGATTTTATAAAAATGGATTTAAACTATTAGTAGATGATTCTTTTAAAATATTTATAGATGATTTAAAAACAGGCATAAGTATTAATAGTTTGTATAAATATAATTTTTTTTATTTTTTAAAAAAAATGTTTTCAAAAAAATGTATTGATAATCCAATTACAATGATTAACTTAATACTAATATCATGTCCATATAAATATAAAATTCAAAATATTTTAAGAATAATAAAAAGAACATTTATTTCTATACTAAAGTATAATGAAAAAAGATAATGTGCCAATTATTTTTATACATAAAACAAATCTAAAAGGAAATTTATATTTTCTTAAATATACATTAGATATTGCATCTAAGACAAATAAAAATAAAAACTTGTATTTTCTAGGAGATGAATTAAATAAAAAATATCCTATTAGTAATGGTTGGACATTTTATAACATTGATAATTTCAGTAATAGTAAAGAAATAGAAACTTTTGAAAAAGTCTATAAGTATATAGGAAGTCCAAAACATGGTAGAGAAGAATGGGTAAAATTTGTTTTTAAAAGGTGGTTCATAATAAATAATTTTATAAAGGAAAAAAAAATTGAGAAGTTTTGGACATTTGATTCAGATAATTTAATACTAACAGATTTAAGTTTACAAGAATATAAATTTAAAGATTATGATTGTACAGAACAATGTAATGGAATGTGTATGAATGGTTTTATAAATAATTCAAATGTAGTAGATAGATATGTCAATAAAATAAATGAACTATTTTTAAGAGAAGAATATTTAAATCAAGTAATAAAAGAAATAGGAAATAATCCTTGGGCTTTTACTGAAATGAAAGCATATCTCACTTTTAAGGAAGAAGAAAAAATAAAATCTATATTATTAAGCACAATAATAGATAATGAAACTTTTGATGAATGTCTTTGTCAAGAACATGATATGGAAACAATAAATAATAACCAATTTATTAATAAAATTTTTGATATTTTTAGAATGAGTAAGTTTCATAGACAAATTAAAAAACTTTATTTTAAAGATGGGCAAATCTTTGAAAAAAATCTGAAAACTAATAGTTTTATAAAAGTAAATACTATAAATATGAGCTGGTTATCTTTGGGACATTACAGAAAAATATATAATTATATTATTAAAAATTTATAATATGATGTTTGAGGTACCAATTTTATTTATAGTTTTTAATAGACTAGATACAACTAAACAAGTTTTCGAACAAATAAGAAAAATAAAACCTAAAAAATTATTTATATCTTCAGATGGACCTAGAAAAAAACAAAAATGATAACTGCGAAGAAGTAAGAAGATATATATTGGAAAATATAGATTGGGAATGTGAAGTTTTTAAAAAATTTAATCAAGAAAATTTAGGTTGTAAGTATGCTGTCAGTAGTGCTATAGATTGGTTTTTTAAAAATGTAGAAGAAGGTATTATTTTAGAAGATGATTGCTTGCCTTCATTATCATTTTTCAAATTTTGCGAAAATTTACTTGAATATTATAGAAACGATACAAGAATTATGCATATAGGAGGAACAAATTTTCAAGATAATATAAAAAGAGGAGAATATACCTATTACTTTTCTAAGTATGTTCATATTTGGGGTTGGGCAACTTGGAGAAGAGCTTGGAAATATTATGATGTAAATATTAAAACGATTAATGATTTTATAAAAGAAAATGCAATAAATAACATTTTTGATTTTAATAAGGAAAGAAAGTTATTTTTGAGAATTTTTTTGGATATTTACAATAATAAAATAGATACTTGGGATTATCAATGGTTTTACACAGTTATATCTCAAAATGGTTTAGCTATAACTCCAAATTTAAACATGGTTTCAAATATAGGTTTTGGCGATAATGCTACACATACAAAATCAAAAAATAGTAAGTTTTCTAAAATGGATATTTTTGAAGTAAATGAAATAATACATCCAAAATTTGTTTTACAAAATAAAGAAGCTGATAAATATACTTATGAAAATGTATTCAAACAAAAAAATATTGTAAAAAAAATAATTAATAAGATTTTTGATAAAATTACTTTATGAAAATATTAGATTTACTGCAGTAATATATATAGTACTGTTTAAATATTAACCAGAAAATGTTTAAAAATATAAATAATCATAACTTCGATTGATTGAGGTAAATTTTCAATTTGGTAATTCTTCTTGAACTATTATTGATTTTTGTTTTACTTTTGATACATATTTATTTGCTTTTTGATAACTACTTTTAGTTACTGGATTATGACCTAAATTATAAGATGCTATTGTTCTATCCCAATCACCAAAACCTAATCCTAATGATCCTTTTATATTAATTCTTTTTTTTGCTAATAAGTTTAAAGCATAATCAATATTGTATTCTAAGTCATATTTAGCTCTTGGAAATGCTTTAGGATGTGCTTTATCATTTATTTGCATAACTCCCCAATCTGTTGATTTTAAAACACCATTTCTTATATTTTTACCTTGAACAACAATACCTTTATCTACATCAGACCACATTCTCCATTCACTTTCATTTCCAGCTATACCTAAAGCAACATTTTCGGGTATTCCCATTTGTCTAGCTTTACTTACTAAAGCAACTTTTATTACTTTTGATTGGTATGTATTTATATTTCCATCAAAAGGAACGTTGTATTTTCTACCTAGGTCCATTATTTGTTCTCTTGGAGATTTTAAATTAGTAGAAGTATTTTTATTTGAAGTTTTAGTTACATTATTTGAAAAAATTACTTTATCTTGACCTAAGCTATTTAAATTATTACTTACACTATTAGAAAATAGCATTTGTTTTGCTGTTTCTAATTCAGATTTGCTTGTATTAGAAATACTACTTATCTTATTAAAAAAAATATCAGACATTATTTTAAAACCTTTATTCAAATTCCTATTTTTTAATATAGAATATTATATATCTTTTCTTGCTTATAATTTATAATATATTTAATTTTTAGTAAAGAATATGAATTTTTTTAATATCTCGATAGTTTTATTAGTGTTAGGTTTTATTATATTTTCAATAGTTTTATTTGTAAAAAGATATAAAGAAAATAATCAAAAAATTGCTAATTTAACAACAGATAACTCGCATCAACTAAAAGCTAGTTTAGAAGAAGAATTAAGAAAGAAGAAAGAAATTGAAACAGAAAAATTAAAAGCTGGAGATATAAATACAATAAATGAAGTAATAGAAAGAATATTTAAAAGTTCAAAGTTTGTAGCTTGGGTAAAAGAAAAAAATTATAATATAAGTAATAAAGCTAGAAATATATATTTATCTTTAACTTTATATGAATCAGAAGAAATAATAAGTAAAACAAAAGAAGTAATTTTAAAAGATGGACAGGTTTATACTCAAAATAAACATGAGCTAGCTATAAGGAAAGAATATTCTGAAAAAGTTTTTAATTGTGCATATAAAACTATTGAAGAAATTTTTAATAATATACCTACAATTTACAAAATTTTTATAAATGAATATATTATTGTAGAAAATGATTATAAAAAGCTTGTATTTAGTGTTTTAGTAAATAAAGACCAGTATAATACAGTAAAAAATGATAATATTTCTACAATAGATAAATTAAATTATTTTAAAGCAAACTATATTTTTGATAAAAAAAATTTCACATTTGAAGAAATTCAAAAAGAAGATTTACCTTCAGAATTTTCTATTGACCAAACTATGTCATTGAAAGTTGATAAAAATACAACATTTTATGGTAACACAGTTTTAACAAATGATAATGTAATAAATTTAAATAAAGGTAATACACAAATTTTAAATAGTAGTGTATCATCAAATACAAAAATAACTGATTTATCATCTTCTGTATCAATAGATAAAACAATATTATTAAATAAGGAAAATGAAGATAATATTGAAGAAATTTTGAATAAAATGAATTTATATATTCTTGAAAGAGAAGATTTAAATAATGGTGATAAAAGCTTTAAAGTTAGAGATGATAATCAAAATATTATTCTTGTAAATTTTAATGAAGATAAAAACAAAGTTATAAAAGAACAAAATATTCGTTTTTTATTAGGTAAGATGATAACTGAAGCAATAGATAAAGGAATTTTTATAACTTATGGTAATTTTGCAATAGATGCTTTTGAGTTTGCTAGTAAGAATAATATAGAATTATTTGACAATGATAAGATAAAGAAATTAATTTAATGAAAAATTTTGAGAAGTTATTTTATAGTATAAAGAGTAAAGTAAAAGAAATATCAGTTGAAGAAGTAAAGACTCTTATTGAAAATGAAAATAACTTTTTATTAATAGATATAAGAGAAAGTGAAGAATTAGAAAATGGTTTTTTAGAAAAATCTATAAATATATCAAGGAGTTTTTTAGATTTAAAAATAGAAGATATTGCAAAAGATTACTCAAAAAAAATAATATTATATTGTTCAGCTGGTACTAGATCTATTTTAGGAGCAAAACTTTTAAAAGATTTGGGTTATTCAAATGTCTATTCTATGAAAGGGGGATTTAATGAATGGAAGGAAAAGAATTATCCTTTTTTAAAACATACAGATAAAGAATTATCAAAAGAACAAAAAAAACGTTATAGTAAGCATATACTTTTAAATGAAATAGGAGAAGAAGGACAAAAAAAACTTTTAAAATCAAAAGTTTTATTAGTTGGAGCTGGTGGATTAGGATCACCTATTGCATATTATCTTACTTCATGTGGAGTTGGGAGCATTGGTATTATTGATAATGATATTGTAGATATTACAAATTTACATAGACAAATACTTCATACAACTTCAAATATTGGTATTCCAAAAGTTATTTCAGCAAAAGAAAAACTAATTACATTAAATACTGATGTTAATATTATTACTTATAATGAAAAGCTATCTAGTGACAATGCTGAAAATATAATAAATAATTATGATTTAGTAATAGATGGAACTGATAATTTTGATTGTAAGTATCTTATTAATGATATATGTTATAAACTTAATAAACCTTACATTTATGGTAGTATTTTTAAATTTGAAGGTCAAGTTAGTGTATTTAATCCTAATGAAATAGATAAACCATGTTATAGATGTCTTTTCCCTAAAAGACCACCAAAAGATTTAATACCAAATTGCCAACAAGTAGGTGTAATAGGTGTATTACCTGGTATAATAGGAACCTTGCAAACAATGGAAGCATTAAAAACTATTTTAAATAAAGGTGATATTCTCTGTGGTAAATTACTTAGCTATGATGCATTGAATAACTTTTTTAGTATTTTCAAAATAAAGAAAAATGAAAATTGTTTTTGTAAAAATTTAGCAAGAAACAACTTTGACAAAACGAAGTTCTAAAATTAACATAAAGTAATATTGATAATATTTAGAGAGTAATTATTTATAATATAATTTGTATTTTTATTTTAGAGAGATTAAAGAATAAAAATAAATTATTACCAGTAAAAAAATATGACATATAGTAACAATCTACTATTTAAGAGGGATTATAGAGTATATTTTCCAGATTTACCGCATTACAATAACTTCATATTTTTGTTAAAGAGATATACCAATTTAATACTTCAATTATTAATGTTATTAATGAAGGAAACAAGAATAAAAGAAAATAGATTGTACATCTTTAAATTATGCGCCATTTATTATAAAAATTCATATAAATATATTTAACTATTTTACAAAAAAGGAAAACTTCTTTTTTTAAGTCCAAAATCAATAAGAGATCTTATTTCATCTTTTACTTGATTAACAAGATTTTTTGTAACTTCTATGTCTTCTAAAATCTCTTCTCCATATTTATCAAAATACATAGCTTTACCAAATATTATTCTATATTTAGATGGTAATGGTATCATGCCTAATGGACCAAATAATGGAAAAAATGGTGTTATTGGAAAACTAGGCATATTTAACTTTTTTGCTAATGTTTTAAAATCAAAAAAGGACTAAAGTTTGCTCCATACTTCCTACTACTCCAACAGGTATAATAGGAACTTTTTTTCTTATTGCTAGTTCCATAAAACCAACATTAAATTCTTCTAGTTCATAATATTTATAATAAGGTTTACTTGCTCCTTTTGATCCTTCAGGGAATATTTGTAATATTTCTCCTAAATTTAAAATTATTTCTGCATTTTCATAAGTACCTACCACCTGTCCTACTTTTGTCATAAATGTATAAACATAAGGTAATCTTGGTAAAAATCTTTCTACTAAAGTTCTAACTAATTTTGGTGGATCAGTTTCAAGTAAAATTGATGTTCCTATATGTGCAGCATCAATAGGTAAAACTCCCCCATGATTTGCTATTATTAAAACTGGTCCATCTTTAGGTATATTTTCTTTATTAAAAACTTCTACTCTATTCCAATATTTATATAAAAAATTTATTACTAAAGCTGTTAATTTTAAAGTTTGTCTATCTATACCAAATGGATCATTTTCATCTATTTTTAACTTATCAATTTTTTCTTTTACTTTTGGATCTAGTATAGTATCTATTATTTTATTTTCTAAACGATTAATATCTTTTTCTATTTTAGTAATAATTTCCATATTTTACTCTAGAGTATCGCTTAATGCTCTATATGCATTTACTAAACCATGTCCATATAAATCATCCCAACCTTGAGGTCCTAGATCTGTAGCTGTTTTTTCTAACCTATCTTTTACCCATTTAGGTGTTGCTTTATCTCCGAATTTTTCTATCATTAAAGCTACAATTCCCGCTACATGTGGTGCTGCCATTGATGTACCACTCATTTTTTTATAAGAATTAAATATAGATGGAACTGATGATATAATATCACAACCGGGAGCTACAACAGATATGTAATCACCTGAATTAGAAAAGTAAGCAATTCTATTATTTTCATCAACAGCACCAACAGCTATAACACCATTTATAGAAGCTAAATAGTTTTTTCTATTTCCATTTGATCTTTCATTTCCAGCAGCAACAACAACACTAACATTTCTATCTAAAGCATATTTAACAGCTTTTTCTATTGTATTACTTGGCTCCCATAATCCTAAACTCATGTTTATAACTTTTGCTCCATTATCAACAGCCCAAACTATACCATCAGCTATAATTGAAACAATTGTAACATCAGAACCATCAGAATATTTTCTAACAGGTTTAAAAAAATCTGTAAAATCAGGAAAAATTTTTACAGACATTATTTTTGAGCTGTAAGCTACTCCAACAATACCTTTTTTATTATTTGCTTCAGCAGCTATAATACCAGCTACATGAGAACCATGTTTATATGTATTAGATATATAACTTAATCTACTTGCATCACCAGCTTTTAGTCCTTTTTTATCAGAAAAAGCATCAAAACCAATAATTGAATTATTTTTTAAATCAGAATGATCTACATCAGTTCCAGAATCTATAACAGCAACTTTTACATCCTTACCAGTTGCTAATTGCCAAGCTTGTATTGCATTTATATTTTTTAAACCGTATTGTTGATTAAAATATTTATCATTGTAACTATTACTTAAAACATTAAATTTCAAAATACTATCTAATACATTATCTTCTTTATCAGGTTTGCTTGTTCCTATATTATCAGTTTCTACAAATTCAAATATTTTTTCTTTTGATAAATTATTTATCAATTCAGGTACATTTTGACCTTTTGAAGATATTACTAGTGTGTTTATTTGTTTTAAGTATTTTTCTACCCTTATATTATATTTTTTAGCAACATTTGTTAATTCTTGAGTTGTTGCATTTTTAGTTAATCCTGCTAATATAGTTTCAGTATTATAATTTTGTGCTATATTTACTTTATTTTTTATAGTTATTTGTTGATTTTTATTACTATCAGTTTTATTTATGTTAGTAATTATATTACTATGATTATTATATACATTAGAATTTTGATTTTTTTTTACTATATTACTATCATTTAAAGTATTTTGAAAATTTATATTATTCAATAAAACTTCTTCTTGGGCACAGCTGGTAAATATCATTAATGATAAAACAGATAATACTATTTTTTTCATTTATTTATCTATATAAAAAATAACAACTATATTATATGAAGAATAGCTTATTAACTATCTTAAGAATAAGTTTATTAATGTTTAATCTTTAGTTAAATTTTAATACTAGAAAATAATTAATTTTTTTTAATAAAAAGAGAATATTATCTAAATTTAATTTTAAAATTATATATCTATTTTTGGAGCAAATTATGTTAAAAAAATTTATATCAAGTTCTTTAATTTTTTCATTACTGATAAACCCTGTATTAGCACATGAACGTTATCAAAAACATAATCATGATGAACATCATGAACATCACCATGATATGAAAATGAATTTTCATTACCATAAAATGGATGAAAATACTATAAAAATGATGAAAGAAAATTATGAAAGTGCTAAAGTTCTTTTTAATAAAGGTGTAGAAGTAGTTAAAGAAGGTAATAAAAAATTATCAGTAGAACAAATGTTACAAGGTTTAGCTTTAATAAGAATGTCAATGGATATATCATATCATCCAGCTATGAAGATGATGTTAATGCCTTATAAAAAAGAAGAGTGTAAAGCTTGTAACTTAAATAAAAATGATATGAAAAAAGATCATGAATGTAAAGAATGCTCTTTAAAAAGAAAAGAACATGAAGAATTTGCTAAAAAATTAGGATATTCAAAAGAAGATCATGAAAAAATGACAAAAGATTTAAGTGAAGTTGCAATGCTCTTAATGAACACTGGTAATAAATTAATACAAGAAGGTAATAAAGAAAATAATCTTTCAAAAATTGAAAATGGAGCAAAATTAACTAGAGAAGGTTTTATGCTTCATCACTATAAAAACAAACCAATGATGCATATAGAAAAAAAAGTAATTATTAAAAAGTAATTATTTAGCTAATATTTTACTTTTCATAATTGATAAAACTTTTTTTAGAACATCTTTATTAACTCTGTTGTATATTTTTTCATTTACTTTTATATTAGGTCCATCCTTACATTGTCCCATACAAAGACTACTTTTTAATTTTATTTTTTCTTCACAAATATCAGAATCAATTTTTGTATTTAATATTTTTTCTAAAGGTTTAATAAATGATTCTGAATTATTTTTTCTACATCTTGGACCCAAGCATATAAAAAGTATTTGATTATTGTCTTCCATACTTCAATTAAAAAATCTAATATACAATTATAGTATAAGACCTAACTTATTGCAGAAATAATTAAAGTATTGTAAACTTATACCAAATACATAAAGGCACTAAGATAATGTTATTTTTTGATAAGTACGAAATCCTTTAATTTATTAAATTATATTTTTTTCTAACACAAAATTTATAAAAAATTTAATTTAAATTATATTGAAAAAAATTATAACATTAAGTATTATATTAATATATTTATTCTAAAAGGATTGTTAATTATGTCTGGAGATTTTAATTTTGCGATACAAGGATTATTACCTGCAAATACAAAGACTAAAAATTTAGATCCTGTTGGTGATGATATTGTAAAAATAACAGAAGAATTTGCAAAATTATTAATTGCTCAGATTCAAAACCAAGATCCGGATAATCCTCCTGATATGACAGAAATTACAACTCAATATTCACAAATGTTAGCAACACTGGGTCAAATAAAAGCAAATAATGCTTTAATTCAATTTGGACAAATAGCAGTTGGTACAGATGTTGTTGGTAAAACAATTGAATATACAAAAGGAACTACTATACAAAATGGTCAAGTTGTTGATATTTTAGAAAGTGGTGTCGTAACATCTGTTGATTTTAGAACAGATGAGCCTAGAGTATTTCTTGAAGGAAAAACTGAATCTGTAGCTGTAAAAGATATTAGACATATACATAAGTCAGATAAGTTTTCTACTGCACAAACAGCTGCTCAAATGGTTGGTAAAACAGTTTCATATATTAAGATGGTGCCTAATCCAGCATATATTGATGAATTTACAACACCTTCAGAACCTCCTGAAATACCTCAAGAATTTACTGGAATTGTTACAAGTGTTAATCTTTCGTCAGCTACTCCAAAATTTGATATAAGTGGTGAAACAGAAGCTATCCCAATAAATCAAGTAACAAAAATACATAACTAGCTAGTATTTAACTTAAAATTAAATTACAAATAATAAAAAATACAAAGTTTTTTTCTTTTTTTTACTAAAATATTACTATATGAAGATAGGTGATACAAATTTAGAAGTTATTTTAAACAAAAATGATAATTCTAGTAAATTCTATTTATTAGAAAATAATAATATACAACCAATTAAAAGTGATGAAATAAAAATAAGAAAAACTACAAATTTAATACCAGCTCAAGTTATAAATTTAAATTCTAAAAAAGAATTAAATAATAAGGAAAATACTACTTTAATAGATGTTGCATTAGGAATAAAAGAACAATTTGATACTGTTCCTATGGATAAAAAAATATATCTTATTGATGGAATATTAACTTTAACTAGTGCTCCAGATGTTACTAAATTAACAACAAATTATATGATGATTAATGAAAGAAAAAAGAAAATAGATAAATCAATAGAACAAAATAATCCTAAGGAAACATTAGCACAAACAATATTTACAGCAAAAAATACATGGGCAGTTATAAATAATAGTGTTAAACTAGCTAATTATATAGCTGAAGAAGCATATTCTTTTGGGAAAATATCTAAAAGTAAATTATCTTATTTTGAAAAAGGAACAAATAAAGTTAGTAATATTAATAATGCTCTTGTATTTCCATTTGCTATTGCTGACTTAGTATATTCTTATGATTCTATGAATTCATACAAAAAAGAAATTGATTCTAGTAAAAATGTTACTGAAAAACAAGCTAAAATAATGAAAGATAATTACACAGCAAAAAAAGTTACCTTTGGATTATCAGCTTTATCATTAGGAGCTTTAACTTCAAGCTTAATATTTAAATCAAGTAATGCTACAACTGTTATGTTTCTTGCTGATATTGCTCAAAAATTTTCAAAATCTTTAGAAGATGAGAAAACTAGACAATCATTAAAAAATTCTTATTATATAATAAGAGCTAAAATTTAAAAATTAATTAATTTTTATAGTGTTCAAATTCTTTTCAAATAAAATTAATTATGAATAAAACAGCAATTATTTTAATAAACTTAGGAACACCTGATTCTTATTCTACTAAAGATATAAGAAAATATCTTAAAGAATTTCTTTCTGACTCAAAAGTAATAGATATACCAACTATTTTTAGATTTCTTCTTTTAAATTTTATAATATTACCTTTTAGGCCATCTAAAGTAGCACCATCTTATAAAGAAATTTGGACAGAATTTGGACCACCTTTATTAGTTTATAGTAATAAATTAATAGAAAAATTAAAAAATAAATTAAATGATGAAAATTATATTTTTCAAATAGCGATGAGATATGGTAATCCTTCAATAGATTTAGCTCTTGATAACATAAAGAAAATAAATCCTAAATGTATAAAGATTATTCCTCTATTTCCACAATATTCTACAGCTACAACCTTATCAATTTACGATAAGATTATAAAAATCATAAGTAATTGGAATTTAATTCCTGATATAAAATTTAAAAGTTTTTTCTATAATGATGATAATTATATAAACTCTATATCTTTTATAGGTAAAAAATATTTAGAAAAAGAATATGACTATATATTATTTAGTTTTCATGGACTTCCAGAGAGACATATAATTAAATCTGATATGTTTAATTATTGTTCGTTCAATGATTGTTGTAAAGAAATAAATGAAAAAAATTATTTTTGCTATAGAGCACAATGTTATCAAACAGCATATAAAATAGCTGATAATTTAAATCTTGATAAAAATAAATATTCAATAACATTTCAATCAAGACTAGGTAAAACTCCATGGATTAAGCCCTATACTGATGAAACAATAAGAAAATTAGCTAAGCAAGGAAAAAAGAATATACTAGTCTTTTGTCCTTCTTTTGTAACTGATTGTTTAGAAACTATTTTTGAAATTGAAATAGAATATAATAATTTATTTAAAAGTTTAGGGGGAAATAAAATTGAACTTGTTAAATCTTTAAATGATGAAGATTTTTGGGTAGAAAATTTACTTAAAATTATAAAAAGTTTTTAATACGTTATTTTATATTGTTTTTATAATTATTTTTTTGAATTTCAAGAGCTTTATTTAGCTGCTCCTGAGTTATAAATCCATGCTGCACTAATAACTCACCTAAAAGAACTTTTTTATCACCAATAGAATATTGTTGCATAAGAACGATTGCTAATTGTGAATCATCTATAAGTCCTAATTGTTTTAAAATTTCACCTAATGAATTTTTATTTTTAGGTGGTTGAGTTCCTAGTGCTTCTTCTAATTGTTCTTTTGTTATATATCCTAAATCTATTAAAATCTCACCTATTGGTTTAAAATGCGTTTTAGGAAGTGATGCTTGATATTCAAGTGCTTTTGTTAATTGAAATCTTTGTATAAATCCTTTTTCTATCAAAATTTCACCTATTGGTTTATTTTCATTTCCAAGATCTTTTCTTACTAATGGTGGAGGTGTTAAATTTTTTTTTAATAAATTTGGCTTAGATTGTGGAGGAGGTGGAGGGGGAGGAGGTGGCGGAGGTGGTGGTGTTATAAGGACTTTAGGTTTAGTCTGTTCTTCTAAAGCTTTTATTAATTGTTCTCTTGTTATAAATTCTAATTTTATCAAAATTTCACCTAATGGCATATAATTATTTTCATTTAATTTAGATTGAAATTCTAAAGCTTTTGTTAATTGATAATGATTAATAATTCCTTTTTTTACAAGAATTTCACCTAACTTACTAGACAATTATACCTCCTTGTATAAGTCCTCTTCACACTTTAACAATATGGGTTTTAATGAATATATGTCCTCATATATACATCTTATTAATTCTGCTATACTCCAAGCTTGAGCAATACATCCTTTAGGTTTATGTGGAAAATCACCATCAAATATTTCAGCTATATTAGCTATACCATAATCATTATTAAAATGTTCTATCAAAGGTTTTATTAATTGTAATGCTTTTTCTTTATCATTATAAATTTTCATAAATGATGTTATAAAGGGACCAATAAGCCATGCCCATACAGTTCCATTATGATAAGCAGAATCTCTTTGAAAAACATTTCCTTCATATTTTCCTATATATTTTTTATCTTTAGGTGATAATGTTCTTAATCCATAAGGAGTTAGCAAATGTTCTTCTATAGTTTTTAATATTAAAGTTTCTTTATCTCTATCAAAGATATTAAATGGTAAACTTATAGCAAAGATTTGATTAGGTCTTATAGAGTTATCAAAACTTCCGTCTATATTTATGTTATCATATAAACAATTATATTCTTCATTCCAATATTTTTTAACAATAGAGTTTTTAACTTTTAATGACAATTCTTTGTATATTAAATAATCTTCATTATATCTTTGAGATAGTAATTCCATTATTTTTAAAGCATTAAACCATAATATATTTACTTCTACAGGCTTTCCTCCTCTTTGAGTAAATATATCTTCTTTTAATTTTGCATCCATCCAGGTTAATTGAATATCTTTATCATAAGCAATTATTAAGTAGTCATCCCAATCTATCTTTATATTATGTTTAGTTCCGTAAATATACCAATCTATAATATTTCTTAATTTATTATATAAGTTAAAATATAAAAATTTATCATCATTTGTATATTCAAGATATTTATATATTGCATAAAATAGCCATAAAGAAGAATCAACAGAATTGTAAAATATAGTATTATCTCTATCATTAAAATAATTTGGTATTAAGCCATAATTTAAATTTTTTACAAAAGTTTTTAAAATACTTTTTGCTTCATTAAATCTCTTTGTAACTAAAGTAAGTCCTGTTAATGAAATCATAGAATCTCTACCCCAATCTGAAAACCAGTGATAGCCAGCTATAATTGATTTAGAATTTGTAGAATTTCTTTTTACAATAAAATTATCAGATGAGTATATTAATGGTTCTAATATTTCCTTTAAAGAAACGTCTTGTATATAATTAAATGAATTATTAATCACATTTTTTATTCTCTCAGTTTGAACAAAGAAACTTGTATCAAATTTTGGAATATCTTTTATTATTTCTGTTGAAACTGTTAATGTTAATTGATTATTATTATTAAAGCTTACATCTAAAAAACCGGGATTATAATTATCATCTATAAATGAAAGTCCTCTTTCTTTATCTTCTTTATATAGATATTTATAATACCAAACTTCTGTTTTATAATAATAACCATTATCAAAGTTTATACATAATGGTAAAGAATTAACATCAGCTTGAACTATAATATTATTATTATTATTATCTTGTTTTTGTGTAAAATACCAACTACTATTTCCTTTTGTTACATCATGAATATTTCTATCATTAACCAAAAAAAATATTTTCATACTAACATTTTTATTATTATTTTCAACTTTATAGTTTATTTGTAAAATATTTTTAGCATAAAATAAAATCATACTTTTAATTATTTTTACTTTATTTACTTCATATATCCAGGTAGGGTATGGCTCTAAAATGAAGGATTTAAGATATTTATATCCTTGAGGAGATATAGATTCATCAGACCATTGAGAATTTCCTAACTGATATTCTTTATTATCAATAATTACTATTTCTTCTAAGTTTGACAAAAGTAAGTATCTATTTACAGGACTATCTTTTGAAACTATAAATAATCCATGATATTTTCTTGTATTCAAATTTATTATAGTAGATGAAGAAAAACTACCTAATCCATTTGTTAATAAATATTCTTTTTCTATTAAAGAACTTAATTCTTTTTTATTTATATCAAATTCAATTCTCATTTTTTACTTTTATACTCTTTCAATTCCTCTATTGGTACTAAATCAAATTTTTGTGTAAAAACTTTATTATTTTGTATTATTATACCCCATATATCATATTCTCTTTCACCATTACATATTATTAAAGCTTTGGTGTCTGAAGGTAATAATTTTGATATCTTATACATTACAATTAAAAATTTTTCGCTATCATTAAATTCATTCCATTCAACATTTATGTCTATTAAGTTATCCGAATATATGTTTTCTATCTCTTTTTGACTATAAATTTCTGATAGTATTTGTTTTATTTGTATTTTATTAAAAGGTGATACATTACTTATATTTATAGTACCTGTAACATAAGTTGTATATTTCATAAATTAACCTATTATATTAGACAAAGTCAATATATCTTTAAATATTAAAAATACACCTAATCCTAGTAGTACCATTAAACCTGCATAATGTATTTTTTCTTCAAATTCTCTTGATAATTTTTTACCTCTAATTTTTTCTAAAATTAATAAAAATAAATGACCACCATCAACAGCTGGCAAAGGTAATATATTTAAAATAACTAATTCTATGCTTATCAATATTGTAAATTGAAAAAGCTTTGTAAAATCATTTTGAGCTATTTCTGATCCCATAGCTACTACCATTATAGGACCACCTATTTCTTTTAATGAAAGATTACCTGTAAACATTTTTCCTAATGCATCTATTAATAAAATAGTTACACCTGTTATATATTTAGTAGTTTCAATAAAAGGCTCTATAACTGATTTTATAGGTCTTCTGATTTCTTTTGCATAAGATTGAATTTGAACACCAATTGTTCCATCTTCAGAAACTTTAGCTTTTAAATTTATTTTTTCATCTTTTCTAAGAACAGTTAAATCTACTTGAGAATTTTTGTTTTTTGAAATTAAATATTTCATTAAAGAAGAATTTTCATAAAGAGGATAATTATTTACTTCCATTATTAACGAACCACTTTGAATATTATTATTTTTACTATTTCGAACTATTAACCCCTTTAAAAACTCTATTCCTATGCCTAACTTTCCTTCTTTATCAGGAATAGCTTTTAATTCTTTATACTCATTATTACGTAATAATTTAATACTTACTTCTTTTTCTGCTGAAGATTTAAGTAATTCTTTCATATAAAATTCAGGATTTTTTGTAGATGAAAAATTGTTTTTATTTATTTCTACTATAATATCATTCTCTAATAAACCGAATTTTTCAGCTTGAGAATTCGGTAATACTTTAGTTATTAAAATACCATAGAAATTCTCATAATTAAAATTTATCTCATTAGTTTTAATTTTTGATTTTTCTTGTTTTCCATTAAATAAATAAGAAAATTCTATCTCTTTATTATCTTTCAATATGTTAGAAAATAATTCTTTCATATCATAGTTAAACTTTATAGGTATTTTATTAACTTCAATAATATTATCAAAGTTTTTTAGTCCAGCTTGACCAGCAGGAGATGATTTAGTTACATTTACTATAGTTACACCATCTTGAAATTCTCTACCTTCAGGTATTCCCAAATAAAAAAACATAAAAATAGATACAAAAATAGCAAATATTAAATTACCTGTAACACCACCTGATATTACTATAAATCGTTCCCATATTTTTCTATTCCTAAGAAATCTTTGGTCGTTTGGTTCTTTTTCAATTTCTTTTTCATCATCTAAAAAGGCACAAAATCCACCTAAAGGAACTAAATTTAATTGACACTCTGTTTCTTTCCAATTGAACTTTAGTAATGGTGGTAAATTTCCTAATGGAAAACCTATAGAAAATATTTTTACAGGTATCTTTAAAAATTTAGCAGCTAAAAAATGTCCTAGTTCATGAACAAATATTAATATTCCTATAATTATTATTACACTTAGTATTTGCAAATTAAAATCCTCTAAATTAAATATATAAAAATTATATACTAAATCATTAACTTAAAAAGATTTTAAAGTAATAATTTTTTATTAAAAAAGTTTGAAAAAAATATATAGTAGTGGTTTTCGGCACTGGAATTATGTTATAGAAAGAATTACATTTAAACGCTGATAAATACTAAATTTAAAGTATTTTTATACTTAAACTTCTGAAGTTTGCATTTTTTCAAAAACTGAAATATTGAATAGTATATCTTTATATAAATTAAAAATGTGCAAACAAATTTTAGTTTAGTATAATATAAATCTTTAAAATACCTACTATTAAAGGGTTTTTAGCTTATCAAAAAATAATATTAGCACAGTACCTTAAATATTAACTTTATCAAGAGCTAAACTTAAATCCTCTATTAAGTCTTTTTCATCTTCTATTCCTACTGATATTCTTATCAAGCCATCAGTAAGACCTATTTTTTCTCTTTCTTCTTTAGGTATTGCTGCATGAGTCATTGTTGCTGGATGTCCAATTAATGACTCTACTCCTCCTAAACTTTCAGCAAGAGAAAATAATTTTGTGCTTGTAGCTACTTTAATACCTGCTTCTATTCCACCTTTTACTTCAAATGAAATCATACCACCAAAACCTGTCATTTGTTTTTTAGCTAATTGATGCTGAGGATGACTTTCTAATCCTGGATAATTAACTTTTAGTATTTTTTCATGATTAGATAAGAATTTAGCTATTGACATAGCATTTTTATTATGTTCTTTCATTCTTAATGCTAATGTTTTTATTCCTCTCAAAGTTAGCCAACAATCAAAAGGTCCTGGAACTGCTCCTATTGAATTTTGATAAAATTTTATTTCTTTATAAATATCTTCATTAGAGGTTATGATAGCACCGCCGACTACATCACTATGACCACCAATATATTTTGTAGTGCTATGAACTACAATATCAGCACCTAAATTTAAAGGTTTTTGAAAGTATGGACTCATAAAGGTATTATCTACAGCTAAGATTAGATTTTTATTTTTACATATTTCTGATATTGCTTTTATATCACATAATTTCAATAAAGGATTTGTTGGTGTTTCTATCCATACCATTTTTGTTTCAGGTAAAATATTTTTTAGTAAATTTTCTGTATTTGTCATGTCAAGAAAAGTAAATTTTATTCCAAATTTAGTTAAGACTTTTTGAAACAATCTATAAGTACCACCGTATAAATCGTCTGAAGCTATAACATGATCACCGGATTTTAGTAATGACATTACATTCATTGTAGCAGCACAACCAGAAGAGAAAGCTAAAGCATATTTTCCTTCTTCAAGAGATGCAAGACATTTTTCTAATGCTGTTCTTGTAGGATTTCCTGTTCTTGAATATTCATAACCTTTGTGTTTTCCTATACCATCTTGAGTATATGTGGATGTTTGATATATTGGTACAATTGTAGCACCCGTTGCTATATCAGCTTCTTGACCTACATGTATAGCTTTTGTAGAAAATTCCATTAATTACCCTCCTAAAAAAGATATTAAGTCCATCTTTGTAATTATACCAATGTATTTATCATTTTCTTTCACTAGTATAGCTGGATTATTTTTATTAAATTTATTAATTAAATTTGAAACTTCATCTAAACTTTCTACTTCTGGTAAAGTTTCACTCATTAATTTGCTGACATCTTCATTAATTAAATTCAAATCTTCAAGAATTTTATTTAAAGTTTCATTTTCTTTTATAGTTCCAATAGATTTATTTTCTTCTATAACAGGCAACTGAGAAATATCATATTTTTTCATTAATTCTAAGGCTTTAGATATTTTTTCATTTTTATTTATTAATATTAATTGGTTTAATTTTGATTTTTTATTTATGATGTCTATAACCTTATAATTACTTTCTTTATCTATAAATCCATTTTCTTTCATCCAATCATCATTAAATATTTTACTTAGATAGCTTCTTCCTGAATCAGGTAATAAAACTACTATTATCTTATTTTCTGGTATATTATGTTTTTTTACATATTTTACAACACCAGCAACAGCAGCGCCACAGGAACCACCAACTAATATACCTTCTTCTCTTGCTAATCTTCTTGTCATTATAAAAGATTCTTTATCATTAACAGTAACTATATCATCTATTATTTTTAAGTCTATAGTTTCGGGTATAAAATCTTCTCCTATACCTTCAATTTTGTATGGTTTTACTATATTACCACTATACAAAGATCCTTCTGGATCTACACCTATTATTTTTACATTAGGATTTTTTTCTTTTAAGTATTTTGCTACTCCTGATATAGTTCCACCTGTTCCCATTCCCGCAAAAAAATAATCAATTTTTCCGTCTGTCTGTTCCCATATTTCTGGACCTGTAGTTTCATAGTGAGCTTGAGGATTAGCCATATTAGCATATTGATTTGGTTTATAACCATTAGGTAGTTCTTTTGCAAGTCTATCAGAAACACTATAATAACTATGTGGTGAATCTGGTTCTACATTTGTAGGAGTTATAATAACATCAGCACCATAAGCTCTTAACAAACTTCTTTTTTCATCACTCATTTTATCAGGCATAACAAAAGTGCATTTATAACCTTTTATAGCAGCAACCATAGCTAA
This sequence comes from Candidatus Sericytochromatia bacterium, assembly GCA_026004035.1. GTDB lineage: Bacteria > Cyanobacteriota > Sericytochromatia > UBA7694 > JACMQJ01 > BPII01. The sequence goes on along the minus strand of BPII01000020.1, from coordinate 5,199 downwards.
CCCGACACCTGTATTGCCTGATGTTGGTTCTACAATATTACCCCCTTGTTTTAGAAGTCCTTCTTTTTCAGCTTTTTCAATCATTTTTATTCCTATTCTATCTTTTACACTTCCACCAGGATTTAGATATTCTAATTTAGCTAAAATTAAAGGTTTTAACTCTTTTGTAACACTATTTAATTTAACTAAAGGAGTATTTCCTATTAGTTCTAATATATTATTTGCATACTTCATTATAATATCCTTATAAATATCTAAAGATAATAAATTTACTAGTATACATTTTAATTTAAAATACATGAAAATGCAATTTTGATATTAGATTTGCTATAAATTTAAAATAAAATACATATTATACTTAAATTAAAAATAAACTTCTTATACCAATTTATTAAATGATAGTGCATTAAAAATCAATGTTTTTTATAGTCACAATTTTGTTTAATTATACTAAAATTCTTATATGTCAAGTGATTTATTAAAAACCTATATTTTTTTAGTTTTTTATACTTTATTTTTAACTATTAATTATGACCATTTATTATGAAAATTGGTATTACACCATAAAAAATTAAAAATCAAACATATAGATATAGTATCCATAATATAAATTCTATTTTTAAAAATGGGTCAGGTTATTTAAAGAATAACAAATATATTTAGTGCAATAAGTCTATTATTAAATCTTAATATATTTGAACTTTATTTAAGATTTCTTTAATTATATCTTGTATTTTCACAGAATCAGAAAGAGCTTGATAAGACAAAATTATCCTATGATTAAAAACTCTATTAAAAACTTTTTTTATATCTTCTGGTATTACAAAATCTCTTTTATTTAGAAAAGCAAAAACTTTTGAACATAATAAAAGATATATACTTGCTCTAGGTGATACTCCGTACTCAATATATTTAGATATTTTTAAATTATATTCACTTGGATTTCTTGTAGCAAAAACTAAGTCAATTATATATTTTTTTATCCTATCATCAGCATATATATTTTTTATGATTTCTCTAGCTTCAAAAATATTATTTTCATTAATAATATTTCTATCTATATTGAATGAAAAATTATTTTCAGACAAATTTAATATTTTTATTTCATTTTCTTTATTTGGATAACTAATATTTATCTTTAACATAAATCTATCTAATTGTGCTTCAGGTAAATTATAAGTTCCTTCATGCTCAATAGGATTTTGTGTAGCCATTACCAAAAATAATTCTGGTAAATTAAAAGTTACACCTGATATGGTTATTTGTCTTTCTTGCATAGCTTCAAGTAAAGCAGTTTGAACTTTTGCAGGTGCTCTATTAATTTCATCAGCTAATAGTATATTTGTAAAAATTGGTCCCTTTTTAATTTTAAATTCAGATGTTTTTGGATCAAATATTTCACTTCCTATTAAATCACTAGGTAGTAAATCAGGTGTAAATTGTATTCTTTTAAAATCTGTATTAATAAATTTTGCTAATGTTTTTATAGATAAAGTTTTTGCAAGTCCAGGTACACCTTCTATTAATATATTACCATTAGCAATTAAACATATAATTAAACTTTCTATTAATTCATGCTGACCTATAATTATATTATTTAGTTCATCTTTTAATTTATTAAATTTCAAACTTAAAATAGATATTTTTTCTTTTATTTCTGACATTTAATTAGTTAATAATTTCTTTTCTATTATTATTTTTTCATACTGAAGAATTAACCATTTTCCGAAAGTACTTAGTATTTTTTCTATAAACTTAATATCATAATTGCTATTATTATATAATTCAAGTAATTTTTTTGCAAATATTTCTTTTTCAGGATAGTATTTAGAAAAAGTTTTATAGAAAAACTCTAAATTGTTAGAATATTTTTTTTCTCTATCAATGCATAATTCATAACAACAACCTAAGATTATTTTAATAGTGCTTTTAGCTAAAAGCTTATCTTGCATATCTATTTTTTCAAAATTAAAAAATATTTCTATTAATTTTTGAAAATTAAAGTTTATATTATCTATTGTTGGTTTGAAATTTTGTATTTCTTTTCTTATATCATTACCATATATACAAATAAAATTTATTTTTAAGTCAAATAAATTTTTTAAATTACTATTTACTTCATTTCTAGTATTAAAAAATAAACTACATTTTTTTACTATTTTAAATTTATTTTTTAAATCATTAAAATCATTTTGCAAATTTTTATCAAAATTAAAGTGATTATTCAATAAAATTAATATTTTTACTTTAAAAGTATTGTCATCATATTTTTTATATTTAGCAAAAATACTTATTAAATTTTCCTTTTCTATATATTTTTGAAATATTGTAATTATTGAATTAAAAAAACTAGATAGTTTTTTTTGATTGTTTATATCATCTTCAAAAATATTTTTTATAAACCCATTTTTGTCATTTTCATAAAACAAATTATTCACTATTTTTTAAAAGTTCTTATATATGCTATAACAGACTTTATTTGATCATCAGATAATACACCTTTCCAAGGTGGCATAGCTGTTCCTGAGACTCCATTTTCAATAGTTTTGGTTAAAGAAGCATCATCAGAACCATATTTATAATCAGGCTTTTATAAAGTTTCTTGGTGGTGGATTTAAATGCAGCAGCAGCTGGTCCTTTTTCCATTACCTTCTATTCCATGACAACCAGCACAGTTAGCTTCATATACTTGCTTACCTTCAGATAAAATTTTAGAATTTGAATCATCTGTCTTACTTTCAGGTTTTGAAATAATAGCTAAATTTTGCTTGTTTTTAAAATATTCAGGATAAGGGTTTTGATATGTTATAGATGATGTCCTTATTTTCTCTTTTTCAATATCTTGAGGGTCAGTCCAATATGCAAATAAATAATATATACCCCAACTTATAAGAAAAACCCAAGATAGAAATAACCACAAAGGAACTCTATTATTTTCTTCTCTTATTTCATCTAATCCAAAAACATGTTCTGAACTCATAAGTTAGCTACCTTAAAATAATACACATTATAATTTTACAAAAAAATTAAAAATTTAATTCTTAAATTAATACTTTGTTAATATAAACTTTAAGCATTTTCGTAATTAGAATCTAATAAACCTGGTATTTTCTTAACTATAATTTTTTTATTTTCTAAATCAACTAAAGGTACAATATCATTTACAAATGGAATCAAGTAAGTTTTATTATTATTTTTTCTTTATTTCTAATAAATCTTGTCCTGAAGAATAAATATTTATGATTTTTCCAATATATTCATTATTATCAGAAAAGACATCTAAATTAATTAAATCGTCTATATAATAATTATTCTCAGGCAATTTAAATCTCTGCTCTTTTGGAATAGATATGAAATATCCTTTATACTTATTTATATCTTCAGGAGTGTTTATTTCTTTGAACTTTAAAAGATTATGACTAGTTGTAAATCTAATATCTTCTATTGTTAGCTCAATAAGATTATTTTCATTTCTTAAAAAAACTTTTTTTAAATCGAAAAATCTTTCTGGAAAATCTGTTAAAAAAATATATATTACAATATCCCTTAATACCGTGTGATTTGATTATTTTACCTATGTTTATATATTCTTCTTGATTAAAACTTTCCACGAATTTCAACAACTACACCATCTTTTAGTATTACTTCTGTATTAGACATTTTTTCATAAAGATTATCTCCAACTTTAATCTCTACATAATTATCTAATGTTCCTTGTAAAAATTCAGAATTCATTTCTAATTGAGAAATTATATTTAACCTTTGTAAAAGTTCTTGTTTATTTACTAATAATCTTTGTCTTTCTTGCTCAATTTGCATTTTTAAGTTTTCTACTTGTTCAGGTGAAGGTTTTTGTTTTTCTAATTCAGAAAGAGCTTTTTTTCCTTGGAATTCTAATTGTTGCATAAGCTAAATCCAATTGTTTAAGATTTTCTTGTATTTCAGCACTAGCATTTTTTTTAAATGTTTCTGTAACTATTGTTTTAATAGCAACTTGTCTTTTTAAAACTTATTGATTGCATAAAAACTCCACAATAAAAATTATAATAAAACATATAAATAATAACATAAAGATTTATCAATCAATAATATTTTTAGAATTATTTTTAAAAATTAATTCTGATTTTTAAATACAATTTTGTTTAATATGTTATATATTTTGTTTGTCAGGATTGCTTTTTGAACAAGATTTTAAATGGAAAATGAATTTAAGATAAAAAAAAGCTGACATAGAAATAAGTTTTAGAGGAAATCAAGAATTTGTTGAAAAACAATTGCAGGAGTGGAAAAATATTATTCTAGAAATAATTGAACAAACAAATAAAGATAATTTAAAAACAAGAAGTCAAAAAAATAGAAGTTAAAAAGAATATAAATTTTAATGATTTTTTAAAGTTAAAAAATCCTAGTAATAAAGAAGAACAGGTTATTGTTGCAAGTTATTTTTTAGAAAAATATGAAAAAAAAAGAATATTTCTCTTTTGATGATTTAAAAACTATATTAAATTTATCAGATTTAGATAAGTACCTAGAAATAAATGTTGAAAGAGGATTTTTACAAAGAGTTAAAAATAATCAAAATAAATATTGCTATACTTTACATACTCAGTGTGAAGTTTATGTTAAAGAAGTTTATAATGTTAACAAATGATTTAGAAGAGAAAAAAATTGATAAAATACTAAAAGATTTAAATGAGTTTAAAAATAATATCTCAATAAATTTTTTTGCAGATAGGTATTAGATTAAAAAAAATAAAGGAAGAAAAACTATATTTAGAAAAAGGTTTTAAAACTTTTTTTGACTTTATTAAAAATTCTGAAATAGATTTATCACCTATACTAGTTGATAGGTTTATAAGCATAACTGAAAGAAAAAAATATAGAAAAAATAAAATATTTAGATATAAAATAAAATAAATGAAATAGTTAAACTAGATCCAAAATATAGAGAAAAAACTACTTTCAGAACCTATTAAATTAGAAAATAAAGAAAAAACTATTTCCGATATGTCTTTAAGTGAAATAAAAAAAATATCTCATCTTTTAAAAGAGAAGGTAAATTTAAATGTGATAGGTGTGGAAGATGGGTAGAAAAAGTTAAAGAACTAGATGGTAAAAATTTATGGAATAGGAAATAAACATAGTTGCTACGATAAAGAAGTTGAAGAAAGAAGATATATAGAGGAAAATTCTATACCG
>BPII01000019.1 GCA_026004035.1 Candidatus Sericytochromatia bacterium | reverse complement strand
TTTCAAATTTGTTTTCTTTTTCTCTTGGTTTAGCTTCATTAACTTTAATATTTCTACCTTCTACTTGCCAATTTTCTAGTGGATTTTATAGCACTTCTTGCTGCATCATCACTTGGCATTTCAACAAAGCCCAAACCCTTTAGACCTCTACCTGTCATTTTATCTTTTATAATACTCACAGAAGAAACTTCACCATATACAGAAAATTTCTCTTTAAGCATCTCCTCAGTAAACCTGTAGGGAAGATTACCTACGTAAATGTTCATAAATAAAAAACTCCTAAAAAAAAAATAAAAACACTGAACTTTTTCGTTATTGAAAATTCTTGAGAAATTGAAAAAACAAATCTCAAAGGCTTGTTCAGTAGCCTTATGTTCTTATAGTATATTACAAGTTAATTTATTAATCAATAGATTTTACAAAAGTTTATTTATCTAATACATAAAATTTGAAAAACACTTTTCCAAGTATTATTTCATCCCCATCTTTTATTGGAACTGGCTCACCTGCTACTAATCTTGAACCTCTATTTACATAACAACCATTTAAGCTTCCCAAATCTTCCAAAAAAAATTGATTATTTTTACATAATATTTTTGCATGCTTTCTTGAGACTTTAGCTTCTACATCATCATTTGTTAAATCTATTTCGGGAAAAGCACCACTATCAGGATCCCATCTACCTATATTAATAACATCTGAATCTATAAAAAACTCTTTATCTTCTTTACCATTTTTTAGTAAAACTAATTTAGCTTTAATTGTTTTAGACATAAAAAACTCCTTAACAATTATACTCTTAAAAGAGGATAGTTTATTTTTTCTCTAAATGAAAGATAGTTTTTAGCTACAGCTCTTGCTAACTGATTAATTCTTTTTATATATGTAGTTCTTTCTGTAACACTTATTACTCCTCTAGCATCTAATAAATTAAATGTGTGAGAACACTTTAAGACGTAATCATAAGCTGGAAATACTAAATTATTATTTATTAAGTTATTAGCTTCTTTTTCAAATTTTTCGAATAAATTAAACAACATCTCTGAATCTGATAAATCAAAATTATATTGTGAATTTTCTTTTTCACTTTGTAAATATATATCACCATAATTAACTTTATTATTCCAACTAATATCATATACAGAATTTTTATCCTGTAAATACATAGCTAATCTTTCTAATCCATAAGTTATTTCAACAGAAAACAGGGTTACAATCAAAACCTCCTGCTTGTTGAAAATATGTAAATTGCGTAATCTCCATACCATTTAACCAAACTTCCCAGCCAACTCCCCATGCTCCAAGTGTAGGAGATTCCCAATTATCTTCTACAAATCTTATGTCATGATCTAAAGGATTTATACCTAAAACTTTTAAGCTATCTAAATAAATATCCTGTATATTAATAGGTGAAGGCTTCATAATTACTTGATACTGAAAATAATGTTGAAGTCTGTTAGGATTTTCCCCATATCTTCCATCTGTTGGTCTTCTTGATGGTTCTACATAAGCAACATTCCAAGGCTCTGGTCCTAAAACTCTCAAAAATGTTGCTGGATTCATTGTTCCCGCTCCTTTTTCTATGTCATAGGGAAATTGTATTAAGCAACCTTTAGATGCCCAAAAAGAATGCAAATTTAATATAATATCTTGAAAATTCATAATATATTCAAAATAATTTTAATTAAATAATTATAACTCAATTTTTCAATAAAAGTAAATATAGAGTTAATAAACTAATTAAAACCTTAACGAAATTAGTAACTAGCTAAAAATATTTTTTTCACTTGATAAGATGATATTTATGAAAAAATTGTAGGAAATAGATTATAACTTATAGGATTGTTTAAGAAAGAATAAAAAATCTTGTAGTTTTTCAATTTAATGTAATTTTCTAAATATTATAAATACTACTTTACACTAAATTTATATTTTCATTGTTGAGATTATAAAATAAAAGCTATTATGAAATGTAGTTTTAATGTTTTAAAGGAAAATCTCATTTCTATGTAAATTAGAAATAAAAATTATTCATTGGCTAATATAGGTGAATTTTCAGGTGCAAATATTATATTCATTGATATTATATGATAAACTTCCCAATTATTAGTAATAGAATTCAAATAATTTCTTAATATATATCCTATATCTATCTTGATGATTTATCTAACCATATACCAATTCCAATAGAAAACCTATTTTGATTAAATTTTGGATTATTTAATAATTCGAAAAATATATCATCCCAAGCATAAATAATAAAATGATTATTTGAATTATAATTTAATCTTATTTGATTTCTGAATCTGATACTATTTCTATAATCATCATAATTTAAAAACCTATATTCTAACCTACTACGATTATTTAAAGATACACTTTGTAAATTAAAATTGAAATTTGGTTCAAATTCTAATCTATATTGTTGTCCAAAAAATTTTGGTCTTATTTGTTCTGCATAAGACGAAATAGATAAACCTAATAAAATATTGTCACTTATTTTGAATAATGGACCCATTCTAAAATTAACTAGACCTAATCCTGGATATCTTTCATCAAATCTAATACCTGAAATAAATCTTAAACTTTCAGGTAAAAAATCTACTTTATCTTTAGCTATCTTTACTCTAGTTTCTAAAAATTGCCAGTATTCTAAAGAGTTAGAATCTATTATAAAAATAAAAATTAATATAAAAGATATGAGTAAATTTTTTAATATTTTATTCATTTTTATATTATATTATTTTTCAATACTTCTGAAGTAAATTTTTTTATTTTAACCACTCATAATAAAGTACTTTTGATAATTTTTTTGAATAACTCTTTCTTTTAATTTTTGGAAATTATCTAAATTGCTTGAGATATTTATTATTTTATAAGCTGATTTTCTAGCTAATTCTAGTATTTGAGTATCAACAGACAAATTCGAGAAAGTATCAAAATCAGGTATTCCACTTTGTCTAGTACCCAGAAATTCACCAGGGTCCTCTTAACCTTAAGTCATGTTCAGATAATACAAACCCATCATTAGTTTTTGTCATAATTTCTAATCTATCTTTATTTTTATTGCTCATTCAAAAAACAATAACTTTTATTTGGACCTCTACCAACTCTACCCCTTAATTGATGTAATTGAGATAGTCCAAATCTTTCAGCATTTTCTATAACCATAATAGTGGCATTAGGTACATCAATACCTACTTCTATAACAGTAGTAGAAACTAAAATATCAATTTCTTTATTTACAAATTTCTTCATTATCTCCTCTTTTTCAGAGGCTTTTCATTTGACCATGTAATAAGACCTAAATTAAAATTTAGGAAATATACGTTCTTTCTGTAAATAAAGATATTCTTCTGTAGCAGACTTTTAAATCTAGTTTTTCAGATTCTTCTACTAAGAGGAAAAACTATATATGCTTGTCTTCCTTCAGCTAATTGACTTAGTTATAAAATCCCAGACTTTTTTACGTAAATTATCATTATCTACTAAATAAGTGTCAACTATTTTTCCTTCCAGGTGGTAATTCATCAATTATAGAAACATCTAAATCACCATATAAAGCTAAAGCTAAAGTTCTAGGTATGGGTGTAGCAGTCATAGTTAATAAGATGAGGACTTATTACCTTTATTTACAAGATTAGCTCTTTGTAAAACACCAAATCTGTGCTGTTCATGCTATTATAACTAATCCTAAATTTTTAAAATCTATACATTATCCTGTATTAAAGAATGAGTTCCTATAATTATATTTGTATTTCCATTTATTATATTCTGTAAAATATTTTTTTTGTTTTTTTTAGTTATACTTCCATTTAAAAGCTCAATTTTTATATTCATAGGTGAAAGCCATTTTATAAACTTTTTGTAATGTTGCTCAGCTAATATTTCGGTAGGAGTCATTATTGCTACTTGATAATTATTTTCTATACAAATTAAAGAAGATAACAAAGCTATAATTGTTTTTCCAGAACCAACATCCCCTTGAACAAGTCTTCTCATTGGTTTAGGTGAGCTTAAATCCAAACAAATCTCACTAAAAACTCTTTTTTGTGCATTAGTTAAGTCAAATTCTAAACTAGAAATAAATTTATCTACAAGAGAACTTTTTACATTAAATTTGGTACTTTTAATATATAACTCTTCTTGTTTTCTTTTATATAATAAATTTAATTGCATTAAAAATAATTCATCAAAAACTAGTCTTTTTCTAGCTTTCTCTAAAAATTCTTTATCATCGGGAAAATGAAAATTTTTTATTGCTTCATTTAAAGAAATTAAATTTAGTTCATCTATTAAAAACTTAGGTAAATGATCTATTATCTTATCATAAAAAGTATCAAGTGCTATTTTAATAGTTTTTCTTAGCCATTTTAAATTTAAACCTTCTACAGATGGGTAAATAGGTATTATTCTATTAGTATGTATATTATCAATTTTTTTTGATTCAAAACTTTCTATTATTTCTATTTCTGGATTATCTATTATAAATTTACTAGAATATTTATCTTTTTTTACTTTTCCACTTAAAATAACGTTTGAATTTAAAGAGAACTTTTTTTTATATTGCTCTTGTATATACCTATTAGCTTTTGAATAAAACCAGCTTGCTTTTATTTTTCCTGTTCTATCACTTACAGTAATAGTCAATATTGTTAAATTTTTATTGTTTGATGAGTTATAACAATCTAGCTTTATTAAAGTTCCAAATATTGTTACATTTTCTCCCTCCTTACAATCTTTTATAAAAGTTTTTTGTGAGTAATCTAAATGTCTGCTAGGAAAAAAGTAAAACAAATCTTTTAATGTTTTTATATTATAGTTATTCAAATTTTGAGAAATTTTTTCTCCAATACCTTTTACACTTTTTATATCTATATTTTCCCAAGATTTAAAATTATTTAGTTTTTTATTTTCAGAAATAACAAGAAATTTAATAAATTTTCAAAATCAAATATAAGTTTTTTTCTTTCTTCTATTGATAAATAGTTATATTTAGCAAATTGTTCTAATATTTTATTTATTTCTTGTATATTATTTATTTTTTAAATAATTCTTTGTTTTGTTCTAAAAACAAAAGTTGAAAAATCAGAATTTATACCTTTTGAATTAATGAAGTTCTGTTTTTGTTTCATACTCTAATGCTCTTTTTATTTTCTCTGTATATTTCTTAATCATAAAATTTATTTGATATTAGCTTAAGTTTAAGAAGTCTAATATTAATTTATGTTAATTTTAATTTTTTTGTCAAATTTTATATTTGATATTTGTATTATTTAGTCATCAAATAATTTAACTTCTACATTTTTTAATGAACTTTCTTTTAATTTCTTACTTTCCATTTTTATAGAATCACCTTTTGAATGTGGATTATTATTTCCACCACCACTAAAATCTCCTCCATTTGTGTTTGATTTTTCACCAGCTAAAACTGTGCTACCAGCATTATAACTACCACTTATTGACCCTGCTTCTCCATATGCTTCGTCAAATATTTCTTGATTTTTTTGCACAGAGTTTTCTACTAAAGAAGAATCTTTCTTATTATTGGTTAAATCGTGATTTTGAGAATTATTATGATTTCTATTTAAACTTTGTTGAAATTGTCTTGCAATTTCCCAAGCCTGAGCTCTTCTTTTTGAATTATCTCCAAGAGCTTCTAACTCTTCAATTTTTGACATGGTTATAACCTCCTAATTAAAATTATAGAATATATAAAATATAAATTTCTTGGTTAATTAATATTTAACCAAATTATAAACTATTTAAAATTTATAAATCAATAAGGTGATAAATTATAAACGATACTGGGATTGAGTTATAGAAAAAAATTACCTTAAAAAGCTTATAAATACTAAATTTAAAGTATATTTTAATATAAATCTTTAAAATGCTTACTATTAAGGGATTTTAAGTTTATCAAAAAATAACATTAGCCCAGTGTCTTGAAGTTATAATTATTTATTATATAATTTAGATATTATAATTTTAGGTTAAAATTATGGTTAAACAAGATAAACCTTGGTATGTTTGTGCTGAGTCAGGAATTAAGTTTCAATTTCCAAATGGTGCTCAATGTGTAAGATGTAAAAAATATTTTTCAACAAAATATTATCTTTATGTAGATATGGAACCTGTTTGTTTGAAATGTAGAAAAGCAGAACTTGATAAAATAATAAAAGGATTAAAAATGGCAAACGAAATATAGTGGGGGGAGTATTTTGTCTAATTTTATAGAAGAATTAAAATGGCGTAATATGTTATCTGATATTATGCCAGGTACAGAAGAACAATTAAATAAAGAAATGACATTGGGTTATATCGGTTTTGATCCTTCATCTGATTCATTAGGTGTTGGAAATTTAGTTCAAGTTATGACTTTATTAAGATTTCAAAATTCAGGACATAAACCAATAGCATTAGTTGGTGGTGCAACAGGATTAATAGGTGACCCTTCAGGAAAAAGTGCTGAAAGAAATTTACTGTCAAAAGATGAAATAATATATAATCAAGAATGTCAGTTAAAGCAACTAAAAAAATTTTTAGATTTTGATTGTGGTAAAAATTCAGCTGAAATAGTTAATAATTATGATTGGTTTAAAGATTATAAATTTCTTGATTTCATAAGAGATATTGGTAAGCATATAACAATAAACTACATGCTTTCAAAGGATTCTGTAAAGCTAAGATTAGAGTCAGGAATGTCTTTTACAGAGTTTTCTTATCAATTAATACAAGGTTATGATTTTTATTATTTATATAAAAATAAAGGAGTTAAATTACAAATGGGAGGATCTGATCAATGGGGTAATATTGTTACTGGAACAGAGTTAATAAGAAAATTAGATAATGGTCAAGGATATGCTGTTACTACTCACTTAATTAAAAAATCAGATGGGACAAAATTTGGAAAAACAGAAAGTGGTAATTTATGGCTAGATCCTAGAAAAACATCACCTTATAAATTTTATCAATTTTGGATAAATGCTTCTGATGATGATGTTAAAACTTATATAAGATACTTTACATTAAAAAGTAAAGAGGAAATAGAAAGCTTAGAATTAGAGCATGATAAGGCACCTCATTTAAGGTTATTACAAAAAACTTTGGCTGAAGATGTTACATTAAGAGTTCATGGAAAAGATGAATTAGAAAAGTCTATAAAAGCAAGTCAAGTTTTATTTGGTGATTCTCCAATAGAAGAATTAAAAAATTTTACTAATAGTGAAATATTAGATATTTTTGAAGGTGTGCCTCATTTTAATATGTCTAGAGTAGAATTAGATAATGGAATTAACATTCTTGATTTGTTAGTAAAATCTGGAGTATATCCTTCTAAAAGTGAAGCAAGGAGATCTATACAACAAAATGCTTTAAAAATAAATAAAAATAAGTTTAATAATGTAAATGAAATAATAAATTTACAATATTTGGTTAATAATAGATTTATCCTTTTACAAAAAGGAAAGAAAAATTATTATCTTATTGTAGTAGAATGAAAGGATTAAAAAATTGAAGGTATTTATTAAAAATATAAAAGATTATGTCGGACAAGAAGTTACTTTAGAAGGATGGCTTTACAATAAAAGAAGTAGTGGTAAGATAAAATTTCTTATTGTTAGAGATGGAACAGGATTTATACAATGTGTTGTTAGCAAAAAAGATATTTCAGAGCAAGAATGGGATATAATAGACAAATTACATCAAGAAAGTTCAATAAGAGTAGTAGGAAAAGTTAGTTTTTTTGAGAAAGCACCTTATTGTAAGCATGAATTAACAGTTTCTAAATTTGAATTAGTTAGTAATTCTCAAGAAGATTACCCTATATCACATAAAGAACATGGTATAGATTTTTTACTAGAAAATAGACATTTATGGCTTAGAACGCCTAAACAAAATGCTATTATGAAAATTAGACATAGAATAATAAAATCTTGTAGAGATTTCTTCGATAATAAAGGTTTTGTCTTAGTAGATGCTCCTATATTTACTCCTAATGCTTGTGAAGGAACAACAGAATTGTTTGAAGTAAAATATTTTGATGATAGTGCTTATCTTACTCAAAGTGGTCAATTATATATGGAAGCAGCAGCTTTTGCTTTAGGAAATGTTTATTGTTTTGGTCCAACTTTTCGTTCAGAAAAGTCAAAAACAAGACGGCATCTTACAGAATTTTGGATGATAGAACCTGAAATGACTTATATAGATTTAGAAGATAACTTGAAAATACAAGAAGAAATGGTATCTTATGTAGTTCAAGAAGTATTAAAAAGTTGTCAAGATGAATTAAAAATTTTAGAAAGAGACACTACAAAATTAGAAAATATAAAAGCACCATTTCCAAGATTATCTTATACAGATGCTGTAGAACTTTTAAAGTCTGAAGGCTCAAATATAGAATGGGGAAGTGATTTAGGAGCACCTGATGAAACAATAATAGCTAGTAAGTACGATAAACCTGTTTTTATTCATAGATTCCCTACTATTTGTAAAGCATTTTATATGAAACCTGATCCAGAAAATCCTGACGTAGTTTTAGGTGCAGATTTATTAGCACCTGAAGGATACGGTGAAATAATAGGAGGAGGTCAAAGAATAGATGATTATGATTTATTATTACAAAGAATTAAGGATCATAATTTACCGGAAGATGCTTTTAAATGGTATTTAGAGCTAAGAAAATATGGTTCTGTACCACATGGTGGATTTGGAATGGGTATAGAAAGATGTACAGCTTGGATATGTGGTGTTGAACATGTAAGAGAAACAATACCATTTCCAAGAACAATTTATAGAATATATCCATAGGAGGTTTTATTATGTCTAAAAAATATGATATAAAACTTTATCAATATGAAGTTTGCCCCTTTTGTTGCAAAGTAAAAGCTTATTTAGATTATAAAAAATTAAATTATGAAATAATAGAAGTAAATCCACTTAATAAAAAAGAAATAGCATTTTCTAGTTATAAAAAAGTTCCAATATTAATATTTAATGGAGAACAAATAAATGACTCAAGTAACATAATAGATAAGTTAGAAGAATTAACAGTAGCTATTTCAAATCATAATGAAGAAGAAAAAAAATGGAGGGACTGGTTAGATAATGATTTTGTTCATGTTCTAGCACCAAATATTTATTCTACTATCAATGAAGCATTACAAAGCTTTGATTATATTACTAAAGTAGGTAAATTTTCACCATTACAAAAACATTTTATAAAAATAAGTGGTGCTACTGCTATGTATTTTGTATCAAAAAAATTAAGACAAAAACATAATATAGAAGAACCTCGTAAAATATTATATGAAAAAATAAATTATTGGCTTGATAATTTAAAAAAAACTTTTATGGGAGGAGAAAATCCAAATATAGCTGATTTAACTTTATTTGGTTATCTTAAATCAATAGAAAATTTTAGAGCTTTTTATGATTTAAGATTAAATACAAGTATAGATAAATGGTTTTTACCTATGAAAGAATTTGTAACAAGTAGTTCAGTAAAGAAAAATTAATTATTATTCATATCTCAATATTTATTATGATTAAAATTCAAAGAAAGATCTTGAGAAAAAATTGTATTAAAATTTACTCTTAAAGAATTTGTATTTAGTATTCCATTATCAAAAGTTAATCTTATATCACCACCTGTAGGTAATTTTTTTAAAAAATATATATTATAATTGTTCTAAGATACTACCACCTGATATAAAAGAATTTGATGTTGGTCTTATTTCATTTCTCATTTCAGGTTGCAGACCTATTATAAAATCCAAACTCATCAAGAATTTTTACATAAGATAAATCACTAATTTTATTTGAATAACCTTCAATTTTTATATCAAGATTCTTTTCTAAAGATAATTTTATACATTCTTCTATTGTTAAATCCAAAGCATAGCAATTTTTAATATTAATACAAGTAAAAAAAATTACTAATAAAAATAATATTTTTTTTATAAACATACAATAATAAAAAATACAATAATTATATGTTGAAAGTTTTTCAAAAATGTAAAAAAAGTGAAAATATTAATTGTTTTTACTTTAAACTTATTAATAGTATTGCATTATATAGATAATAGTATTATTCTATTATTATAAGGTTCTTTTTAGGAGATTAATTATGAAAGAAATCTTTTCTAAGGTAAAGTTTATTTTATCAAGTTTTTTATAGTATAATACATAACATCTTGTATTTGATAAAAATAATTTTTAAAAACAAAGCCATTGTTATATAATAAAAAAAATCATTATTTTTTACCTATGAAATATAAAAATTTATTTAGAAAAAAATCTATATCTGATATTTTAAATTCCCTAACTGAATCTGAAAGAAACCCTGAAAGTGAAGAACTTTTTCATAGTCTTGAAAAAAATCTCACAGTAAAAGATTTAACAGCTTTTGGTATAGCAGCAATAATAGGAGCAGGAATTTTTAGCACTATAGGTAATGCAGCTTATAATGGTGGTCCAGCTGTAGCTTTATTATTTATATTTACAGCTATTGCATGTGGATTTTCTGGACTTTGTTATGCTGAATTTGCATCAAGAATACCTGTTGCAGGAAGTGCCTATACTTATGCTTATGCATCATTTGGAGAATTATTCGCTTGGATTATAGGATGGGATTTAATATTAGAGTATGCAATAGGTAATATAGCTGTTGCTATATCTTGGTCTGATTATTTTACTAGTTTCTTAAATAGTATGGGGATACATATACCTGATTATTTTACAATGGATTATTTAAGCGCTTATAGAGGTTATAATGAAGCTAATAATTTAATATTAAGTGGTAAAAAGTTAGAACAATTACCTGATAATTTAATTAATGCTTATAATGCTTGGATAAATTCTCCCAATATATTAGGTTTTCATTTAATAGCTGATATACCAGCTTTATTAATAGTAATTTTTATAACATATTTAGTTTTTAGGGGAATAAAAGAGTCAAAGAATGCAAGTAATATAATGGTAGCTATTAAATTAGGAATAATATTAATGGTTATTTTAATAGGTGCTTTTTATGTTAAACCTGAAAATTGGATACCTTTTGCACCAAATGGCTTTTCTGGTGTTATGAGTGGTGTAGCAGCAGTATTTTTTGCTTACATAGGATTTGATGCAATTTCAACAACAGCTGAAGAATGTAAAAATCCTCAAAAGGATTTACCTAAAGGTATTATATACTCATTAATTATATGTACTATTTTATATATAGCAATATCATTTGTTTTAACAGGGTTAGTATCATATAAAGAACTAAATGTCGGTGATCCTCTAGCTTATGTTTTTGGTAAAATAGGGCTTAATTGGGTATCTGGTGTTATTTCTTTTAGTGCTATTATAGCTATGACAGGGGTATTACTTGTATTTCAAATTGGACAACCTAGAATATGGATGAGTATGAGTAGAGATGGATTATTACCAAAAATTTTTTCAAAAATTCATCATAAATATAAAACACCTTATATAGCTACTATAATAACAGGCTTATTAGTAGGTATTCCTGCATTATTCATGAATTTAACTGAAGTAACCGACTTGACAAGTATAGGGACACTTTTTGCATTTGTTTTGGTATGTAGCGGTGTTTTATTGTTAGAAAAAGATAATGAAAATAAAGCATCATTCAAAGTTCCTTATATAAATGGTAAGTTCATAGTTCCTATTATCTTTATTATTTCAATAATAGGAATTAATAATTATTCAGAAAATGGCATATTCTCAATACTAGATATTTCTAATAAAGATAATATACCTTATTTAATATTTTTTATATCATTTTTTATAATATCTTTATTATCATTTTTAAAAAATCTCTCTTTAATACCTGTATTGGGGATTTTATCTTGCTTTTATTTAATGAGTGAATTAGGATATACAAACTGGATAAGATTTATTATTTGGTTACTTATAGGACTTTTAATTTATTTTTTATATGGATATAAAAATAGTAATGAAAGTAAAAAATTATCATAAATTTAATAAAAAATTAACAAGAATTTAAAATAAAAGACTATATTAAAATTATGTTTTATTATCAAAGGAGTTTATATGAGTAATATATCTATATTACCAAGTAATGGTACTAGAATTAGTATTGGTGGAGTAGGTGGTGAAAATACATCAGCTACAAATAGCGTTCAAAATCAGTTAGAAGATAAAGGATATTCTAATAAAGCATCGAACTTTGGATCTGGTTTTGCAGTAACCTTTAGTCAAGATATTATAAGTGCTAATATAGGAAAAAAAGATAATGGTTTAGAATTTAGAGCTGGTGCTGAAATGTCTGTTGGAATGCAAAGCGTAAAAAAAGATGTGAAAGTTGGAGAAAAAGATGCTTGGGTAGTTGATGTAAGAAGGGATTATTGGGTATATGATCAAAATGGAAATAGTTATTTACAAACAGATTATTACACCAGAACTTTTTCAACACCTCAAGAAGCAGAATGGTATTGGAGACAAGTAAATATGGGCTATGACCCTTATTATGGCTATAATGCTTATACATATGCAAATTATCCAAGATATACAAAAGTTGATATTATAGATAGAACTAGTAAAACTGAAGGCTCTTTAAGATTTGGAGTAACTGTTGGAATTCAAAAAAATTTTGAAAATTCAAATATAAGAGTAGATGCATTAACTGGTTATGATATTTTACAAAATAATGCTTATGCTGGTGGTAGAGTAACATATTCTACTGGTTATTTTACAGGTGGAAATTCTAAAGTTGGCTTGTATGCTCAAGTTGATACAGATATAACAGCAAAAGATAAGGATACAAGAGGACAAATTGGAGTTGTTTATATTTTCAAATAAATCACAAAATAGTTTTAATTAGACTTTTTACACTAAATATATTTGTTATTTTTAGATAACGCTTCAGTTTAACAAAACTTTGCAAATGGGAATTTATTATTGATAAATACTATAATTTATATTTTTGCTTTTTAATTTAATTTTACAAAATAAAAAGTTTCTAAATCAAAATCTTAAATGATATTTAAATTAAAAATAACCTTTATTTAAGAAATTGAAATTAAAAAAATTCTAAAATTAATGTGGAGGTGTTTATATGATTAATTCAATTAATAGTAGTCAATTTATATCTAATACATGTAATATTCAAAGAAACTATTTAAATACAAATGTTGCTCAATTAAATAGTGCTAGCACATATAAAGCAGATACTTTTTTATCTAATAACATAACACCAAATGATCCAATACCAGTTGAGCCATATAAGCCAAAATTTTTTGATAGACCAGAAGTTAGATTAGGAGGTATGATGTTAGGTGCTGGTGCTGTTGGTGGTGGTTTAGGTTATGTTGTTGGTTCAGCATTTGGTAGAGCAGGATTAGGAGCAGCTATTGGTGCTGGTGTTGGAATTATAGCACCTGTTGCTCTTATTGGTTATGCTTTATGGAGTTGGGGAAGAAATCATTAAAAATCTTGGGGGATATTGTTATGATTAATTCAGTTAGTAATTCTTATTTAGTAAATAATTATAGCTTTAAAAATGTATCTAATAATTTATATAATAATAGTTCATTAGCTACTTATACTACAGATAGTCTTTCAATATCAAATACATCATCTAAAACTAGTTTTTTTGATAGACCAGAAGTTAGGTTAGGAGCTACTATGTTAGTAGCAAGTGCTTCAGGTGCTGGAATTGGTTATCTTGTTGGTTCAGCATTTGGTAGAGCAGGATTAGGAGCAGCTATTGGTGCTGTTGGTGTAGGTGTTGTTCCTGTTGCTCTTGTTGGTTATGCTTTGTGGAAGTGGGGAAGAAATCATTAGAATTCTTGAATTACATTACAATACATAAATCTTACAAAAAAACTTCAAAGATTTTTTGACATACAAAAGATAAAAAATTGGTATGAGTTCAAGAATTCTATTATTAATATTTTTTATAGTCTAGCATTTACAAATTGGTGCAAATGTATCTTATTTTTAAACAAAGAAAATGAATTATTAAACTTGAGTAATAACTTGTTCTAAATCTACTTCTTTTTGTTCTATATTACCATTTTCAGATGAATTTACTTCAACAGTTGCTTGTTCATCTTGAACAATTTGTAATTCTTTATTCGTTTCTTCATCTTTTACTGTAGAAGATAATTCACCGCTTGAAGTTTTTGATACATTTAATTGATATGTTTTAACTTTACCGTCTTTTGATGTTACTGTAATTGTTCCAGAACCAGTAGCATTTCCACTAGCAGAAACTAATCTTTCTTCGTTTCTTTCTACTTTTCTTCCATCTTTCCACTCTGTTAGAGATGTAGTTTTAATAACTTTACTTCCATCTTCATTAAAGGTTACTATTCTTGATGATGTTCTAGTATAACTTTTTGTTGTAGTTTTCAATGAATGATCGATTGATACTAATTTACCATCTTTTAATGTTCTTATAACAGTATTTTCTCTTATTATTCCTTGCTTTGTATTTTCAAATTTTACAGTCATTGTTTCTGTAGTAGTTCCATCAGAATTTTCTGTAACAACTTTATCAGTATTTCTTACTACATTATTCTTTCTTTTCAATTTATTTACTTTCTCTTTAGCTACTTCTTTAAATTTCTTAAGAGATTCATTTATTGTTGATAGTCTCTTTTCTAATTCTTTTTTACGAGCTTCTAAAACTTTTTTAACTTCGTTTTGTAATTTTATTGGATCTATGGTTATAGTTCCATCATCATTTATTGTAATAGCTGATGATAAAGTAGCTGCTTGTTCTAATCCTTGACCTTGTCCTGGCATTGGTTTTGGTACAGGTCTTGGTTTAACATTTTTAAACTCATCTCTTAATTTTTTAGCATTTTCTCTTTCAAAATTTTTGAAATCATCTCTTTTCATTTTTCTTAATGGTTGTTTATTCATAAATCTTTTATCCATCATAGGAGGCATAGGTCTATCATTATCATCAGTAACAAGTAGTTTTTCTTCTTGTTCTTGGTTATCTTCAGATTTTATTGAAAAAGAATCATTCATTAAAGCTTCGCTATCACTAAAAGTTGCTTCATCATCATGTAAGCTAGCTAAATCTAATTTAGCACTATCTAAGTCTGATATATTGACTGTTGAAGAAGTATTATTTAAAGAGCTTGAACTATTAGAATTACTAGGTACATTAGAATTTAAATCTACATTGTTAGGTATATTTCCTGGTGTGCTACAACCAGCTATAATACCTGTTCCAATTAAAAGTGCTAAAAAAAGTTTTTGAGATTTTCTTTCTCTCATTTTTTACCTCCTTAAAGTAAAAAAATAATCTATATTTTTATATTAACTTTTTAGTGATTACATGAATGATTACATGATTAATAAGTTTTTATTGTAAATTGAACTTTTACTAAATCTTCTACTTTTATTGGTCCTAATGATGGATCAGGTAAATTGAATTCTTTTAAACTCACATTATATTCACCTTCTACTAAGGCAATTTCTTTATTAGGTGATAATCTAATTTTAACAGGTATATTTACTTTTTTTTCTGTACCAGCTATAAATAAATTACCTACTAAATCAGCTTCCAATTTATTTTCTTTTAAATTATCTTTTGTTACTTTAACTTCATTTACTTTAAATTTAATTAAAGGATACTTAGAGTAAGATAATATTTCTTTTTTCATTCTATTATCTCTATCAGCATCATTAGTTATAGGATCTGTATCTAATGAAGACATGTCAGAAAGATTTATTTCTAAAAGTCCATCTGAAGATATTATTTTATTATTTTCATCGACTTCAATATTAATATATCCTTTAAATCTATTTGCTCTACCTTCAGGTTTATGAAATGTGCTTATTACATAATAGTTTATATTACTTGATTTATTATTAAACTTATAATAATATTTTTTTGCATATGCATTACTTGTAATACTTAATATAGATGCTACAAAAAAGAGATAAGAATATAATTTTTTTCATATACTTATTTTTTTTATATATTATCAATACCTTATACATATTTTAAAATAAAAATTTTTTTACTTCCAGAAAATCTTTCAAGAAAGATAAAATATATTAAAGTTGGTTTTAATTTATAGCAGTTCCAATTTTGCTATTAATTTATAATTTATGTATAAGGTATTGATTTATGGTATTGAATATAATATATTATAACAAAAATATTCATTTAAAATACCTATATACCAATGTATTAATAAAGGATAAATAATTGAATTAGTTCTCAATGCTAAATATCCAAAATATAATTCCAGCAAAAATTGCTGAAATTGTTTCACCTTGAGGTTTTCCTATATGAATGATTGTAGAAGGTATAGTTTGAATCATAATAATAAAAAATGCTGGTATTTTGTTTATTAAACTAAATTGTAAATATCCTCTAAAGAAAAATTCCCAACCAATATAATAAAATAAATATAAAAATGACCACTTAAGAATATTAATCCCGGAATCTCCAAAATTTTTCCACAAAGGATATTCATTTAAAAAATCAGGATTTTTTGAATTCAAATAAATTGGTATTGGTAATATTATAATGCTTAAAACAAATACTTTTAGTCCAAATCTGTAATCTCCAATTTTTAATCCATAACTTTTTAGTGATTTTTTTAGAATTATAATTACAATAAAAGAAGGTATTATAAAGAAAAATAAAAATGTAAAAAAGAATCTATATACTTCACCTAAATAATAAAATTCCTCATCCAAAACATAAAAATTTTTTAAAAAATATTCAGGGGTTCCTTGGTAAGGAAAAAAGCACATTAAAAATAAAGATGAAAGTAAAACAATAACTGACTCTTTATCAATTTCTCTAATTTCTTCTTGTAAATCTAACATTTATAAAAAGAAATCAATTTTTATAGTATTCATTTATCCATACATCTCTTTTTTGTAACCAATCATTTTCTTCTATTTTTTTATCTTCTGTATAAAAATTATTCAATATATTAATCTCTTCTTTTTCTTTAAATAAAAGCAATTTTGGTGATACTTTTGATACTTTTTCTTGTAATTCTTGTTCTGAGTTAGCCATTACTGTCCAAAATTGACCATCTATCCAAACTTGTTTTACAAAAATATTTTTATTTTCTTCCTTTTCTTTTTCTTGCTCTTTTTTAGACATAAATGAGAACTTACAAGAGCTTTCTTTATCTCCTATTATTAAATCTCCTATAAAAATGAAAACTTTTTCTAATAAATTTCTCATTTTATATTACCTTTAATTTATTTATAGAATAAAAAATTATTTTCTATACAAGATTAATAAAATTTAATACTGTAAATAAAAAATAAGTTTTTTGCTGGGAAATTTCTTAAAAGTTTTTATATAACTTACCTTAAATAATCAGACAATATACTTGTTCCTATACTTAAACCACTAGCTATCCAACCAATAGGAGCGCCTATACCTGTAGAAACTGCAAAAGTAGAAACAACATCAAGTCCTACAGTTGTCCAAGCAAGAGCTTTACTTGCTTTGCTTACATTTGGATCTTTTGACTTTTCTATTGCATCTTTTATATCCCATGCTGTTATACCAGCATTAATTGCACCACCAACTATTGGTATAGCACCAGCTAATTTACTTCCTACTTTAGCTGTTCCTGTTGTAGCAGCTTTAACAGCTGCTTTTTCAGCTACGACTGTTAATGCTTTTTGGGTTCCTTTTGTTGCAACTTGTTCAGCAATTTCACTACCACCTTTTTTTATAACAGTTTTTACAGCTGATTCTATACCTTCTTGCATACCTTTTTGTAATATTTTTTCACTAGAACCAATAACTGTTTTTTTAACGACTTCAGTAGCAGCTTTACTTCCTCCTTTTGCAACTGCTTTTGTAGTTTTTACTAATCCATTTGCGCTTTCTTTTACTAATTGAGTATAAGCTGAAGGTTGATACCATTTTCCAAATGTAGCTCTACTTAAAGTTTGAGTTCCTTTCCCTAATTTACCAGCTTCTGTTAATGTTTTAATTGCTCCTTCAGTTGCTTCTACTCCTGCTTTTTCCAATGATTTTACAATTGTAGTGCTACCAGTTTTAGCTGTAGTTAGTTTAGCTAATTCTTGTGTTAAAGCTTTTTGAACAGCATGCTTTGTTCCAAATCCTATTGTTTTGCTTGTAAATGGAATACTTACAGATGCACCTTTAACAAGTCCAGTAGAAATTTTTGATATACCCTTTTTTATACCATAACTATAAATACCAGCTATAACCTTATTTGCTGATTGTGGTAACTTATGTTTTTGTTCTTGAACAAATATAAATTGACCATTCTTATCTAAGATTGGTTCTCCATTTTCATTTACTTTAACAAATAAAGGTTTACCATTTGGATCCTGTATTGGATTACCTTTATCATCTAAGATAGGTTTACCTTTATCATCAACTTTGAATTTTAAAACTTCTCCTGTTTCAGCATTTAGCAGAGGTAAAGATAATTCTATACCAGTATTATTAGCTTTATTTTCTTTAGCTTCTGTTTTCTGTACCTCTAGTAAAGGTGGTAAATCATCATCAGAAAAAGAAATTGAATTTGTAGGCACTTTTCCAACAGATTCTACAACTTGAAAGTTACCTTCTTCATCTAATATAGGATTACCTTGAGCATCAGCTTTAACATACACAGGTTTTCCATTCACATCATCAAATTGTAGTTGTCCATTTTCATCTAATATTGGAAAACCTTTTTCATCTGTTATCATTTTTAGTATTTTTCCAGTATTAGCATCCCTTAAAGGAACAGAATTTACTTGTTGATTTTTATCAACAAAATCTAGATTAGTTTTATCTGGAACTTTTGTAGAACTACTTACAGTTTTATTATCATTATTGCTTAAGTTTGTTTTAGTTTCATCTAAATTATTAGTATTATCAGTAGCTCTCTTTTTAAATGTTAATGCTTCATAAATAGATGTTCCACTAGGATCATTTACTCTTATGTCACCTGTACCTGTCATTTTATACTCCATTATAATATCTATATATAGTATTTATCTATTTACAAAAAAAAATCTTGCTATTTATAAATTGAAAAATTTTACTGAATAATATTTAATGATATACTTAATATAAAAATTAAACTATGGAGTTTTATTAGTGGGATTTTTAGACAATAAAAAAATACCAGAACAAGACAAAAAATTTTTTTTTAGACAAGATTATCTAACATGCATAAAATATGCTATCTATAATTTTTATAACAATAATAATATTTACTATCCAAACTTATTTTATATAGAAGGTCAAGAAGGTATTGGTAAAACTTTTCTTTTAGAACAAATAGAAATTTTTTCAGAAAAAAGTAAAATGCATAATTTATTAGTAGTAAATATTGATGCCAAGGATATAATCTTATCTACTGCTACTGGAATAATAAACTTTATGGTACAAGTAAGAAATAAAATATTAGAAAAAGAAAGTTATCTTCAAAAAGCATTTGAAGATTTTGATAAAGCATACAACGATTTTATTAAAGGGGAACTAACAGAAGATTTAAAAGAATTAACAAACTCTAAAAGTAAAGAAATAGAGGAAAATAAATTAAAATCAAATATACAAGCAGAAACAGCAAAGTTAAAATTAGCAAATTTAAGAAATAAAAATAACCCTAAAAAAAATGAAATAATAAAGGAAAACAAAGAACTTGTTATTAATGAATTCAAAGAAGATACAAAAACAAACGTTAATATATTGAAAGTAACAACTATACAAGCATCGTCTAATTACGCTCCATTAAATAAAATATTAGAAACAGCCTTACCAAGAAAGAAAAGCGGTGAAGCTGATATAAAAGCTATTGCAAAAAATTTAACTTCAATAATGGAGTCATTAAAAAGAAGTAATATCAAGGAAGTTGATTATAAAATGATATTATTTAAAAAGTTTTTAAAAGCATTTGATATTGTATGTGCTAATAGAAAAGTCGTTCTTATAATAGATTCATTTGAAAAAATACAGCCTATATATAATTTTATATTTAATAATTTTATAAAAACATTAAGAACAGAATTTATTTTTATAATGGCAGGTCAACTAGATTTGGAAAAAGAATTGAAAGAAAAATTTGATACAAGTTTACATTATATATATATGCAAAATTTTACTTATTTAGAAGTAGAAGAGTTTTTAAGAAAAAATGATATAATAAATGAACCTAGTATTGTAGAATCAGTCTTTGAACTAACAAGAGGAATACCTTTAGCTTTATCTTTAGTTGCATCCGTCTTAAAAGATTTTAAATCTGATGTTTTTAAAATAATGAATTTTTTAAATATAAAAGAAAAAGATTATGAAACGTTAAGATATATAAACACTTTGACTTTAGATAATATTCATCCAAATGATAGAAAAATAATAGTTTTACTTGCACTATTAAGAAAGACTGATAGTGAATTAATAGCTGATATTGCAGGAGTTTTTGATACAAATAAGTTATTAAAAAATTTATCAGATAAGTATTTTTTTATACATGAAAAAAAAGGATTACAAGAAATGTTAAAAATTTTTACAAGAACTTATGCTAAACATGACCTAAATGCACTATATCAAGAAATATATCGTAGAGCTTATGAGTTTTATTCAGAAAAATTAGAAAAAGATCCTAAAAATAAAGAGCTAATAACAAATCAATTGTATTATTATTTTAGATTAAATGAACATGAAGCTTATAAAGAATTATTATCTATTATTTCAGATAATTTATTAACTGATATAGATTTTTGCCAGCAAATAGTTCATGATATGGCTTATATTGGTTTGTCTAAAAAAACAAGAGAAGATTTAAATATTTTAAAAGAATGCATACCTTATTTTATTTTAAAAGATTATAAAAAAATACTACCTTTAATGGAAGCTATTTCTTCTCTACAAAAAGAAGAATTAGAACCTTCCATGAAATTGCTTGACAACTTTTAGTAAATGAAAAAAATTTTTATAAGTTTATTTATTTTTATTACTTTTTCAATAATATATTTATTTAATTTTCCTCCAAATTTTATTTTAGAATACATAAAAAATGAAACTGAAAATCAGATAATAAAAAGTACTAATTTATATGCAAATATAGAAAAAATTTCTAGTCTTAGATTTGGAATTTTTGAACAAAAAGCAATAGCTGAAAATATTGTTATTTTAAAAGGAAATAACTATAAAAAGGATATATTTATAAAATCAAAAAAACTTGAAATAAAATTTAATTTATTATTTCTACTATTTAATAAAATAGATAAACTAAAAATAAATATTAATATTATAGAACCTAATATAAATTTAAAAAGACTGAAAAATGGTAAGTTTGATATAGAATCACCTTTATTTGAGATAAAAAAAACTAAAGAAAAAGAAAAAAAAATATTTCTTCCTTCAATAAATTTATTGATAAAAAATGGTTTTTTAAACTATAAAGATTTTTTCTTTAGACAAACTTTAAATTTAAATACTGAAATAAAATATTTAAGATTGAAGATAATAGATGGAGCAAAAATTTTTTATGATACTGATATTTACGACAATCTAGCTGAAATAAAATTAAATGGTTACTTTCATCTGAATAATGAGTATTCAAATAATGGTTTTCAGGTAAAAATAAATAATATTTCAAAAATAATTAATACATTTTTTGATTTAAGAAAATATGATACTACATATTTATCAGGAGGAAAAATAAACTTTTCTGGATATATAAAGTTTGATAATTTAAATTTTAAAAATATAAAAGTAAATACTAACATTCTTTTGAATGAATTATTTTTTAAGAATAAAAAGTTTAATACACCAATTAATATAAATAAACTAAATTTATATTTAACAGAAAAAACTATAAATATAAAAGAATTAAATTTATTAACACTAGGAAGTCAATTAAATCTAAATTTAAATAGCAATATTTCTGATAACATTAATTTTTTTAAAATTAATTTAACTGGAAAAAATATTTTATTAGAAAAATTTCTTGAAGTTTTAAAAATAAATATTCCTCTGAAATCAAATATAAATACTAATATTTCTTTAGAGGGTAAATTTAGAGACTTTAAGAAATATAATGAGTTTATAAAATATCCTACAAATATAATCCTAAGTTCTTCTCAATCATACATTGAAGGAAATAATTTAAAGTATCAAAATATAGTATCTGAAAAATTTTCTTTTAATTTAAAAACACTTAAAGATAAAATTTTTTTAGAAAATATAAATTCTAACCTAATGAATGGAAATGTTACAGGCAATTTAAAAATAGATAACTTTAAAGATTTTAATATAAAAAATTCTAACGTTAATGGAACAATCAATTTAAAAAGAATTGAACCTTATAAATACTTTAATTTACCTAAATTCTTAATAAATTCAGAAATAACTTTAAATGGTAAAATTATAAATCCAAAAATTAATGCAATAATTAATATACCAAGTATAGATAACTTCAAAAAAATAAATATTATTTCTAAAATTAATTACTATAATAAAAATTTATCTGGAAATATAATAAGTAAATCAAATTATGGAAATAATGATATAGTTTTTAATTTAAATAATTTTGAAAAATTATATCTAAAAACTAATTTAAAAAATATTCCATTAATTTTACTTAATAATTTTCTTAGTAAAGAATTTAAATTTTTTTCAGGTTATTTAAATGCTTATACCGAAGTCATCTTTTCTGTAAGCGACTTTAAGAATTTAAATTTTAAAAATATTACAAATGATAATAATTTTTTTCTAAAAAGTGATATACAAATATTTAATTCAAATCTTTTATTTAAAAATATTATAGTTAATAATATAAATACGAATTTAAAAACTAATATTTTTAATAAAAAAATAAGTAATTATTTACTTATAAAATCAGGTAATTTAGGAAATATAGAAAATTACTTATTAGTAGATAAATATAGAAATATAGATTTTAAATTGAATATTAATAACTTTTATTTGAATTTTATAAATAATTTTTTAAAAGATATAAATTTAAAGAAAGGTTACTTAAATTCAAATATACAATTAAATACAAACTTGAATTCTTTACTAAATAAAGATATAAATAATATAAAAATTCAATCTAATACAATAATTAGTCATACAAGTTTAATTTATAAAAATATAAACATTGATAATTTTAATAGTAATTTAGATACAAGAAATATAAATAATAAACTATTTTCTAATATTGTTTTCTCATCTAAACAATTTGAAGGAAATTTTAAAGCTTTTGTAAATAGAAATAATGTAAGTGGTATTTTAAAGATAGATAATTTAAATGCAAAACATTTTAATCTTATAAATGATTTTAAAATAAAAAATGGTTTCATTAAAATAAATACAAATTTTAATACTACTATTGATAAGCCATTAGAAAATTTAAATTTAAATTCTAGTGTAAATATTGATAATTTGCTATCAACTATTAAGGTAAAAGATAAATACTTAGATTTACAAATACCAAACTATAAGTCAAATATTGTTTATAAAAATAGCGGTTTATTTTCTGATAATTATTTTAATTCTAATTTTGTTAAAAATGTCAATTTTAATTTTTTTGTTGATAAAAAAAATTTTTTAAATTCTAATTTTTATGCTTATAAAGTAGATGTAAAATTTTTAAATATCTTTCTTGATAATAAAGATTTTCATATTAAAACAGGATTGTTAGATACAAATTTAAAGTTAAATTTTAATTACAAAAAAATAACCAAAAGTCTAAATGTAAAAGGAAATGCTAAGTTAAGTAACCTAAAAATAAATTATTTTAATAATTTATATAAAAAAATAGATTATAAAAATTACTTAAACGATATTTCTTCAAAAAATACTTTAATTAATTCAAATGATATTGATAATCTTAATATTAATTTTGAATTTAAAGATAATTTACTAAATATTATAAATTTTGATATAAATAAAAATAAATCTAATATAAATGGTAATTTGATAATAAATATAAACACTTTACTAGGAAAATTATTTATAAAAAGTAATAATATAAGTTTTAATGATTTTAAAATATTTAAAATATATGGATTTGAAAAAGGAAACTTTAAAAATTTATATATAAATTCAAGCATAAATAATGACTATAAAAAAATATTTTCTGAAATATTTTTTTCTATTGAAAATATAAATTCAAATGAAACAATATCAGGAGAGTTAAAAATAAATAAAAATATTTTAAAAATAAATAATATTCTCTTAAAAAAAAAAGATAGTTTTTTTGATATTAGAGGGGAAATAAATATAGATAACAATGATATATATATTTTATCAAATTCAAAAGATTTCTCTATAAAAAATTTAATACAATTAATACCTAAAAAATATATTAAAAAGCAAAATTTTGATAATTTAAAGAATATAAATATTGTTTATACACTACCTAATAGAAACCCAGATAAATTAGAATTTGAAGACTTATTATCTTATTGGGAAAAAAATTCTTTAGCACCAAATGAAAGTAAAGAAAAATCCTTAAATAATATAGACTTAATATCATCAATTGATGGTAATTTTAGTTCAGAATGTATTATAAAAGGCAAATTAGAAGATCCTTTAATAGATTTAGAAGTGATGATAAGTAACTTTAAAATAAATCAAAGAGAAATAACTGAAATTTATTTATTATCTATGATAAATAAAAAAAACATAGATATAAAAAAATCCTATCTATTAGATAAGGATGGAGGTTATTTAGAATTAAAAGGAAAATACTACAAAAATAATATTGATTTCAAACTTAATGGAAAAGTAAATATAAATATTCTTGACAATTTTGTAGAGAAAAAATTAGATTTAGAAGGATTTCATTTTTTAGAATCTGATATTAAAGGAACTTTTGATAATCCAAGAATAAATTTACTTATATATTCATCTCAAGATGGAGGAAGTTTTAATAAAGTATATTTTGATAACTTTTATGTTAATTCTAATTTGAAAGATAAAATAATTGATTTGAAATCAGTTAAATTAAATTCAATAGGTAAAGAAATGAAAATTAATGGTTATATACTAATAGATGAAAAATCTAATGAGATGAATGTAAGTGCTTTAATAAAAGACAATAATTTAGAAATTATAGATTTATTTACTAATCAAATAGATTGGGAAAAAGGAAAAGGCGAAATATTTTTTAATTTACAGGGGAATTTATATAATCCACTTATAACAGGAAAAGTAAATATTTCTGATTCTAAAATATTTTTATCATCTCTTGGTAATTTTTTAGAAAATTTAACTTTAAATGTTGATATAAATAATAATTTTATAAAGATAAACAAAGCAAATGCTCTCTTTAATAATAAACAAGTTGATGTTATAGGTCAAATAGATTTAGTAAAATATATTCCAACTTATTTGAAGCTTAAATTTTTTGCTGAAGAGTTAAAATGGAAAGAAAATGGTATAAATTTACTAGCTAAAACAAGTTTAAGTATAACTAATACAATAGATGAACCTGTTATTGGTGGAAAAGTTCTAATAAAAAAGGGAGAAATAAATTTTTCTTTAGATTCTTCATCTTCTACTAAAAAAAAATTAAAAAGTAAAAAAACATCTTTTATTTCATATAATAATTTAAATATAGAAATAGAAAAAGACACTGATTTTTGGGTTAAATCACCTTTCTTTGAATTGCATCCTTATGGTGAATTAAATCTTTTAAAAGGTGATTTATATAATCCTATAATATCAGGAAATATTGAAATAGACAAAGGTAATGTTTTTGTAATAAATAATCAATTTAATATATTATCTGCAAAAGCAATATTTGGCGGAAAAGAATTTGAAAGAGACTTATTTCCCTTAAATCCCGAATTAATATTTATTGCAAATACAAGATTAATAAATCCTAGAACAAGAGAAAATACTATTGTAGAAGCAAAAATAACAGCTGAATTAGAAGATATACCAAAAAATAATGTAAAAATTGAATGGACAAATAAAGGTGGATTAAAAGATGATGAAATATGGAGTCAAGTAATAGGTC
This sequence comes from Candidatus Sericytochromatia bacterium, assembly GCA_026004035.1. Lineage (GTDB taxonomy): Bacteria > Cyanobacteriota > Sericytochromatia > UBA7694 > JACMQJ01 > BPII01. The sequence continues at coordinate 19,944 of BPII01000019.1, read as the reverse complement.
TTAGTGCTGCACAGCAAATTATACAAGAAACAGGAAGTGGTAACGCAGCTAACACAATAGCAAAATTTGCAACTCCATATTTAAGTAGAGCTTTATTTAATCCTTTGACATCTAGAGTTGCTGATTTGTTTTCTTTAGATGAATTTAATGTTGGACTTGCAAGTGATACTATAAGCAATCCAGGTGTTTCAATATCTTTGTCTAAACCAATTTTAGGTGGGTTATCTATAGGTTATAATGGAGTAATAAGAGCTTCAAATCAAGCACAATATAATTTTTTTGCAAAATATAAATTAAATCAAAATCTTGGATTAAGATTTAATATTGATGAAAGACAAGCTATATCTATACAAGGTGAAATTGGTAGTAATTTTTAAAAAAAAAATTAAACTGGCACTAGGATTGAGTTATAGAAAAAATTACCTTGAAATGCTGATAAATACTAAATTTAAAGCATTTGTTAATATAAATATTTAAAATGCTTACTATTAAAGAGTTTTTAGCTTATTAAAAAATAATATTAGCTAAGTGTCATTTATTATAAAAATTGGTATAAGAATAATAACCAAGGTATGGTTTATGTATGGATAGATAGAACTAAATATGGAACATATGATTTATATTCCACAAACATTACAAATAGGACAAGAAATAGTAAATATTACAGATCTTACTAATGATACTCATACAATAGATATAATACCAATTGAACTAACCCTATACTATAACTTCTTCTACTAATAATTGGGTACCACAAATTAATTAATTTATTAATATAAAGTTATAACGAGTAAAAAGGAGAAAAAAATATGAAAAAAGAATGGAAAAAACCAGATTTGATTATTATTGATATTAATAAGGATACAAATTTTGGAACAGGAGCTCCAGATGTAGATATTTTTGGAGTAAGTTAGTTTATAGAATTTTGTTAGTTTGATTTTTTATTTATTCTAAATAATCACTTTTTTTAATTATTTAATTTTTTTTTATAAAAAAACAAGTTAAAATATAATTATCATTATATTTTATTTACAATGAAAAAACTACCATTAGGAATACAAACTTTTAAAGAGATAATAAATAACAGTTATCTATATGTAGATAAGACAGAATATATATATAATCTAATAAACGAAGGAAAATATTATTTTATATCAAGACCAAGAAGATTTGGGAAGAGTTTATTAATATCAACATTAAAAGAGATATTTTTAGGAAATAAAGAATTATTCAAAGATTTATGGATATATGATAAAATAGAATGGGAAAAACATCCTGTTATTCATATTGATTTTTCTGGTTAGCTTTTGATACACCTGATAATTTAAAGAAAAATCTTGAATTAGTAATTAATAAAATTGCAAATGAAAATAACATAAAGTTAGAATACTCTTTTGAGTATAAATCAAAGTTTGAAGAACTTTTGAGAAAATTATCAAATATAAACAAAGTAGTAATATTAATAGATGAATACGATAAACCAATAATAGATTTTGTAGATGATTTAGATAAAGCAAATTAAATAGAGAAGTATTAAAAGGTTTTTATGAAGTAATAAAAGAATCGGATCAATATATAAAGTTTGCAATATTAACAGGAGTGAGTAAATTTTCTAAAGTATCAGTATTTTCAGGATTAAATAATTTAACAGATATAACAATAGATGATAAATTCGCTAATTTATTAGGATATACACAAGAAGAGTTAGAATATTATTTTGAGGAGAACATAAAGTTATTAGCAAATAAATTTAATATTCAAAAAGAAAAATTATTGTATGAAATAAGAAGATGGTACAATGGCTATTCTTGGAATGGAAAAGATTTCTTGTATAATCCTTACTCAATATTATCATTATTTTTAAAACAAGAGTTTAACAACTACTGGTTTGCAACTGGAACACCTACTTTTTTAATAAAGTTAATAAAAGAAAAAAATGTAGATATTAAAGAATTTGATAATTTAGAAAAGTTAAGTTCATTATTAGAATCATTTGAAATAGATAATATAGATATTTATTCATTACTTTTTCAGACTGGATATTTAACAATAAAAAAGGTGATACAAGAAGATTTCACAAGAAAAAAATATATATTGTCATATCCAAATCTAGAAGTAAAAGAATCATTTTTGAATAATATTTTAAAATCATTTGTAGAGAATAGTAATTCAGATGTTTTAATATGGCATATAAAAGATGAAATAGAAAGAAATAATCTAGACAAAGTATTTGAGATAATAAAAAGTATATATGCATCAATACCAAATCAAATATTTATGAAAGATAAAGAGAGTTATTATCATACAATATTTTATTTAATATTAAGTTTATTAGGAACAAGAATAGAAGTAGAGATAAATACAAATATAGGAAGAATAGATGGAGTAATACATACAAAAGAGAGAATATATATAGTAGAGTTTAAAATAGGAAAAGCAGAAGAAGGATTAAAACAAATAGAAGAAAATAAGTATTATGAAAAATATTTATCATTAAATAAAAAAATAGTTCTTATTGGAATTGGATTTAATAAAAGAAAGAAAAATATTGATAAATATGTATGTAAAGAATTAGGATGATGTAATCTTCTTAAAGAGTGTTTAAAAACATATATAATTCATAATCTTGCTAATCTTCTTGCCATAACATTAATCATATAAGCATAAATCATTGCACTGGGATTGATTTATAGAAAAAATTACCTTGAAACGCTGATAAATACTAAATTTAAAGTATTTTTTAATATAAATTTTTAAAATACTTACTATTAAAAGATTTTGAGATTATCAAAAAATAACATTAACCCAGTGCCATAATTAATCTTTGTCTATATATTTCACTTAATATTATACTAGTGGCTACTGATACGTTTAAAGATTCTATGTTTTTAGACATTGGAATTTTTATGCTTTGATAATTATTCAAAATTTCTAAAGGTAATCCTTTAGATTCATTTCCAATTACAAGAACTATTTTTCTATTTTTATAATCAATATCATAATAATTTTGTTTAGAATATGGTGTTGTTAAAAAAATACTAAAATTATTTCTATCTAATTCATTTAATATATTTAAATTCTCAATATAATGTATATTGATTCTAAATAATGATCCCATAGCACTTCTTACAACTTTTGGATTATAAATATCTACACTTTCTTTAGTTAATAATATTGTATCTACATTAAAAGCTTCTGAAGTTCTTATTATTGTACCTAAATTACCAGGATCTTTAATTTTATCTAATATTAAAATTATATTGTTTTTAAATAAATTATTAAAATCTTTATTTATTTTTTCAGCTATAGCAAAAATTGGACTAGGATTATCTGTATTACATATATATGACATTAAATTATTGTCTATTAAATAATAATTTTTATTTTCAATTTCTTTTGTAGAAAAAATATATTTTATTTCAATATTAGATTTTATAGCTTCGTTTAATAATTTTTCACCTTCTATGACAAATAAATTTTTTTTGTCTCTATATTTTTTTTCTTTTAATTTAATTGCTAGTTTTATTAATTTATTGTCTTTACTTGTTATTCTATTCATCTTCAGGATTAATTAAAAAACCTTTTAAATCATTTCTACCTATGAGAACTTTATAGTTTAGATTGCTTCTATCTGATATAGTAAATATAGCTTTTATATTTTTACCAGCAAGAGAATAATTTACTTCTATCATATTTCTTAATTGTATTCCATTTGCACTTATTACATTAATTTTACCAATATATTTATTAAAACCTAATTCTTTTGCCAGATCTTTATCAATACTTGATTGACTAGCTCCAGTATCTATTCTTGCTTTTACTACTTTAGTAGTATTTTTACCATAAATTATTATCTCTTCAACTGCTTTTATTAAAATCTTCTCTTTTAAATCTTGAGCATATAGAATTGTATTTATAGGTAAATATAAAGATACAAAGAATATTAATAAAATTATTTTTTTCATTACTATTTTATAATATCTTCTTTAGGTAGCTCATCTATAATAATATTATTTTTTAAAACATGTATAAATGTATGTTGTTTTATTGAAAGAATTTTAAAATCTTCATAATTTAATATTACATATTGAATTACTAATTCTCCGTTCATTTGAAATTTAATTGAGCTATTTTCATCAACTACTCTAATTCTATAATTGTTTTCATCTTCAAATCTTACTAATACTTTATCATTAGAAGAATTTATTATTTTTACTGTATAGATATCATTTTCTTTTTTAGAAATTATTGCTGAACAAGAAAATATAAATAATAGTATAAAAATAATAAAATAAAATTTATATCTCATTTTCTATAGGAACAAACTTAACTTCTTTTGAATAATGTTTTATATTAATAAATCTGTCTCTTATTTCTACTCTTATTACTATTGGTTCATCAATAGATTTAGGTTTTTTCAAAGTTACGGAAACTTTATATATACCAGTTTCAAAATTATTCTTTTCAGGAAAATCTTTTAAAGCTGTGTAATCAGTAGATTGGTAAATCGTTTCTATTGCTTTTATGTAACCATCAGCTAAACCTATACATTTAGACCTTAAAGATGAGTAAAAACTTACAAGAATGAATGAAAATATTATAAAAATAGTTACAAAGAATATAGCTAATGCTCTAGCTGATTTTTCATCTAAAACTTCTTCTACTGGATCATTTTTAGTAGCCATTTATTTAAAAATAATTTCTAGGATTAACAGGTGTTCCGTTTACTATAACTTCAAAATGTAAGTGTGGACCTGTAGAACGTCCTGTTGATCCCATTTTCGCAATAATCTGTCCTGCTTCAACATATTGTCCTGATGATACAAGTATTTCAGAACAATGAGCGTATCTTGTAACTAATCCGTTATTATGTCTTATTTTTATACTTTTACCATAATCATATTCCCATCCTGTTGATATTACATAACCTGACATAGCTGAATATATAGGAGTTCCATAATCATTAGCAATATCTATACCACTATGAAAACCATTACCTCTATATCCATAAGCTGATGAAAATTCACCTTTAGCTGGCCATATCATTCTACCGTTTTGGTATTTTAAAGAAGATAAAGAACGACTTGATTTAACAAAAGATATTTTTCTTGATAAATTTCTATTTATAGAAATAGGTATAAATATTTTTTGACCTATTTGTAAATTAAAAGGATTTATTTTTGGATTTGATGATAAAATTTTATTCTCACTAACACCATAGATGTTTGATAAGTAACCTATTGTTTCACCTGATTTTATAATATGAAATAAACCTTCTTTACTAACAGAAACTTTTTTAATTTCATCTTTATTTTTTTCTTTTTTAATTTCATCTTTTTTTAACTGATCATTTTTTTCTTCTTTTATTACAGTAACTTTATCTTTATCTAATATTGGTATTTTTAGCTCTGTATTTAAAGATAGGAAATGAGGATTTTTTATATTATTAAGTTTTACAATATCATCCATACTAACTTTATATTTTAATGATATTGAACTTAATGTTTCATTTGGAGATACTTTATGTATTACAAATTCTTGTTTTTTTTCTTCTTTTTTATCCTGTTTAACTTTTATTTCAATAATATTATTTTTAAAATTGTTTTCTACTTCTGTAGAAGCTGTTGCATTAACATTATTTTCATTTTTAGATAAAAAGTTTATTCCAACAATAGCTGAAGTTATGGTAAATAATGTAACTAATGATATTTTAACTTTTTTTGAAAACCTTATATCTTGTAACTTGCTAAAAAAACTTTCTTTTTCTATTTTATCATAAACAAATGTGTTTATTTCTGAATTATTAAAATCACCAAATAAAGAATCTAACTTATCATCACTACTATCAAATTCTGGTATATTCAATTTAATAGTTTCAAAATTATTTTTATCTAAGTTCAAGCTAGGAGTAGCTTTTTCTTTTATTTCCATAAATCCTCCTAAATTTATTTTTTTTAAAATAATATTATTAAATAATTAAGTTTATATAAAATAAAAAGTATACTATATCACAAATAAAAATTTCAAGCTTTGTTAAGTAGAATAGAGATATAAATCACTAAATTTTTAACTTATTCAAGGTATAGATAGAAATATAAACTTTTATTAATTTTTATTAACATAGTGTTTTCAAGGAAAATTTATTTTCCACTAATTCTTTTAAATTATTAGGTAATGTAGCACCAACATTTTGTATTACTAGTTCAGCACAAAAAGAAGCAATTTTTCCACATACCTCTAAACTAAGATTTTTTGTAAGTCCATACATAAAACCTCCAGCATACATATCTCCAGCAGCAGTTGTATCTACAACATTTACTTTATTACTTTCTATTTTTATTTGTTTATTCCTATTTCTTATATAAGAACCTTCAGAACCATTTTTTATGACTACTATATTACAAATTTCTGATAAAATATCCAAACTTTCTTGTATATTTTTACCAGTTAAAAAATAAGATTCTTTTCTATTACAGAATAAAACATCTACAAACTCTTCTATGATATTCCAAAAAGTTTCTTTATGTCTCTCTACACAGAAAGGATCAGATATATCTAAAACTACTTTTGTATTATTATGACGAGCTACTCTTATAGCATGATTTACAGCTTCTATTTGATTATCTGTGTCCCATTGATAACCTGTAACTAGTAAATATTCAGAATTTGCAATATCGTTATCAGGGATATCTTTTACTGTATAAAATCTACTTACACCTAAACAAGTATTCATTGTTCTTTCACCATCAGGAGTAAGCAAAATTAACGATGTTCCTGTGCTACCAACTTCTGATTTTTTTATATTATTAACAATTCCTAATTCATTGATTCTATTAATACACATTTCGCCATATATATCATTACCAACCATTCCAGCTTGACTTACTTTTTGACCTAAAAGAGCCATTGTTCTCATCATGTTAGTTCCAGATCCACCCATTTCAACTTTTTTTTCATGATTATGAAACTTTTCTAATAGTTCTATCTGTTCTTTTTCTGAAACTAAATACATCATCCCTTTTGTAAGTCCAAGACTCTTTAGCTCATCTTCATTTACTTTTATAAGTATATCTTTAAGAACATTACAGATAGATAAAACTTTAATAAATTTATGCATTAAGAAACCTCTAAATAACAATAAGAAAATAAATTCTACATGAAAAATATAAATAAGTTATTAAAAATTAACAATTTTTTTAATTACACTTGATGAAAGTTAATTACGTTTTTAAGAAAATTATTTAGAGTAGTGAAAATAGAATAAAATTAAAAATATTCTTGTTTTTTAGTAATATCAATAAATTAGAATTGTTTCATGCTAGTAATTAGTTTTTTATATAGAAATTAAATAATATAGTCTTTTCCTATACCTAAATAACCTAAATCAGCTATTACAACTAAATTCTTAAACCAATCTTTATCATTTGGAAACTCTTTGTTTAAAAGTTTATAATCATGTATTCTTCCTTCATATGCTTTACTTACATACAATATTTCTTTTTTCTCATTTACTATTAACATTGATTTTAGTGTATGACATTTTTTTTACCTGAATATTTCTTTTTCTGATTTTTTTTTTAGGTCTATTAATTCTTTGTTCAGTAGCATCTATTATTATCTCTTCTTCTTTATCAAAATATTTCTCAAATTCTTCAACATCTCTAAAACTTCTCTTTGGTATATAATTATTCTTTTTTAAAGCCTTTTCTAAAACTTTTAGACCAACATCTAAATGTCTTTTTATACTTGAACTATCTAATCCTGTAACTAAACCTAACAAATCGTATGTTAATCCAGATTTTAAACTAAACAATACTAATAATAATAAGTTTTCTTCTTATTTCTATCTTCTAATATATGCTTATATACTCTTCTTTGAATAAATCTAATAACTTTAAAAATTGCTTTTGAGATAATCCAGTAGATACTCTCCATTTTATATCTGTTGTTAATTCTTTATACTTATTTTCATAAATTTTTATTAAAAAAAAGCACTATATTGCTAAACTATTGTAAATAGTATACTATAACCATTTTCTATTTTTGTAAAAAACTTTATTTTAAAGGTTAAAACAAGTCTAATTTATCTACTTGATTATTGTTAAGCATTTTAACAAATTGTTCAAAAGTAATAATGTTGTTATCTTTTTTTAATCCTAAAGAATTGCTAGAGTTAGAAACTTTATCTATCATAAAAATAATTTAAAATTGTAATAATAAATTATAGAACATTTTGTTTTATTATTGCTTAGTGAAATACTTCCATGATCTATAGCATGGAGCTTCCTGTTTCAACAATAGATGACTCGTAGACTGGTATTTCTACCATATTGTATTGTCATAATACTGATAGTGTATGCCGAAACTTGTAGTTTGTCAAGCGGAAAATAGCAATTCCCTCACTTACAAAGTAGAAGTGGGAAACTTCTTGCTAGGTAGCGTTAAAATAATAGTTTAAAATTTAGTTATTAAAAGTTAAAGAAATGACCTTAAAAAGGTAGGTAAAATTAATTTATAATTAAAGTCAATACTTTTTATTAAAAGGTTATTATTTGTTACAAATATTAATTAAGTTATGTGAATTAAACAAATCTTAACCAAAATGTGAAATTGTGATTTTTGCACATTTTCAGCTTTGTAAAATTTTTAATAAAATTTAATGTGGATAAATTGTGGATAAAATTGTGGATACATTTATACATAATTATTTATATTTTTTTACACTTATTTATTATATAAATAGCTGAAAAATAATTTTCACAATACTTTCAGGTAGTTTTAATTTTATCACATTGTAAAAATTAATGATAATTTTTTACAAAAATTAATGTGGATAAATTGTGGATAACTCAATATTTTTTTGTGGATAACTCAATATTTTTTGTGGATAAATTGTGGATAATTTTTTGTGGTATGTGGATAACTACCCAAGTTATCCACATTCTATCCACATAGTAAACAAGTCTGAAACTATTATAAAATAAAGATTTTTTCGAAGTTATCCACATTATCCACATTGCCTACTACTACTATATTAATATATATATAATTAGTAGTAATAGTACAAAAAAAATTCCTATTGAAAAATTTTTCCTTAATGTTATTATTTTCTTATGATATTTTTTAGTAAGGAATAAAAAGTTAAAATGCATATAATTTGTAAAAGAGATAATTTATTAAAAGGTTTTCAATCAGTAAGTAAAGCTGTTTCTAGTAGAGCTTTACTACCTGTTTTATCTAATGTTTTATTTGAAGTAAAAGAATCTAAACTATTTTTAAAAGCTACTGATTTAGAAATAGGTATTGAAACTTTAGTTGAAACAGAAGTTTTAAAAGAAGGTAGTGTAACAATACCAGCTGTAGCATTACAAAATATATTACCTAAGTTACCTGATTATGATGTAGAGTTAAAAACCAATCAAGATAATTCAGAAACAACTTTAAAATGTTTTAAATCAGAATTTAAATTAAATTCTATACCATCTGATGATTTTCCAAAATTACCTCAAATAGATGAAAATAATAGTTTTTTTATAAATTCAGAATTATTGACAACTGCTATTAAAAAAACAATTTTTTCAGCTTCAACAGATACATCAAAAAATATTCTAAATGGTGTCAGAATGGTAATTAATTCTGGAAACTTAGAAATGGCAGCTACTGATGGTTATAGACTTGCTGTAAAGAAAATGTTTATAGAAAGTTCAGGTAACCAAAACTTATCAGCTACATTACCTTCTAAGGCAATGAATGAATTAGTTAAATTAATAAGTTCTTCTAAAGATGACACAGTTTCTATATCTCAACTTTCTAATCAATTAGTTTTTAAAGTTAATGATAAAATACTTTCTACTAGAGTAATAGAAGGACAATATCCTGATTATAATAGAATAATACCTACAAACTTAGATAAACATTTAATAGTAGATAGAATTGAATTTTTATCATCAATTGATAGAGTTTCATCTATATCGTCAGAAAAAATAAATGTTGTTAAAATGGAAATATCATCAAATAAAGTAAATATTTCATCAAGTAGTTCAGAGCTGGGCAAATCTTCTGAAGAATTAACTATAGAATATGAAGGAGAAAATCTAGACATTAATTTTAATGCTAAGTTTCTTATAGAAGCACTTAAAAATTTTGATGATGACAAGGTAAAAATTTTAATGAGAGAAACTTTAACACCTTGTATAATAAAACCTTTAGAAGATGAAAGCTATTTTTGTATGATTATGCCTTTAAGAAGTTGATAATAAAATCTCTAACCTTAACTAATTTCAGAAATTACGATTTACTAGATTTATCTAACATAGACAAAAAAAGAATTCTTTTTATTGGTGATAATGCACAAGGTAAAACAAATATACTTGAAGCTATATATATATTATCTTTTGGAAATTCTTATAGGAAAGGTAAAGAATCTGATTTAATAAAATTTGGACATAATGAATGTGCTTTATTTTGTGAATTAGACACTGTTTTATCCACAAAAAAAATAAGTCTTCTTATAAGAAAGAATTCTCAAAAATCTATTAAAATAGATGGAAACGTCATAAAAAAAACATCAGATTTAGTAGGAAATTTAAAAATAGTTTTTTTTAATGTTGAAGATTTGAATCTTATAAAAGGTGCTCCATCTGATAGAAGGGCTTTTATTGATAAAGTTTTGTCTCAAATACATGAAGGTTACTATTATCAATTACAAGTTTATAATAAATTATTACAACAAAAAAATATTACTTTGAAAAGTTTAAAAGACTTATCAAATAAGGATCATAGCTTACTAGATATATTAGATGAAGAAATAGCTGAAATATCATCAAAAATATATTTTAATAGAATTTCATTTATAAATGAGATATTAGAATTTATTAATAATTTTCACTCTAAAATATCAGGTTTAGATGAAAAGGTAGATATAAAATATGAATTTTCTATACCAAATTTAGATTTTAGGAATAATCTGAAAGAACAAATATTAAAATATATAGAAAATAATAGATTTAAAGAAATTATGAGAGGACAATCTTTGTATGGACCACATAGAGACGATATTACTTTTTATATAAATTCAAATGATGCTAAAATTTTTTCTTCACAAGGACAACAAAGAACATTAGTTTTAGCTTTAAAATTATCAGAAATAAAATATATAAATAAGAAAACTAAACAATTACCAATATTATTATTAGATGATGTTATGGCTGAATTAGATAATAATAGACAAAACAACTTATTAGAATTAATAGGTAATGATACACAAACTTTTATAACTACAACACATTTAGAAGATTTTTCAAAAGATTGGTTAAATGATACTTTAATTTTAAAAGTGTCTAATGGTAATGTATGTCTGAATTAGAAAAAATATCAGAAACTTTTATTAAAATAAAAAATCAAATATCACACATAAATTACTCCTATGATATTTTAAATTTATGGTCAAATATTGTAGGTGAGCAGTTTTCTAAAAATACATTTCCTATAAAATTTGATAAAGGTATTATATATGTTTCTGTTTCATCTAATGTTTGGTTAAATCAAATAAATTTTTTTAAGTTAGAAATCATAAAAAAATATAATGAATATTATAAAAATCAACTAATAAAAGATATTAAGTTTCTTATCAAAAAAAATGATAATTTGAATAATAACAATAACTTTCCTACAAAAAAGATTAATAACAATAAAGAGATAAAAATAAAACTAGAAATTTTAAAAGAAGAAGATAGAAAATACATAGATAAATGTGTTGCTATAATAGAAGATAATAATTTAAGAGTTAAACTAGAAAATTTTTTTTCTATTATTAGAAGAAGAGAATTAACTTTAATAAAAAAAGGTTGGAAAAGATGTAAGAAATGTAATATTTTATTTAATAGTAATAATGATGATTATTGTAAGTTTTGTAAATAATAAAAAATTTTTATGCAAATTGATATACTAACAATATTTCCAAATTTTTTTAATAGTCCATTAAATACAAGTATTTTAAAAAGAGCAATAGAAAAAAATCAAGTTTCTATAAATATTTTAAATATAAGAGATTTTTCAGAAAATAAACATAAAAAAGTAGATGATATACCATACGGCGGTGGTTGTGGTATGGTTATGAAACCAGAACCAATTTTTAAAGCATATGAAAGTATTAAAAAATTAGATAATTTTAAAACTATATTAGTTTCTCCTCAAGGTAAAGTTTTTAATCAAAGTTACGCTAAAGATTTATCTTTATATAAACAATTGATATTTATATGTGGTCACTATGAAGGAATAGATGAGAGAGTAAAAAACATAGTAACAGATGAAATTTCCATTGGTGATTATATTTTGACAGGTGGGGAACTTTCAGCTTTAGTTATAATAGATTCTGTAGTTAGATTATTACCAAACGTTTTAGGTAATCAAGAATCGTGGAAAAATGATTCTTTTTCTGATGGATTATTAGATTATCCACATTATACTAGACCAAGAGAATTTAGAAATATGAAAGTTCCAGAAGTTTTGTTGTCAGGAAATCATCAAGAAATAAATAAATGGAGGTATAAACAAAAATTAAAAAATACTTTTATAAACAGACCTGACTTAATTAATAAATTAAATTTAAATTCTGACGATATTAAAATACTTAATGATATAAAAGAAGAACTAAAAATTAATAATAACTATTAGAACTTTAATAATAGACTTGTTTTAACCTTAAAATAAATAATTTTATAAAAACAGAAAATTGTTATAATATAGTATTTATAGTGATTTTGTAATGATTTCTCTAACTTATTTTACTATCAAGTCATGCTTTGCTTGCCACCCCCTCAAAGAAGGAGAATATATTTTTTTTTAATTGTTTGATTTTTTCTAATAAATTTCACTCTTTTAGAGGAGTGTTCCAAAGGGAAAGGGTGTTTATTTGGATTACTTAGCCGAAGCCGAAAAAGATTAGGCATATGTGTGTATTATATTAATTTCTATATAAAAAAAATAATTACTAGCATGCAACAACTCTAGTTAATAAAAAACAAATAAATTAAGAATCATCAAAAATATTTTATTTTAAAGAGAATGTATATGTTAGTGTTTGTTACATTAATTATTTGATTTCAAAAATCTCACATTGTAATAGAAGGATTTGTTTATAAAATCAATAAATATCTATGATATACTATTAATAGTCTTTAAATTTAAAGTGATAAATAAAATTTTATATAAAAATACTATAAAATATGATGATTTACTAATATTTAGATTATTAGTATCAATAACAGTTTCTATAGCTATTTTATCAACCCTTTTAGTTGCCGATGATAATCACTTATCAATAATAATAGCTGTATTTCTATCACTTTTTGGTTCATTTGTAAGTTATAAAAGAAGAAAAAAAAATAATTGGCAAATAAAAGTTTTAATATCTTTATCAATGCTTATTGTTTTTGCTGATTTTTTAAGAAATGTATTACAAAATCCTTATGATGCAAGATTACCATTAGCAAATTTATTAATATGGTTACAAGTTTTACATAGTTTTGATTTACCAAGAAGAAAAGATATTAACTACTCTCTACTTGTCTCATTAATACTTATTTCAGTAACAGCTACTATAAGTAGAGATGTCAGTTTTATTTTATTTTTACTACTATTCTTTATTTTTTCTGTATCAAGTCTTTTCTATAATAATATTTCTCAAAATAATGTTTATAATTTGAAAATTAGAACTACTAATAAAGTATTAATACCAACAATATTATATACTTTTGTTTTTTCAGTATTTGTTTATTTATTCATACCTAGAGTAAAATTATTTAATATAAACACTTTACCTATGTCTATAAAATTACCAGAAATTCCAAATTTTTCGGGTGAAATAAAGTCAAAAACAAATAAGGAAGTAAAAGAAGAAATTGTAAATGGTAAAAAAGTTTTGTCTATAAAAAGAAATTTTAATCCAACAGCTTATTATGGATTTAGTACAGAACTTGATTTAAATTTTAGAGGGAAATTATCAGATGAAATTGTAATGAAAGTAAGAACAACTGAACCACATTATCTTAGAGGAATGGCTTTTGATTTATATGATGGTAAAACTTGGAAAATGTCTAAACCTTTTGATACTAAAAAATTATGGTCAAATAATCGACAAATTATAAGTTTGAGAGAAAATAAAAATGTAATAAAAGATTTAAATCAAAGACATGAACTAATGCAAACATTTTATATAGAACAAGAGCAAAGTAATTTAGTATTTACAGTACCTGATGCAGAAGAATTGTACTTTCCATCAAATTATGTTTTAAAAGACCCTAGATATGGTAGTGTCAGAAGTCCAGTAGAATTAAATAAAGGTTTAACATATTCTTTAATATCTTTAGTTCCAGAGTATGATATAAAAAAAATACTTATAGGTATAAAGGCTAACTATGATGAAGATATAAAATTATCAGATAATTATTTACAAATACCTGAAGTATCTGAAAGATTAAAGAGAAATCACAAAAGAAATAGTAAAAGACTGCAAAATCAGATTATGAAAAGGTAATTAAAATAATAAAGTATTTAAAATTGCAAATTATGAATATGATATAGAATATACCAGAATTTCCAGAAGACAAAGAAACTAGTAGATTATTTCTTATTTGAACAGAAAAAAGGCTATTGTGAACATTTTGCAACATCACTTGCTGTTATGGCAAGATTAGCAGGCCTACCATCAAGGGTTAGTTACAGGATTTACTCAAGGAAAATATAACTACTTAACAGGATACTATGAAATAAAAAGCTCAGATGCTCATGCTTGGGTTGAGATTTATTTTCCATCTTATGGTTGGATACCTTTTGATCCAACACCAGGATATAATAATATATTATTTAATCAAAATAATAAAAATCAATCTACTTTAATTGGAGAAATTTTTAATAAAATAAGAGGATTATTACCTGAATATATTACATCAAATATTGAGAACTTTTTTATTAATTCATTTCAATTTATTTTAGATGTTTTTACTTTTTTAATAAAAGTAGCTTTAAGCTTTACTATGATACAAATAATTATCTTTGTTACTGTTATTGCAGGATTAATATTATTAATTCCTTATTTAATAAGCGAATATAAAAAATTTAAAATAAATAAAATAGAGGAAAAAAACATATTAAAACTATTACATAATGATATACAAAAATTAAAACTAATAAAATTAACTGATAAAATAATAAAAAAATTTGTTTCTTTAGGATATGAATATCAAGATAATATGACTTTTAAAGAATATTTTGAAGCTATTGTAAATGACAATAATAACTTAAAAAATCTTATATATAAGTTAATTAACATGTTAAATTACATAAGATATAGTAATGATAAAATTGATAATAATTATTTAGATTTATGTAATAAAACTGCTGATGAAATTATTATTAAAATAAGAGATAATAAAAAATTGTCTATAAAATAATATATGAATAGTTCTAGGATTATTGTTATTCATAGTGCTAAAGGAGGAGTAGGAGCAAGTATTATTGCTTCTAATATATCAATTACACTGAACTATTTAACAAAAAAGCCTGTTTTATTAGCAGAATTTGACACAATACATGGAGGTTCTCAAGCATCTCTTCTGAAATATAGAGTCTGAAATTGCTAAGTCAAAAAATATAAATAAATTTTTAAATTCAAAAAATATAAGTCAGAATTCATTACTTGAAAATATTATTAAACACAAGAGTGGTATTTATCTATTATCATCAGAAACAACAGAAGAACTTAGAGTCTCTTTCTACTAATGATGTAATCAATATACTATCAATAGCAGGTTCGTATTTTGAAAATATAGTTGTTGATTTATCACAACCATATATATCAGAAGAGTTAATAACATCATTTGACTTTGCGAGTGTTGTGTGCTTGGTAATGACTCCTGATATAGTTTGTTTTGAACATACACAAAAGTTTTTAGAATTGATGAATGATTTAAATTTTTCTTCTTCAAAGTTTCAGATAATATTAAATATGACAGGAATTTCAAATACAGAAATAGATGTTGAGAGCATAGAGTCATATTTGGGAAAAGAACTTTTAGGCAATATTCCTTATGATAGCAATAGTTTTATTTCTTCAGTTAATTTAGGCATACCAATAATGCAAAATGCTTCAAATCTTTTTTATAATCAAACAGGAACATTATCATCATTGATAAAATTACCAAATAACGTTAATCAAGAAGTTGTTAAATCAGTTTTTATAGCATATCAAAAAAGATATTAAACTTTGAACGTAACAGATATAGAAAAAGCAAAAGCTATCAGCTACTGAAATAGCAAAACAATTTTCCACTAATGAAGAAGAAGATACAAATAAAAGTAGTAACATTGAATATAGAAAAACCAAAGCCTAAAAAAGTTAGCAATTACAGTATTGATTTGGAACTTATTAAAGGAAATCAAAACAAGTGTACATTCAAGAATCGTAGGATGAAATGAGGCTTGATAGATTAACAAATATAGATTTAAATAATCCTGCAAAAAAAAGCGGAACTAAAAGAAAAGATAATTGATAAAATTACTGACATTTTTAATGAAGAAAATTACCCAATACATGATAGATTAGAAAGAAAAGCTATAATATATAGATATAGCTAACGAAGCATTAGGATTAGGACCACTTGAGGAATTAATAGAAGATCCAGAAATAACAGAAGTAATGGTAAATGGAGTAGACAAAATATATGTTGAAAAAAATGGCAAGTTACAATTACTAAATAAGTCTTTTACAGATGAAAGACAACTAAGAGTAATAATAGATAGAATAGTTGCACCTATTGGCAGAAGAGTAGATGAAAGCTCACCTTATGTTGATGCCAGATTACAAGATGGTTCAAGAGTAAATATTATAATACCACCACTTGGCTATTGATGGACCCAGTATAACAATAAGAAAGTTTCCAGAAAGAAGACTAGTAATGGAAGATTTTGTAAGATATAATACATTAACTTCTGAAATGGCTGAGTTTTTAGCAAGTTGTGTAAGTGCAAAAATGAATATATTCATATCAGGAAGCACAGGTTCAGGTAAAACAACATTGCTAAATATACTATCTTCTTATATACCTAATGATGAAAGAATAGTAACAATAGAAGATGCAGCAGAGTTGAGATTACATCAAGAACATGTAGTTCGCTTAGAAGCAAGACCACCAAATATAGAAGGAAAAGGTGCTGTACCAATAAGAGATTTAGTAAAAAACTCTTTGCGTATGAGACCAGATAGAATAGTTATAGGAGAGGTAAGAGGTGGAGAAGCTCTTGACATGCTACAAGCTATGAATACAGGACATGAAGGTTCTTTAGCAACAGGTCACGCAAACTCACCAAGAGACGCTTTGTCAAGAATAGAAACAATGGTTATGATGGCTGGAGTTGAACTACCTATAAGAGCAATAAGGGAGCAAATAACATCAGCTATAAATATAGTAGTTCAACAAAATAGAATGAGAGATGGAAGCAGGAAAAGTAACAAAAATTGTTGAAATAACAGGAATGGAAGGCGATATTATCTCAACTCAAGATATATTTTCTTTTGAATCAAAAGGAATTGACGAAAATGGAAAAATTATAGGTAATTTTGTTTGCACAAAAATAAGACCAAAAGTATTAGATATATTTGAAAGTAGAGGCGTAAAAATACCAAGCATATTTGAACCAGAAAACATTATTTCAAGGATGAAACAGAAAGTGATAATATTAGGTATAGACCCAGGAACAGCCACCATAGGTTATGGATTAATAGAAGTAGATAATTCTGCTATTACTGTACTTAAATTATGGAATAATAGAAACTTCTACAATATTTAAAACCACATGAAAGATTGAAAGAAATATATGATGATATAAATGAACTTATAAAGTCATTATAAACCAAATGTGTTGGCAATAGAAGAATTGTTCTTTTTCAAGAATTCAAAAACCATTATAACAGTAAGTCAAGCTAGAGGAGTTATACTATTATCAGCACAAAATTATGGCTTAGAAATAGCTGAATACACACCTCTGCAAGTCAAACTTAATTTGTCTGGCTATGGAAGAGCAACAAAAAAATGAAATACAAAATCTTGTCAAAGATTTTTTGAACTTGGAAAGAGATACCAAAACCTGATGATGCAGCTGATGCATTAGCAATAGCTCTTTGTTATTACCATAATCTGAAATTAAAAGAGGTTCTAGTATGAGTTTAGAAAACTATGAGATTATTAAAGAGCTAGGAAGAGGAGGAATGGGAGCAGTCTTTTTGGCCAATGATAAAAGGCTTAAAAAGACATGTCGCTATAAAAGTATTAAAAATACCAAGTAATATTACTGACCCATTAGCTAATAAGAGAGACAATAAATAACTTCAAAAGAGAAGCTGTAGCTATTGCTAATCTTTCACATAATCATATAGTAGGTATATATGATATAGGAGAAAAAAATGGAGTGCATTATATAGTAATGGAACTTATAGAAGGAAGCCCATTATCAAAACTTTTAAAATTACAAGGGCAACCATTCCCACTTGAATATGTTTTAAAAATATCTGATGAAATATGTGATGCACTATATTACATACATAAGAATAAAGTTATACATAGAGATATAAAGCCAGAGAATATAATATATACATCAAAAGGAGTTGCTAAATTAACGGACTTTGGGATTGCAAAGTTTGAAGGTGATAAAGAAATGGAGTCAGCAAATAAAGGTGGTATTACAGGGACAATACTATATATGTCTCCTGAGCAGTTGCAAGACCCTGATGGTGTAGATGGTAGAGCTGATATGTATTCTATGGCTGTATCTATATATGAATTGCTCACTGGAAAACTACCATTTACGGCTGAAACACCGAGAGAAGCAATAATGAAAATACTGAAAGATGAACCAATACCACCAAGTAAAATAGCTAAAGATTTATTACCACACATTGACCCCATCATAGTAAAAGCAATGGCAAAAGATAGAGACAAAAGATTTTCTGATGTTGCAGAATTCAAAGAGGAGTTAAGAAAGATAAGTGAGTATAGAAGTAAATTTGCAATACAACCAATGAAGTTGGAAAATAAAAAAGAAGGAAAAGCTGTATATTCACAAATATCTATAGATGATATAGATGATGTAAAGAAATATTATAATAAGCTACCAGAAATGGCTCAACAAAGAATATTGTATGAATTTGAAATGTTACTTGCTAAATTTTTGGAAGAATACAAAGAAGAAATGAATGCAAGATGATCAAGAATCTGAAATAGAAGACTCAAGAAACAAAACATTAAATCTGATTTCATAGAAAGTTTCAATTGTCTTGTTCCTGCAGTTCTTAAGTGCAGGAATTGTCAGCACTTAACATCAATGTCAATGCCAATGGATTTAATAAAATTTGTAGGTAAGATAAATGGAACAAATACTTTATACCAAATAATAGATCAATATTACTCTTTCGAAGATATTAAGAGCATGTACTAGATATTTTTTATAATTGTGTAGATAAAGAAGTTTATTGGTGTAAAAATACTTAAAAAACCTGAAAAACCCGTTTTAATAGGAGAAATACTAGTCGCTTTTAAGTATATAACAGAAAATCAATTGAGAATGACTTTAGATAAGAAAGAAATTTGTAAAAAGTGATATGTTAGTAGGTGAGTTATTAGTTGGAAATTCATTTATAACAAAAGACAAATTGATGAGTGCTTTACAATTTCAAGCATGGTATAAAAGATTATTTCTATGATTTCCTATTTAAAAGGAAGAATAGAAGATGTTTTTTTAGATAGCATAGTAATAGAAGTTAATAATGTAGGCTATCTTGTATATGTATCCTAAAAACTTTTCTAACATCAATATAGATAAAGACATACAGATCTATAAAATATATACTTCTACAATATACAAAGAAGATTCTGTAAAAATTTTTGGATT
>BPII01000018.1 GCA_026004035.1 Candidatus Sericytochromatia bacterium | reverse complement strand
TATTATCTTTGTCATATTGAAATGCTGCTTTCCAGTGAAAAATATGTACAGGATTACCTGCTTGCCCCATGAAAGCTGAAGGTGGTTGTCCGTCTTTATCTAATTTAATAGGAAATTGTATTGCTACTCCATCTGAAAACTTGCCTAAAGGTCCTCCTTCACTTTTATCAGTATCGTTCCAAGTTAATCTAAATGCAATATCTGTTTCATTATGAACAGATTGAACATTAATAGTTTGCGTTTCTGTTTTTTCAGGCTTTGGATTAGCCATAGGTTGTGCATTAAGATTTACAACAAAATATTTAGATTTTTTCCAATAAGTATCATTAACTTTTGGATTTTTTAAATTATCTTTTACAAATACAGAAGTTAAAATATTCTGAGCACTAACAAAAGTTGTAGATAATATCCCAAGTGTTACTAAAAAATTTATACTTAAAATTTTTTTTAATTGCATAATTTTACTCTCCTTTCTTAAGGTGTATTAACTCTTATAGAGCCAATACTACTATCATAAGCTATTCTTTCAGCTAAAGGTTCTTTAATGGGAACATTTACTATTTCCATACCTTTGTCATCATAAGCATAGGCTATTCCATTTTTTACATCAAAACTATGAATAATCCTATCTGTAGCGCCCATAAGAACTAAAAGACCTTGTGTTACTACATCATTTTTCAAATTTTTATAATTTTCTATAGCTTCATCTACACGAGGACCAAACATTTGAGTTAGATAATCTCTATTAGCATGAATAGGTGGAATATAATAAATATTTGGTTCAAGCCCCAATTGAGGATAATAAGGTAAAGCTATTTTTTTTTCATGAACTAAATAGTCTATTGGATTATTTTTTCTCATTTTACCAGGCCAGGGAGGATTTATAAACCCCATTATACGAATTCTACCTATACAGTTTTGAACACACATAGGTTGTTTTCCTTCTTCAACAGCTGGATAACAACCTACACATTTTTCGCTTATTCTTGTATGAGGGTTATACATTGATTTTTTGTAAGGACAAGCTCTTACACATTCACCATAACCTTTACATCTTGATTGATCTATTAACACTATACCATCTTCAGGTCTTTTATAAATAGCTTTTCTTGGACAAGATGCTAAGCATGCTGGATATGTACAATGAGCACATGTTCTAGGTAGATAAAAAAACCAATTATTATGTCCATCATCTTTTAAAGTAATATGTAAACCATGCTCACCAACATTACCTACACAATCATCTTCTCCTGCATTTGGATACATCCAATCTTCATCTTGTGGAGCAAAATGAACAGCTATTTCATTAGGACTTGCTGCTTCAAAAATTGTTTTTCCAAGATATTTTTTACCATTTTTTTTCCCACTCTTGATAACCTAACTTTTCCAAAACTCTTACATCCCAAGCTAATGGATAAGAACCATAAGGTTTTGTTTCTACGTTATTCCAAAACATATATTCTTGTCCTGGTCCACTTGTCCATGTTGTTTTACAAGCTAAAGAACATGTTTGACAAGCTATACATTTATTTAAATCAAAGACAATTGCCCACTGTTTTTTAGGACGATTTTCTTCGTATTTATACTCCATAAAACGTCCTAACTGCCAGTTTTTTACTTTTACCATATATTTTCCTCCTTATTTCTTTTTAATAAATTGACCTTTGAGGTAAGCTTTCATTGACGCATTCTCGTAAGTTGGTCTATAACCTAAAGATGCTGGTCTCCATTTGCCATTACCATTTATGCCCCCTGGTTCAGCTTTTGTTATTTTCACAAATGCTTCTCTAGGTGCTCCAACTGGACAATGAACATCAGGTTCAAAACCTTTCCCTATTACTTGTCCAAAAGTTTGTTTTCTAACTAAACTATCAGTCATTAATGTAGGATGTAGCCAAGCTCTAGTAGCACTTTGATGACTTCCTCCTCTATACATTGATTGATAGTTTGTTATTGGATTTTTAGCAAGTCCATCAGCTCTTGTTTCCTGACCTATAACACTTCCTACTGTTGCACCATACATGTTATACCAAGTTCTTACAACTCCTCTTGGAGTTCCTGGATAATACCTTGCTCTTAATAAAAGTCTTGCTGCTTTATATTCTTTAGTATCTGTTTTATCTTGCCAACCTCTAAAAGGTCTGTCTTCAGGATCAGCATCAACATATATATAGTCTCCATCTTCAATTCCTAGTTCTTTACAATCAAGAGGATTTATATCAGCATAACCTTCAACAATAGATGGCATTCTTTTGTCATGACGATAAATATCTCCAAATGGACCAAACCATACTCCTGTAAAATCTGTATCTACTGGTGTTGTATGAGTACCATGTCTATACTTAGGTGTATGGTAAATAAATTTAAAATTATTGTCTTTTTGCATAAGAGGATGTTTTGTTTCTAAAAGTTCTTCTGGACTTCTTAAAATATTTCTTACTTGTCTTAGCTCACATGATAAATCGTTTTCAGAAAATCCAAAGTCTTTAGGAGTTAAAGCTCTTATAGCGTCATGCTTAATTCCAACTATAACATTTGGTTCATAGAAAGTAGAATCTATTGGCTCTCTATAAACAATCATATTTTCTCCTTGTTCTATAAACTCTTTTTCAGGACGATAAAATTCTAGTCTTCCAGATTTTGTATACCAAGGTTTTTCTCCTTTTGCTTCTTCATAAGAAGGTACTCTAGGATAAGTTCTAGCATTTATAAGAGTTGGTATTCCTTCTTTTGCTTTTTCATGAATATTTTCTATTTTATAGCCTTTCATATTAGTAGAACCATTTATAATCCTTTGTAAATATTCCTCTACTTTGTTCTCATGAACAAATTTAAAAGCATCTACAAATCTATTATCACCTGTTAATTCAGCTAAAGCTTTTGATACTCCAGCAACTATTTCTATATCAGATTTTGTATCAAATATTCTTTTTAAAGGAGTTACAGGAAAAACTTGAAAAAATGGATTTGTACAAGATGCTGTCATATCAGGATATTTGAACTCAGCCCAGCTATCTACTGCAAATACTATATCAGAATGTTCACACGATGCTGTCCACCACCAATCAGAATATATAACCATTTCAACTTTAGGTAAAGTATTATTTACAACATCATAATGCCATTTTATGTTTCCTAAAGAAGAATTTGAATTAGCTTGCCAAAAAGTTTTTGTTGGTGTTGGTGTATGAGTTTTACCTGTGAAATTTCTATTTCCTACTTTAAGTGGTCTGTCACCATAATTAAAATAGTGTAATGATTCGTATTCTAATTTTTTACTAACTTTTGGCTTTCCTCCAATTTCAAGATTTAGATTAAATGGATCTTCTAAAACATATAAAGGTATTCCACTGAACATTGCTGTTTTATAATTTCCTGCATAGCTACCCACATTTCCTCCAGGAAATCCAATATTTCTAGTTAAAGCTCCAACAAGAAATATTGCTCTATCCTTTAAATCAGAATTAAAGAACTGATTAGGACCCATACCAACTGCTATAAGAGTTTTTTCAGGATTTGATGCTATTTGTTTCGCTAAAGATATTATTGCGCTTTGTGGTGCTCCTGTAATCTTTGAAACTTTGTCAGGAGTCATACTATTATTTAGGTATTCTTCTAACAAATCAAAATTACTTCTAACTACAATTTCCATTCCGTTTAGAAGCTTTATTTTTTTATTAACTCTAAGCTTTGGATTTTTGTTAAAGTTTTTTCCCATTTCATCACGACTTACAGGAACTAAAGTTTCTCCATCCTCTAATAAAATCATATGTGATTTAAAGTCATCTTTCATTGAAATTGGTGCATATTGTTTTTTCTGTTCAAATGCTGGTGGAGGATTTTCACCTTTTTTTAAAAAGTTTATAGATTGTAATTCAGGTTCTTTAAAATCTTTTATTACATCTTCAGGTCTTAATGGTTGTAAATTATCCATTCTTATAAGAAAAGGTAAGTCTGTATTTCTTACAACAAAATCTTTATCAAATAAATCTTTCGAAATTATAACCTGAGCTAATCCTAAAGCAAAAGCTGGATCTGTTCCTGGTCTTATAATAATAACTTCATCACCTTTAGATGCTGTTGAACTATACTCAACGGTTACAGGTATAACTTTAGCACCTTTTAATCTAGCTTCTGTTAGCCAGTGTCCATCAGGCATTTTAGTTGATATCCAATTCATACCCCATGGTATAATTAATTTTGCATATTCAGTACATACTAAATCAAAATCATTAGTTTGTTGTCCTGTTACCATAGGATGTCCTGGTGGTAAGTCAGTATGCCAGCTATAACTATCAAAATGTCTTCCACCTTTTGATTCATCTGATGATAAACCTCTTAGATTTGAATCAAGTAAAGCCATTGTATTAGCTAATCTAGCAAGAGCAAAAATTCTTGTAACTCCAAGTAACGGCATACCACCTCTGAATTTGAATGTTTGTGTTCCATGTCCTTTCATTGCTTCTATTGATTCAGGTTCATATCCTTGAAGAGCAAGTTTTTTTGAACCTTCTTCACCTGAATATGTTTCAGCTATATTTTTAAAAGCTAGTGCAACAATTCTAAAAGCATCTTCCCAAGTTACTCTTAACCATTTATCTTTTCCTCTATTTTCAAAATATTTTTGAAATGGTTTTCCTGTTACAGGATCTCTTGGAAATCCAGCATCTACCCATTCTTTAAAGCCTTTTCTTATCATAGGTGCTTTTACTCTTCTGTCACCATATATTTTTCTTACTAATCCTAAACCTTTCTGACATAATCTAGGATCCCAACGATGAGATGCTTTATTTCCATATAAATCCTCTGCTTTTCCATATCCATATGTAGGACCAATACGAACAGCAATACCATTTTTAACATAAGTTTTCAATAAACAATTATGTGTATCATTTGGTGCACATAAGAATACAAAGCTAGAATCTGGTTTGAAAATATTTCTATAAACATTTTCCCAGTCCCTGTTTGGATAATAAGCCAATGGATTTTCTATATTCATTGGTCTAAAATACTTTAGAGATTTTGCTAAAGCACTTTCTGAAAAAGAAAGAGTTACCCCAAAAACTCCTAAGCCTTTTAGAAATTTCCTTCTACTCCAATTTTTCATTTAATTTATACCTCCTTTTCGTCTATAAATTCATTTGTTATAATTGATAAAATTTTTCCTTCTGGTAAAAACTCATAAGGATTTAAAAGAACTTCACCATTGCTATCAATTTTTATAAATAATCTAGGCTCGATTTTATTATTTTCAAATGAACATTTTTCTACACAATACAATCCAATTTCATTAGAAAAAATCATATAATCTTTATCATTAATTTTTATAGTAGTAATACTTTGAGGTGGAAAATCATTTAATAAACCAACTTTAAAAAATTTTTTTTGATTATAAAGTTTATTAGAGTTCTCTTTTAAACACCCTATTAATGGAATATTTTTTACTATTTCCTCAACATTTTCTGAAAATGTATTAATCCAATTTGTAAATAAAAATCTTCTGCTTACATTCATATCAAAAATCTCCTTCTATAACAGATCGTGGAGATATCTCACAGGAATTAAATTTTGGAAATCTTTTTTTAAATTCTTTAGCAAAAGACTCTATTATAAAACCTTTTCTAAATGAAGATATACTTGAATTATCTTTTATCTTATAAAATAAAGTTCTTTCATTAAAACCTACTCCTTCTATTTGTATATTTTTTACAGAGTATTTTTTATTTTGTAATTTAATAAAATTTAATACATCTTCAGGCAAATTACTCCAACGATATTTTTGATCATTATTATAATAAATAATATCTGTGCAAAAATTATTTAATCCATACTTAATACTTGCATGTCTTGAATATCTTTCTTTATTACCTATTCCCATGATAAATCCGTCTATAAATTCTCTCCAGTATAGACAAATAAAATAATTAGCTGAAGTATATGGACAATTTGTTCTTTCTATTTTTATAAAATTATTATCAATTTTTAAATCACCTTTAAAGCAAGAAATATTTAATTTATAAATTTCATCTAATATTTCCTTTAAAGATAACTCTTTATCTTTCTCTTTTAGAATTTCTAAACCAATTACTCTACCTAAATCAAATATTTCTTTTAAAAATAATTCTTCTTTTTCTTTATCTAAAGAAATTTTATTAGTAGTAGATAAAAAAAACTCCTCTTTTATAGATAAAAATTTTTCTAAAATTTTATCTCTTAACTTTTTAAAATCTTTTTCTAAAATTATTCTATTCATATTTAAAGTTTATTATTTGTAAAAAAATAAAAAAATGATAATAGTTATTTTTGAAATTGATTGATAGCAATTTTTTTTATGTAAAATGAATGTTTTTAGATTGATTTAAATCAACTTTTCTTATATTTTCATAATCTAATCTTATAGTATAAGATTTAATTTATTGTAGAAACAAATGAAGTATTAGACTTTTTATACTAAATATACTTGGTATTATTAAATACCTTGTCAAGCCTTGAGTTTTGTACCTACTTTGCAAAATAGGAATTTATTATAATTCTTTTTTTATTTCTTTTGGCATATAACACCTAAAAAGGTTTTTCGCACTACTTTTTTGACCATTATTTTTTTTCTAATAATAAATTATCTTTTATTATAATAACAATTTTTATAATAAATGCATAATTAATACTTAAAAATAAAGTATAAAAAATTAAAAAAAACTATAAGTTTTTAATAAATTACTTAATATATAAGAATTTTAGTATAATTAAAAAAAATTGTAACTATAAAAAACATTAACTTTTAATACACTACCAATTTAATAAATTGGTATTAGATAGTCTTCTTATTGTTCTTTTTAAATTTAATATTCTCAATACTTCATCTATTAAATAATATATTGTTACTATGTCATATTTTTTTTTACTGGTAACATATTTACTTTTTAACCTATCCAAAATAAAAATACAAATTATATTATAACTAATTACTCTCTAAATATTGTCAATATTACTTTATGTTAATTTTAGAATTTAGTTGTTAAAGTTATTTAATTTCTATATAAAAAACTAATTACTAGAATGCAACAACTCCAATATATCTATACCTTGTTTCTAAATTTTTTGTAGCGGAGTGAGATTTTGAGTAGTAATTAAAGAATTATAACTTACTTAAAATTATAGTTTTCTTCTACTTTTTTCCAATTTATAACATTCCAAAAAGATTTTAAATAGTCTGCTCTTCTATTTTGATATTTTAAATAATAAGCATGTTCCCAAACATCACAACCTAAAATAGGTTTTCCTTTAGTTTGTGAAATATCCATTAATGGGTTATCTTGATTAGGAGTTGAAATAACTTCTAATGTGTTATCACTTTTCTTTATTAACCATACCCAACCAGAGCCAAATCTTTTGTTTCCTGCTTCTTCAAATTTTTGTTGAAAATTTTCAAATGAACCAAATTGATTAGATATTATATTTTTCAAATTTAGAGATATTAACTTATTTTCTTTCTTATCCGTCATAATATTCCAAAAAAAAGTATGATTCCAATGACCACCAGCATTATTCCTAATAGTTTCTGAAAATTTAGAAACATTATTAAGTATTTCTTCAAGAGACATATTTTCAGCTTCTGTTCCAACTATTGCTTTATTTAAATTATTGACATAAGCTAAATGGTGCTTATTATAATGTATATTCATTGTTTGTTCATCTATATAAGGTTCAAGTGCTGAATAAGAATAATTTAATTTTGGTAATTCAAATTTATTTACTTGTGCTTTAACATTTATAGTAAAAGCTGAACATAAAGATATAATAATTGTAAATAAAGAATATTTAAAATTTTTCATTTTTTATACTTATTTAAATATCATCATACAAATGATGATATTATAACAAAGTAGGAATATAAAGCTATAATTATAGTAATTTTTTTTTACAAAAAAATTTAAATTTAATCTATAAAGTAATTTTTATTAAGGATAAGCTGTAACTGATTGATTTCTTGCAATAATTTGTTCATACCTTTGTATTTCTTGTTCACTAGGATTATATCCTTGATTTTGAACTTTATCTAATAATTGTAATGCCCATTGTAAATCTGGATCATTATTTGATACATTTACACTTACAGTGGGTACATTGCTTGTATTTACATTTTGTTGATTAGTATTATTGGATACATTATTTTGAGATGCTTGATATCTATTAAATATGTCAGTGTATTTATCTATTTCTTGTTGTGTTGCTTTGTAACCTTGTTTTGTAACTTTATCTTGTAAATTTTGTGCCCATGCAAGTTCTTCTTGAGTAGGAGGATTACTTAAATTAGTATTCAAATTACTTTGATTAACGTTACTAGCACTATTAGTATTATTTGAATTTATAACTTTATTTCCACTAGTTTCATACCTATTATATATATCTGTATATTTATTCATTTCTTCTTGAGTTGGCTTATAACCTTGGCTATATTTTGCTTGAAGATTTACTGCCCAATCTAGTTCTTCTTGAGTGACTCCGTTTGTACTATTTACATTATTATAACTAATATTTTCATTATTTTGACTTATATTACTACTTTTATTCATGTTATTTTGAACAGGGAGACCACCATTATTTATGTATTGTGCTAGTTTAAAATATGTTTCAGGACCAAACTTACCATCCACAACAGCTCCGACAGTGGCTTGTAAATCTTCTACGGAAGAAAAACCATATTGTTTTGCTACATTATCACCATCTTGACGAGATAAATAAGGAACTCTTCCACCTAAAAAACTATAATTAGAGAAAGCATTTCTAAAAGCTTGGATGTTTGAAGAACTATAGCTAAATTCTCCTTGTGGGTTGAAATTTACTTTTGGTCTATTGTTAGAAACATTATCAGAATCTGTATTTTTTCCAGAGATTTTAGCTTGTATATTATTTAATATACTTAATTCTTCAGCACTAGGTTTATAACCACTTTGCATTTTTGTGTACATATTAGCTGCCCATGCCATTTCATCAGGAGTAGCTCCATTTACAGAATTTTTTTCTTGTTCTTGATAATATTGATATCTAGTTAAAATATCATTATACATTTGTAATTCTAATTCAGTAGGTTGATAACCTGATTGTGTCCTTTTTTCTAAATCCAATGCCCATTCTATATCTTTTTGAGAAGGTTTTTTAGGTGGATTGGTATTATTAATTTGTTGAGTGTTTTTTAATCCATATTTTTGATATCTATTAAAAATATCATCATATTTAGCTTTTTCTTGTTCAGTTGGTCTATAGTCTTGATTATTAACTCTATCTTCTAAATCCTTAGCCCAATTTAGCTCTTCTTGTGTAACAGCTTTTAATGTATCATTATTATTATTATTATTATTATTATTATTATTATTATTATTATTAACTCCACCACTTTGATATCTATTAAAAATATCATCATATTTAGCTTTTTCTTGTTCAGTTGGTCTATAACCTTGATTATTAACTCTATCTTCTAAATCCTTAGCCCAATTTAGCTCTTCTTGTGTAACTACTTTTTTGTCTTGTGTAACTACTTTTTTGTCTTGTGTAACTACTTTTTGTTTATTATTGTTATTATTATTAACTCCGTTATTCTTATATCTATTAAAAATATCATTATATTTAGCTTTTTCTTGTTCAGTTGGTCTGTAACCTTGATTAATAACCCTATTTTCTAAATTCTTAGCCCAATTTAACTCCTCTTGTGTAATACCTTGACTTATATTATTTGTATTATTATTACTTTGTTTTTTTTGAGCTTCTAATTTTTGCCTTATTTGTTCGTATCTAGCTTCTTCTTGTGGTGTTACTTGTTGTCCATTTTTAACCTTTTGTTGTATTTGTTTAGCCCAATTTAACTCATCTTGTGTAACAAAATTATTATTTTGATTATTAACAACTGGGTTATTTTTTTTATATTCTTGAGCTATCTTACTTTGCTTCTGTTTATTATATATTTCTTGGTATTTTTGTATTTCAGTTTGATTAGGTTTATATCCAAATGATTGCATTTTTGTTAAAAGCTGTTTAGCCCATTCTAATTCTTCAGGGGTTGGAGGTGGAACATCAGGAGGGACAAAATTTTGTTCTTTAGATTTTAGAGCCAATTGTTGTCTATTATAAATATTTTCATATCTAATTCTTTCATTTTGCGTTGGTTGATAACCAGCTTGTATTTTTGCTTGTAAATTTTTAGCCCACTTTAATTCTTCCTGTGTGACAGGTGGAGCTTTATATCCATTTACGTTATATCCATTTGGGTTTAGTTTAAATGCTACTTGAGCATTTAATAATTCCCAAGTTTTGGGTGTTACAATAGGAGTCACAGCAAAGTTACCTTCTTTATCTAAATATCCATCATTTATACCAACTGATCTTTTAAATTGGATTACTGCTTGTTCTGTAGCTTTTCCAAAATTACCATTAACTTCAAGCTTAAAACCAACCATAGAAAGCTTTTGCTGCAAATCTTTAACTCTGTTTGTATTTGATGAACCTGGTAATAAATATCCATCAGGATTAGCTTTTATAGCATTTTGAAATGCTTTATAAGCATTTATATTTTGTGGTGATTGATGAACATCCTTACTTCTTATTGTTATTTGTTCCCAAAAACTCAATTTACCACTAGATGGAACATTTCCTGCTTGAGGTTTGTTAAAATTAACATTGTCTTTATTACTATAACAGATTCGTTGATTATTACTTACAGTAGTATTACTTGTATTATAAAGAGGAGGATTATAAGTTACCCCTTGAACGTTATAATTACCATTAACACTATTTACCATTTAAAAGCCTCATAGCTAAAATAATTTATTTTATATAGATTATAGTAATTCAGATTTATATCTGACTAATAACAAAGTTAAGTTTATGTTAATTTTAATTAAAACTAAAGAGACACTAGACTAATGTTATTTTTTGATAAGCTAAAAATCCATTAATAGTAAGCATTTTAAAGATCTATATTAAAAAATACTTTAAATTTAGTATTTATAAGCTTTTAAAGGTAATTTTTTCTATAACTCAATCCCAGTGCCACTATTTCCGATTAAATTATGTTCACAGTATTGAATTTTGATAAATTAATTTTTTTAATTTTTTAATGATATAATAATTATTACTTTTAAGTAGTTTTTTTAGGAACATTAAATATGAGTTATAGAAATATAAGAGTAGCTGAAGCTATAAAAAGAGAAATATCAGATTTACTTTTAAGAGAAATAAAAGATTCAAGAATTAAAAATAATTTTGTATCAGTAACAAATGTTGAAGTTACTAATGATTTAAGACATGCAAAATTATATTTTAGTATTATAGGAAACCGTAATTCAAAAGAAGAAGTCATAAAAGGACTTGAATCAGCAAAAGGTTTTATAAGGACAAAAATAGGAGAAAGGATAAATCTTAGATTTGTTCCAGATATACAGATAAAATTAGATGAGTCATTAGAAAAAGGTGCCAAGTTAATAAGCTTAATAGATAGTTTAAGAACTAATAAGTAATTTTATGAATTATCTAATATACTTAACAGTATTTATAGTTTTCATTTTTTTAATTTTTGAAATAATTTATAGAAAAAGAGATAGTGGAACAATAATTCCATTAACATCAGAGAGGGAAGAATGGAAAATAATTAATAAAGATAATGAAAAATGTTCTTATAAGTCATCTTTCTATGTTTTTAATGAAAGTAAGAAATATGAATGCACAATGGTAAAAACAAATGTTGATTATAAAATTTTATTTAAAAAAGAATATAAAAATGATATAAAATTAAGTATAGAACTTTTACCTGAATATGAAGGAGTTAGAGAAGATAAATATGTACCTGCATATATAATGCAACCTTTGTCAAAAATGAAATATAAAATTATTGTAAATTTTGAAGGTAATTTGGATACCATAAAAGATATACATGCCATAGTTATTTCTTTTAAATATGTTGTTTATGATAGAAAAGGTTATCATAGCAGAATTAAAGATATGATATTTGTTCCAAATAAAGAAGCTGATAATTCAAAATTAAATTTATTAAATGAAGAGGGTGCATCCATTTATCCTATAAAAACTCATTTATTAAGTGATGAAGATGATTTGGCTAGTGTTATAAAAAAATATACTTCCAATTTTGCAAAAGAAGGAGATATTATAACAATAGCTGAAAGTCCAGTAGCTATAACTCAAGGTAGATTTAAATTACCTCAAGAAGTAAAAGTTGGTTGGTGGGCAAAAAGATTATGTTATTTTATTCCTTCAGTTGGTAGTTTATCTACACCTTATGGTATGCAATGTGCTATTGATCAAGTAGGATTAATTAGATTTTTATTTGCAATGTTTGTTGGTGCATTTATGAAAATTTTTGGAAAAAATGGTTGGTTATATATAGTTGCTGGTATTGAATCAGAGTTAATAGATGATTTAACAGGAACAATTCCACCTTATGATCAATACATAGTATTAGGTCCAAAAGAACCTCAAAAATTAGTTAATTATATAAAAGAAAAGACTAACTTAGACATTGCAATAGTTGATGCAAACGATTTAAAAAGAGCTAGAGTTGTAGCTTCCACTATTCCAAATATGGAAAACAAAATAAGAAATTGGATGTTAAATAATCCTGCTGGAAATTCTTATGAACAAACACCTATTGTTTTAATAAGACCTAGTAATTTTTAAAGGTGAGAAATGATTAGAAAAGCTAAATATAAAGATTTTAAAGATATACAAAAAATTTTTGAAGAAGGTTTTACAGATGAATATAAACAAAGGGATATAGATATTGTTCAGAGAATAAAAAAATGGCAACAAATCTACCCAATTATTAAGCTACTAGCAACTTTTAATAATCCATATCAATATCTTTTTAATGTTCATGTTTATGAAGATGATGAAGAAAAAAAAGTTGTAGGTTTTATACAGACAAGTGCAAGAAGCAAAGATTGTACAAGATGGCACATAGAAAATATAGCTGTTTTACCTAATCAAAGGGGTAAAGGAATAGCAAAAAAGTTAATAAACTATATTTTTGATGAATACATAAATAAAGGTGTAAATAGATTTACTCTAGAAGTTGATATAAATAATACTCCAGCTATAAAATTATATGAAAGTTTAGGTTTTAGGAAATATACTACTATACACTATTATAAACTTCTAGCTAAGAATCTACCTGAATTTAAAACAGATATAATATCTATTCCAAAAGGTTTTAGAAAATATAAAGATTCTGACGCTGAAAAATGTCTTGAATTATATACTTCATCAACACCTTCATCTATAAGAATAGTAGATCAAAAAACTTTAAAAGACTTTCAAAATAATACAATAGAAAAAGTTTCAAAATGTTTAAAAGAAATAACAAGAAAGTCATGTGATTTAAGTTTTGTTGTTGAAAAGGATGATAAAATAATAGCATCTTTAGAAATAGTAGCACAATATAGACAATTGCCACATGTTATAAGGTTATTAGTTCATCCTGGTTATGAAGATTTAAACGAACAATTACTTTTGTATTCATTCAATATACTTAATAAATATCCACAAAGAACAGTTCTTATAGCTGCTTCAGAACATCAAAAAGGTAAAATAAACACATTAGAAAAATTAAAGTTAAAAAAAATATCTTCTGATTATCTTATGGTGAAAGATAATTTTCAACTTGTAAAATTATCTGATACTATTTCTGATGTAGTAAAAGATAATGGAAATTTAAAGCCAATATTTTTAAACAAAGAATATGCCATCAGGAAAAACTCATGATAGGATAGCTTGGTATCTTTCAATACCTCTTACATACTTAACTTGGTATTTAAGTGATGATATTGTAATATCTATAATTTTTTTTGTTTCTTTTATATTCAGTAGTTTAATGTTTAGCGGTGATTTGGATTTAGTAAGTATTCAAACTAAAAGGTGGGGAAATTTAAGATGGATATGGATACCTTATAGAAAGCTCATTTCACATAGATCGGTATTATCACATGGAATAATAATTGCTACATTATTTAGGTTAGTATATATATTTGTATTTTCAATAATAATATATACAATTTTTTATTTAATTACACAAAATTATTTTCCAGATTTAAATAAAGATTTAACAAATACAACAAGAGTTAGTGTAAAATTTTTAAAGAGCCAACCTAAAGAGTATTTTTTATCAATTCTTTTAGGTTTGATTTTTGGTGATATTATTCATACAAGTTCTGATATACTTGTATCAAAAATAAAAAGATTTATTAGAAGAAAAAAAAGGAAAAAAAATAAATGACAGAAAAAAAAGATTATAGTTACTTATTAGATGTATTAGATTTTGCTATTTCTGAAAGTAGTAAGTCAGATAATATTGTTAATTTAAAATTAGAGGGTGATTTTTTTTCTTATAATAATGTTTCAAAAGTAAATAGAAATTTATTTCAAGTTTTTTCAAGAGATTCTAACTATAATTTGTCTTTGTCAGTAAAAGATAGAATTAATAAATTTGACCAAATCTATGATAATTTAAAAAATTTCATCAATAAACCTTTAGAAAGTACCGATATAACAATAACTCACTATTCTAAATATTCTTTTATGTTACCTGAAAAACATTGGATTGTATATATAAATTGGGATTATGGTTCATTACCTAATGAATGGATAGAGCCTTTATCAGATTATGTAGATCAAATTTGGGTTTCTAGTAATTATATGAAAGATTGCTTTAAAGATTCAAGAATTGATGAAGAAAAAATAAAAGTTGTAAATACAGGTGTTGATACTTTGCTTTTTAATCCAAATATTACTACTAATATAAAAATACCTTCTGATAAAAAAGTAAAATTACTTTATAAAGGTAACACTGATTGGAATAGTGGTTTAGATATTTTACTAAAAGCTTATTTTAATGAATTTACTTATGATGATGATATTTGTTTAGTTTTATGTATAGATAAAATTAATATAGATAGAAAAATAGACCAAATTATAAGAAGTTTTTCAAGTAATAGTGACGATCCAGAAATATATATTCTTGATAGTAATATAATTCCTATAGAAGAAAATGTTTATAAAAGTTGTGATTTTTTTGTTTCAACATATAGAACAGAATCTTATTGCTTAGAAATACTAGAATCTATGGCATCAGGTATTCCTGTTATAACTAATAGTATAGGTGCTTGTAGAGATTATTGTAATGAAGATAATTCAATAATAGTAAAATCTGACATTATTTTTGAAAGTAAAAAAGAAATAAAAGGTATAAAAACTGTTTCATTTCCTTTTTGGATAGAACCACAAATAAATGATTTAAGAGTAAAATTAAGAAAAGCATATAATTTAAATAGTAATGAATATCAAAAATTATCTAAGAATGCTTCCAAAGAAATTTTATCAAAATATACATGGATAAAAATAAACTCTACTATAAAAGATTTAATTTATAAGTTAAAAGAACAACCTATAAAAAAAAGATGTTCAACATGAAATGAACTCAAAAATATTAGAGGCTATAAAGTCTATGAGTAATAATAATTTTGATAAAGCATATTCTTTACTAAAAGAAGCATATATTAATAATCCTAAAAATCCAAATTTAAACTTTTACTTAGCAAATTTATGCTTGAGATATAATGAATTTAAAAATGGACTAAAACATATAATAATAAGTTTAAAAAATAACCCTGATAACGAAGATTATAACAATATAGCTGGTATATTACTCTACAAGCTTGGTATTTATTCACTTTCTAAAAAATTCTTTGAAAAAACTCTTGATTTAGTACCAAATCACGAAGGAGCTTTTACAAGCTTAAAAGCAATAGAAGATTTAGGATATATAGAAGATAGTGATATAGATAATGATATAGAAGAAGTAATAAAGGAATTCAATAAAATGTTTATTGATTTTAGATATTCTAAACTACCTACCTTAAGTGTTTGCATAATAGCAAAAAATGAAGAAAAAACATATAGAAAGAGCAATAAGGAGTGTAAAAAACATAGCTGATGAAATAATTGTTTTAGATACTGGTTCAAATGATAATACTATCAAAATAGCACAAAAAGAAGGAGCTATAATTTATAATTCAACATGGGAAAATGATTTTGGGAAAGCAAGAAATGAAGCTATGGAAAAAGCTACTAAAGATTGGATATTAATGCTTGATGCTGATGAAATTTTATCAAAGGATAGTGAAAAAAGATTAAAACCGACATTAATAGGATTATCAAGAGAATTTATTTATTCACCAAAAATTAGAAATGTTACTGATGATCAAACATCATTAGAAGAAATATATCATTTTGTATCTAGAATAATACCTAATCGTAAAGATATAAAATTTATAAGACCAATACACGAATATCCTGTTTTAAAAAATGGAGAAAATATACCTTCATCAACTCTTACAGGTATAGAAATTATACACTATGGCTATAGCCCAAAGATAATTGAAAAGAAAAATAAAATTGAAAGAAATATAAATATACTAAACAAACTTATAAAAGAACAACCAAATGACCCATTAAATTATTTTTACTTATCTAATATGCTATTTAAAATTAATGACTACCAAGGTGTAAGATATAATTCTCAAAAAGCACTTGAATTAATAGAAAATAAAAAGGATAATAAACTTAAACATATAAAAATATTATGTCAGATAAATATTATAGTTTCTCTAATTTTTGAAGCTAAAAATCAGGAAGCTAAAGACTTTTCAGAAAAATTTAGAGAAGATTTAGAAAATAGACCTGATTATTGGTTTTTATATGCAACAGCTGAATTAAATTTAAACAATTATGATAAATCTATAGAGTATTCTCATAATGCATTGAAATTAAAAGGTGAAGATATTTATCCTTCTGTAGATGTTGGAACTATAACTTGGAAACCTTTATATTTAATAGCTAAAGCATATTATAAAAAACAAGAACTTGATAAATCAATAGAATATTGTAAAAAAGCTATAAAAGAAAATCCTGAAAATATTTCTTTATATATTTATTTAACAGACATTTATATAAAGCAAAAAGATTTTAAATCAATAGAAAAAGTTTTAGCTAATTTTATTAGTAAATTATCTAAAATTGATATAAGTGCGCTTATTAAAGCTTTATCTACGATATATATTCAAGAAAATAGGTATAATCATTTTCTAAAGTTACTTGAATTAATAAGAACCAGATTATTAATAGGAAATGCTTTAGAAAAAGAAGATAAAATCTTAGCAGATACTTTATTAGATGTATATTATCAAATACTAAATAAATCAGAAAACAAACTTGCTATAAAGTATAGTATTGCTTGTATAAAAAATTATATCAATCTAAAAGAAGAGGCTAAAAATTTATTTTATGAAATTCTTTTAGAAAAGGAAGATGATATAGACACTATTTGTAATTTGGCTTCTATAAGTTTATCTAGTAATGATTTAAAAGATGCTGAAGATTTATATAATAAAGCTATTTTACTTGACAGTTCTAGTATTAATGCATTAGAAGGATTAACAAAAATAGAAATAATAAGAAATAATTTTGAAAAAGCATATAAATATTTAGACAAAATAAAAGAAATAGATCCCGAAAATAGTATAATAAAAGATTTAGAATTTGAAATAATTAATAAAAAAGGTGATAAAAAATTAGCTAGTGATATGTATGCTAGTATGATTATTAATATAAGTATGAACTAAATGAAAAAAGCTCTTATAACTGGTATAAATGGTCAAGATGGATCATATTTAGCTGAATTCTTACTAGAAAAAGGTTATCAAGTTCATGGAATAGTTAGAAGAAGTTCTATTGAAAATGCAAGCAAATTATATAACTTGAAGAATATTTTAGATAAAATATATCTACATTCTTGTAATATTGAAAATCAACTATCTGTATATAAGATTATTTCTGAAATAAAACCTGATGAATGCTACCATTTAGCAGCATTTAGTTTTGTAAGTTACTCTTTTGATGATGAAACAAATATAATATCTACTAATTTTAACTCAACTCATTTTCT
This sequence comes from Candidatus Sericytochromatia bacterium, assembly GCA_026004035.1. GTDB lineage: Bacteria > Cyanobacteriota > Sericytochromatia > UBA7694 > JACMQJ01 > BPII01. The sequence goes on along the minus strand of BPII01000018.1, from coordinate 30,427 downwards.
TTTATCTTCAATAAAAGAATTAGTACCAGAATGTAAGTTTTATTTTGCTGGTTCTAGTGAAATGTTTGGAAATACTGATGAAAGTCCTCAAAATGAAAATACAAAATTTAATCCAAGATCAATATATGGTATATCAAAGCTATCAAGTTATTATCTAGTAAAAAATTATAGAGAAAGATTTGGTTTATTTTGTTGCACTGGTATAGCTTACAATCATGAGTCACCAAGACGAGATTATTCATTTGTTACAAGAAAAATAAGTTCAGGAATATCTAAAATATTAAGAAAAGAAATAGATAGAATAGAATTAGGAAATATAAATGCTATTAGAGATTGGGGTTATGCTCCTGATTATGTTAAAGCAATGTGGCTTATGTTAAATAAAAATGACAAAGCTGAAGATTTTATAATATCAACAGGTATTGGGCACACTGTTGAAGATTTGTTAAAGATTGCTTTTGATTATATAAACAAAGATTATAGAGAATACATTCATATAAATTCTAATTTTTTTAGAGAATCGGAAAAAACTCCTCTTATTGGTGATAATTCTAAAATAAAAAATAAATTAAATTGGGAAAATACAAAAAATATTAAAGATATTATAATTGAAATGATAGAAAATGATATTAAACAAAATAAAATATGAAAATATTTCAAATAAGTATTGATAATTTTAAAAACGAATATTTAGAAATTGCTTTAAATTTATTAAAAAAAGGTGAAGTAATAGCTTTTCCAACTGATACATCATATATAATTGCTGCAGATACTTATAATAAGGAAGCTGTAAGTAAAATATATAGAATAAAAAATAAACCTTTAGATGAACCTTTATACATAATAGGTATGAATAAAGATGATGTTTTAAATTATGTTATAGATTGGACCCCATTAGCAGAAAAATTATCAAATAAATTTTGGCCAGGAGCATTAACTATTATTTTAAATAAATCATTTAAAGTTCCTGATTATATAGTTCCTAACTTGGAAACAATAGGGATAAGAGTTCCTAATCATCCTATATCTTCAAAAATAATAGATGAGTTTGGAAAGCCTCTAACTGTATCTAGTGCTAATATTAGTGAAGGACCCTGTCCTACAACAGGAAGATTTGTATCAGAAGAATTATTTGATACAGAATTGTCATTATTACTAGATGCAGGTAAAACACCACTATCAGAAGCATCAACTATAATAGATTTAAGTAAAGATAAACCTGTTTTAATAAGAGAAGGTGCTATAAAAAGAGAACATCTTGATATAGAAGATTTAATTTAAATTTTTATAATAGTTAATAGATTCTTTTATAATTTTTTCTGGAACATTAATATCATAAGCAAAATTTCCAATATCTTTCATTAAAGAAAAATTAATATTTTCATAAAAATTTTTCTTATCATTTTTAATTATTTCTAATATTTCTTTAATAGAGTAACTATTTATATCAAAATATCCAAACATTTTTATTAGCTTATAAATAATATAATTTATTAAATTAATATCAGTATCTAAAACTTTGTGTGATATATATAATTCGCAAATAATACCTATTATTAAAGCTTCACCATGCAATAATCTATTTTTCTTATTTATTGATAAAGTTTCTATTGCATGACCTATTGTATGACCAAAATTTAATATTTTTCTTAATCCATTTTCTTTATAGTCTTTTTTAACTATTTCGTATTTAATTTTAACTGAATTATAAATATCTACTATTGTTAAGTTACTATATTTTATAAGCAAATCTTCAAAATCATTTTTAGACTTTAGTAGGCTATGCTTAATCATTTCAGCAAAACCTGAATTATACTCTCTTTTACTCAAAGTTTGTAAAAAATCCTTGATTATAAAGACACATCTAGGATTAACAAAAAGTCCTATAGAATTTTTTATATTTTTAAAATTTATTCCACATTTTCCACCTATTGATGCATCAACTTGAGCTAGTAAAGTTGTAGGTATATTTATAAAATCTATACCTCTTTTATATGTAGAAGCACAAAAAGAACCTATATCTGTTATAATTCCACCACCTAAGTTTATCAACAAAGATTTTCTATCAGCATTATTTTTTATTAAATTGTTCCATATGATATTACAAGAATCTATATTTTTATTTTCTTCACCATCTTTTATTTTTATTAACTTAAATTCATTAATATATTTTTCTATTAAATGGAGACAATATTTATTGGTATTTTTATCTACTAATATAAAAATTTTTGAATATTTATTATTTTTAAAGAAAAATTTTAAATAATTAAAATCATCAATAAAATAAACATTTAATTCCGATATTTCAAGCATTTTCTTGAATTATTTTTTGAGCTATTTTTTTCATTGGTTCTCTAGAATTCATACTTGTTTTTTGAATATATCTGAATGCTTCTCTTTCTGTCCAATTGTTTTTTTCCATTAATATACCTTTTGCTATTTCAACAATTTTTCTTACCTCTATTGCTTCTTTAAGTTTATTTACTTCCTGATATATTAATCTCATTTCTTCTGATTTTACTCTAGTTATTTCTATTGCATTTAATAGATCTGTTGTCTTTATAGGTTTTGTTATGTAAGAAAATACACCAAGTTCTATTGCTTCTTTAACAAAATCTTTATCTGTATAAGCTGTTATCATTATAACAGGAACTTTATAATAATTACTATTTTTATTAAGCTCTCTTAAAACTTCTAATCCTGTCATTTCAGGCATTTTTATATCTAAAAGTATTAAATCAGGCATACTTTTATTACAGAAATCTAAAACTTCTTTGCCTGTTTTAGCTTCACCTATTACGTTATAATTATTTTCTTCTAATATCTCTTTTATATCTATTCTTATTAATGCCTCATCATCAGCTATTAAGATATTAAATTTTTCTTTATTCATAATTTATGTTTAGAAAAGTATTGATTTAATAAAAAAAATATGATACAATTAGTTTATTAGGATTGGTTGGTTTCATTAACGAAATGTTCGAAACACCAATCCTTCTTGGTTTTTAATACTTACCTTTTTTATGTAAAATCTCTTGTATAGCTGTATCTATTGCTTTATTACTAGATATTTCAACATTTGAATGTATGGTAGTTTCCATTATTTTTTTAGCTCTTTTGGCTACAGCATGAACTAAAACATATCTATTATCAGACTCTTCTATAACTTCTGATATTTTTTTGGTATTATCCATCATTATTTAACTCCTTTAAATTTCTATTAATTTTACAATGTTCTGCTATTATTATAGACCTAATACAGTCTATAGAGTATTTTAAATCATCATTAATTATAACATAATCGTAATTATAAATGCTTTTTAATTCTTTATGTGCTATTGCAAGTCTATTATGTATAGACTCTTCATCTTCTGTTTTCCTTTCTCTTAATCTTTTTTCAAGTTCTAAAAAATTAGGTGGTAAAACAAAAATAGATACACAATCTTTGAATTTTCTTTTTACTTGTAAAGCACCCTGTACATCTATTTCAAGTATTACATTTTTACCTTCTTTTAATTTCTGTTCAACATAATCTTTTGGAGTCCCATATAACTTTCCTCCAAAAACACAAGCATATTCTAAGAGTAAATCTTTTTCAATTAAACTACTGAATTCTTCTATACTTTTAAAAAAATAGTCTATTCCTTCTTTTTCATTAAATCTTGGTTTTCTTGTAGTTACAGAAATTGATTTTACCACATCACCATTAAAAATTTTTATTATTTCATTAACAATAGTACCTTTACCAACTCCTGATGGGCCAGAAATAATTATTAATATCCCTGATTTATCTTTAAACCCCCATACTTTTCTATAATTATCTATATTTAGCATATTAACTACAAACACTATTAATTAAAGTTTCTGGTAGTAAGTAAGATAAATAAATTCTACCATAAGTACAATATACTACTGAACGAACTTTTCTACCATTTGTAAAATCAAAAACTCCTTTTTCTTTACCAGTCTTTTCATCTTTTATGCCTTGCTCGTTTTTACAACTAGATATTAGTTTTTTAATAATGCTAGAAGATGGATTTAAAATAGCTAGAACTTCATCAGTTTGTATAAAATTTCCAAATCCTAAATTTAATAATTTATTTTTAATAATCATTTTTATTCTCCATTTGAAATAATATAAACTTTTCCGTTTCTTTGTATAGGTAATCCATCTTCTCCATAAGCTAAAAGATAATATTTTTTATCATTAACTTTTTGATAAGCTACTTTACCTACATATAAAGATTTATTAAAACTACTATCTTCAGGATCAGCATATTCAGTAACCCATGGACTATTTGTTGCTACATAACCAGAAAGATTTGTCAAAGGATTTCTAGCACTTTTATTATAATTTTTCTTATTTGCCTCTTGCGATAATTCTGATAAATTATCAGGATAAGCTGACCAATCAACTCTATAAGTTTCAAGAATAACTTGAAACGTTCTTATATTAGACATAATAGCTGATTCTAATGCTCTTTTTTTAGAAGAGTTAATGTAATTTGAAATAGCTATTGCTGAAAGAACACCTATAATGATTATTACTGTAAGTATTTCTAATACTGTAAGCCCTTTAGTTAGCTTTTTGTTTAATATCTTCATCTAAATAAATTATCTTACCATTACTCCAAAGTTTTTCTAGTTTATAAAAATTTCTTATTTCATTATTCATAACATGAACAACTAAATTACCTAAATCAATTAATACCCAATCAGCTTGTTCATAACCAGATATATTATACAATTTAAAATTATTATCTTTAATTTTTTCAAGAATATTATTAGCTATACCTTGTATATGAGTTCTTGAACGTCCAGAACAAATTATAAAATAATCAGCCATTATAGAAACTTCACTTATGTCTATTGATACAATATCTAAAGCTTTAGAATCAAAAACAGCATCTATAACTAGATTATATAAATTATCCAAAAAAAAACCTCCATAAAAACTTGCTTATGATATTATAACATTTATAATGGAATTTTAATCAACGTTCAATGTTCTATTTACTGCATCTAACCAACCTTTATAATAATTTTCAAATTTAACTCTATCATTTGAAGGACTAAATACTCTTTCTATTTGATGATTTTTCTTTATTTCTTCTAGTGAATTCCAAAAACCTACATTAAGACCTGCCAAGTATGCTACACCTAAAGCTGTAGTTTCTACTACTTTAGGACGAATTACATTTACATTTAAAATATCAGCTTGAAATTGCATTAAAAAATTATTGACAGATGCACCACCATCAACATATAAAGAGTCTATTTTTATACCAGAATCTTTATTCATACAATCTAAAACATCTTTACTTTGATAAGCTATAGACTCTAAAGCAGCTCTTATTATATGATTTCTATTAGAACCTCTTGTTAAACCTGTTATTAATCCTCTAGCTGACATATCCCAATAAGGCGTTCCAATTCCTATAAAAGCAGGTACAATATAAACTCCTTCATTACTTTCTAATAAATTAGCTATAATTTCAGAATCTGAAGCCTTATCTAAAATTTTTAGTTCATCTCTTAACCATTGAATAACAGCACCACCTATAAAAACACTACCTTCTAAAATATAATTTATTTTTTTATCTATTTGCCAACCAATACTTGTTAATAGTCCTGAATTTGAATTTATTATTTTGTCTCCTGTATTCATTAACATAAAACACCCTGTCCCATAAGTATTTTTTGCTTGTCCTTCTTGAAAACAAGTTTGACCAAATAGTGCTGATTGCTGATCACCAGCAATTCCAGAAATAGGTATTTCAAGACCTAAAAACTCTTTATCAAGATATCCATAAATAAAGCTAGAAGGTTTAACTTCAGGAAGTATTGAATATGGTATATCAAGCATTTGAAGAATTTCTTTATCCCACTCTAAAGTATGTATATTATATAACATAGTTCTTGAAGCATTTGAAACATCAGTATAATGAGATTTTCCCTTTGTTAAATTGTATAATAACCAAGTATCTATTGTTCCAAAAAGTATCTCATTATTTTTTGCTTTTTCTTTTAAGCCAGATATATTATCTAATAACCATTTTATTTTTGTTCCAGAAAAGTAAGCATCAGTAATTAATCCTGTCTTTTCTTTTATCACTTTGTCAAAATTTTCTTTTATAAGTTCTTCGCATATATCCTTACTTCTTCTACATTGCCAAACTATAGCATTATATACAGGTTTAAAATTATTTTTGTTCCACAAAACAGAAGTTTCTCTCTGGTTTGTAATACCTATACAAGAGATTTCTTCAGGTTTTATTTTTGAAATCCTAATTGCTTCTTTCATAGTATAAACTTGTGATTGAAAAATTTCTTCTGGATCATGCTCAACCCATGCTGGTTTTGGGTAAATTTGATTAAATTCTTTATTAACCTGTGAAACTATATTACCATAATAATCAAATATTATACTTCTTGAACTTGTAGTTCCTTGATCTAAAACTAAAACATACTTTTTCATAAATATCCCTCTAAAAAATTAATAAACTTCCTCTTCAGGCATAATAGTTAAATAATTTACTATACAATTTCTACCTTCCTGTTTTGCTTGATAAACACATGCATCTAATAATTGTATTAGTTGCTCTGTATCCATATTATTTTTTTTTGTATATGTAACTACCCCTACACTTGTTGTTAGATTTATCTTATTTTGATTATCACCAAAATTTGTTTCACTTATTTTTTTTTTTTATTCTATTAGCAAAAATTAAGCTATCTTCTAGCTTAATACCAGGTAAAAGTATTATAAATTGTTCAGCTTTATATCTAAAAGGAATATCTGTTGATCTTATAGAATTCCTTAAAAAATTTGACATTTGAATAAGTATTTTATTTCCAAATTCAAATCCATATTTTTTATTTATATTATCAAAATTATCTATATCAAATCTAACCAATGAAAAGTTTTTATTATTTTTGCTAGATTTATTTATTTCTTGTGAAATTTTCTCATTAAGATAATTTTCATTATATAAACTTGTTAATTCATCTATGTTAGAAGATGAAACCATGGTAATCTCCTAAAAAAATCTTCTTAAGATATTATACAAATAATGTCAAAAAAATTGTTTCTATAAAACAATACCTTATACATAAATTATAAATTAACAGATCTAAATGGATAAGTATTAATAGAATTCTTATTAAATAAAATTAATTTTTTATAATTAAAACATATCAACAATAAAACTATAAATTTAGTTTAGAGTAGTATTTATACCAATTTACATAATATAAAGATTGATATAAGTACAATTTTTTAGAACAAATTATCTAAATTTCTGAATGTTCTCTACCATCAAACCTTAAAACTTTATTTTTATTATCAACTTTTGTTCTTATATTTACAGGTCTTTTCCAAATTTTAAATATATTTTCTAATGTAGCTCTAGCATAATCTAATTTTAAGTCAATACCTTCATGCTTATGATATAAAAGTAATTCTCCTCTATTTTCATAATTACTTTCTTCAACATATATAATAGGTTGTCCAAAATTTGTTAGATTAAAAAGTAATTGTTTTTTTATATCATCAAATTTTCTACTAGTTATTTCGTATCTACCTGTTTGTTTATTATAATTGTAAAGAAATAATTTATGTTCGCGACAAAATTCTTCTGTAAGAAAATTATCAATGAAAGTCACATCATTATGAATTTTTCTAACTTCAAATATTTTTTCTTTACCTAGTCCAAGATTTTTATTCCATTTTCTTTTTTCTTCATAACTTTCACACTCTTCATAATCTTTTCCAAATTTACCTTTGTTCCATCTATCTTCTATATCTCTAAATAGTTCTATTCCTAATTTATACGGATTTAAACCTCCTGGTGAAGTAGCTAAAGTTCCTGAATGATGATCAGCATAATCTATTAATTCTTCTGGTTTTAGTGCTTTAGTTGTCATTATTTTAGAATGCCAATATGAAGCCCAACCTTCATTCATAATTTTTGTTTGTCCTTGAGGAGCAAAATAGTATGCCTCATCTCTTACTATTGATAAAATACTTGCTTGCCAATCTTCTAAAGGTGCATTTTGTAATAAAAACAATAATACATCTCTAACAGGTTCAGGAGGATTTTTTTTCTTTTTTTCTTTTTCAGCTTTTCTTTCAATTTTAATTTTTTCAACAAATTCTTTTGGATTTATATATTTATCCATATAAGATTTACTTTTTATTTTATATTCTTCTTCTTTTTCTTCTTCTTCTTTTTTATCGGATAATTCTTCATATCTTTTTATAAAAGGGCTATAATAATCTATTAAATTATCTAATGATAAACAAACATCTAAAAATTCTTCTACTGTATCTTCTCCATATTTTTCTATATATTTTCTAACTTTTGTAGCATGATTTGCTATTTTGTCCATCATTCTTCTATTAGTTTGTGAAAACCAATAATTATTTTTAAAAAAATCACAATGACCATAAACATGAGCCATAACCATTTTTTGATCTACTATATTATTGGCATTTAATAAATAAGCATAACAAGGATCGTTATTTATAACCATTTCATATATTTTAGATAAACCATAAGCATAAGATTTGCTTAGTTTATCATATTCCATTCCAAATCTCCAATGAGGATATCTTGTAGGAAAGCCACCATAACTTGCTATTTCATTTATTTTTTCAAAATCCACTAATTCAAATATAACTTCAAAAAAGTCAAGACCATAACCTCTAGCATATTCTTCAATTTCTTCTTTTAATTTATATAATTCTGGTGTTAAATTTGATGGTTTTACCATTACTTACCTTTTCCTAAAAAAGTTTTTATAGAATTCATAATTGCGTCTCTATTTTCTATTTCAGATAATATTATTCTGTCATCATCTTTAAAATTTTTACTAAGTTCCTTTATAAATTTTCCACTACCATATCTACTATCAACTTGTCCATAGCAAAAAACATTTACAAAAGGTAGTATATCATTATTTAGTATATTTATACATTCTGTATTATCTCTATCTGACCAATTATCACCATCTGAAAAATGAAATGGATATATATTCCATTCATCAGGGTTATATTCATTTTTTATTATGTCTCTACAAAGTTTATATGCTGATGATATTATTGTTCCTCCACTTTCTTTTAGACTAAAAAAAGTTTCTCTATCAACTTCTTTAGCTACAGTATCATGAACTATATATCTTGTTTTTAAATTTTTATAATGATGTCTTAACCAAGTATCTATCCAAAAAGTTTCTATTCTTACTATTTCTTTCTGTTCATCTTCCATTGATCCTGAAATATCCATCATAAAGATAACTACTGCATTTGTTTCTGGTTTTACTATATTTTTCCAAGTTCTATATCTAGTATCATGTTTTATTGGAATAATAACAGGATGTTCTTTATTATATATACCTAATGACACTTGTCTTTTTAATGCTTCTTTGAATGTTCTTTTAAAATGTCTTAATGAATTGGGTCCAACAGTACTTATTCCCGAATATTTTATTTTTATAGTTTCTAAACTTTCTTTTCCTTTAGGTTGAATTTTCGGTAAAGATAATTCTTCTCCCATTATTTCAGCTAATTCATCTATTGTTAAATCAACTTCTCTTGTATGTTGTCCTTCACCTTCTCCAGCTCCGCTACCCCCTTCACTATTTGGATCTCCACTTATAGGATCACCTTCGTTACCTTCACCTTGACCAACACCACCATTTTTTTTTTCATCAAATTTAAAATGAGGTATATCTATTTGGGGAATAGGAATACTTACAAATTCTTTACCTTTTTTACCAATCATTTCCCCTGTAGACATATATTTTTTTAAATTTTCTCTTATTTTACCTTTTACAATTTTTTTGAATCTGCTTAGGTCCTTTTCTATTCTTTCAACCATTTTTTATTGTTTTATATCTCCACGAGCAAAAATACTTGCTACATAATTTAATACATCAGTAGCTGATCCTTCTGTATAACCATAATTTTTTATAAGCCTACTTTTTACTATATCAATTTGTTGTTGTGTTCTTTCATCTATAACATTTGAGACTAAACTTGAAAGTTTTATACTATCTTTTCTATCTTCAAAAAGTTTTAATTCTAAAGCTTTTTGTAATCTTGCATTTGTAGAATAAGTAAATTTCTTTCCTTCTACAGCTAAAGCACCTATATAATTCATAATTTCTCTGCGAAAATCATCTTTTCTATTTTCAGGAATATCAATTTTTTCTTCTATTGACCTCATTAATCTTTCATCTGGTTCTTCATCTTTACCAGTATATTTATTTCTAATTTTTTCTTTTAATGTATAAGCTTTAACATTATCTATATAGTTAGCACAAAGTTGAGCGATTCCTTCTTCGTCAGCTGATATAGCTCTTTGAACTTCACTTTTTATTATATTTTCATATTCTTCTTTAACAACTGCTAACAATTCTTTATATCTAGCTTTTTCTTCTTCACTACTAATTAATGAATGATGCTTTAAGCCACTTTCTAATTCACTCATAACCATAAAAGGATTTATATAATCATCTTCTAATTCACTAACTAAAGCATTAGAAATTTTTTCTTGTATATATCTTGGTGATATACCTTGCAAACCTTCTCTTACAGCTTCTTTTCTTAATTCCTTTACATTATCTTCAGTAAAACCTGTAACACTTTGACCATTATAAAGTTTCAATTTTTGTAATAAAGTTAAATTAGCTTTTTTAGGTTGCTCTAATCTTGTTAAAACCGCCCACATTGCTGCAACTTCTATTGTATGTGGTGCTATATGTTTTTTTATTCTACTTGGGTTAAAATCTCTTTCATATATTTTCATTTCATCTTTAAGTTTAGTAATATATGGAATATCTATTTTTATAGTTCTATCTCTTAAAGCTTCCATAAATTCATTATTTTGCAATTTTTTATATTCTGGTTCATTTGTATGTCCAATAATTACTTCATCAATATCAGTTTGTGCAAATTTCTTTGGTTTTATTTTATGTTCTTGAGATGCACCTAGTAAATCATATAAGAAAGCAACATCTAACTTAAGTATTTCTATAAACTCTATTAATCCTCTATTTGCTATATTAAATTCTCCATCAAAATTAAAAGCTCTAGGATCAGAATCAGAACCATATTCAGCTATTTTTCTATAGTTAATGTCTCCTGTTAATTCTGTTGAATCTTGATTTTTTTCATCTTTTGGTTGAAATGTTCCAATACCAATTCTATCTTCTTCAGAAAATACTAATCTTTTCACTACTACATGATCTAAAACTTTAGTCCAATCACCTTCATACCTTTTCATTAACTCATTATATATAAATCTTGAAGCTGGGCATAGTTCAGCATGAACTCCTACCTTATATGGCATATCATCAGGTAAATTAGAATTTATTTCGTCTAATATAGGTTTTCTTATTTCTTGAGGTATTAAACATAATGGATCTTCATGCATTGGTGATTCTACAATTTCTTTTTCGCCATTTTTTCCATCTAAAACCCATTTAAAAGTATATAAAGCTCCTTCATCTGTTTTTGAATAATGAACGAGTCCTTTTTTTAGTAATCTTGCTATAGTGCTTTTTGCACTACCTACTGGACCATGCAATAAGATAATTCTTTTTTCTGTTCCGTAACCTAAAGCTGCTGATTTAAAAACTCTAACCAATTTCATTAAATGTAAATCAATACCAAAAACAGCATCTTTACCATTTTCAAATGGATCATCAAAAAAGTTATATCTAGTTATTTTTTTCTTATATTCAGTAAAATCAAAAGAGCCATAGCTAACTATCATATCATAAAGTCTTTGAAAAGCATTTCTTGTCACTTTAGGGTTTTTTATTACAATATCCAAATAATCTTGAAATGTTCCTTCCCAATTTAATTCTTGATATTTTTTTCTATCTTGAAGTTCGCTAATTTTTGATATTAAATCACTAGAGCTTAATTTCATTATATTCTCCTACAATTAATTAATAGTAAAAATGAAAATTATTTTTATAAAAATAAAAAACATATAATAAATTCTATCATAAAAAAGATTTTTTTTATTGATAAAAAGATTAATTCGTTTTTTCAGTTTTAAAAATTACATTATTCATAAACTCAGATGGGGGATTAAGTTATAGAAAAGAAATTTGAGATAGTATTTTACACTAGAGTTGTTGAATGCTTATAATTAGTTCATTATATAAAAATCCACAACATACACCTATAATCCTAATAAAATCTTTAATAATAAATTGAGATAGTAAAGCAGAAATAATATCAAAATTGAGATGTAAAAGGTTAAATTACTCTGACCAAGCAGTAGAAGAAATATATGAGAGTATAAAAATAAAGATAAAAGATTTTAAATTAACAGAATTAGAAGATAAATACTTTTTTGTATACATAGATGCATACAATACAAATGTAAAAGATATAAAAGATGGTAAAGTGAGTATATACATTAGTAGGAGTAGATTATAATGCAAATAAAAAAAATAATAGGTTTTTACAGTGTATTTGGTAAAGAGAACAAAGATACCTGGAAGAGTATATTTTTAATAACAAGAGGTTTAAAAAGAGTTCTTCTTTTTATTTGTGATGATTTTAGTGGTATATCAGATGCTATAAAAACATTCTTTCCTGATTGTTATATACAAAAATGCTTTGTTCATTTACAAAGAAGTGTTTTTTAGAAATACTTCTAAACAAGACTGTAAAGATATTATTGAAATTTTAAACCAAATAAAAACATCTAATTCATTTGAAAAAGCTTATAACCTTTTTAAATTTAAAGTATTTTTTAATATAAATCTTTAAAATGCTTACTATTAAAGGATTTTGAGCTTATCAAAAAAAAAATAACATTAGCCCAGTGCCTTAATTTTTAATAAATTTAGTGTAAGAAGTTTATTTAAAATAAATCTAATCTTGCATCATCTTCATGAGCATAGTAAGGTAATGTTGCATTTTTTACCATTTTTTTAACTTTCAATTTCACTATAATTTATCCTTTCTCTATTTAAAAAATCTTCTAAAAATGATGAATCTTTTTTATTTATACAGATTTTAAAATTAACAATAGATGAATAATTTATATCTTCTACTAATACATCATATTTACTAATTTTATTTTTTATAAAATCAAAAACATTATATTTGCATTCTATAATAAAACATCTTCTCTCAAAAACTTCTGTAAGTTGAGAAATTTTAATTGTATTTTCTGTTACTTGAGAATAAGCATCTATTAAACCTCTTATTCCTAATTTAATACCACCAAAATATCTTGTAACTATAGATATTACATTTGTTAAATTATTTTTTCTTAAAGTATTCAGAATAGGTTTTCCAGCACTTCCTTTTGGTTCACCATCGTCAGAAGAATATTCTAAGATATTTGTATTTCCTATCCTATAAGCATAACAATTATGTGTTGCTTGTTTATACTCATTTAATATTTTATTTAGTATATTTCTAACTTGTTCTATTTTTTCTAATTTAACAAGATTGCATATAAATATAGAATTTTTAATTTGAATTTTACTAGTAGAGTTATTTACTATTGTAAACATTCTTTATAGTGAATATTAAATAAATAACATAATTGAAAGTTCTACATAAAATTTAAACCTTTATACCCATTACAAAAAATATAAAAGAATACTCAAATGCTATTTCATCTCTTATATAATCATATCTTCCTGACACACCACCATGTCCTGCTTCCATATTAGTTTTTAGTAGTAAAGTATTTTTATCTTTTTTTAACTTTCTAAGTTTAGCTACATATTTAGCTGGTTCCCAATATCCGACTCTTGGATCATTTAGACCAGCTAATACTAACATATTAGGATATTCTTTTTCTTCTATATTATCATAAGGTGAGTATGACAACATATAGTCAAAATACTTTTTATCATTAGGATTTCCCCACTCATCATATTCTATAACTGTTAAAGGTAATTTTTCATCCATCATTGTATTTACAACATCAACAAATGGAACATGAGCAATAACACATTTAAATAAATCAGGTCTCATATTAGTAACTGCTCCCATTAGTAAGCCACCAGCACTACCTCCACAAATAACTAGTTTATCTTTTGATGTATATTTTTCATTTATCAAATGTTCTGCACATGCTATAAAATCTTTGAAAGTATTCTTTTTATTCAAAAACTTTCCATCCTCATACCATTTTCTACCTAACTCACCACCACCTCTAATATGTGCTATTGCATAAATAAAACCCCTATCAATTAAACTTAGCCTATGTGATGAAAAATTTGTTTCTATACTTATCTCGTAGGAACCATAGCCATAAAGATATAAAAGATTATTACCATCTTTTTTTAGACCTTTTTTATAAACTAAAGATATAGGCACTAAAACACCATCATAAGATTTAGCCCATATTCTTTCAGTTTGATAATCTTCAGGATTATATCCTCCTAAAACTTCTTGTCTTTTTTTTAATTCTTTTGTCTTTCTTTTCATATCATAAAAATAAATAGTTTCAGGAGTAGTTAAAGAACTATAATGAAATCTTAATATTTCTGTATTGAATTCAGAATTAATTCCTAAATAAATATTATAAACATCTTCATCAAAATTTATATAGTAATCTTCATTTTCATTTTTTATTCTAATGTTTTTTAACCCATTTGATCGTTCTACTATAACAATATAATTTTCAAACAAATGAAGATTATCAATTCTAACATTATCTCTATGAGGTAAATATTCTTCCCAGTTTTCATAACTTGTATTATTTAATTTGGTTTTCATTATTTTAAAATTTAAAGCATTATCTCTATTTGTTATTACAAAGAAATAATCTTTGTATTGTTCTATATAGTACTCTGTATTTTTGAGTCTTTTTTCAAATAGTTTTATTTTGTCATTTGTATTTTCAGCAGATAAATAATAAACTTCTGAAGTAGTTTGACTTACCATTGTTATAAATATATATTTTTTATTATTACTTTTAGATAAGTTAATATAAAAAGCATCATCTTTTTCATGATAAATTAATTCATCTTCTTTTTCAAAAAGCTTATGCTTATAAACTTTGTAAGGTCTATTAGCTTCATCTAAAATTGTGTATAAAAATGTTTTACTATCATTAAACCATTCTAAACTTGTTGAAGTATTATTTATTGTAGTTTCTAGTAATTTCATTGTGTCTAAATCTTTTATGTATAAAGTATAAAATTCAGAACCATTACAATCTATTGAATAAGCAAGATACTTATTATTAGGACTAATTTTAAATACACCTAAATTTAAGTATTCTTTGTCTTTAGCAATTTCATTAAGGTCTAAAATTATTTCTTCATTTGAATTTAAATTATCTTTTTTACGGCAATATATTTTATATTGTTTATTTTTTTCTGTTCTATAATAGTAATAATAATTTCCTAACTTATAAGGAACAGATTCATCATCTTCTTTTATTCTTGAAACCATTTCTTTAAAAAGTTTTTCTTGTACTTCTTTGTAGTCTCTAAGAACATAATCAGTATATTGATTTTCTAAATTTAAGTAATCTATAACATCTTTATCTGATTTATTTTTTAACCAAGCGTAATTATCTTTATAGATATTTCCATGATAATTTATTTCAAAAGATTTTTCTTTACATATAGGTGCTTCCATAAAAACTACCTTTCAAAAATTTTCATTATTTCAAATTTACTACTATAAATAAGAAATTATATCATAAATGAAGTTTCATATAATTTTTCACTCGAAATGTAACACCTAGAAAAAATTATTAACAAATCCTAGAATCATTGTATGTCAAGATTTTCAGAAAATATAAATATTAAGAAATATTAAATAGTAATAAGTGTTGTATTTTCCCGAAATAAAATGTTGCATTTTGAGTGAAATAAAATTATTCTTTAATACCGCATTAGTCATGTTTTATTAGTATTACTATCTTATCAAGTAAAGAAAATGTTTTTAGCTAATTTTTAATTTCATTGTTAAGGTTTAATAAAAAAGTTCAAATAATAAAAAATTGTTTTCAAAAAATCATTATTAATTATAGTATAATTATTTTTATGACTAAAAAAGCATTAATAACAGGAATAACAGGACAAGATGGAGCATACTTAGCCGAATTACTCTTAAAAAAAGGATACGAAGTTCATGGAATAAAACGAAGAACTTCATTATTTAATACAGAGAGAATAGATCATATTTTTGTAGATAAGCATGAAAAAGATGCTAAGTTTTTTTTACATTATGGAGACATGACCGATAGTTTAAGCATAACTAATATAATACAAAAAGTTCAACCTGATGAAATATATAATTTAGCAGCAATGAGTCATGTTCATGTGAGTTTTGCACAACCTGAATATACAGCTAATGTTGATGGATTAGGAGCTTTAAGATTATTAGAGGCTGTAAGATTTTTAAATTTAACAGATAAAACAAAAGTTTATCAAGCTTCTACTTCAGAACTATACGGACTTGTCCAAGAAGTACCCCAAAAGGAAACAACCCCTTTTTATCCTAGAAGTCCTTATGCTGTTGCAAAACTTTATGCTTATTGGATAACAGTTAATTACAGAGAAGCTTATAATATATTTGCTTGTAATGGAATATTATTTAACCATGAATCACCAATAAGAGGTGAAACTTTTTGTTACAAGAAAAAATTACTAGAGCTGTTGCTAGAATTTTATTAGGATTACAAGAAAAATTATATATTGGAAACTTAAATGCAAAAAGAGATTGGGGACATGCAAAAGATTATGTATATGCAATGTATTTAATATTAAATCAAGATAAACCAGATGATTATGTTATAGCAACAGGGCAAACAACTGAAGTAAGAGAATTTGTAAGAAAAGCATTTTTGAGAGCTGGAATAACTATTGATTTTAAAGGCAAAGGTATTAATGAGATAGGCTATATTTCTAATATAGATAAAGATAAAATTTCTGAATTTGGTATAAATAATATTACATTAAAAAAAGATAATGAAGTTGTGAAAGTAGATCCAGAATATTTTAGACCTACAGAAGTAGATTTATTAATAGGTGATTCATCAAAAGCAAGAGAAAAATTAGGTTGGAAACCTAAATATACTTTAGATGACTTAGTAAATGAAATGGTTGTTTTCGATATTAATTTAATGAAAAAAGAAAAATATCTAAAAGATGCTGGATATAAAATATTAAACTATTTTGAATGATGAAAAAGAATTCTAAAATATTTATAGCTGGTCATACAGGTTTAGTTGGTTCAGCTATAAAAGATGAACTATTAAAAAATGGATATAATAATTTAATTTTAAAAAATCATAGTGAGTTAGACTTAATAAATTTTAAAAGTGTAAAAGATTTTTTTGAAAAAGAAAAACCTGAATATGTTTTTTTATGTGCTGCAAAAGTTGGTGGAATATTAGCTAATAATAAATATAGAGCTGAATTTATATATAATAATTTGCAAATACAAAATAATGTAATACATTGTTCTTATCTATACAATGTAAAAAAACTTTTATTTTTAGGTAGTAGTTGTATATATCCTAAAAATTGTCCTCAGCCTATAAAAGAAGAGTATCTTTTAACAGGAGAACTTGAATATACTAATGAACCTTACGCTATAGCAAAAATTGCTGGACTTAAAATGTGTGAGAGTTATAATATACAATATGGAACAGATTTTATTTCTGTAATGCCTACAAATTTATATGGAAAAAATGATAACTATGATTTAGAAAAATCTCATGTAATACCTGCATTAATAAGAAAAATATTTCTAGCAAAACTTTTTTCTGAAGATAATTTTGATTATATAAAAAAAGATTTAAAAATACAAAATGAAGAAAAATGTGTTGAATTTCTTAATAAAAATGGTATTTATAAAAATAGTGTAAAACTTTGGGGTAGTGGAAGACCTAGAAGAGAATTTTTACATAGTGAAGATTTAGCAAGAGCTTGCTTATTTATAATGAATAATATTTCATTTAAAAATATAATATCCCAAGAAGAATTAAATGAAAAAAAAGAAATAAAAAATACTCATATTAATATAGGAACAGGAATAGATATAACTATAAAAGAATTAGCACATTTAATAAAAGATATTATTGGTTATAACGGAACAGTCTTATTTGACTATACAAAACCTGATGGAACATTTCAAAAATTATTAGATGTTTCAAAAATAAATAAATTAGGATGGAAACATAATATTAGTCTAGAAGAAGGACTAAAAAGAGTTTTTAATGATTACTTAAGACATTTTGCTTGACATAAATTTTATTAAATCTACTATTCTACAAGAATAACCCCACTCATTATCATACCAAGCTATAACTTTTACTAATTTCTTGTCTATTACCATTGTTAATGAAGAATCAACTATTGATGAATTTGAATTACCTATATAATCAGTTGATACTAATGGTTCATCACTATAAGCTAATATGCCTTTCATTTTTCCTTCAGCTGCTTCTTTAAGTGCTTTATTTACTTCTTCAACTGTAACTTCTTTTTCTAAATTAGCTACAAAATCAACTATAGAAACATCAGGTGTTGGTACTCTTAAAGCAAATCCTGTTAATTTTCCTTTCATTTCAGGCATAACTAATGACACAGCTTTTGCTGCTCCTGTTGTTGTAGGTATTATAGACATTGCTGCTGCTCTTGCTCTTCTTAAATCTTTGTGTGGTAAATCTAATATATTTTGATCGTTTGTATAAGAATGAACTGTTGTCATTAAACCATTAATAACTCCGAAATTATCATGTAAAACTTTTACAACAGGTGCTAAACAATTTGTAGTACAAGAAGCATTTGAAACTATATGATGTTTTTCATTATCATACATTTCATCATTAACACCTAAAACTATTGTTATATCTTCATTTGTTGCTGGTGCTGAAATTATAACTTTTTTTGCTCCTGCTTCTAAATGTGCTTTTGCTTTTTCAGCATTAGTAAATATTCCTGTTGATTCAACTACTAAATCAATATTATTTTCTTTCCAAGGTAATTTTGATGGATCCTTTTCAGCAGTTATTAATATTTTATTACTATCTACAATTAAATAATTATCTTGAACTTCTAATGTACCATTAAACTTTCCATGAATAGAATCATATTTAAATAAATGAGCTAAAGTAGAAGGATTCGTTAAATCATTTATAGCAACTACATTAACACCTTCTTGTAGTGCTCTTCTTAATACTTGTCTTCCTATTCTTCCAAAACCATTAATTGCAACTTTTACCACTTATACCTCCTTTTCATAAAAAAATTTATCTCTTTGAATAATAGCATAAAGTTTCCTTAATCGGTGGCTTATTCCTGATTTTGTTATAGAAAAATTAAAATATTTTACTAATTCTTGTAAGCTTTCATCAGGATATCTAAGTCTTATATTTGCTACTTCTTGCAAATTTTCAGGTAAATTATTGAATAAACCTACTTCTTTATACCATTCTATTACTGTTATATTTATAGATGATTAAATAGTTTTCTCTATATTAGCTGTTTCATAATTAACTCTTCTTATTATTTTATTTTTATAGTTTTTTATATTAACAAATTTTCTATTTCTAATAAAATTTTATTAGCTTTTATTACATATAAAAATTTTAAAATAAAACTAATTAATGATTTATAAATACTTTCATCAACAATTATTTCTAAATAGTTTTTATCATCTATTCTAAAATCTTTTAAATACATAAAATAAAAAAATGGAGTTTTTATACAACAATCTTTTAGTTTAGATATTTTTTTGTATTAAATAAATTATGCTTTATATAATAAGAAACTGAGTTTTTTTATTATTATACATAAATTTATTATCAATGCTGTGAACATATTTAAGAATAAATAGTACCATAATTAAATGATTCTATATAATTTTTTTGATTTATTGTAAAGTTAGCTTCAATATCAAAATTGAATAAAAATACTTTAAGTAGTTTTTCATTATGAATTCTAAGTTTATAATTGATAATTGAGAATAATTTTCTTTGAGTTTTATTTAATTTTAAAATTGGCAAAATTTAGAGATATCATATTAATCTTGTTTGTTAAATTATATTAAAATCATTGTATTATAAAACAAATAATTATTTTTTCAAAAGCTTTAAAAGTTTTAACTATAAATTATTTATTGTATGACTTATACCACTGAACAGTCTTTTTTATACCTTCATCTAAACTAACTATTGGTTTATATTTTAATTCTTTTTTAGCCTTATTACAAGAAAAATGAATATCATTTTTCATAATTAATGCTCTATATCTTGTTAAAGGTGGTTCTACTTTTAAATCAAATAACTTATAAAATAATTCGATAAATACAGCAAAAATATTAGCTAACCAATAGGGAATAGAGTAGAAATTTGAATTAATAGATAATTCTTTGCAAAATTTTTCAATTAGTTCTTTCCAAGTTATTTTTACATCATCTGAAATTATATAAGTATTACCTGAAGCATTGTTAGATAATCCTGCTAGTTCCAAACCATAACAAAGATTTTCAATATAAGCTGTTGATAATAGTGATTTTCCACTATTTACAAACAAAAATTTTCTACTTTCAAGGGCATGAGCTAATTTTAAAAAACTAGTAATATCATTTGGTCCAAATGGAAAGAGTCCAGGTCTTATAATAACGGTTTCAATTTTTTTATTTATATAGAAATCATTAACAATATTTTCTGCTAAGCTTTTTGATAATCCATAATAAAAGTTTTTAGAACAATTTTTTTCAACGTTTTCATCAGCATCTATATATCCGGAATATTTATGGACAGCAATAGAGCTCATGAAAATAAATCTTTTAACATTTTCTTTAACTGCTTGATTTAGTAAATTCTCTGTTCCATTTACATTAACCTTAAAAAATATATCTTTATTTCCCCAATCTTTTGCTATAGCTGCTAAGTGAAAAATAGTATCAATATTTCTACAAGAACCTTTAATAGAATTATTATCTGAAATATCACCATAAAATATCTCTAAATTTACATCTTCTATAAATTTTAAAGAAGTATTTTTTAAAACTAGAGCTCTAACATTATAACCTTTTGAATTTAAAAACTTACATAGGTTACTACCTATAAATCCGTTTGCTCCTGTTACTAACACATTTTTCATTGAATTTTATTAAGTTTTAATAATCACAGTTTAAACATTTTAACATAAAGGTGTTGTATGCTAATAATTAGTCAATTATAAGTTTAATAAAACATTTTGTATTTTTTCAATTTAATATTGTTCCCTAAATACTATGAATAATTTAAACTAAATTTATAGTTTCATTGTTGAGGTTTATAATACCAATTTTTATAATAAATTGTGCATAATTAATAGTTAAAAATAAAGTATAAAAACTAAAAAAAACTATAAGTTTTAATAAATTATTTAACATATAAAAATTTTAGTATAATTAAACAAAATTGCAACTATAAAAAACATTAATTTTTAATACAGTAGTACCAATTTAATAAATTTGTATAAGAAAAAAGAGAGGGATAGTTCTAAGCTATCCCGCAATTTCAACTTGTCCCTATTTATAAAGACGTAATTTAACATAAAAAGTTCCATAAAAAATGTAAATAAATGTTAATTTTAAAAACATGGAACTGGGTTGTACTGGAATTGAGCTATAGAAAAGATTACCTTAAAAAGCCTATAAATACTAAATTTAAAGGATTTTTTTAATATAAATCTTTAAAATGTCTACTATTAAAGGATTTTGAACTTATCAAAAAATAACATTAGCCCAGTACCTAACACCCAACTTTTCCTTCCATTATTTTTTTGAAAACATCTATCATGTCAATAGCTTTTTCTTTTGCATCTCTTGCTTCTGAAAAATAATTTGTTAAATCAACATTTGAATATTGAATACCTTTCATATATCTTAATTGATTAATTGTCATAGTTCTTTCTTCAGGTTTCTTTCCCTTATCAGTAGCTTTTCTATCATTTATCCAATCAAACATTTCTAAAGGAGATGATACTTTTATACTTTTTGGTGGTTTTTCGTTATAATCAACAAAAATTTCTTTCGGCTTAATTGTTCTTGTTGTAAGTATTTTTGCCATTGATGCTAATTCTCTATTATCTAGATTTATACCTTGAGAATTTAAAAAAGATTTTAATTCATTTATTGATTGTTGAGAGTAATTACTATTTACAACATTATTAATTTTTTGTTTAAATTCATCAAATTTTTCAGCTTTTTGTGGATCAGCCATAAACGCAAATAATTTTCTCATTTCAAATGATTCAGGTGATTTTTTATCAGAATCATTTTTTGGAGGTTCTTTTTTCATTGCTTCAAAAG
The DNA here is from genome assembly GCA_026004035.1 of Candidatus Sericytochromatia bacterium. GTDB lineage: Bacteria > Cyanobacteriota > Sericytochromatia > UBA7694 > JACMQJ01 > BPII01. The sequence goes on along the minus strand of BPII01000018.1, from coordinate 8,115 downwards.
TTCTTACACTTTTGTAATCTTTTGGGTTAGGAGTAAAATTACTATCACCTTTACCCATTACAAATACTGATAAAACTTCATTTTTAACATCAAAAGTAACTTTTCTATTTCTATCAGAAGGATCAGTTGCTATTATTTTTCCAGTTTTTTTATCATAAGAGTCAAAAACATATGTGTGTGAGCCATCAACTAATAAAGCTTTGCCTTTTTCTATTACATTATTATCAAATAAATTATTTAGTTTTGTTTTATCTTTATATTCAGATAAGCTTATTTCATCCCATTTCTTACCTGTCCAACTATTTAGTAAATTTGTATTAACAAGAAAAGCTTCATTTGGTAAATTATTAAATTTTAAATTAGAATTTCTAGCTATTTGTTCTAATGCATTTCTTAAGCAGTTTAATTGATCGGTCACCTTTTTATCATATTTTAAATCATTTTTCATTAAATTAGAAAGTTTTTTTTTCTATATCTTGCTTTTCTTTATCTGTAATATTATATTTTTTTAAATATTCAGATACTTTTTCAAGACCTAATGATTCAGCAGCACCAGCTAAGCTACTAAGAAAGCAAGTAAATTGATTCTCACAAGTATTAGATGCTTCTTGAGTTAATTTTTTTTCTTCTTCTCTTGCTTTCATTCCAAGTTTAAATAACTCTTTTATATCTTTATCAACAGGTGCTCCATTACTTTTTCTTAATTTATTAATATCAAATTCTTTTGTATCTCCTAGTGATTTACCTATTTGATATATAATTTGAGCTTCTTCATTTTCTATGATACCATCTTTTAATACATTATCTACTAATTGTTTAAATTCACTTTCATCTATTTTTCCATCTTTTAAATAATTAGTATAAAGATTAGTTAAACTTATATCAGACATATATAAATAACCTCATTAATCTTATTATTAGATATATTTATAATTATTTAAAACTTGCTTTAAATTTTCTATAAAAATAAATTTATATTTGTTTAATAAAAAATAGTTGTTTTATAGTATAAAAACTAACTTATTTTAGAAACAAGTAAAGTATTGAAAACTTAGTATTTCTTTTTAAAGTTATCAAGACTAGTTATTCTTATTTTCTTTGGCATATTAAACCTTTGTAGTTTTTTGCAAATATTATGTATCATACTATAATTTAAAGAAAATTTGATATAATTTCTATTATTTTAAAATTTAAAAATAATGCAAGATACACTTTTAATAAAAACTAAGATTAATGAGCTTAAAAATCAATATAAAGAAGCTAAGGATTTATTAGATGAATATTCAGAAAAAATAAAATTACTAGAAAAAGAAAATAATATTCTAAAAATTAAATTATCTGAAAGCAACAACTTGAATGAAGAATTAAAAACTAAAGATAATCAAATTTTATTATTAAAAAACAATATAGCAGAATTAAAGGAAAAATATAATAAAATACTTTTAATAGCTAATCAAAGAAAAGATTTATTTGAAAAAGCAAATCAAAAATTAAAAGAACAAGAAGAAAAATTAAATAAAGTTGTTTATGAGAAAGAAGACTTTAAATCAGTAGTAGATAATTTAAAGTTAGAGATAGAGAAAAAAGAAAATGATATTTTTAACCTAAATACTTTATTAAGTGATAAAAATTCTTTAATTGAGAAGTTAGAGAAAGAGAAGAAAGACTTTACATCAGTAGTAGATAATTTAAAGTTAGAGATAGAGAAAAAAGAAAATGATATTTTTAACCTAAATACTTTATTAAGTGATAAAAATTCTTTAATTGAAAAGTTAGAGAAAGAGAAGAAAGACTTTACATCAGTAGTAGATAATTTAAAGTTAGAGATAGAGAAAAAAGAAAATAATATTTTTAACCTAAATACTTTATTAAGTGATAAAAATTCTTTAATTGAAAAGTTAGAGAAAGAGAAGAAAGACTTTACATCAGTAGTAGGTAATTTAAAGTTAGAGATAGAGAAAAAAGAAAATAATATTTTTAACCTAAATACTTTATTAAGTGATAAAAATTCTTTAATTGAAAAGTTAGAGAAAGAGAAGAAAGACTTTACATCAGTAGTAGATAATTTAAAGTTAGAGATAGAGAAAAAAGAAAATGACATTTTTAACCTAAATACTTTATTAAGTGATAAAAATTCTTTAATTGAAAAGTTAGAGAAAGAGAAGAAAGACTTTACATCAGTAGTAGATAATTTAAAGTTAGAGATAGAGAAAAAAGAAAATGACATTTTTAACCTAAATACTTTATTAAGTGATAAAAATTCTTTAATTGAGAAGTTAGAGAAAGAGAAGAAAGACTTTACATCAGTAGTAGATAATTTAAAGTTAGAGATAGAGAAAAAAGAAAATGATATTTTTAACCTAAATACTTTATTAAGTGATAAAAATTCTTTAATTGAAAAGTTAGAGAAAGAGAAGAAAGACTTTACATCAGTAGTAGATAATTTAAAGTTAGAGATAGGGAAAAAAGAAAATGATATTTTTAACCTAAATACTTTATTAAGTGATAAAAATTCTTTAATTGAAAAGTTAGAACAAGATAAGTTAAATATTTTAGATGAAAATAGAAAAAACAAGGAAAATATAATTATATTAGAAGAAAAAATAAGTGATAAAGAAAATAAAATTAATGATTTGAACAATTCTATTTATGATTATCAAATAAGAGAACAGAGTTATAAAAAATTGATTTCTGATAAAGAAAACATTATAACTAGACTTTACAATGAAAATAATAACTTAAAAAATGAAATAGAAAAGTATATTGAAGAGAATGAAAAATTAGAAAAAGAAAAAATAGACTATAAAATATTTAAAGATAATTATTTATCTTCATTAGAAGAAATAAAACGATTAAAAATAGAAATTTCAGATAAAACTTTGGAAATAGAAAGTCTTAGTGAAGAAATAATTTCTTTAAAAGAAATAAATCAAAAATTAAAAGACTCAAAATCTAGTGAGATAGATAAAATTGAAGATGAACTAAATAAAGTTAATCTTGAGAAAATTAATTTTGAGTTAGCATTATCAAAAAAAGACATGGAATTAGAAATATTAAAAAAGGATAATTTAAATTTAAAACATTTAGTTGAATCACTTAGAAATACATTTGAAGAGTTAGAGAAAAAAATTATAAATTTAGAAGATAAAGAAAAAGAATTGAAAAATAGATTATCTCAAAAAGATTCATTAATAAAAGCAAAAGATAATGAAATAGAATATTTGAAAAATAAACTTTTTGATTTATTAAAATCTTCAGAAAATAATCAATCTGAAAATGTTAGTATTATTAGTCAATTAGAAGAAAAATTATATAAATCTAATAAAGATTTAAACGATGTTAAAAATGAAAATTTAGAATTAATTGAGGAAATAAATTATTTAAAAAAAGTTAATAAACAACTAGATGTTTTGTTAGAGGAACTAAAACTAAAGAATATTAGTTTAGAACAAGCTAATTTATTACTAAATAATGAAATTAACTCATTGAAATTAACAAAAAATAATAAAATTGATTTTCAGGAAAAAGAAGAGATTAAATTTGAAGAAAATAATAAAGAAAAAGAAAATGATATTATACAAGATATTGAAATAAAAGAAGATATAATAATAGAAGAAGATAAAAAAACTGTACAAAAAATAAAAATAAAAGATATAAAGGAAATTGAACGTAATATTAATGAAAAAATAGAAGAAGTAGGTAAAACTTTAGATAGTTTTAAAAAATCAAAAGAAGCTAATTTAGATTTAATTTATATAATAAATAATAATAAGCAAATAGAAAAATATTGGAGTGAAGATTTACAAAAAACACTAGAAGAATTTAATATAAAGTATAAATGGCTAAATATAGATGATAGAAATGAATTAAATAATAAAGATTGTAAAGGAATTATATTTATAGTCTCTGAAAAATCATATCAATATTTAGACGATATTAACCATATATCAAGAAATTATACAATTCCATTAATAAAACATTATTTAACTAATATTACTAAGTTAAAATTAGATATTATAGATAATTTTGTTAGAAAAAAATGAGGTAGTAATATGAAATTAGCTTTTATTATAGATCCTATAAATGAGTTCAATATAGATAGAGATAGTAGTTTTGCTTTAATGTTAGCATCTCAAAAAAGAAACTATGAAATATGGATTACAGAACCAAAAGATTTATGGGCATTTAACAATAATGTTTTTGCAAAGATGCAAAAGGTAAAAGTAGAAAGGAATTATAATAAACATTATGAAATTTTAGAAACAAAAATTTGTGATTTATCAAATTTTTCAGCTGTTTTTATGAGGAAAGATCCACCATTTAATATGGAATATATACATACAACTTATTTACTAAGTCTTATAAAAGATAGAACTTTAGTTATAAATGACCCAGATGGAATAAGAAAAGCTAATGAAAAAATATTTATATTAGATTTTCCAGAAATAATAACTGATACAATAGTAACAAAAAGTAAAGAAGTAATACTTGAATTTTTAAATAAAGTTGGTGGAAAAATTGTTTTAAAACCTCTTGATAGAAGAGGTGGTGAAGGAATATTTATTCTAAAAGAAGGAGATAAAAATTTACATGCATTAATAGATGTATCTACAAATTATCAAAGTACTACTATAATGGCTCAAAAATATATAGAAGAAGCTGAAAAAGGCGATAAAAGAATAATAATTATAAAAGGTGAGCCAATGGGAGCATTTTTAAGGGTTCCTAGCCAATATGACCACAGAGGTAAACTTATGTGCAGGTGCTAAATCAGTTAAAACAGAAATGACTAAAAGAGATTTGGAAATTTGTAGAATTCTAAAACACAAACTAATAAGTTTAGGATTAGTATTTGTAGGTATTGATATTTTAGGAGATTACTTAAGTGAAATAAATGTAACAAGTCCTACAGGATTACAAGAAATTACAAGTATGTATGGAATTAATATAGAAGATAGGATTTTAGACAATATAGAGGAATATTATAAAGTAAATGCTTAACAAAGGTATTAGTTTAAAAGAAATAATTAATATAACCAATGGTATAGGTTTTGATATTTGTGATAAGAGTGTATTTAATATTTCAACAGACACTAGAACAATAAATAAAGGTGACTTATTTATCCCTATAAAAGGAGAAAATTTTGATGGTCATGATTTTATAAATCAAGCTTTTGAAAAAGGAGCAATAGCAAGTTTATGTAATAAAGATAAAGATATAAAGTTAAAAAATGTTATTTTTGTAAATGATACTCTTAAAGCATATCAAGAAATAGCAAAATACATTTTAAGAAAAGTTAATCCAAAAGTAATAGGCATAACAGGAAGTAGTGGCAAAACTTCAACAAAAGAATTAGCTTATTCATTATTCAAAAATTATTTTAAAACTTTAAAAACAGAAGGTAATTTTAATAATCAAATAGGTTTGCCATATACATTAACAAAATTAAATGAAGAACATGAAATTACAATACTTGAAATGGGAATGAGGGGCTTAAATCAAATTAAAGAATTAACAGAAATAGCACCACCTAATTATGGTATTATAACAGGAATAGGAACAGCACATATAGAAATATTAGGTTCTCAAGAAAATATAGCTATTGCTAAATGGGAATTAGCACAAGCAATACAAGCTAATAATGGTTATTTAGCTATACCTTATTATGATAAATTTTTATTAAAGCTATCAGAAAGTTTTAAAGATAAAAATAAATTATTTTTTATAAACTTACAAAAAGATGAACATTCATCTATATATTTAATTAACTCATGGGTTGAAGAAAATAAGCAATATTTTACTTTTAAAAATAGAATCTCTGATAGAAAACATATAGCTTTTATGAGTGTATTAGGGCAACATCAGATATCAAATGCTTTACTTGTTATTGCAATATCAAATGCTTTTGAAATAAGCTTACCAAATACTATAGATTTAACATTTGAAAATTTATTTGGTAGAAATGAATATATTAAAGTTTCTAATTCATTAATAGTCAATGATTCTTATAATGCTAATCCTGAATCTATGAAAGCTGGAATAAAAACATTTTTAGAAAATAATAAAGATTCTAAAAATATTCTTGTTTTAGGTGAAATGAAAGAATTAGGTAATTTTTCAAAAGATTTACATAAAGAAATAGGTTTATTTTGCTCTAAATTTTCAAACATAGAAAAATTAATTGTAGTGGGAGAAAATGCAAAATATATATTAGATGGATATTCTAAAGATAATTATATCTTTTTTGATAAAAAAGAAGATTGTATTAATTTTTTAAATAATTTATTAGACAAAAGTTATAATATATACTTTAAAGCATCAAGAGGTGCAAAATTAGAAGATATTATTAATAATTTAGGAGTAAAAAATGGAAAGTAATTTTAAGGTAAAATTAGTTTGGCCAGTTGATAAAAATAATTTAAAGCATAAAGATTATTCTAATGAATTAGCTGATAATACTAATTTAGTAGAAACAAACGAACATACTTTTTTAGTATCATCAGGATTAGTTGGAAATTCTGAAACATTAAATCCAGAAGTATTATTACTTAGTGCTTTGTCGTCCTGCCATTTTATGACTTTTTATTCAATAGCTAATAAGGCAAGATTAGGGTTAAGATATTATGAAGATAATTCAGAATTATTTCTTGAAGGTGATAAAATAAAGTTTGCAAGTAAAATAAATCTAAATGTAAAAATGAAATTTAATACAGATGTTACAAAAGAGAAGGTATTAGAAATACATGAAAAAGCACATAAGTATTGTATTGTAGCTAATAGTATTAAAGCTCAAGTAAATGTAAATGTTGAAATATTATAATTAAATTTTTATTTTTTGTTTAATGTATGATATTTTAGAAAAACAACTTGAACTTTTAAAGAATAACGAAAGATTTTGTTGTGTAACATTAGTTAAATCAATAGGAAGCACACCACAAGATCAAGGTAGCAAAATGCTTGTTAATGAAAATGGACTTATTATTGGAACGATTGGCGGTGGTAAAGTTGAAAAAAAGTCTATTGATTTAGCTATTGAATTACTTAAAACAAATAAAAAAAATGAATTCGTAGAATGGAATTTGAATAAAGATATTGGAATGACTTGTGGAGGTAGTGTAAAACTATATTTTGAACTATTTAATAATAATGATTGGAATATAGTAATATTTGGTGCTGGTCATATATCAAATGCTATTATTTCTATTTTAGTAAATATGGATTGTAAAATTACTTGCATAGACAATAGATTAGAATGGTTAAATAAATTACCTAATTCAAATAAACTAAAAAAAGTTTTTTTAGACGACATGCCTTCTTATGTAAAAGAAATAAAAGAAAATTCTTTTGTATTATTAATTACTATGGGACATACAACTGATAAACCTATACTTTTAGAAATACTAAAAACTAGAGAATTTCCTTATTTAGGAGTAATAGGAAGCAAAGCTAAAGCAAATATATTAAAAAAAGATATAGAAGAAGCAGGATTACCTGAAGAATGTAAAAATAAATTCTATTGTCCTATGGGCTTACCAATAGGGACTAATAATATTACAGAAATAGCAATAAGTATTATAGCTCAATTAATTCAAATTAGAGACAGTGTTTAAAACCCAAGGAAGCACGACATAAATATAAAAAAAACAAAAAAGCTCTAGTGATAGAGCCTTTTATTATCAATATGTAATAAGTATTTATTAGTTAATAACTTTAAATACTTTTAAATTATCAGATGTGTCAACGCCTTCAACTTTACCAGTGTCAGATGTTGAGAAGCTTCTTCCAGCTGGGTCTTTCAATCTATCTGTTAAAACTTGTACACTAACTACATCATCTTTAACAAATGTATTACTATTATTCCATTCCATTCTAACTGATTTTCCATCTGTACTTAATTCTATTTTATTAGGTGAAGTACTAAATACAGTACCATTTTTCTTAACTTCATAAGAACTCCATAGTAAGACTTCAGGAACTCTATATCCATGAACATCGAATGATTCACTGAAAGTCAAAGTTATTTGATCAACAACTCCAGTGTCATTATATTCAGCTCTTAATAATTTAGGATCTACTGTATCGTTTTCTAATGCTATTGTAAAGTAATCTTTTTC